>JBIIOI010000003.1:0-198088 GCA_044337025.1 Planctomycetaceae bacterium
AAGCCGGGCTTCTTCCCCGGATTGAACTGGAACTTCCGCAAGGTTCAGGAAGATCCTCCCGCTGAGGAAACCGATGAGCCCGCCGAGGAAGAGGCCACCGAGCGCCCCTCCAGAATCCAGCAGCCTGCCGAAGAGGCGGAAGAGACCGAGGAATCCGAGGAACAGCCACCCAGCGGTTCGCGACGTTCGCGAATCGAATCGGCTTCAGCGGGACGAGCCACATTTGACTGAGAACCCGTGATTGCACCTCCGTCATCAACGAGACCCCACTCACGCCGGTCGGCGATTCTCCGACTCGGCGTTTGGGCACTCGGGCTGATCGGCGTCAGCGGGTGCGGGTACACAGTCGGGGCTCCCTATGCGGCGGATGTCCGGACAGTTCACGTTCCGACATTCACCTGCTCCGACTTTCGCCGTGGCTACGAGTTGCAGCTGACAGAAGCGGTGCAGAAGCAGATCCAGCTGAGAACTCCGTACCGCCTGGCGAAGGAGCCAGGGGCTGATACCCGTCTAACGGGGCGAATCGTCAGCATCGACAAGCGAGTTCCCAACCAGAATGCGACCGACGACCCGCGCGAGCTGGAACTGTCGATCGGAGTCGAGGTGAAGTGGGAAGATCTGCGAACCGGGCAGATCATCAACCAGCAAACGATCCCGATGGCCGGAAACGCGGCTCAGGTTCTAGGCACATCCAGCTTCGCCCCGGAAGCGGGCCAGTCCCTCGCGACGGGGACGCAGGATGCCGTGAATAACATCGCTCGTCAGGTGGTTGGCCTGATGGAAATTCCGTGGTAGCTCCGGGATCAGCCGGAACGCGCCAGCGTCCGGTTTCTTCGCAAGAACCGTGGGCTTGCGCCCAGCGGCTGATCGATTCAACCGGTACAGCACTCGTCCAGGTCGCAGTTCACCCGCGATGACGAAGCTCTAAGCCGCAGAGATCAACCGTCCCAGCTCTTCGCGTGAGATCTGATCGTCCTCATTCAACTCGCGCACAATTTGCTGCGGGGCAATCGGAATCACCGCTGTTGGCGGCCCCGATGACATGATCTCGAGCTGCAGCAGTAGACCGCGGATGACGCTCTCGGCCTCGATCTTCTCGGCCCGCCAACGGTCGCGGGAGGCGGTCCAGCGGTTCTCGGATTCGACGGACAGCGCCCGTTCGCGGACCAGCGCCTCTTCAATCGCCTTGAGCTGGTACTCGCGCTGGCTGACCCAGTTCGTCAATTCGTCCCGCTCGCTGCGGAACTCGTCGCGCAGCTGGAGGAGCGACTGGCGAGCCGTGTCGACTTCCTGGCGCTGTTCGACCAGTGTTTCGCGTACGCGTTTCCACTGCTCGTGGAGCTGAGACTGCATCTGCTGAATCAGTTCCTGGCCATGTTCCACGCCAGCGACGCGGTCGAACTCGATCTGAGCCTGTTCGAGCGTCACTTGCCGTTCGAGGAGTTCCTGATTGGCCTGGTCGACTTCGACTCGCCACTGCTCGACGGTCTGGGACTTCAGCTCCAGAGCCTGCTGACGTTGATCCAGGTCACGGGAACGGCGTTCCAGTTCTCCCAGCTGAGCCTGTTTCTCGCGATTGAACGCTTCCCACTGCTCGGCCAGATTGACGCGGCTGGTGGCCAGTTCGGCATCGTTCGACTGGCGAGTCTGCTGCAGGAGTTCGCGTTCGTGTTCGACCGACTGCTCGCGCTGAGCGACCAGATCGCGGTACCGCCGCACATGAGTCAGACGCAGCCGGATCGACTCTTCGACCTGTTCGATCCAGACCCGTTGTCGCTGGCGTTCCCGCTCCAGGTCGCGCCGCTGATCGGCCAGATCGCGGCGGACGCGATCCAGATGGTCTTCGTGGAATCGGGCCCGTTTCTCGACGTCAATCTCGCGACGAGTGACCTCAGCTTCCCGTTTCTCGACTTCGCCAATCCGCTCGACGCGCCAGGCTTCCACTTCGCGGCGCTGGTTCTCGACCTCCAGATCAAACTCATGAACCCGCCGTTCCAGGTCGCGCGAGTCCCCTTCCAAACGGCGTTTCTCGTCGACCAGCTCCTGCCGCTCGGATTCAATCTCAAGCGCCAGATCGGCCTTCATCGAGGCCCGTTCGGCCGCCACCGCCTGCCACTCCGCAGCCAGAGATTTCTCGCGCGACTCGACTTCGGCAGAGTAGGCATCGTTGGCAGCTTCACGCTCGGCCAGCTTGATTTCCCGCGCGCGGAGTTCTTCCTCGCGACGTTCGGCATCGTCCGTAAACTGCTGGCTCCAAAGCCGGAGCGACCGCCGCTCCTGGTCCATCGCGGACAGCTGGGAGCTCAGGTTCTGTTCACGCCGATCGAGTTCGGCCAATTGGACGCGTAAATGCTCAAGAATCCGCCCCGCATGCTGCAGGGCCTGCTCATCACGGCGCTGGCCGATCTCCAGCCCAAACCGCTGGCGCACGTCAATCGCCAGTGGGTCCGGAGACACCGGTGTTTCCAGTCCGTCGCTCATGGGAATCCTTTCCCGAGGCCAATTCCAGGGGGCGTTCGTATACCGCAGAACGCGCGTTCTTGGCAAGATGGCTTTGGATCGATGAGAAGGAGGGGGCCAGGCGCACTTTGCTCAAGACACGCCGTTCGGGAGGATTTCAGAGAACCGAAGTTTTATGAATACGTTTTGCAATCAGTATCGCCCGAAACGCAGCACTCGTCCCGAGGCTAGGAGATCTGGCGCCGGACAGTTCGAAACAGCTCCTGAATCTGTGAGGCCGGGAACAAGTTCGATGCGTACTCACGGCTTCTGAGGTTGTCCCAGTGGGGACTCTGTTGATGGAGTGCGGCGAGTTCAGCGGCCATCGACTCGTCCAGTTCCGCCGGCAAATGCATTCGCAGCCGCTCATTCAGTCCCTGAACCCGCGCGTGTCGCGACGCAGCCTGTTCGTGACGCTTTGCATTTGGATCTGTCGCACGTTTCGCGGCGTTGATCTCATCTACCAGGAGTTGTTTATGGGCGATCAGTTCCAGGACCAGCCGTTCATCAAAGTGATCGGTGGTGGCCAGTTGCTCGAACAACAGCTCAGGATTCCAGCGCAGCGCTCGGCGATCGTGTTCTTTTCGAGCAACCGCGGCATGCGGGTCTGCCCCCGCAAACGACTCAAACAGTCTGAGCGTAGCAGTGGCGACAATCATGGCTGGGGGATCGATCCCCAGCAGGCTCTGCATGATCGAGTTGGTGACCTGGTCGTACAGCGCTCCGCCGATCCCATGAACAAAGGCCGAGCCCAGCAGCAGGCGGCAAAACAGCGTCAAAGAGAGGGCTCGCGGGCGAATCTTCCAGCCATTCTGCCTGGCAGTGCTCAGTGGCCCGATCTCGCGCAGTCCATCGTGGAGCGTCCCTGCGCGAACGAATAGCGGGCGTCGCCGGGTCTCGCCCGTTCGCCAGACCCACAGTGGCAATTCCGTTCCGCGCGCATCGACCGCCAGCGCGGGGACGGGATGACTTTCGCTGCGCACGTGATGCAGCTGCCGATACTGCGTCAGGGCGAGGTTGTAAGTCTGCGCAAACGGCTCTGCGTGCTGAATCAGATCGGCGACAAACTGTTGAAAGCAGTCTGTCTCAGCAAGCTGTGAGACCCGCAGCTCGAGATTGGAGAGTCCGGCCTGCCGTTCGAACTGGGCCCGCAAGCGCACCAGGCGGTCGATCAGATTCAGCTCGGTCGCCCCACTCCAGTCCTGCGCCGCGGCCAAAGGTTCAATCCCCCACGGCCTCAGGTGTTGCTGACAGCGATCCCCGAAGGATCCGAATCGCGAAGGGTCAGGCGCAGGGCGTTCTTCCCATGGCGATTGCGGCTGCGGCTGATCCCACTCCAGATTTGTGAGGCCGACCCGATCGGGGCCGCTCGGGACGGAGACGACCGCTCCCGGGCAAAGATCGTTGTCGACCGTCAGGTTCAGCGCGACCCCGCCGTCTTGCTCCGCGAGTTCATGAATCGCGGCACTCTTGGCCCAGACCCCGGGATGATAGAGCTCGGGCTGGTGGCCGCCGACGAACCAGAGCGGTTGAGGGGGAAACGGTTGAGAGTTATTGGTTGAGGGTTGAGGGGCGGAGGGCAGGAGCGCCGATGAGTAGCGGGTCGCCAGTGCCAGGACTTCCGCGCGGGCTGCCGAGCGCCGTTCCGACAGCGGGCGTCCCCAGAGGGTGGCTGCGCTGAGTGCCGTCTCATTCGCACGGGCCACCGCAACCTGGCCCGAGGCCGGTTCCAGCAGCACATCGCCGGAGGCGGTGGGAGCCCTGAGTCTTGCCACGGGTGCCGCCCCCTACTGACCGGGGCAGCCACAGTCGAGATGCTGCAAAGACATCTCGCGGCGAATCACCTGCTGGTAATACGCCATGCGCTGCGCGGCATCGTCGAGCGATCCCCCAAACGACCGCTTCTCATCCAGATAGATCCGCGGCACCGGGAACTCGCGAATGACCATGCCATGCCCGACCGCCTGAATCCACAACTGCAGCGGCATCGCATACCCGAGTTCGGTGATCTCGAACTTCGGCAACGACTCAACCCGGTAGGCCTTGAACCCGCAGAACGCATCGGTCAGCGACAGATCAAAGCACTCATTCAGCTGGCGAGTGATCTGCATGTTGATCCGGCGGCGATCCTCAGGGGCGAGGTTGTCCCCATCGAAATCGACGAGATACCGGCTGCCCGACACGATATCCGCGACGGTCCCGTCCTCAGCCACGAGGGCATCGGCCAGTTCAGGAATCAGCTGAGGCTGGTGCTGTCCATCACAATCAATGGTGACCAGGACGTCGTACCCATGTTCGATGGCGTAATTGAACGCCGTCCGCAGCCCCGCACCGTAGCCGCTGTTTTTGGCATGACGAATGACTTGGATGCCATCCATCTCGGAGAGCAGGAACGGAGTCCGGTCGGTCGAACCATCATCAACAACCAGAATGTCCTGCGAATACTTGCGAACCTCAGGCAGAACATCCAGGAGATGGGCTTCTTCGTTAAAGACCGGAAGAGCGGTCAATTGCCGTAGTGCCATCCGATTACCTCCCGCGGGTCATGCCTGTCTGGAGCGGTGAATGTCTCCCTGTGAGACGAGAATGATTGTACGACCAGACCGGTTCGAAGGCGAATCGGCCTTTGGGAACGAACCAGAATTCCGAGGAATTTCGAGGGAATCAGCCCACTGGACACGCAAAATGCCTACAGCTTGACCAACCCGACCGTAACTTCTGCGAATGGGCAAAAGGGCAATACGGAGTGAGAAACGTCTGGTCCCACTGCCCACTGCCCATTCCCCCAATTCACCGAATCCGCTTCATCCGGCCAATCTGCGGATAGAACGGGGCTGTATAACGCGGGTAATCTTCGACCGTGTTGCCCGCCATGTCGCGATGAGACGCGATCGGGAATCCGCGACCGTTGTTGAGGAACGGAACCCCGTGCGGCCAGTAGATGAAGAACGCTTTGCCGACCAGGAACCGCCGGGGCACGGACTGCATCTCTTTGGCCCACAAGCGGCTGTCACGGCTGCGGGGGCTGTTGTCTCCAAAGGCCAGGAATCCGTCGGCGTCGACCTTCAACTCCAGCGTATCGAGTGATTCGGCCTCCTGCTGATAGAGCCGGCTCCACTCGTCGGGTCTCTGGACGTTGCGGGCCAGATCGCGGCGGAAACGGGCCTGATCGCCACCGAAACGGTCTTCAAAGCTCATGTCGGCCCGATAGTAAATATCCCGTTCGATCAGCAGATCAGAGACCGACAGGTTCAGCCCCTCTGCGGCGATGGCCACTGGAGTCAAATCGTCCTCCGTCGGCAGTGTAGCTGTAATGGCGTTCGACTGGTCCAGCGAGGCCCCGGCTCCGAATTCCACCACCTGATCGTTGACCCACAGCACCAGTCGATCGTCGACGTTGGCGTAACGCAGTTCATAACTTCCGGCCCCTGAGACCCCGCAGGGAGCCGATGCGAGTTCGACTTCGCGATCCGGAGTCATCTTGAAGAGCACTGCGGTGGCGGAGCGGCAGTCGATCCGGCACTGATAGGCGATCCCGCCTTCGACGAGTTCCAGGACCAGCTTCGAGTTGTCGGCGGCGTCCTCAATTTCCACCAGGGCGCTGAGAGTTAGGTCTCCGACCCAGAACTCGCCGGTGTCGATCTCGTCCACACCGCGGGCCTCAAACCGTTGGCCCGTTGACCCGCTGTAGGTATTGTAGCCGCAGAAGTCGGTGACGAGCTGGGGTTGGGCGGCGAGTTTGCCTCCCGACAGAGCCTGATCCCAATCGGGCAGGCTCGGAGTGTAGTTGCGATAGCGCAGCCAGCTCAGTTTCCCAGCCTCTTTCCCGGTGAGTTGGAACTTGCGGGCTTCGGCATCTTGCGTCCAGCCAGTCTGGCTCGGCGACCAGCCCGCCACGGCGTCAGCTCCTTCACCCTTCTCGACAGAAGCCCAGCGCTCCGGCCAACCGGCCTTCAACAGCTCTTTCGGAGCATGACGATCATCATAGAGCGGGATCTGCAGCACCTTCTGCTTCTCGACATCGTCCTTCCTCAGGACTGTCTCGGTCTTGCCGTCCCACAGATACAGATTTCCCTGCCGGACACGGATCGTTTCGCCGGGGAGCCCCACCAGCCGCTTGATGTAGTTGATGTGCGGCTCTTCCGGGTACTTGAAGACAAAGACATCCCAGCGCGACGGATTCCCCAGCTCATAGGGGAACTTGTTGACCAGAATCCGGTCTCCGTTGAACGCCAGAGCATCCTCAACGTCGTTGGCACCTCGGCAGTTCGGGCAGATCGCCTTGTCGATCCGGGCCCCTTCGTACATCCGCCCCGCTTCGGCGTTTAGCTCATCACTGGCTCCAATGACGAGCGGATGACCGCAGTGCGTGCAAGTCGTCTCCTTATTCCGCCCGTAGAGAGTGGGAGCCATCGAACCCGTGGGGATGACAAATGCTTCGGCTTCAAATGTCCGAAACAGCAGTGCCAGGACCAGCGCGAACAGGACCGATTCAAAGTGATCGCGAGCTGTGTCCGTATGCGGCGGCTTGGCCGGCTTTGAGCTGTCGCCGGAATTTGCCGCTGCACCGGGAAATGAGGTCGCGGGGACGGGCTGGGGATTGATCATGAAGCAGTCCTGACAGGCGGACGAAACCGAATCCCCTGTCTGTTGCCGCACAGAGGCGGGATCGGGTTCGGACTTCGGACGCCGGACCAATCAGACTAAGCAAAACGTGGCTCTGGGGAAAGCTCGGTACTGACGAGACTCCGCCAGCGCGTCGTCAGATAATTCCAGTAGACTGCGTCATTTACCGGCCCACGACCAGATCGGCCATCTCCAGCTGGCCTCCCTGCTCACCCAGCAACCGCGCCCTCAAGCGGCGATAGCGCCCGGGTCCCAGGATCGTTTTCGGGAGCCCCAGTACGAGTCGTCGCCAGGACTCGCGGCCGTACTCGCCTTGAGCAAACTGCAGGATCTGCTGTGTAGTTGTATTCGTCCGCACCGCAGCCCGCCCGATCTCAAACGGTCCAGACTGCCGCGTGTTGCTATGCACCTCGGAGGTGAACACGAGCCGGTAACCGACTTCTGCAGCGATCTGTTTCACACGCCGGTCGACCGCCCCATTCGGGATACTGATCGTGTCGATCTCGCGCCCGGTGGCCTCCTCCAGCACCTGCTTCGAGACGCGCAGCTCCTCACGAATCCGACTCTCCGGCAGCTCATTCAGAAAGCAGTGTGTCTTGGTGTGCGAGCCGACTTGCAGCTCTTTCGGCAGGTTCGCGAGTTCAGATCGCGTGAGGAACCCCGGCTTGTCGACCAGGTCGGTCGTCACAAAGACCGTGGCCTCAGCCCCGGCATCCTTCAAGATCGGAGCCGCCAGATGCAGTGTCCCCGCCCAGCCATCGTCGAACGTCAGGAGCGCCGTAGCAGAAGTCGTAAGACTTCTGCCGGACTGCATTCCCCCCGAAGTGTCCGCTGCGGGACCACCCTCACCCCCAGCTCCTCTCCCGGGGGGAGAGGGGAGCCGATCGGCGTAGAACTCCCGAACCTGCTGCAGCGTGACCAGGTCGAAGGAACGCTTCACAGCTGCAAGCTGCTCAGCAAACGCCCGCTCTTCCACAAAGTAGCTCAGGATCGAAGGGCTGAGCGCTGCCCACTCCGACGACGGCCCGAGCAGCGAACCAGCGCGAACGACGTTGTGGTACATCAGGCAGGCAAACGACTCCATCACGCCCCCCGCCCACAGAGTTCCGAAACCGGCTGAAGGCAGGTCATTTCATCCAAGAGCCCAGCCAGCTGGCCGGCCAGATGACGCCGCTCGAATCGGCCAATCTCCCAGTGCGCATCATCGAAAGTCACGCCGCAGCGATGACGCTCGATCTCGATCGCCAGCTTCTCGCTCATCAGGTCGACCGCAGCTGGAGCGCACAACACCGTTCCCGGCAGGTCCCGCAAGATGTCCCACACGTCTCCCTCGGGAGCCACGACAAACACCGGTCGCCGGGCCGCCATGTACTCAAAGGCCTTCGCATTGATGATCCGCTTGGTCTCCGGGAGATCCGCGTTGAGCATCAGCAGCGAGTCACTCGACTGCATCAACTGGACTGCTTCCGAGTGCTCGACAAACGGCAATCGAACCAGATGGCACGGCAACCCCTGGAGTCGATCGAGCTGGGCATCCTGATCGGCCGTCTTCCGACCGGCGCAGACCAGTTCGAGTCGGCTGACGAGCTGGGGGTTGGTTTCCGCAAGCCGGATGATCGCCTCAACCAGCGGAGTGATCGAATTCAGATTCCACAGAGTGCCGACGAACGACATACGATAGAGATCAGTGCCCCGTCCATAGTCCTTGCGGGTCACATGTGACTGATCATGACTCGCGAAATCGTCGGGGTCGAAGCCGTTGTAGACAAAGTTCGAGGGCACACGGCACCCTGCGGCCTCGGCCACTTCTGCGACAGCTGCAGCGCTCGATGGTGTGGTGGCCAGCAGCATACTGGCCGCCCGGATGGCGTTGTGCTGCATCCGCGTCTGGACCCAGTTGGCGAACCGACCCTGTTTCTTATTTTCCCAGTAGCTATTGCTGATGCTCCATTCATCGCGGTAGTCGAGCATCAGCGGCACGCCCGACTTGCGGGAGAGCGTTGCCCCCAGGCACAGTGACGAGAACGGTGGGCCCGTGGCGACGATCGCATCGTGCGGCACCTCCTGCAACAGCTTGAGCCCCGCCTTTAACGCTTGCGGTCGCCACAGAATCTGCGGATCGGGCTGCAGCACAAAGTTCCCGACCGAGCGGGCGACCGACTTGGCCAGCCCGGTCAGCCGCTGCTTGATCCCCGGAGCCTGCCCCGAGGGTGCCGAAGCAGAGACCATCTTCTTGACGGCGTACCCCGGCTCGTAGGTCTTGGCCTTGCGAATGATGGTGTTGGGCGGGATGTCCTGCAGCAGACTCTCATCAAACATCGGCGCCGAAGGGTTCGAGGCGGTCAGCACCGAGCAGTCCCAACCGAACTCCGGCAGGTACTTGACGAACTTCGTCGCGCGATGGACCGAGACTCCCCCGACCGGCGGGAAGTAGTAGGCCACAAAGAGAACTCGTTTGCGTCGGGACATGGGAAGTGGTGGGGTTAGAGGTTAGAGGTTAGAGGTTAGAGGTTAGAGGTTAGAGAAGGGGCCAAGCCCAGGGGTTGCAACCCCTGGGCGTTACGACGCGCGATCAAATCTTCAAACAGCGAAACCGTATCGCGAGCCGTTTCGCGCCAGGTCCGCGGCTGGTAGTTCTGAGCCGCCTCGCGGTGCTGGCCGCTCAGCACCGTCTCGATTCCACGAGCGAGTGCAGCTGCGTCGTGCTTGGGGACCAGCTCCGAGTAATCCGGATCGGCGATCTCCCGGATGCTGCCGACATCGGTCGAGACGAACGGAGTCCCGCAAGCCACCGACTCACGCAGGACATTTGGCAGCCCCTCGGACTCGCTGCACAGGACCGTCATGTCCGCAGCCCGGTACCAGTCGGCCAGCTGGTCGTGGCTGACGGGGCCCATGAACTGAATCTGGTCCGCAACCCCTTCGGATTGAGCAAGCTGTTGCCACTGGTCGCGGCATGGGCCACTGCCGAGCAGGCAAACCCGCACGCGGCGGCCTTGCTCCTTGAGCATCCGCGTGGCCTGAATCAACAAATCAACTCGCTTCAGCCCCACCATCCGCCCCACCCACACCAAGATCGCTTCTTGCCCCCCTCTCCCGCCGGGAGAGGGGGTGAGGGTGCTTGAGCGTAAGAGTGGATCGGACAAATCAGTCAGTCCTGCCTCCGTGCTGGCTCTCGTCTCTCGTCTCTCCTCTCTCGTCGCAAACAGCCCCAACCGTCGCCGCGCCTCGGCCTGATCACCCACATGAAACACGTCCGGATCGATCCCCTGACGAATCGTCAGCACCCGTCCCGAGGCGGCCCCCAGTGCGTCACAGGCCACCTTCAGCCCGTCGCTCACCGTAATCACCGCATCGGAGTCAGTCAGCACCCGCCGCACGCACGGTCCGCGTCCAGGCATGTTGGGCAGGATCAGCACATCAGTCCCGCCGACAATGACAGCACACGGGGCGTTGAACTTCCGGCTGGCCCGCAGTCCGCACTCGCCATCGGGATGGGCCCAGTACGAAAGCACCGCATCCGGCTTCCAGTCGTGGGTCAGCTCGCGGAGTGCTCCGCCGATCGACCACCACATCTGGCCTCCATAATGTTTCTGAGCAAAGTTCGGCGTGTACCAGCGGGTGGGGTATCGAACCTCAATTCCGGAATGCTCCAGCTCCGCGGGCACTCGGTATCGCTTGCCGCGCAGGACATCGACCCAGCTTCGCGGCGAGATCACGCGCACTTCGTGATCGCGGGCCAGTTCTCGGCACAGGGCCAGGTTGTAGGTCCCCGTGGTCGGATGATCGGCGTCCGGAAACGTCTCGCTGATGAACAGGAACTTCATGCCCGCCCCTCCGCGAGAGATCGCTCGAACGCCTCATCAAACGAAACATGCGGTCGCCAGCCGAGCTGGGTTTTGGCCTTCTCGTTGGAGTACTTGAGCTTCTTCCACATCGAGTCACTGCGGTAGCGGGTAATCACGCCCGGCAGCTGACCCTGGGACCAGCGGCTGTACCACTCGTAGACGCTGGAGAGCGGTCCGATCAGCGGACGCGGCACCCACAGCGAGCGGACCTTCTTGCCCGCGCGACGCATCTTGCGGACCAGCTGGGAGCCCGTTGGCAGCCCGTCATCCAGGATGTTGAACGCCTCGCCATCGATCCCTTCGGCGATCACCGCCTGGCGTATGGCAGCGGCACAATTGTCGACATAGGTGTACGGCAGCGTCTGGCTGCCTCCCATGCGGACGAGCAGCGGGCCGAGGTTCAGGCCGACGCGACCGCTGAGCACACCGCGGCCCGGGCCGAAGATCACGCCAGGACGAATGATGACGAGTGGCAAGTTGGTCTGCGCCCGGACTTCCCACGCGACCTGCTCCTGCACGATCTTGCTGTAAGAGTACGGATCTCGCAGCTCAGGATGCGGATCGAGCGGTGTCGACTCATTGAGCAGCGCCCCCGTGGAGAGCCCTGCCGCTCCGTAGACCCCGAACGAGCTGACCTGCACGAACCGGCGGACACCGGCCTGAGCCGCAGCAGCGAGCAGGTGCCGCGTCGGGATGACAGTGTTCAAGAACATGACGGCTGTGCTGCCACCGAGCGCAGCTGCGACATGCGCGACAGTGTCGCAGTCGTCGATCAGCTTCCGGCAGGCGTCGACATCTGACAGCTCACCGGCTACGACTTCGACCGCCAACCAAAGATCCGGGCCAACGAAATCTCGCAGGGCCGAGACATCGCTGCTGGGCCGCACGAGGCAACGCACGCGCAGCCCATCCTCGCAGAGTGCCTTCACGACGCGCCGCCCAAGGAAGCCAGTACCGCCTGTGACGAAGACCTTCATGGGAGCACCTCTGGGAGGGCGAAGTGTGAAGTTCGAAGTTTGAAGTTCGAAGACCAGGGGTGAACCACGGAGGCACGGAGATCACAGAGAAGATATTGCTTTGCTCCCCTCTCCCCCCGGGAGAGGGGCTGGGGGTGAGGGTTCTCCGCACGTCGCTGTCTGCGACTTTCGGATTGTTCTCCTCCGTGCCTCCGTGGTGAGTCTTCTGCTGATGATCGTCATCACTGTGCCACCTCCTGCAGCAGCCCCACAGGCTCACACGCATCTGCCTCTCGCGACCGGCAGTCCGCAAATATCTCATCCATGACCCGCGTCACCCGCAGGATTTCGGCATGCTCAATCGGCAGCGGGCCGCCCGACTGGATCGACCGGTAGAACTCCGTCATCAGGTTTCGCATTCCGCTGAAGTAGTGAATCTCACTCTTCAGGAACCGCCACAGGTTGCGGCGCAAGTTGCGGGCTCCTTCGCGCCACTGGCGGAACGGGACCTCCAGCTTGCCGAACACTCCAGGGAGCTTCGGAGCTGCGTGGCGGCGGATCGTCTGGGCGTCGAAGTCGACTTCCAACATCCCCTTGTCACCGTAGACCCGCGTGACTCGCTGGGCGTAGACGCTGCTCGTAAAGGTCAACGAGCCAGTGACCTCAGCTCCCCGCAGCTGGACCCACAGCTCGGTCGGGAAGTCGAACTTCTTCCGGTCCCAGCGGGCCTCAACGCGTGGATGCGGATCGGGCAGCAGATCGAGAATGCGGTACAGCGGGTGCGAGATCGTGTTCTGGAACAGCCCGCCGGGCAGCTTGCGGACCCAGTGCTTGGGGTCGCCTGCAACGAGGGCTCCAAACTGGCCGGAGATCGGGTAGCCGAGAGTCGACTCGATGTGCCGCACTGTGCCGATCTGGCCAGCAGCGATAAGGGCTTTGCAGTCGAGCCAGGTCGGATCGAACAGCTGATCGTGCCCGACACAGAGGGTCTTGCCATGCTCTTCAGCAGCGGCGATGACCGTCTCAGCTTCATGGGCGTCGAGCGTGAACGGCTTCTCGACATAGACGTGACAGCCAGCGGCGAGAGCCTTCAGCGTGAGCGGTCCGTGGGTGTGAGCGGGGGTCGTGATGTGTACGACATCGGGCTGTACCTCGGCCAGCATCCGGTCGAGATCGCAATAGATCCCGGGAACCTTGAACCGGGCTGCCGCCTGCTTCGCGAGGTCGAGGTGCATGTCGCAGACGGCGACCACTTCGACGGACTTCACCTTGGCAGCTTCCTGCAGGTGAGCGTCCGCGATCTGGCCACAGCCGATCAGGGCCATGCGAATTCGTGGGGGAGTGGTGTGAGTCATGGTGTGTCTGGGAGTGGGACGGGCCCATTTGGCCCGTCCGATTGTGTCGAGTGAATCACGGGCCACGGGCCCGAGCCACACAAAGGCCGTCCTACGTGCGGAGGACCTCGCTGTACAGCTCCTCGTACTGGCGGACCATCGTGCGAATCTCGAACTGCTGTTCCACTCGGCGACGCCCCAGTTCCCCCATCGCGGGCCACATGTCGCGGTGATCCAGCATCTGCAGCATCGCAGCTGCGAGGGCCTCGGGGTTCTGGTCGGGGACGAGGTGACCGGTCTGGCCTTCGACGACGATCTCGGGATTGCCGCCGACGCGCGTTGTGACCACGGGAAGACCGACAGCCATCGCCTCCAGAATCGTCAGTGAGATCCCTTCACTCTTGGAGGATGAGACGAAGAACCCGGCGCGGGCCAGCAGCTCCGGGACATCGGAACGTTCGCCGAGGAACTCGACGTTCGCTTCGATGCCCAAGGTCTTCGTCAGGTCTTCCAGCATGGCCCGTTCAGCCCCGTTGCCGATCATCAACAGCTTGAAGTCCGGCACGCTGCGAACCACGATGGCCACGGCATGGAGCAGTGTGGGGAAGTCTTTCTCTGGGGACAGTCGAGCCACAGAGATGGCTGTGGGCGACGGGGCCGGACCGCGATAGACGAATCGCGAGGTGTCGATCCCGTTCCAGATCACCTTGGTCTTACTCGCGGCCCAGGGGTCTTCACCCCGGCAGAGGGCAGCGGCATCTTCGGAGACACCCACCACGCGGGCCGCTTTGAGATTGGCCAGTCGGAACAGCAGCTTGTCTTTCTTGCGCGGTCCACAGCCGCGGCCGTGCTGGCTGTTGATGACCGTTTTCACACCGGCCCATGAGGCAGCCACGCTGCCGTAGAAATGGGCATAAGTGTTGTGCGTGTGAACGATGTCGACCCTGTCGTTGCGCAGACGATTCCGCAGCGATCGCAAGGCAGCCAACTTGCCGCGTTTGGGCAGGTCGACCGTCTCGACCTGGTATCCCAGGCCGCGGAGTTCATCAGCGGGCGGTCCCAGTTCGGCGAGTGAGACGAACCGCAGGTCGAACCTCTGCGAGTTGTAGTGCTTCGCAAACTCCACCAGTAGCCGCTCCAGCCCGCCGGTCAGCAGAGTCATGCTGACATGGCAGATGCGAATACGGTCACCACCGCTGTGACGAGCGGGAATGGGGGTCAACGGGTCTGTCGCCACGAGCGGCATGGTTACTCCTGCTCCCGAGTCGAGAGAGCGGTCGGAATGGTTGTCTGTTGCTGCTCTCCTCGCCCCGCATCCGATGAACCAGTCGGAGAGGGGGTGAGGGTGCTTGACACTGTGAAACCTCGCTTGAGCTGGGTCAGAGCCTGCAAGATCTGCATCTTGACCGAGGGGCGGGACCAGCGGGTCCAGGTCAAGATCTGCGAGTGCGTCGACAGGTTCTCCTTGTGGCGTTTGTCGCCGACCAGGAAGTCGTACGCGCTATACCCTCGGGCCAGCGCCTCACACTGGCACAGATAATGAGCGACCAGCCCCGGGCTGGGCTTCTGTTCAAAGTCCGCCAGTCCGGACAGATAATCGAGCAGCCGCCCGCGGTCGTTCAGCAACAGCAGGCACCCCACCGTGGCTCCCTGGTGACGCACGCGAAACACCACGCAGCGCCCGGTCGGGAACAGCTCCCGCAGCAGGGATCGCTGAAATCCGGTGAAACGCCGGCTGTGGAAGGCCCCCGGCTGACCGACTGCCATCCAGCGGGCCTGATGCAGTTCGATCAGCTCGGAGAAGATCTCTTCCGCTTGAGCGAGTGACTGAGCCCACTCGATCTGCAGGTCACCATACTCGCGGAGTTTTCTCCGCAGATTGGCTCGCGTGCTGCGTCCCAGCGCAGAGATCACGTCGGTTCCCCCGGTCCGGACAGCGTCGAGATCCAGATACTTCGACTCGCGCTCCCGCACTTCCAGCGGAGACCAATCCGCCGAGATGTCTGCCGCTTCCGACTTCGTGAAGCCATCAAGGCAGACGACATCACCCTCCGCTTCGGTGGCGAACCAATCCGCGACCGCGCGGATGAACAGCGGGCGATGATCAGGATCAGCCAGCAGCGAGTTGTACTCAACGACCGCTCCCTCGGAAGGCGGATCGCCCGCCGTCCCCAGGTGCCTTGTCTGGAGCGTCAGTAGCGGAGCCTTGGCTTCGTGGCTTTCGGTGATCAACGCGATGCCGCAGGTGTATTTCGAACGCAGCCCCTGGGTCAGGTGAGGATCGGAACGATCCGCGTCAGAGGTCTCGGCGAGCAGGAACCGATAGCGGACCGTGTCGCCGTAGTGCCGGAGCCAAGTGCGGGTCCAGGCCTCGCTGGCCATCAGCGGAGCTGTCCCGACGCGTTGTTCCAGTTCCCGCCAAAGCGCCAGAGCCGCTTCGGTCTGGCTCGACTCCACCACGCGCAGCCTCAGCGCCACCGGCTCAGAGCTTCGTGCGACAGTCGGTGAGGTGAGTGTGGTGATCATTGTTTGTCAGTGGGCGGGCACATTGGCCGATCGGATGTTCGTTCACTGTGTTGCGAGGCGGCGTTCATTCGCCCTGCGGCACGGGCAGAGGAGCCCGTTCCGCTTCTCGGGACTCCCGCCTCAGCAGCCAGAGCACCGGCAGGCCGGCAACTCCCAGTACTCCCGCGCCGCCCGCGGCGATCGCGATCAGTGTGACCCAGCCTGTGGGGTAGGCCTGCTGGGAGACGTAGTGGCTGTACCCCCACAGAGCCGCCAGTGGCAGCAGGCAAGGTGCAATCGAATTCGTCAGCAGATCGCGTTTGCGAATGCCGATCGCCTGGCAGGCGAATGGCAGGAACACGAGCAGTTCGATCACGACGAGCGGGAAGAACGTGCCCCAGGCCACTCCCTCGATCCCCCAGTGAAACACCAGCACCAGCGAGAGCACGAGATTGATGGCCGCCTCCGAGATGTCGATCAGGGCGGGGACCTTGACGATGCCCATTCCGACCATCGTCCGCCGCAGCACCAGGGTCGGCTGCGAGACCACCTGAGCAGCCATCAGAATGATCAGGATGCGGTGGCTCTGCGCGAGTCCGGGGCCGATCCAGCTCTCGAGCAGCATGCCCCCGAAGTAGGTGGTTCCGATCGCAAAGCCTGCGACCAGCAAGAATGACAGCGCAGCCAGCCGGTAGATCACGCGAGCCAGATCCTCCTGGCACCCGCGAGCATGCAGCTCACTGGCCCGCGGCAAGACCACTTCGCCCAGGATGGCCAGCGGCTCCTGAATCATCTGGCAGATCCGGAGCGCAAAATAGTACGGCTCAATCTGACCGGTCCCCAGAGCCAGTCCAATCACAACCGTGTCCGTGACGTAGATCAGCTGTTCGGCGATCTGGGCCAGTGCCGTATATCCGCTAAAGCCAAAGCACTCGGCAAAGCTCTCTCGGGTTGCGAGTGACCGTCGCACCTGCAGCGTCGGGATCAGGCGCCGAGCGCTGGTCCACAGCAGCAGGTTCTCCAGCACGGTGATGCCGCAGAACAGAACGGAAAGCGTTGTCAGCGCCGGACGCCATTTCAGGCAGGCCAGCACCAGCAGGAATCGCAGGACTCCACAGCCCACTTCGATGGTTCGCTTCAGGCCCGTCCGCTGGACACCGATCAAGGCTCCACCGAATACGGCGCCCACCATTCCAATGGCGGTCGACAGCCCGTTCAGCAGAATGACGCACTGCACATCGCGAATCGGCGTCGTTCCAAAGCGACCGATCCAGGGCGCAGCCACGCTGAGTCCCAGTGCAGCCAGCATCACGATCCCGGCTGTGCCGGCGAAGATCGAGAACACCGTGCTGGCGAATCGATTCAGTGTGTCCCAATCCTTTTGCGTGTGGTAGCGGGCGACATACCGGCAGACGGTGGCCCCCATTCCCATGTAGAGCAGGCTGGAGTAGCTGGCCAGCGAATTGACGAACACCCACACCCCATAGTCGCCGTTCGGAAGCGTATTCCGCACATACGGCACCATGTAGAAGCCGATCGCGACCATGATGACATGGGCGATCCAGCTAGCCAGGATGTTGAGCTTCAGGGACATGGCGTCTCGGGGGAGAACCGACTAGATCACCGGATGAGAACTCGACTTGGCGGGAGACTTCAGCCGCTCGGCCAGTGCGCGCCGTGCGTTCAGGACCGATGCGGGCATGAAGGCTGCGGCATAACGGACGAACGTGCGGAGAGAGGGACGGCGTCGCAGTACCTGCGCGAAGCATTCGCGGGCTTCCTTCAGGTGGCGCGAGTGAAACAGCGCTTCGCCCCACTCGGCATAGATCGAGGCCTGCTTGGCCTGAACCAGGTCGTCAGACAACTGACACACCTGCCGGATCTTCTCGACGTTGTTCAGCTCGCTCCGCAGCATGCGCGAGAACTGCCCCGAGAGATTGTCCGGGCCGGGGGTGTAGTCAATCAGTGGCTCGGCGATCAGGCGAACGATTCCGCCCCGGTGAACGAGCTTGAGCCACAGGTTGTAGTCTTCGACCGCCATGATCGAGCGGTCTTCATCGAAGCCTCCGACCTCGTCAAACGCCGACTTTCTCAGCAGAACGCTCGATGTGGCGATCGGATTGCCCTGCCAGAGACGGGCAAAGTCGATCTCTGCCGGAGCCGAATGACACGGCTTCCCCTGGAAGCAGAGGGCGTGGACCAGAGTCACACCGTCCTCAATGACGGAGACTTGCCGCTCGAGCTTGTTCGGCATCCAGGCATCGTCGGCATCCAGAAAGGCCAGCCACTCGCCACGAGCTTCGCGGGCTCCGTGATTGCGGGCGGCCGCGGGGCCACCGTTCGGCTGACGCAGCACACGGACGAGTTCACCGCACCGGGCCGCCGCTTCGGCGGTGTCGTCCTTGGAGCCATCGTCGATCACGATGATCTCCAGAGGGCGTACCGTCTGACGCTGGGCGCTCTCGATCGAACGCGCGATGAAGGCCGCCGAGTTGTAGGCGGGCATGATGACGCTGATGGTGGGAGGAGACATCACGAGGTGACCTCAGTGGAACTGGTCAGTACCGGGCGAAGATGCGCACGAAGACCATGAACGCCGCCAGTACTCCGACTCCGGCGAACGAAACCTTCTGCAGCAGCTGGTGGTCCAGCTGCATGAATGGACGAGGACGGCGGCGATAGAAGCCGACGAGATTCAGAAACACGGCCATCGTGCCGCAGATCATGTAGGTGGCCGGCATGTAGCAGCGGGACAGCGAGGCCATCGACATGCACCAACCCGCTCCCATCCCCGCCAGGTACGGCATCATCCGCTTCAGTTCCGGGTTCTCGATCAGCTGGGGATGACGAGTCATCTGCCAGATCGCATACGCCGGAATGAAGAAGCACCCGACAAAGAGGATGCCTCCAAACAAACCCAACTCCACAAAGGCATGCACGTAGGAGTTGTGGGCCACCAGTCCGGCCACGTCGGCGTATTTGCCTTCTCCGATTCCGAAGAACAGCTTGCTGGTCTGCAGCTGATTCAGTCCGTCGACCCACAGTTGGATGCGCTGCTGTCCGGTGCCTCCGGAGATGTTGATATTGCCTTGGCGTCCAAGTGCCACAGGGACGACCATGGCCCCCATGGCTCCGATTGCCATCGCAACTTTGCCGCCGTAGCGGGTCGAAAGCCAGATCAGAAACGCCACCCCCGAGGCCAGGATGCCCCCGCGAGAATGCGTGAGCAGAAGGCCGTATAGACAGACACCCAGAGCGGGAATCCACAGATAGCGAATCCCCGTCAGCTTGGGATCGGTCATGAAGTACAGGCAGAGGATTGCCGTCATGACGATCAGCTGGGCCATGTCATTGGGGTCGTGAAAGATCCCCAGTCCGCACATGCGGAAGTACCATTCGCCTTCCCCTTCGATGTTGACCACATCGTTCTCGGGCACATGGCGGAGCTCGGGCTTCTCACCGGGCTTGAGTTCGCGTTCCCGATTCTTGAGTTCCCAGATATCGGGTCGACCTCCGTACTCGCCGACGAATTTGTGGTAGTCAGTGATGCTGTACCCGATCATGAAGATCGAGCAGAGGGCACTCGTGAAGAGAAAGGTTCTCAGCCGCTCGGGGGTATTCACCGTGGCAACCAGCATCAGGTAATACAGACAGACCTTGGCCATCATCGTGAAGCTGGCCACAGCTCCCCCGACATATCCGACGGAGAGGTGACTGGTTGCACAGGCAAACGTCACTCCCATCACGCACAGGTTGATCGGCTGCTGCACCAGCGTCTTGAGCGACACCTGATTGTGGAGTGCCCGGACTCCGACGAGCATGGAGCCGACGATCAAATACAGATAGACCTGCACATCCCCCAGAGCTGGTAACAGCTCCGAGGGGCGGATGTACAAGGCCGCGTTGGCGAGGAGGAAGAGGAGATAGGCCATCAGGGTTGCCTGGGGCAAAGTCGTCTCGCAGCGCAATGCTCCGCTCCGACTGTGAACTCTAGGTCAACTCTGTGTCAGAAAACGGTCCTGTCGATGAATGGAGACAGAGAACGTTGACGTTTCGCACCGGGTATTGAGGCTGCGTGGCGTTAAGTTCGGTGCATTCGGAGCCTTCGACCCGAGGACGCCAGGTCTGAGTGAGTTCACGTGGAAACTTGAAGTTTTTTCGAGAGAGTTTTTGACGCTCGGAAAATCTGACCTAGGTTTTGGGTGTTCCGGAAATGACGACGCGGCAAACGCGGCAGACAAATCCGGGGCCTTGCCTGACTGGAAACAGTCAGGCTCGACACCATGGGAAAAGGGATCGCGGGATCTGCGGAGACGTTCTTCGTAAGAGCTGCGATTCATCGGGCTCCGGTGCGTGAGAGACACCAGAGCCATCATTCGAGAGAGGACAGAGATTATGTTGGCATCCGTCAAGAAGTTCCTGCTGAGCGAAGATGGCCCGACCGCTGTTGAGTACGCCGTCATGCTCGCTCTGATCGTCATCGTCTGCCTGACCGCCATCAAGGCTGTCGGTACCCAGGCAAACGCCAAGTTCAACGCCGTGTCCGACGCACTGCTCACGAACTAGTTTTCGACGCCACTTGGCACAACAACAACCGTCCGGGTCGGTTTCCGATCTGGGCGGTTGTTTTGCTTTGATTCGAGCCCTTCATCCCTTCGGATCGCTCCGTCATTACTCGACAAATACCAGCCAGCCAAAACGGTCCGGGGCATGGAATGTCCCCTTCAACGTCGGCGAGAACGCAAGGTACGCATTATTGGCTTTGTCGCAGCGGAAGAAGTTCCCGCGCCACCGGTCTCCCGAAGCAGGCTTCTCGCTCCCGAACGCCGACCACGGAATCCGAACCTCGACCCGCCAGATCTGGTTCGCTTCGTCGACCTTGACGGCGGACTCCATTCCGCTCGACCAGGCAAAATCTTTCTTCGACGGCAGCTCAATATCGAGATCCAGCTGCTCGCCGGTCGGAGCCCATTCGTACTCGGAATAACGGTTCACTTGCTCGGCGTCCGAGGCGATAAACGCCTCGACGACGTCCTTGTCCCAGAGCCCGATTCGCTCCTCTTTCTGGACGGGGCTGAAAGTGCTCAGCTGGGTATACGGTGCTTCGAAAGCCAGATAGAGATACTGATCCGACCAGAGAGCCCGGACCGGCGTACTCACATGAGGGTCGACTGCCACCGTATTTGACTGATACTCCAGCCGCGCGGGTGCGGCCTGCGCCCATTCCGGCTCATCAAGGACTCCATCCGGTACGAAGTCCCGGTCGACGCGCGAGACCTTCAGCTCGGGCAGCGGCAGCGACCTCGCCAGCACCCGGTGGGCGTTGTCGAAGTAAATCTTTCGAGTCACCTCGCGCGGCAGGTCGATGCTGCTGATCGTCCAATCCCCTTGGATCGGCGTCATGTGCGGCCAGTCCTGGTCCGCTGTCTCAAACCACCGCCAGCATTTCTCGTAAAACACAGCTGCGTCGTCATCGGTCGGCTGATCGGAATCGCCCCCCGAACCCAGGATCAGCTTGCCGTACACCATGAAATCGGTCGCGAACAGAATCCGGTCCTGGTGCTTGATGAATAGCTCGCGGACTTTGGCGGGATCATGGCGACCGACTTCGGGAATGCGAGCTGCGATGTCGGCCATCATATTGGTCCGCCGAGTCAGTGCGGCGTCGACCCATTCGAGTTCCTCGGGATTGTTGGCGAAGTGGACGCAGATGAACGTCGTCTGCGGGTGCCGGGCAATCACCCGGTCCAGTGCCTCCAGCAGTTCCATCCGCGGCGGGTACCGCGTCGGGTCGCCAAACCACCAGCTCTTGTGATCCTTGAGTTCTGTCCAGCGTTCGTTCTGGTCGTCATAGGGAAGCCAGAATGCCTTGGGGTCTCCGACATGGATCGAGACCGGCATCCCCAGTTCCCCGCACTTGGCCCAGACCGCGTCCAGTTTCGGGTCATCGATCTTAATCAGTGCCCCTGACTTGTCCTTGAGAAACAGCCCGAGCCGTTTGAACTCTTTCAGCCCGACGGCTCCCTGTTTGTGACCGGCTTCAACATCGCGGGCCGCCTTCTCGCTCCAAACCGGTTCATCCCAGCCGGAGTAGTCGATCAGCATCGAGTGAACAAACCGCCCCGGAGCGACCTTGTCTCCCACGAGCTTCGTGGCCTCGAAGCCCGACAGCTCCCCCTCTTTGTGTGACGTCGTTCCCGCCCCGAGATTCACGCCGATTCCGACGCCCGCCCGGTCCAGGATGCCGAGGGCTCTCTCGTATCGCTCGGAGCGCCCTTCGACATGTAAATGCAGATCGATGATCCGCTTTTCCCGCCGCCAGACCTCGGGAGAGAGAGCGGCCTCGCGCGGGTCCTCGGCCTGAACGATGCAGGAGAACGACCACGAAAAAGACAGACAGACAAGAGCCCATGGGGAAGTGAACAATGCTTTCATGGTGGGTCCCGTCAGTTTCTCATTGCGTATCGAGGTCAGAACTTCACGATCGTCCGAGTCTCAATCTGGTCCAAACTCAGCCAGGAACTCTTCCTCACTGAGCACTCGAATCCCCAGCTCTTTGGCCTTCTCCAGCTTGCTCCCCGCGTCTTCGCCAGCCAGTACGAAGTCGGTCTTCTTCGACACGCTGCTGGCGGCCTTGCCGCCTTGAGCGTGGATGTAATCCTTGATCCCGTCGCGGGTGAACGACTTGAGAGCCCCGGTGGCTACGACCGTCTTGCCAGTCAGCTTGCCAGCCCCAGCTGTGCCGGGGACGACGACCGGGGCAGCCACTTCGGGCGGGGCAACTCCGTTGGCCACGAGCCCATCCACGATCTTCTGGCCGAACTCGGAATGGAAGAACGCCGAGATCGCCTTCGCCACGACCGGGCCAATGTCCGAGACCTGGGCCAGTTCCTCTTCGGTCTTCGTGCGGATGACATCCAGGGATCGGAAGTGGTCGGCGAGTGCCCGCGCTGTGGTCACTCCCACATGCCGGATGTTGAGCGCCGTCAGCAGTCGGAACAGCGGGCGGGTCTTCGAGGCTTCAATCCCCTCCAGCAGGTTGTCGATCGACTTGGCCCCCTGCCGCTCCAACTCAAGTAGTTCGCTCCGCCGCTCAGCCAGTCGATACAGGTCCGCAAACCCGGTCACGAACCCGGCATCGACGAGCTGTTCAATCAGCTTGGTCCCCAGCCCCTCGATGTCCATCGCCTGCCGCGAGGCGAAGAACCGCAGCCCCTCTTTGAGCTGAGCGGGACAGGCTGGATTCTGGCAGCGGATGTAGACGCCGCCCTCATCCTGGGCGACCTCGGAGCTGCAGACGGGGCAGGCGTTCGGGAAGGTGAACTCGGTTTCGCTGCCGGTCCGCTTGTCTTCCTCGACACGGACGACATGCGGGATGATCTTGCCAGCCTTCTCGACCACGACCCAGTCGCCGATCTTGATACCAAGCCGCTCCAACTCGGTCTTGTTATGCAGGCTCGACCGCGAGACGGTTGTTCCGGCGATCTCGACAGGCTTCAGATTCGCCACCGGGGTCAGCGTACCGGTCTTGCCGACCTGCACATCGATCGAGATGACCTGCGTGCTGGCTTCATACTTTTCCCACTTGTACGCAGCCACCCAGCGCGGGACCTTGGACGTGTAGCCAAGCTGTTCGCGCTGAACAAAGTTATTGACCTTCACGACCAGCCCATCGACCTCGACATCAAGGGCGTGCAGGGCCTCCATCATCGTGTGACATAGCTCGATCGTCGCATCGATCCCCGTGCGGGCCTCGACATGCGGAGTGGCCGGGACGCCGACCTCATTGAGCCAGGCGAGGTACTGCAGGTGATTCTCGAATGGCTCGTTCTCGATGAACCCGCGGCTATGAGCATAGAACCGCACCTTGCGGGCCTGGCACAGCTTCGGGTCGAGCAGCTTGAGAGCCCCAGCGGTCGTGTTACGAGGATTGGCAAACGGCTCCTCACCGCGAGCCTTCTGGGCCGCGACGAGGTGGGCGAAGTCGGTGTTGGAGATGTAGGCCTCACCCCGGACCTCGATAATCGGCGGCGGCGAGTCGGTCATCAGCCGCAACGGAACTCCGCCGACGACGCGGGCGTTGTGTGTGATGTCATCCCCGCGGCGACCATCACCGCGTGTCAGGGCTTGTGTCAGGTGGCCATTCTCATAGATCAGAGCCAGGGCGACACCGTCGATCTTGTACTCGACGGTGTACTCCAGGGCCTCCAGCCCGCTGAGCTTTCGCAGCCGCTCGTCAAAGTCGCGCAGCTCCGGTTCGGTGTAGTAGTTCTCGATCGACAGCATCGGCTGCCGGTGTTCGACCGTGACGAACCCTTCGATCGGCGCGCCGCCGACTTTGTGCGAGGGGCTGTCGGGTGAGTCGAACTCCGGGTGCTCGCGTTCCAGCTGTTGCAGCCGTTTCAGGAGCTTGTCGAACTCCAGGTCGCTGATGACCGGTTTCGCCTCCACGTAGTAGAGGCGGTCGTGCCGCTCGATCTCTTGGCGCAGCTGTTGAACTTCTTCGACCGGAGTGGGCATGGTGGGGACTCATGAGCAACGGTACGAGTGGAGAAACGCTAGGACAAAGCGACTTCAAACGCCGCTCGCAGGTCTCTCAGACTCTGCGGGACAGCCACGGCGGGGTCGGCCTGACCTTCCATTTCCAGCGACACATAACCGCTGTAATTCGCGTCTCTCAGGATCTTGGCGACGCGCGGGTAGTCGATCTCCAGCGTGTACCACTTCCCGCCTCCGTGGTAGGTTTTGGCCTGAATCAGCACCGCGTGCGGAGCCAGCTGGGCATACTGCTCATACTGGTTCTCCAGAAAATTCCCCGTGTCGAGCGTCGCCCGCAGCCACGGAGACTTGATCGCATCAATCACACGCAAGACACCGACCGCATCGCGTCCGAGCCCCCAGTGATTCTCCAATCCCAGGACCACACCGCATTCTTCGGCTTTGGGCAGGCACTTCTGCAGGCTGTCAATGACCCACTGGAACCCCTCATCGTCGGTGATTCCGGGCAGACGGTCCTCAATCCCCTTGTTCTTCATCAGCTCATCGAAGTCCTTGGTCGTGCCCCATCGTCCGGTATTCACTCGGATCGTCGGAATACCCAGGGCGTAGGCCAGCTCGATGCAGCGAATCGTATGATCGATGTTCTTCTGCCGCTCGGCTGGATCGAGCTTTACGAACGACTGATGCGTCGAGAAGCCACACAGGTCCAGACCGTGCCGGAACGCCTGCTGCTTCAGCTTCTGCAGCCGGGCATTCGACTGATCTTCACCCATCTGAACGTGCAGGATCTCGACCCCATCGAACCCCATCTCGGCGGCGCGGTCGATACAGCTCTCAATCGACGGTGGTTCACCGTCGCGGAACTGCCAGAACGAGTAGGTCGAGACACCAAACCGAATCCGCTGCTTTTTTGCAGGGGCCGAGGCTGTCTCCGCGAGCATGGGCGACCCGGCCAGCCAGGCGGCGGTACCGGCGACTCCGGCCAGGAAAGCCGTCCGGCGGGAAACAGACAGAGACTCTTGCGGCATGTTGGAACTCGAAAGAAGCTGCGGTGGTTTCGCCAGAATGGACAGTTCGACCAGGCAGTTACCGAATCCACCCGCCGCCAAGGACTCGATCGCCGTCATACAGGACGAGAGCCTGCCCCGGAGCCACGCCGAACTGCGGCTCGTCGAACTCGACGTGCAGGCGATCGTCTCCGGCCCAGGTGGCTGTACAGAGGGCGGGCGTGTGCTGGTACCGGATCTGAGCGGTGCAGCGAACTTCGGTGGCTGGGGACTCGACGAGCCAGTTCAGGCGGTCGGCTTCGAGCGTGGTCCGTCCCAGGTCGCTCTTAGTCCCGATCACGACCCGGCGGGTATCCGGCTCGATGCGGACCACGAAGCGGGGCTCGCCGAAAGCCACGCCGAGCCCCTTACGCTGCCCGATCGTGAACTGTTGAAACCCGCTGTGGTGCCCCAGCACCTGTCCCGCCGTATCGACCAGCTCTCCGGCGGTGTCCTGTTCGCCGCGATACCGAGTCAGGAACCCCGCGTAGTCGTTGTCCGGGATGAAACAGATCTCCTGAGAGTCCGGCTTGTTGGCGGTCTGGATGCCAGCCTGCCGGGACATCTCGCGAATCGCGGACTTGGTGTAGCCCCCGACCGGGTAGATCACATGCTTGAGGATCTCACGCTCGATGCCGAACAGGACGTACGACTGGTCTTTGTCCTGGTCGAGACCCCGAAACAGACCGGGCTGATCCTCACCCACATCCCGCAGCTGGGCATAGTGACCGCTGGCGATGCAGTCGGCACCGACCTCTTGTGCGAACTCCCACAGCTTGCCGAACTTCAGCCAGATGTTGCACATGACACACGGGTTCGGCGTGCGCCCCGCCAGATACTCATCCGCGAAGTAATCCTTGATCTTGCCGAAGGCGTCCTGAAAGTTCAGCGCATGAAACGGGATATCCAGCGAATCGGCCACACGGCGGGCATCGGCGGCATCGCCTGCACTGCAGCACCCCTGATGGTGGGGCTTGAGTGAGATCACCGGCAGCGAGCCGACATCGCACGTCGGCTCATCCGTCGAGCCCGAGCGCATGAACAGCCCGATCACCTCGTGCCCCTGCTGCTTCAGCAGCCAGGCCGAGGCAGAGCTGTCCACTCCACCGCTCATGGCGAGAACGACACGCATGACCAACACTCTGGGGTTCGCGAAATCGACGCAGGCATCTTATCAAGTTACCACCGATCGTCACGGCGAGTGGGGTAAGGAGATTGGTCCACCAACAGGTCAAGACAGGCAGTTCGTGCTTGAATCCCGTGGATGAGGATCGTCTAATGGATTAGTGCAAGTACGCAGAACCACTCGTAATTCTGATTCCAAGAGCCGCATGATCGACATTCCATTGGGCGGAGGTCCAACCACGGAGGGAAATCAAACCTGCTGTAATCCCGCTGAGCGCGAGCCGCTGGCGCTGGTGGGGATTGGTTGCCGTTTCCCCGGAGGAGTTCGGGATGTCGACTCGTTCTGGAAGCTGTTGATCGACCGTCAGTCTGGCGTGACCGAGGTCCCGCCGGATCGCTGGGATGCCGATCGATACCACCATGCCGATTCTCTGGCGACGGAGCGAATGGTCACCAAGTGGGGCGGGTTCGTCGATCAGCTCAAGAGTTTTGATGCCACATTCTGGGGTCTGTCCCCGCGCGAGGCGATGCGCATGGACCCGCAGCAGCGCTGGCTGCTGGAGACCGCCTGGGAGGCTCTCGAAGACGCGGGCATTCCCCCGGCTTCACTGCGAGGCACCTCAACCGGAGTGTTCGTCGGGATTGCCGCCAACGACTACCACACGCTCCAGTTGCTCGACCGCCTGCATATCGACGTCCACACGAACAGTGGCGGCACCCTGAGTATTGCCTCCAATCGCGTCTCGTACATGCTCGATCTGAAGGGCCCCAGCCTCTCGGTCGACACGGCCTGTTCTTCGGCCCTCGTGGCTGTGTCGCTGGCCTGCGAGGCGATCTGGTCCGGGAAATGTGATGGGGCTCTGGCGGGGGGAGCCAATGCGCTCATCACACCGAACTCGTCGATCGGGTTCAGCAAGGCCGGCATGCTGTCGCCCACGGGGCAATGTTATGCCTTTGATGAGCGGGCCAATGGGTATGTCCGCGGCGAAGGGGCGGGCCTGGTTTACCTGAAGCCTCTGTCCAAAGCCCAGCGGGATGGAAATCGCATTTACGCGGTGGTGCGATCGGCGGTCGTCAACTCCGACGGACATACGTCATCGATGACGGTGCCTGGAGTCGAGAGTCAGGCGGCCCTGCTGCGGCAGGCCTACGCCGAGGCGGGGATTCCTCCACAGCACGTCGACTACATGGAAGCCCACGGGACCGGCACGCCCGTCGGAGACCCCATCGAATCCGAGGCGCTGGGCCAGGTGCTGGGAGCCGGTCGCGCCGAGCATGACAAGTGTCTGATCGGATCCGTGAAGACCAACATCGGGCACCTGGAGTCGGGCTCGGGGATCGCCGGGATGATCAAGGCCGCTCTGGTCCTGCATCACCGCCTGGTTCCGCCGAACCAGAACTTCCAGAAGGTCAACCCGCGTATTCCGTTTGATGCACTGGGGCTGGAGGTCGTTCAGGATCTGCGTCCGCTGCCCCAGCCAGTCGGACGATTACCGGTCGCAGCTGTCAACTCGTTCGGGTTCGGAGGCACGAATGCGCATGTGGTGTTGGAGGCAGCGCCCGTCCCCGCCGCACCTCAGCTCGACGCGTCCGCGCCTCAGTGGCCACGAGCCCAGCGCCCCAGCGCTTTGCCAATCTCGGCTCGCGACAAAGTCTCGCTGCGCAGCTACGTGGCCGCCTATGACACGTTGCTAAAAGACTCGGCGATCGATCTGGCTGAGGTCTGCGCGTCAGCCGGGACTCATAAGGATCACCACGCCGAACAACTCGTGGTGCTTGCAGACAGCCCCGCCCAGATGCGCGAGCGTCTGCAGCAATGGCTGGACAGTGATGATCCCACGCCCGGAGTGATCGCGGGCCGGCAGCGCCCCGCCGAGCGTGAACTGGTGTTTGTCTTCACCGGGCAAGGCAGCCAGTGGTGGGCCATGGGGCAGCAACTGCTGCAGCGGGAACCGATGTTTCGACACAAGATCGAAGAGATCGATGCCCTGTTCCAGGAGCTGAGCGGCTGGTCGATCATCGACGAGATGGTCCGGACCGAAGAGACCTCGAACATCGACCGGACAGCCATCGCTCAACCCGCGATCTGTGCCTTGCAGATTGGGCTGTGCGAACTCTGGAATTCGTGGGGCATCACCCCGACCCGCGTTGTCGGGCACAGTGTCGGCGAGGTGGCTGCTGCCTACTGCGCGGCAGCGCTCTCGCTGGCCGACACGGTACGAGTCATCTACCACCGCAGCCGCCTGCAGGACACGACGGCCGGGCATGGCCGGATGCTGGCAGCCGGGATCACTCCGCAGGAGGCCCGCGCGCTGATCGGCGACCTGGCTGATCGCGTCCATATCACTGCGATCAACAGCCCCGGGCTGGTGACGCTGGGGGGCGATACAGCGCCGCTCGAATTGATTGGAGCCCGTCTGGAACGCGAAGGCCGGTTCATGCGGTGGCTGAAGGTGAACTACGCCTTCCACACCCACCAGATGGAGCCGATTCGCGAGGAGTTGCTCGAAAGTCTCATCTCGCTGCAGCCACAGCCCGGCCAGATCCCATTTCTCTCGACAGTCACAGGCGGCCTGTTTCCGGGTGAGCAACTCGATGCCGAGTACTGGTGGCACAATGTGCGCCGGCCAGTCCTGTTCGAACCGGCGATCAAGAAGTCGATTCAAACCGGCTGCACGGTGTTCCTCGAGGTCGGGGCCCATCCGTCGATGCAGAGTTCGCTGAATGAGTGCCTGGCCGCTCAAAAGGCCGAGGGCCGGGTCCTGCATTCGCTGGCCCGTAAGACCGATGAGTCGCAGAGCCTGCTGAAGAATCTGGCTCAACTCCACCAGTGTTCCGTGAAGATCGACTGGGCCGCAGTCAACCAGGCCACCAGCCAGAGGGTCCAGCTGCCGAGCTATCCGTGGCACTATGAAACACATTGGCTCGATCGCCGCGACGATTCTCTGGTGCGGTTGCAGCCGGTCCGTTCTGCATTTCTGCAAAAGCGGTTGGCTGCCGCGCGGCCGACTTGGCAATGCGACGCCGACCTGCGCGTGTTCGAGTATCTGCGCGATCATCAGATCTGGGACGGCGTCGTGTTTCCCGCCGCCGGATTTGCGGAGATCGGACTGGAGATCGCGGCAGAGCGGTTCCCCGACGAGCCGTATGCCGTCGAAGAACTCGATCTCGTCAAAGCCCTGTTCGTGTCGGCGGATGTGGTCCCGACAATACAGGTCGTATTCGATCCGTCTGATCGCTCGTATCAGGTCTTCAGCCGAGCTGATGAGAAGCAGGACTGGGAACTCCACGCCACGGGGCGGCTGGTGCTGGTCACAGCCGAGCTGCCGTTTGCCCCCTCAGTGGTCCTGGCCGAGTTACGGGCCGGTCTCACGGGCGGCTTGACTCACGATCAGCTGTACGCCGAACTCGGCTGGCTGGGCTATCAGTTCGGGCCGAACTTTTCTCAGATTGAGCAGGTCCACAGCGTGCCCGGCGAGGCCCTGGCCCGGATTGTCACTCCGGAGTCGATGACCGAAGCAGCTGGTTACCGGTTCCACCCGGCAGTTCTGGATGCCTGTTTCCAGGCCACGCACGGCACACGTGAGGTCGTGGCCGAGAACGATGTTCCGAACTTCTTCTTCCTTCCGGAGTCGATTCGCCGGGTCCAGCTTTACCGGACCTTGATGCCGGGCGAACTCTGGGCGCACGCCAAGCTCCGGCAGCGCGATCAAAGCGGCATCCTGTGCGACATTTTTGTCTACAACAAGTTCGGTCAGCGCGTGGCCGACGTTTTGGGATTCCGTGCGGCGCAGATCGAACGCAAACGCGGTGCGGACGATGTTGAGAACAGTCTGTATCAGTGCCGCTGGGAGGAATCCCCGCTGCCGGAGGCTCCCGCGGCTGCGGTCATCGAGACGACTCCCCAGGAGGTCTGTCTGGTCTATGCGGACGAGCGAGGTCTGGCCGATGAGCTGATCGACCAACTGGCGACGCGCGGCGAGTCCGTGATTCAGCTGCGCCCTGGTGCGGCGTATTGCCAGCTGAGCGAATCCGAGTTCATCATTCCTCCCGATGTCTCGGAGGACCTCCAGCGAGCGCTGGATCTGGTACTCGGCGCGGATGGCCGCTTGAAGTCAGTGATTCACTGCTGGAGCCTTGATCATGTTCCATCGAATCAACTCGACGCGAAGTCACTGGTCGCAGCTCAGCCGACGGGTGTGCTGAGTGCTCTCCAGTTGGCGCAGGTGTTGCGATCATGCGAACGGGCAGCTGCGGCGCGCGTTTATGTCGTCACGCGAGGGGCGCAGACCGTCGATGTGGATGACTCGCTGGAGGGGCTGGCGTCGTCCCCGATCCTCGGATTCGTGCGTGTGGCGAATAATGAATTGCCGCAGTTCCGCTGGACTCACATTGACCTTCCGGCCACTGCGGAAAGCTCCGAACTGGGCGACCTGCTGAGCGAAGTCACGAGTGACAGCGACGAGCGAGAAGTCGCATTCCGCCAGCACAAACGGCTGGTGAATCGCCTGCGTCCCGTGCAGTCCGAGGAACTGCCCAGGCGCTCCCGAAATGCCGTCCAGCCCGATGGACAGGTCATTCCCTTTCGGCTCCAGACCAACAAGCCGGGGATCCTGACGAGTCTCGCGCTGAATGAAACGCATCGTCGGGAACCGGCAGCCGACGAGATCGAAATCCGGGTCATGGCCGGCGGAATCAACTTCCGCGACCTGATGAAAGCCATCGGCATGTATCCCGGGAATCCGGTCGATGTGCTGTGGTTTGGTGATGACTTTTCCGGAGTCGTGGAGCGTGTGGGGGCCAACGTCACCGATCTGGTGCCGGGCGATCGAGTCTGCGGTCTGGCTCCGTACTGCTTCCGCACTTATGTGACGATCCATCGTCAGATGGTCTTCCGGCTGCCGCAGACCATCTCGTTCCAGGATGCGGCCACGCTGCCGACCGCTTTCCTGACGGCTCACTATGCGCTCAATGAACTGGCCCGGATGCAGCCGGGCGAGAGCGTTCTGATCCATGCGGGTACCGGCGGCGTCGGGCAAGCTGCGATTCAGGTGGCTCAGCGGCTGGGACTGGAGATCTTCGCGACGGCGGGCTCGGTCGAGAAACGCCAGCTGCTGAAAGAGATGGGCGTGCCCCATGTGCTGAACTCGCGCACGCTGGAGTTCGCCGATGAGATCATGGAGATCACGCAGGGCCGCGGCGTGGATGCCGTGCTCAATTCCCTCGCGCGGGATTTCATTCCGAAGAGTCTGTCGGTGCTGGCGCCGTTCGGTCGGTTCCTGGAGATCGGCAAGATCGATGTCTACGGAAAGTCCAAGGTCCGGCTGAACGCTTTGAAGGACAACATCTCCTACTTCGTAATTGACCTGGCGCAGCACCTGACCTCCAAGCCCCGGTACGTCGCGACGATGTTCGAGGAGTTGGCCCGGCGGTTCGAGGAGGGGGATTACCGACCACTGCCCTGTACGGTGTTTCCGATCACCGAAGTCGTCGACGCCTTCCGGTTCATGGCTCAGGGCAAGCATGTCGGCAAGAACGTGCTGTCGTTCACAGCTCCGGAGATCCCGGTCGCTCCCTGCAACGAAGATGGGCGATTGCTCAAGTCGGACGCCACCTACCTGATCACTGGCGGCGGGGGCGGATTCGGTTGGGACATCGCCAAGTGGATGGTCTCCGAAGGAGCGCGGCATCTGGCGTTGATGAGCCGCAGCGGGCCGCGGGGCGAGATCGCCGAGGAACTCGCGGATCTGCGGGCCTCCGGGGTGACTGTGCTCGACCTGCGGGCCGATGTGACCGATGCAGACGATGTGCAGCGGGCCATCGACAAGGTCACCCGTGAACTGCCGCCGCTGCGCGGGATCGTGCATGCCGCCATGGTGCTGGATGACACGTTCATCCACGAACTCGACAATGCCCGGTTCCGCAGCGTGATGGACCCGAAGATGCTGGGCGGGTGGAACCTGCACATCGCAACCGCCGGATTGCAACTGGATCACTTCATCAGCTTCTCGTCCGTGTCCGGTCTGATCGGAACGACCAAGCAGTCGAACTACAGTGCGGCAAACTGTTTCCTCGATGCGCTGGCGGCTTTTCGCCAGTCGCGAGGACTGCCCGCACTGACCATCAATTGGGGAGCGATCGGGGGCTCGGGATATCTCGAACGCAACCTCAAAGCCAAAGAGTACCTCGACAAGGTCGGCTTCCGGGCGCTGTTCGTTCCAGAAGCAGGACGGGCGCTGCGTGAGCTGATGCAGCGCACTTCGGCCCAGGTCTGCGTGGCCAAGGCTGACTGGCATCAGCTGTCCAAGTTCAGCCCGGCCTTGGCGAATATCCCGTTCTACAAGCCGCTCTTCCGCGACCAGGGCAGCACCCGCTCGGGCGGGTCGGTCGCGGCTCAGGTCCGTAGCGCTTCGCCCGAGACGCAGGTCACGATCATCGAAGAGTTCCTCGCGGATCAGGTGGCCCGCGTCTTCGGCATTGAAGCAGCGCAAGTGGACCGCACGACTCCGATGACGCATCTGGGGCTCGATTCGCTGATGGCGGTCGACTTGATGAATCGACTCGAAAGCGAGCTGAGCCTCAGTGTCCCGATGGGGAGCGTCCTGTCCGGTCCGAACGTCAAACAGCTGGCGGCGACGCTGCTGAGCCTCGTGCTGGCCAATCGCGGCGAGGCCAGCGATACCGATGACGCCAACGTGGGAGTGGCAACGCCTTCCGGCGAATTGGCTCACGCGGAGCCCCGACGAACTCGCTATCCGCTGACGGAGTCGCAGCAGTGGTGGCTGACTCGCGGAGCAGATCACTCCGCGAATGTGTCATGCCTGGTCCAGCTGCGGCCGGCCCTTGACCCTGTCCAGTTGCAACTCGCATTGTCCGAGTTGGCCAATCGGCACCCGCTGATCAACGCGCGGATTGAAACTACTGTTGGAGCTTCCGAGCTGGTCCTGCAGAAGCCCCTGGGCATCGAGTGTTTGATGCAGTCTGGGGAAGGCCTCTCTACGGAACAGCTGCGACACCAGGTCACACAGGATCGTCAGCGCGAGTTCAATCGGGAGCAGGGCCCGCTCGCCCGAGTGGTGTTGTATCGAGCAGGTGACGGCAGCGATCTGTTGCTGCTGAGTGTGGATCCTCTCGTCGCTGATGAATGGTCCGTCGCTGTTCTGTTGCGTGACCTATTGTCGCTGGTCCGCTCCAGCTGTCTCGGATTGCCAGCACTCGAATTCTCCTTCCAGGACTTCGCCGAGTGGCAACGCCAGCTGTTGGCGTCCGAAGCGACCGCAGGCCAGCTGGGCGATTGGATTGGCCAACTCGAGAACGCTCCGACTGGGCTGAATTGGCCCGCCCCGGAGAATGGAACTCCCTCCGAGTCGATCGGCCGCGCAGGAGTCCTGGGATTCGCCTTGCCGTGCGAGCTGTCGCTGTCCGCGATGGCGTTCGCAGCTGAGCAGGGCGTGGCCGTCCGCGACTTGTTGTTCGCTGCCTTTGAATTGACGCTCCACCGGTTCTGTCACCAGTCGGACCTGCTGGTCGGTTACGATTTCGATGGCCGCGCCCATGCGGAGCTGCACTCCGTGGTCGGCCGGTTTTCGAACTGCCTGCCGGTGCGGAGTACCATCGAGCCAGGCACCACCTTCCTCGGATTCCTGTCCGGGTCAAATGCGCGGCTGGCGGCGACCGGTCGTCATCAGCATCTGCCGTTCTCGCGACTGCTCGAGGCAGTGGACTGGCCCACGAGCGGTCGCGTCCCAGAACTGGCTGCAAAGTTCACCTCCTTGCAGTTCCCGGCGATCGATGAACAGGGATTGGCGCTATTCCAGCTGGAATCGTCAGCCCCCGCCGTTCTCAACGGGGACTCTTCGATCGAGTCATTCGCGACACTGTCTCTGCAGGCCGTGTCGGACCATGCAGCGCCTCCACTCGGATCGCAGTTCGAGCTGCGTGTGGGTGAGGGACGCGGCAACCTGTTCGGCGAGTGGCGATTTAACGACTCCCTGCTGAGTCTCGGCGCGGTGCAGCAGCTCGATGGTCTGTTCCGGGACATGCTGGCGCAACTTGTCTCTCGACCTTCCAGCGTGATTGAACTCGTCGACGACTTGGAGCGGGCGCGCAGCATGCCGCGTTTACGTCGTGCGGGACTTGGCGTTCCGGACAGCGTGGTGGCTGATCTGATCCTGGACCCGACGATCGTCCCGACCGGAACCATGCCCGTTTCCGATGTGAATTCCGCCCAGCAGATTCTGTTGACGGGAGCCACCGGCTTCCTCGGGGCGTTCCTGCTGGACGAATTGCTGGGTCGAACAACAGCGGAAATCGTGTGCCTGGTACGGGCGGGGGATGAGCTTGCTGCGAAACGCCGGGTCATGAAGAACCTGAGTCGGTACGCACTCTCCCCGCTCAATGCGTCCGACCGGATACGTGTTGTCCCGGGAGATTTCTCGAAGCCGTATTTCGGTCTGGCATCCGAGGCCTACCGGAAGTTGGCGGCTGAGATTGACGTGATCTACCACCTGGGAGCAGATGTGAATCTGTCACTCCCGTATGAATCGCTGCGAGCGACCAACGTGGGAGGTGTGGTCGAGATTCTCCGGCTCGCGGCGCACACGCGCACGAAGCCGGTGCATCTGACAACGACCTATGCCGTTCACCTGACCTCGGAGAATCGGGGACGAGTTGTTCTGGAAGAGGAAGAACTGCCGCCGTTCCAGGAGCTGTTGTACGGGTACGGCCAGACCAAATGGGTGGGCGAGAAACTCGTCCAGACGGCCCGCCAGCGCGGCATCCCGGTCACGATCTATCGACCTGGAAACATCACCGGGCACAGCCAGAACGGGGGGGCGAAGACGGGCGATTTGCTGCACACCGTCGTCCTGATCTGCCTGCGATTGGGGGCAGCTCCCGAACGCGATGTCGAGTTCGATGTGACCCCTGTCGACTACGTGGCCCAGGCCATGATGGAGCTCTCCCTGCAGCCGGAGTCTCTGGGGCGTGAATTCCATTTGACCAACCCGGTTCCGATGCAGACCCGCTTCCTCAATGAGTGGATGCAGGCTTCCGGTCTAGGGGTGGAGTTCGTTCCCTTTGGCGTCTGGCGCGATCGCCTGTTGGAGTGGGGGCAGCAAACCGGTACGGAGGGCTTGCGAGTTCTGACCGATATTCTGGGCCCGCGGGCCTTCGCCGAGGACGAAGCCAAGGCTGTCCACCCGCAGTACGACACCAAGCGGACTCAGGCCGGTCTGGCGGGTTCTACGATCCAGTGCCCACGCCCGGATACTCGACTGTTTGACACCTACCTGAGCTACCTGCGACGCATGAAGTTGATCGACACTTCAGAGCCGCAGTCAGCGAGGCTCGCGAAGTCCCAGGAAACTGGACCGGCCTGATGAGGCACTCAGTCCGGCACTCGACGGCTACTTGAGCCACCCTTGCCGGACCAGATCGTCAAACACCACGGACTTGATCGGACGGTCACTGGCCAGGCTCAGGAATCGCCCATCCCGCTTCTGACACTCCGCAGCCAGGTGAGTCTCCAGGGCCTGTCGGTGCGACTGGTAGAGCCCCAGCAGTTCGCCGACCGAAGAGATATCGAGCGTGCCGCCGGACTCCGAGTCGACAAATCGAAAATCCCCGGCATACTCGGGATTGATCTCCGAAGGGCTCAGGACCTGGATCGCGAAGATCTCCAGACCCGATCCGTGCAGCATGTTGAATGCCCGCCCGACGTCGCCAAAGGTCAAGAAGTCGGAGATCACGACCACCACGCCGCGGCCACGTCGTCTCTGCAGTACATCTTCAATCGCCGCGTCGATGGCGAAATCCCCTCCGGGTACAAGCCCCTCCAGAAACTCCATGTATCGACGCACCGCCGACCGACCGCGTGTCCCCGGGAAGATCTCGGGGGCCTGGCCTTTTTTTGAGCACGAATAACAGCTGACCTTTTCGACGCTCGTCAGCCCGGCCATTCCAAACGCAGCTGCAATCTGCCGGGCGAGGTCGAACTTTCCCTCAAAGTTCATGGAGTTCGAAGCATCGAGCAGGATCGGCACCTGCATCTCTTCTTCGTGGGCGTACAGCTTCAGATACGGCTGGTTCAGGCGGGAGAAGACGTTCCAGTCGACATACCGCAGATCGTCACCCGCAACGTAATCGCGGTAGTCCGAAAACTCGATACTGGTCCCGCCCTTGCCGGAAAGATGCTCGCCCTGTGTCCGGTTCGTCTTCCGCTTGCGAGGATTGACCCGCAGCCGCTCCAGACGGGCGAGCAGATCATTCGGTAGCAATGTGGTCAGCTGAGGAATCGACATCACAGGTCCCGCCAGAGAGGGTACGGCAACCGATGTTACGCTCTCCGGAAGGAAAATCCGAACGAAATCTCCGGGGGATTCGCAGACGGACCGACGGACCGGGGAATCGGCGAGCGCAGAGTCCCGGTCAGACTCGGAAAAGCCCCGTTGGCCAGGGCGTCACCACTTCAGCGGGCTCTGCCAACTGGTCTTCAGCTCCTGCAATCCGGAGTCGATCAACCTGTCGCCGTTCGATCCCGTGATTCGCACGCGAGATTCGGTACTCACGCAGCCAATGTCGAGGGCCGGGGTCTCGCCTGACTGCAGCAGGGACAGCACCCGGTCGGCCTGGTCCTCGGCCACTTCCAGCAGGAACCGGGTCTGGCTTTCCGAGAACAGCGCGTCGACCGCATCGCGCGACTCGGGACAAACGCCGGCGATTGAGGCCTCAACACCCAACCCGCCAGCGAACGCCATCTCGGCCAAGGCCACTGCCAGGCCCCCTTCGCTCAGGTCGTGACAGCTCAGTGCCAGCCCCGCACTCAGAACCGAGTGAACCGCAGCCAGCGTCTTCGGAGCCTGCTCAAAGTCGACGCGCGGAACAGTTCCGCCGTCCAGGTCCTGGACGAGCGTGAAGTGGCTGCCGCCAAGTTCGCCCTTGGTGCGTCCGACCAGAATCAGGCGGCTGCCCGCCTGCTTCAAGTCCATCGTCACCGCGTTCTCGACATTGTCGATCTGGCCAATCGCGGAGATCAACAGCGACGACGGGATCGTAATGACCTGCTTCTGCCCACGGGCATCGTCGTACTTGAACTCGTTGTTCAGCGAGTCTTTTCCGCTGATGAACGGCGTGTTGTAGACCAGAGCTGCGTCGTGGCAGCCCAGAGCCGCCCGCACCAGCGAGCCCAGCGTCTCGGACCGCTCGGTGTTACCCCAGCAGAAGTTATCGAGGATCGCGATCCGCGCGGGGTCCGCTCCGACTGCCACGCAGTTTCGCAGCGACTCGTCGATCGCAGCTGCGGCCATCCAGTACGGGTCAAAGTCGCCGTAGCGGGGATTCATCCCGTTGGAGATTACGACCCCGCGCATCGAGCCCAGGTCCGGCCGCACGACCGCTGCGTCAGACGGCCCGTCATTGGCGACGCCGACGAGGGGCTTGACCACGCTGCCTGCCTGCACTTCATGGTCGTACTGGCGGATGATCCACTCTTTGGAGCAGACGTTGAGGGAGCCCAGGATCGACTTCAGCGCACCGTTGAAGTCATCCGGCGAGCGGGGCGGCGTAAGCCCCCCGCGTTTTGTAGTCACACTGCTGGCCGTCAGCTTCGTCGACTCTGGCTTGGGCAGAAACACGGCCTCGCGATTGACCGGTGGGCGGCCATCGTGCAGGAACTCCATCGCCACGTTGCCGACCTGCTCGCCGTGGTAGAACAGCCGCAGCCGCTTATCGTTCGTGAACCGGCCAAAGGCGACCGCCTCGACCCCTTCCGACGCGCACAGACGCTCGAACTTGTCCCAGTTCTCGGGAGGCACCGCCAAGACCATCCGCTCCTGGGCCTCGCTGATCCAGATCTCGGTGTAGGACAGTCCGCTGTACTTGAGCGGGCACTTGTCGAGCCAGACTTCCGCACCCGTCTGCTCACCCATTTCGCCGACCGCGCTGCTGAAGCCCCCGGCTCCGCAGTCGGTGATGGCGTGGTACAGTCCCCGATCCCGCGCTTCCAGGATCACATCCAGGATCATCTTCTCCTGGACCGCGTTCCCGATCTGTACAGCTCCGCCCGAGACCGTTTCGCTCTCCTGATCAAGTTCGACCGAGGAGAACGTCGCCCCGTGAATTCCGTCGCGGCCCGTACGGCCCCCAACGGCGACGATCAGGTCGCCGGGATGGACTTCCTTTTCGCTCATCCCGACTGGAAGCAAGGCCACGTTGCCGCAGTAAACGAGCGGGTTGCCGATGTAGCGATCGTCGAAGAACACCGCTCCGTTGACCGTCGGAATCCCCATCCGGTTGCCGTAGTCCCGCACACCGGACACCACGCCGCGCATGACGGTCCGCGGGTGCAGCACACCGGGAGGCAGAGCCTCGTCCGGCGTATCGGGCGGTGCGAAGCAGAACACGTCGGTATTGCAGACCGGCTTGGCTCCCATGCCGGTTCCGATCGGGTCGCGGATCACTCCGCCCAAACCGGTATTCGCTCCGCCGTAAGGCTCGATGGCTGAGGGGTGATTGTGCGTCTCGACCTTGAAGCAGATGTCGAAGGTATCGTTGAACTTCACGACCCCGGCGTTGTCCTTGAAGACACTGACGCACCAGTCGTCTGCTCCGAACCGCTTGCGCAGGGTCTGCGTCGCGCCGAAGACGGTCTCCTTCAGCATGTTCTCGAACTGCCGCGTGCCGTTCTCGTCGCGGTAGGCGATGCGGCCCTTCAGTGTTTTGTGCGAGCAGTGCTCGCTCCAGGTCTGGGCCACTGTCTCAAGTTCAATGTCGGTCGGATCGCGATGCTGCTCGATGAAATGCTGCTTGACGGTCTGCATCTCGACGAGGGAGAAATAGAGCTGTCCCTCTTTGCTGAGCTTCATCAGTGCCGCATCGTCCATCGTACGGATCGGAACGACCGTCAGCTTGAACTTGTACTCAGAGCCGACTGCAATCGTGTGTAGCGTCAGCGGGCCGGAGATCACCTGCTCGATGGCGTCGTTGGAGAGCACGCGCCGCCCAAGGCGCTGCAGATCGGCAGCGGAGGCGTCCGCATTGATCCAGTACTTGCGGCAGATCGCCACGCGGTCGACAGCCAGGCCCTGAGCCTTGAGGGCCTTCGAGGCAGTCTCTGCGACGTTGTCGGTGACGCCGGGCTTGAGCAGCACGTTGACGAGGTTCAGACCGCTGACTTCCGGGTGAGCGGACGAGGCAGCGTCGGTCGGCAGGGTGCGGATGCGGACCGTCTCGACAACGCCGTCGGCCAGCAAGCGGGCTGCTTTGGTGCGGATCGTGACTTCGTCGAGCGCTCCTTCGACCAGAAACGACCGGGCGGCCCGGATTGTCCGCACGCTGGCGGCTCCCTGGGCCTGAGCCTCAGCCAGAACTCGTTGCCCCTCGCGGTCGACTTCGCCCGCGATCGGATGAATTTCCACTTCCCAGAGCATGCGCTCCGCCCCTGTTCGCTCGTGCGCCCCTCGGCAACTCGGTCAGGCGGGGATCATAGTGGGTCGAGTGGGCGCGATTCGAGCGACGGGACGTCAGATCGTGGAGAGTCCCCGGAAATGCGACTGCAGTCCGATCAGTCCTTGATATCGATTTTCATGTCGGTCCGCCCTTCCTCGGGCAGATCGATCAGAATCGTTGAGGTTTCGACCTTTCCGTACTTCTCGGGAAGGAGGCCCTTCTTGGGCTTGGGCGGAGGAGCATCGTGGCTGTCCGCCGCAGCTGTGGTTGTATCGTCGATCGGGTTCTTGACGACGAGGGCTGTGTACTTGCCGGGAACCGCTCCGGAATCGGGGGGAAAGGCCTGCATCTCGAACGAGCCATCTTCGGACGTCAGGGCTGAGGCAGCGGTTCCGTCTGGAATTTTCGGGACGAAGGTGATCAAGGCTCCACCGACAGGTGTCCCTTTGCGAGTCAGGACTCCCCCGGCGGGAACCGTCTTGGGTCGACTGGCCTTGAACTTGTCAGACCCTCCACCACACCCGAATCCCACGGACAGACAGACGAGGCACAGAATCAAAGATCGCATGAGACTTTCCGAAGCGATGAATGCAATGAATGAGGAAACGGCGGGCCCAGTGAGGAGCCCGCCGTCAGTTTCAGGGAGTACGATCAGCCGGAACGCGCTAGCGTCCGGTTTCTCCGAGAAAACCGTGGGCTAGCGCCCTGCGGCTGATGGATTGAACCGGAGTCGCTGGCGTTGCCGCTGGACTAGAACTCGCCCAGTACTTCCGACCCGGCGCGAGTGCCCAAGGCACCCCAGACACCGTAGGGGCTCAGACCGCTGCTGTTGTTTGCAGGCAGCGCCGTCGCCTGATTGCCCGTGCTGATGTTCTCACTGATGAACCGGACCGCTCCGTCGGCCATCAGCACCTGCACGCCACCCGTGTGCCAGCTGCTGGCGTTCCACATCCCGTCGTACCAGTGATTGCCGGTCCCGGTTGTGAAACAGCTCGCCGTATTCGGTGAGGTGTTCGTGGTCACTGCTGAGAAGTAGGCTGCACCATCACCCCAGCGATATCCACGAGTGGTGTCTGCCGTCCAACCGCCGCCGGGGTAGACGCCGGTGGCTTTGTTGAAGAGAGCCTGGCAAGCCGACGGATTCGTGATCGATAGGGTGCCAGAGACGGCTCCCCGGCCATTACCGGCCTGAGGGGCGATCCCTTCCGCCATCGCAATCGTATTGCTGCTGCCATCGGTGCAGTCACGGAGTCCGTAACAGACCAGGGCCCCGAACATCCCGCGGGTCCGGATGATGAGGGGATTCGTTGATGCTGGGTCGTTTCCGTTCCCTGCAGCACCATCACCAGCACAGAAGTAGTAATTTCGCTTGCCACGGAAGGCACCGTTTGGCGGCGTCATGCCGGGATCGCTGGGGCAGGTCATCGCCGGAAGAGTTCTCACCCAAGGTTCGACCGCGATCCAGGGTGGGTTCGATCCCGTCAAGCTATCGACGACATTCTTGACGGCAGCCTGATCGTAATAGGGAAGCAGGGCCACCGCGCCACTGATCCGAGTTCGCAGGGCATTTCCGCCAGCCGGCAATCCCGATCCCCCCGCGTACGGGCAGAACATATTGTAGACGTCGTGATAGTTGTGCAGCGCCAACCCGAACTGTTTCAGATTGTTCTTGCACTGGGTCCGGCGAGCCGCTTCGCGGGCCTGCTGGACAGCGGGCAGCAGCAGGGCGATCAGCACAGCGATGATCGCGATGACCACCAGCAGTTCGATCAGGGTGAACCCCTGACGCTTCTTGGAAGTCGTGAGCATGATGGAATCTCCGCAAGAGGTGAGGAAAACGTGCCGAGAACGGCGAAGAGACTGTGAATTCTACGTGAAATATCGTCAATCCGCAAATTCTTTCGCCATTGAATCGGACACAAAGTCCGTCATCGCATTCGGTTCCGCTGATTCATCAAGTAGTAAAAGTGCCCATCTTCCCCGCCCGCCAGCAGGTCAGGGATCCCATTTCCATCCCAGTCGACGGTCGTCGGCCCCACATCGTGGGCCTCGATGTTGTCCGCAGCCAGCGGGCCGCGATCCTCGAACAGCCATTTCCCGTCACGCTGCTCAGTTTGCCGTAACCAATTGGCATTCTTCGAGTTGACGAGCAGATCAAGCTTCCCATCCCCGTCCCAGTCAACCACGCACAGCTTCCGTCGCCCGCTGCGGCCCCCTTGCCCGGCATTCAGCCGCAGCGGAGCCCCCTGGGCATCGCAGTGCGTGCGATCTCCCGGAAGTAACTCCAGTTCCCCCTTCGAGTTCCGCTGCCGACGATAGAGGGCCAGGTACCCCTCGTGGTCCATCATCACTAGGTCCACCAACCCATCACCCGTCCAGTCAACAGCCACCGGAGTCGTGCGCCACTGGGTGACAAGTTCGTCCCCGACCGGTTCCCACCAAGTGTACGGAGACTTCGCGGGACGCCCCGGCCACTGCACTTCGACCGGCTGGGCCCCAGCCAGTTTCGGAGCTGTGCGAGTGCCGATGTTCCGGAACCAGACGATCTTCCCCCAGATCGAATTGGCCACGATGTCCGGCAGCCCGTCGGCGTCCCAATCGGCGACCGACTGAGTCGTGTAGCCCCACTTGGCCTCGAGCGGTCCTTGAATCGACCCACTCGGCCCCGCCATCAAGCGAATGGGATGGAGTGAGGAAAACTGAGATCGGAATAAGTCATTGGTCATTGGTCCCTGGTCATTAGTGATCTGAGGAACGTCGCTTAGCCTTAGCCCCTTGGCCCTGGATCGATCCTCTAACCTCTCACCACTCACCTCTAACCTTTTCGGCTCCGCGAATCTCGGACTCGCCACTCCCGGCCCGCTCAGGTTCTCGATGAACCCGATATACCCAGCTGTGTTCCCCGAGATGATGTCGAAGTCCCCATCGCCGTCCCAGTCATAACCGGTCGGAGAGGCCAGCGCCCCGAACTTCACGTCGGTGGCCTTCTGGCGGAAGTATCGCGGAGCCTCAAACACCGGCGTTCCACTCGCCACTCGCCCGGTATGCTTCACGTAGGCCACGCGCCCGTCTTCGTCGCCCACGATCAGATCGACATGCCCGTCCCGGTTCCAGTCGCACGCAACCGGGTTGATCATCTGCAGATCCATCCGAATCGCAGTCCCATCCGCCAGCCGCAGCTGTCGCCCCGCTGCGTAAGTCGGAGCTGTGCGCGTCCCGGTGTTCTCGAAGTAGCTGAGCCCGTCGAGGAACTCTCCACAGGCGATATCGAGATCTCCGTCCCCGTCAAAGTCGGCCAGCGACGGGCCGGGCCAGCCGAACGTCTGCAGCGGTCGCCCATCGGCTTGAATCTGCTGCGGCTCGGCCCACTGCGGCTCGGCATCGGTCCCTGTATTCCGCAGCACGTAGACCCAGCCATGTGCCGAGCCCCCCTGCCAGCGCCCCTGGGCGTCGTACTTCGTCCACCAGTCGTTCGTCGTGAACCAGCCGAAATCGTCCCACGATTCGTGAGCCACAATCAGATCGCTGGCCCCATCTCCATCATAATCGGCGAGCTGCCACTGGTTCTGTCTCAGGTGCTTGATCGGGGCGACCTGCTTCAGCGGATGAATGGCCTTCGCCGTCGTCCAATCTCCTGTCGCGACTGTGGTCAGTTCATCGTGCCCGACCAGGACACGCGGCTTCCCGCCGACCCAGGACAGCGTCATGTACTGCTTTCCCGGCCCCAGCTTCTTCGGCGGCAGAAACACCGGGAACTCCTCCGTCGCGGGGCCCGGGTTCTCGAACAGATATACTCCGTTAAACGGCTTGTCCGAACAGCTGATGACCAGATCGAGATCGCCGTCCCCATCGTGATCCCACGGCATCGGAAAGGCATACAGCCCGACTCCCAGATCGACAACCAAATCGGGATGGTTGTGCTGCACCCGCTGCAGCAGCTGCTCCGCGCCCACGGCCTCAGCCACAAACAACGTCCCCAGTAACAGGCCGCTCAACAGACGAAGCATGGGCATCTTCCCGACAGTGACTGAAAAGTACAGTAGCGAAAGTCGCCAGACTTCCGAAGTCTCATCGCCCCTAAGTCCTGACTCTCTGTGGGTTTGCCACACCTCTCGGACTGGGATACAAGAATCTCTCCAGAAATCTGGCGGGGTCTTCCGTCAGACGGCGCATGGACTGATAAGGGAGTTCAATGGAACTCTCGCAGCGAGTCGCGGAAGGCAGCCTGAAATGTCCGAACGCCAGATCTTTGAACATGCCCTGGAGCTGACCGATCCGGTTCGGCGGGAACAGTTCCTGTCCCAGGCCTGCGGAGCGGATCAGGAGCTGCGAGGGCGAATCGACGCGCTGCTGGCGACTCACGACGAGCAGAGCCGCTTTCTCGAAACCCCGGCTGCAAAGCAGATTCAGACTCCGCCTGATACGAGCGGGGAGGCAACCGTCCACCTGCCCGCAGGCTCCACCGAAGACCTCGACGATGGCGACGACAGCACACAGCCGATCGACCTCAGCTTTCTGAAGCCATCGACAAAACCAGGCTCAATCGGACTTCTCGGCCACTATGAGATTCTGCAAGTGCTCGGCCAGGGGGCGTTCGGGATCGTCTTCAAGGCCTTCGACGAGAAGCTGCAGCGGCATGTGGCCATCAAGACGATGAACGTCCAGATGGCCGCCACCTCGCCGCCGCGGAAGCGATTCCTGCGCGAGGCCCGCGCCGCAGCTGCGATTCGTCACGACAACGTGACTCAGGTTTACAGCGTCGAAGAGGAACCGATCCCGTACCTCGTCATGGAGTACATCGACGGGATCACGCTGCGCACCAAGCTCAACGCGGTCGGACCGCTTGATGTTCTTGAGATGCTGCATCTGGGCAAGCAGATTGCACTCGGGCTGGCAGCTGCCCATGAGAAGGGGCTGGTCCATCGCGACATCAAGCCGGGAAATATCCTGCTGGAGAAGGGGGCCGAGCAGAAGGTCAAGATTACCGACTTCGGTCTGGCGCGAGCTGCCGACGATGCCAGCCTCACGCAAAGCGGCCTGATCGCCGGGACTCCGCTCTACATGGCTCCCGAGCAGGCCCTGGGCCAGTCCCTCGATGCCCGCACCGACCTGTTCAGCTTCGGCAGCGTGCTGTACCAGATGGCCGCCGGTCACCCGCCATTCCGAGCCCCGACGACGGTGGCAGTGCTGCGGCGGGTCGTCGATGACACGCAGCGACCGCTGAAAGAGATCATCCCCGAGATCCCGGACTGGTTCGCAGCCATCGTCAATAAGCTGCTGGCGAAGAAATCCGATGACCGCTACCAGTCCGCCAAGGAAGTCGCCGATCTGTTGACTCGGTGTCAGTCCGAGTTGCAGCTCACCGGAGAAGTGACGTGCGTCCTTGGAGCCGGAAGTGTCAGCGCCCGGAGTACTCCTGCCGAGACGATCACCGACCGTAGCAGAATTCGTCAGAATTCTGCCGAGCCCGTAGTCGACGGCAGAAGTCTGACGACTTCTGCTACGAAGCCCACTCGCAAAACCGTTCTCTACGCTCTGCTGCTCGGCCTCCTCGTGATGTCGCCGATCCTGTTCGGCAGGCATCTCAGCCGGCTCACCAGCAGCTGGTTCTTTGGATCGATCCCGACTCTTCCAGCTGTCGAACGGGCCGCGGGATTGCGGTTTGACGGGGAGGACGACTTCGTGCAGGTCCCGGTCAGCTGGGATCATCCGCAGTTCACGATCGAGGCCTTTGTGACCCCCGAGGAAGCGGGCCCGCACCGCACGGTGGTGGAACTCACGAACTATGGCTCGGGCACCAAAGATGAACGGCTGGAGCTGTATGACGCTGTCGGTGGCAAGGGTGAACGCCTGAGCTTTGCAGCCGTCACGGGTCGCAGCGGCAGACTCAATGCCTATGGTCCGCAGACACCCGGCATCCGTGAACACCGGGCCATCGTCTGTGACGGGCAGGAGATTCACTACTACATCAACGGCGTCTGGCAAGGGAAACGCAACAACCAGCCGCAAGACAATCAGCTGTGGCGGATGCGCTGGCTGACGATCGGCTGTCAGCTGGGTCGGAACAACTTCTTCAAGGGAGAGATCGATCAGCTGCGCATATCGAAGGTCGCGCGCTATACGGACAACTTCCCGGCGGTTTCGCTGGTCGAGAGCGATGACGCGACGCTTGCCTTGTACAACTTCGAAGAGGGGACCGGAGACGTTCTCAAAGATATGTCGGGAAATGGCCACGATGCCAAGATCAGCGGAGCCATGTGGATTCATCCGGCGAAGGGGCTGCAGTTCGATGGCGTCGATGACTATGTCGAGTTCACCGGCCTGAGCTGGAACTCGAACCAGTACACGATCGAAGCGTACATTTCGCAGGACGGCGGCCACGGCAACCTCTTCCAGACCGCAGGGACTGGCGGGATGCTGCACATGTACCTGTATCCCCAAGGCGGCGGCGCGGGGATCAACCGCGATCAGGTCTACACGAACGCCAACGGCCCGCGAAAAGGAAAGACCCGCCAGCATCTGGCAGTGGTCTACGATGGGCAGAACCTCAACTACTTTGTCCAGGGCCAGCTGGCCGGAGTCAAAACCAACGTCTCCGCAGCGGCGACGGCGATGCCCCTCGACCGAATGACGATCGGCTCCAAGCTGCAGACTGATCCCAGCAAGCCGGAGTTCTTCGCAGGGCGTCTGGAGCAGCTGCGCGTGTCGGACAACGTGCGATATGTTCTCCCGTTCCAGCCTGGTGAGCTCAAAACCGATGACGAGACCCTGGCGCTGTATGACTTCACGACTGGAGCGGGGGACGTCGTCAAAGATGTGAGCGGTCGCTCGCCGAATGGGAAGATCGTCGGGGCGACTTGGGTGCTGGCAGCGCCAGCGGAATGTGCTGAAGCGCCGCTCAGACCCGGTTTGAAGTTTGCCACACCCGAATCCCATGTCGCGGTCGACACTCTGACTTTCCAACCCGAAGAGCCGCTCACACTGGAGGCTTGGGTGACCGCTGAGGAGTTCCAGCCGACTGGTTACTTGTCACTGGTGGCTGGACTGGGTCCGCTGGATTTGAAGCTGACTCCCTCCGCGAAGGCGTGGGAGTTTGTGATGTGGAATCAATCTCTCAAAAAGCCCCTCAGTGATTCGATGTTGATGACACTTTGCCAGCCAGGATGCCTGACTCATCTCTGCGGAATCTGGAGTCCGGAAAGTGGGATGGCGTTCTATGTGGATGGCAAAAAAGTGGGGACGTCAAAAACAGCACTGACGGGAAACTCACTTCTACAGTTTGCTCAGTCGAGCGCTGATTCGGCCTTAAATCCATCACTCGTCATCGGCGGACTACGTCCGGTATCCGAGAGCACGAGAGGAAACCAACTGATAGGGATCATCCATGAGATGCGGGTGTCACGAGTGGTTCGCTATCAGGACGATTTCGTTCCGACTCAGAAATGGCAAAGTGATCCCAACACCATCGCCCTGTACGACTTCGCCCAAGGCAGCGGCGACGTTCTGAAGGACGCCAGCGGGAACGGGCACGATGGGAAGATCGTTGGGGCGCAGTGGGTGAAGGCGAGCGTCCAGCAAGAGCCGGATGGTTCCGCGAAGATGAGTACAGCCCTCGACCTCCCCCAAACCGAATGGACTACCCTGTTTGACGGAACATCAACAATCGGTTGGCAACAACTCGGTGCGTTTCAAGTGGTCAATGGGATGTTGATCTCCAAGGGGGGATGGGAATCTGCCATCACTGAGAAAGAGTATGCGGATTTCGAGTTCGAAGCCGAGTGGAAGGTGGGGATCAATGGAGACGGTGGCGTCTTCTACCGAGAGTTACCGACTCAAACTCGAGCGGGAACTGTCTTCTCGTTTCACGACGATGTCGGCTTGGCCGAGTCGCATTCAGATCCGACTCAGAAGACGGCCTCGCTCTACGGGGTGTTTGCCGCGAAGAATCCCGTGGTGCGCCCAGCAGGGGAATGGAACAAACTCCGCATCGTGTGTCGGGGCAGCCGCGTAGAACACTGGCTTAACGATAGTCTTCAATTGTCTTACGACATGGACAGCGATGAATGGAAGGCGGCGACGCAAGCGTCGTTCATCAAAAGCAAAGAGAATCTGGGTGCCCGAAAGGGCCACATCTTGCTGCGATCGTACAATACGGAAGTCGCCTTCCGGCGAATTCGGATTCGCGAGTACCCGGGCATGACGATTCCAGGAGCGAACTCAGCGTTTGCGAAACATTGGCCCGCTGATGCCCCGGCTCCGGCCATCGCTCCTTTTAGTGCCGAGCAAGCCCAACAGCATCAGGAGGCGTGGGCCAAGTACCTCAACGTGCCGGTTGAATACACCAATTCCATCGGCATGAAGTTCCGCCTGATCCCGCCGGGTGAGTTCCTGATGGGCAGCACGAAGGAGGAGATCGAAGAGGCGATCAAGGAGGTCGGCGAAGACAAGCACTGGCACGACTGCATCAGGAGCGAAGCTCCGCAGCACAAGGTGATCCTGACGCTTCCTGTCTACCTCGGCGTCCATGAAGTGACTCAGGCCGAATATGAAAAGGTGATGGGAACGAACCCATCCCACTTCGCTCCGCTGGGTGCCGGGAAAGCGGCCATCGCCGGTTTGGACACGACCAGTCATCCGGTCGAAACGGTCGATTGGCATGACGCCGCAGAGTTCTGTGCAAAGTTGAGCGATGAAGAGCGGCTCAAGCCATTCTCTCTCCGGGAGGGAGACAACACGCGGGCATTAATGGACGGCACTGGCTACCAGTTGCCCACGGAGGCCGAATGGGAGTTTGCCTGCCGCGCGGGGACGACAACCCGATTCTGGATCGGTGAAAAAGATGAAGACGTGCGGAGTGTTGGCTGGTTTGAGGCCGTCAGCGGCGGTCGGACTCATGCAGTCGGCGAGTTGAGGCGCAATCCGTTTGGTATGTTTGACATGAACGGAAACGTCTGGGAGTGGATGCAGGATTGGTGGGGACCAACCTATTACGAACAATTTCATGAGGAGTCGGCACTTGATCCGAGAGGTCCATCTCCCACTGATTTCCATCGCGTGATCCGAGGAGGCTACCTCAATGATCCTGCGATATTTCTCCGTTCGTCGTTTCGTGTCCCCTACTCTCCGAAAACTCGCGGTCTCAATCTCGGTTTTCGCGTGTCGCTACAAGTGGATGCCGTACGTCAGGCATTGAAGCTCACCGGACCGGCGATGCCGAAGCCGATGGCGACCACACCGTCGGCTCCCGCTACCGACGGCATCGACTTTGCCGCCGAACGGGCAGCAGCCGAGTGGGTGCTCGCCAACAAAGGCACGATGTCCATTGCCGTGAGTCCGAACTGGGAATGGCGAGATTACGGGGCCACTGATGGGGCCATGCCGCTGCCCAGCGAGCCGTTCGTGATCACTGCATTGCATATGACGAACTCGCAGGTGAAGACAGAATCGGACCTGGAACGTCTCACTCGCTGCCGATACCTCGAAATTTTGACTATCGGTGGAGGAACCATCGAAAGTCCCGCGATGGACTTATTGACGCGACTGCCCCGGCTCAAGTCGCTCTCATTGACCGATCAGAAGAACCTTCGAACATCGGCACTCCCAAAGCTTGGTCGAATCTCAACCCTCGATTACTTGGGTATCACCAGCGAAATGGTTGACGACCGACTGGAATTTGTCCGTCACCTACCAACGCTGCGTTCACTCAAAATTTGGGGGCCGCAGCCGCCGGACATCGACCTGTTAGCTGAGGCACCGCAGCTTCGAACCATCCTGCTGACAACACCAGATGCCGTCGATGACGCCAAGCTGGTCGCAGTGCAGTCGCGCAATGACAAGTTGCGGATTGTGGTGGGCTGGAAGGGTAAGTACCGCACGGTGGGCCGAGATCCCGCTCACGAAGCGGCGAAACAACTCGTCGAACTGGGAGTCGAATGTTTGGGCGGAGTCAATTACTGGCAGGCACCCACGAAGTTGCTGACAAAGGCCGACTTTGAAAATGGCGGTGTCTGGTCCTTCTCCGTGCAAAGAATTCCGGCGAGTGTCCAGCTTTCGGCAGACGACCGCGAGAAACTCAAACTGCTGGACTCGTACCATTTCGTCGCCGAAGGTCAACGTGATGCCGACGAATTGGCCCGGTGTCTCAGCCAGAATCATGGGATCGCAACCATCACCATGACAAATTGTGATCTGACCGACGCCGGACTGGAACACTTGCAACAGCTCGTGTCGCTGCGCAACGTCAATGTGTCGAACACCAAAGTCACGCAAGCCGGCGTTGAACGTTTCCATCGCGCGGTCCCGTTTTGCGGGATCGCATCGGACTTCGGGGTCATTCAACCGCAGTTCATGACGGCCAAGGTGGCACCGCCCGTGAGTCCCGACCGAGCCCTCGCCGAGCCGTTCTCTCCCGACTCCAGATGGTCCGCCCCCGTCAACCTGGGCCCCGCGATCAACACCGCCACTCGGGAGGCCACCCCTTCGCTGACCAGCGATGAACTCCTCGTCGTCTTTACCCGTGGGGAGGAGCTGTTCGAAGCTCGGCGGGCCTCGCGTGATGAGCCGTTCGCCCCAGCCACGAAGCTGCCGGGGCCGTTGCCGTCGGCCAAGTTCTTGACGTGCTGCCTCTCGGGAGATGGGCTGCAGCTCGTCTACTCGGCCATCCCGCCCGGAGGGAGCGCACAGGAAGTGATGATCGCGACCCGGACCAGCCGCGATGAACCATTCGGCCAGCCGGTGGTCCTGCCGCAGCCGATCAACTCGGCCGGTGAAGATCGGCATCCCGTACTTTCACCCGATGGGCTGATCCTGGCTCTGACCTCAGTACGCGGCGGGCAACAGACCGGAGGCCCCTTGATCTTCACACGCCCGACTCCGACTGCCGAGTTCAATCCGACTCCGACGGTTGATGTCCATCTGCAAGGCGGCTGGAGCGTTATCTATAGCTTCTCGTCCGATGGAAGGGGGCTGCTGAAGACCACGATGGCCGACGATGTCGAGACGATCACCTGGCACACGCGGCCAGCCGATTCCCCCGACTGGTCCGAGGGGCAACCGCTGCCCGCCCCATTCGACGCCATCCAGTTCGGCGCCCCGTTCCTCTCGACGGATGGGAACACGATCTACTTCCACAGCCGCAGCCTGCCGGACGGGCAAGGAGATCTCGACCTGTGGATGTCGCGGCGGACGCTGAAGACTCCGTAAAGTCGTGTTGCGTCCAGGCAGAAACTTCGGGATCAGCCGGAACGCGCTAGCGTCCGGTTTCTTCGCGAAAGCCGTGGGTGAGCGCCGTGCGGCGGATGGATTCAACCGGTATCTTTGGCTTGGACGCAGTTCGAGAGCGGACTTCACTCGCTGGATAACAATGCCCCACCCCTCATCACTTCCCGTGGTTCTCGGTTCCCGCTCCCCCCGTCGGCGAGAGCTGTTGTCGCTGCTGGTTCCGAGCGAGCGGATCGTGGTCCTGCCTCCCAGCGACCCGCATGAACCGGGGTTTGAGGGGCTCCACGACGACAGCTCGATCCAGGCCCAGCTGCTGCATATCGCCACTCTGAAGAACCAGAACGTGCGTCACCGGGCCGAATGCCCGCGCGAAGCGTGGGTGCTGACCGCTGACACCACGATCGTCGCAGGCGAGCCCGGCCAGCGCGTCGTCCTGGGACAGCCTCCAGAACGCCCCGATTGGCCCGACACGGTTCGCAGCTGGTTCCAGACCTACTACCTGGGCCGCAGCCATCGCGCGCTGACAGGTGTGGTGCTGACTCTGTATGCCGACTCTTCCCAGCCCACAACCAGCGGAAAATGGTCCGCGATTGTCGAGACCGAGGTCGCCATGCACTCTGGCTCCCCAGAGCTGGTCGAGTGGTATCTGCAGACCGGCGAGCCCGTCGGTAAGGCCGGTGGTTATGCCCTGCAAGGAGCGGGGAGCGTCTTCATCTCGCAGGTCACCGGGAGCCTGTCGAATGTCGTGGGGCTACCGCTTGAGGCCGTTCGTCAGCTGCTGGCAGCGGCGGGTGCGATTGCCAGTTGATAGACTGACGCGGCTATGACCTCCCCCGAACAAGTCCTGATTACACGCATCCGGCAGGGAGAAGCTGCCGCCTGGCAGCGACTGATTGACGAGTACGAAGGCCGGCTGCTGGCCTTTGCGACGCGGCGGCTGCGGGATCATCAGCTGGCTGAGGATGTGGTGCAGGAGACATTCGTCGGGTTCCTGACCTCGCTGCCGAACTACGATCCAGCGACCTCGCTGCAGTCGTTTCTGTTCTCGATCTGTGCTCACAAGATCACCGACCGTCTGCGGAGCACGGGGCGGCGGCCATCGCTGCTGTCACTCGGGACCGATGACGAGGGGAACGAAACCGAAGCTCCCGCGAATCACGCCCGTCGGGCTTCGAGCATCGCCCGCAGCCGCGAGCATCAGGTCGCAGCGGACAACGTACTCGCCAAATGCCTGAGCCAGCAGATCACGAACTGGCGTCGGCAGGGGGAGTTGGAGCGTTTGAAGTGTATCGAGCTGTTGCTGGTTCGGGGGCTGCCGAACAAGGACGTGGCGACCCAGCTGAGGATCAGCGAACAGGCTGTGGCGAATCACAAGCAGTTTCTGGTCGGCAAGTTGAGAGAGGCTGCGCAAGTCGCAAAGCTGACGCATGTGGATGAGCAGAACTGGGGGCTGGGGTGAGCTGTGATTTCAATCAGCCCACGGATTGACCGGGTTTGCAACAACGAGAAGCTACACGACACGGTCGTCTATCACCTCTTGTGCCATGGCACACCGGTAGGGTCCAAAGCGACCCAACCGTTGCCACCCCGCGAACCGCTGGAATGAGCCACAGAGGCGGGTCACCACGCGAAGCCAGACCTGCGACTGTGCTACCTTGCTGGCTCTTCCAGATTAATTAAGGCGTGCAGCAGATGCAGGCCGGCATAGAAGTTGGGGGCCGCTGTCGATTCCTTGATCAACGGCTTCGTTTCCTCCGGAATGTGGATCGAGAAGGTTCCATCCTCGATGGTGCACCGAATGTCGCTGTAGGGGATAATTACGCCTTCCTTGCGGCCGAGTCTTCCTGCGGCGCTCAGGTCCAGGGCCGTGTGAACGGTGGATCCCCTGAGTCGTTCCGCGAAATTGATCAAACGCAACAGAGCCCCATCAGGACGGACCAATAGTCCATCAGGAGTGAAATCCGCACCGGGAAGCCAGGCGACGTTCTCCCCAGCTGCGAGTTTTTTCAACATCCGGCCAGCGACGACCGGAGCCAGAAAGCCTCGCAGTTGATCCAACGCTTCATCTCCCCCGTCTTGCGGTGTCGCGTAGATGATCGGATCGCTGGAATCGGCAGGGACAAACACCAGGGACACCTCATTGCCCACGAAGACTCCGTCCAAAAACTGGCGAGTGACCGCGTGGGTATAGCTGTCGCAGTCGGTCCAGAAGAGGGTGCGGGTATTTCCATTCACCCGCGCTCGTACTCCGAGTTCGTAGAACTGGTAACGGTCTGTGAGTGGAGGCGGGCTGACTTTGATCCAGATTCCGATGGCCGCCGCCATGGAGACAATCAACCCAATGAACACGGGCAAAAATGACTTTTGGGGGTGGGCAAACGCTGCCAGCAAGATCAAGAGCAAGACGACTGTCACTCCGATTCCCACCCCGATGACCTGGCTGTAATTCCGTTTGTCATTCGGAGGATTCCCATTGGCACCACGCTCAAACAAGAGACGACCGAGATCTCCTGGACGCGGCGAATTCACTCGGCCAGCGAGTCGCTCGTCGAGGATTTTGTGAAGTATGGCAGCGTTGGTGCCGCTGGCAGGAACCTGGAGTACGGGTTCCGCATCCGCGGCCCAGACGCATAACTTGCCATCCATGAGTTGGACGGAGGTGAGGTTGTCGACCGGATAATCCTCTCCGGACACAGTCAGCGCCGTGTGGGACAGGGCCCATCCATCGCCCGCCAGTTCTTGACCCTTCGCGAGCTTGGTCTGGGCCACCTGGACCAGCCGGTTTTGGAGACGTTTGAACCAGGGGGCGAGCCAGTCGGCGCCCCCGCGTGGGAAATGGTAGTTGTAGGAGATCACTCGACTCCCCGCAGGAGTCTCTGCGGTGAATTGGCCATACCGACGATACTCTGACGGAGCCCCCCGGGAATAGCTCATCTCGATGGCGATCCCCAGATCAGTGATGTCGCTGTCGTTCAGTTCGAGTCGCCCCGAGCGATCCGTCACGATCACCCCGGATTCCGTCGGCTCCAGGAACCGGCGGTTCCACCAGTAATGGGCAAAGAGCCCCACCAGGATGGACACACAGGCTCCGGTGGCCAGTGAAAAGTAAAACGCGACAGCCGGCGCTGGTTCCCAGTAGGCCACAGCCGTCATCACTCCCCCACCGAGAACTCCCATCAGCGGGTACCAACCCCAGGCCAGGAGATACTCTTTCCCCACTTCCATTCGTGTGAAATCCAACGTCCTGCTCCTCGTCCCACATGAGATGGTGAAAGCGGTTCAGACTTCCAGTGAATCCTAACCCCAACGACCCCACCCGAGAAGCAGCCCTCCTGACTCCTGGGTACGTTGGCTGGCACCGGTGGCATCGGTTGGCTGGCTTTGCAGCCTACCGGTGTGCCTTTGCACAAGAGGTTGCTCCCCTGTGTTGGTGATGCCGGTGCGCCCCAGACGTTCTTTGGATTGGGTGGCTCGGAAGCTGCTTTGAGCGTCTGGGTTGTGCAACATTGAAAGGCTACAGAGGACGCGCTCATTCACCATCTTGCTCCTTGGTAAACCAAACATCCACTTGGGAGAACAGCCTGGCCCCTCACCCCGGCCCTCTCCCCGATCAAACGCTGCTTGAGAGGTCAAATCGTTCGCGGGGAGAGGGAGAAAGCTGTCGATTGACCGCAGGGTGGCCCGGCCAGATTGGCCGGGTGCCAGAGGCACAAGAAGCCTCTTCATGGGTGTACGAATCGACAGAGAACTCGCATCGATGGGAAGGCATCTTGTCGCTACGCGACCCAACCGACAAGTCGGTCGGGCCACCCAGCCTTGGGGAGCTTCGACGTATTGGGATGCGATTGGAGTCACGATGATTCCGCAGATCACGAACCCTCACCACCAGCCCCTCTCCCGGGGGAGAGGGGGGCTGGACTCCTGTCTGTATTGCTCAGCTCCATAGATACGCCCACAGGGCCGACCTCAGTTTCTGAAACTTCGAGAGCCGGATGCGTCGGGAAAAGACGTCGTAATCCCGGCGTTCGATCTCGTGCAGCAGTCCTCCGTAGATATCCCGCATCGCTCGAAAGATTCGGCGTCCGGGGCCGCTCAAGGTCTGGCTAAGGGGAGCTGAGCGATCGAAATACTCGCGAGCGCGGCTGACCTGGAACTGCATGAGCGCACGATAGGCGGGGTTCTGAACGCTGTTTCGCAGCTCGTCGGCGGTGTACCCGAACCGGTCCAGGTCCTCTTGCGGCAGATAGATCCGTCCGCGGGCTGCGTCTTCGCCCAGGTCGCGAAGGATGTTCGTCAGCTGAAATGCGGTGCCGCAGTCGATCGCCAGTTGCCGTGGCTCGGGACCGTTAAAGCCCCAGATGTGAACACAGCACAGCCCGACAGCTCCGGCCACGTGGTAACAGTATTCTTCCAGTTGTTCGAATCGCTCGTACGAAGTCGCCTCCAGATCGCTCTCGACTCCATCGATCACATCGAACAGATACTCCGAGGGAATCTGATGACGACGCACAACATCCGCCAGCGCGGTCAGGATCTTGGCATCGACCAGCTGGGTGGGGGTCGAGTCGAACGCGGAGAAGTGCGAGGCGAGCGAACTGCCCGGAAGCGGGTCGACCGATTCGCGAGTCAGAGCATCCCGTACGGTGATTCGCCACTGCGAGATCGCGACTTCGCGAATCCCGAGCGGCAGGTCGTCCTCGTCCGCCAGATCGTCGGTCCAGCGCATGAACGCGTACAAGACACACATGTCTTCCGCGAGCGCTTTCGGCAACGTCAGGAATGAGTAATAAAAGTTCTTCCCGGTCCGCCGGGCGAGCTCAACGCACGCCTGGTACGACTCGGTCAGTGTGGCTTCGGCCACGACGGTACTCCTTGCTTGTGACTGTCTGTCACCTCCTGGTGACAATCCGATTCCGAATTAACGGGAACCGAAGAGTCGCCGAACGGCCCAGCGCCCCACACCCTGGATGAACAGGCCCAGAGCGGCCCCCTTGCTGACAACGGGGCGAGACTCCCAGACCTGAAACTGGATCGTCTCGATTTCCTTTAGAATCCGCAATCCGCCTTCGATGAAAAGATCGATGTCGAGTTGGAGCCATGACGGAACGGAACACACCAGCGGCTTCCCCGCCAGGAGCAGTTCACGAGCCCGCACGACTTCGAATCGCAAGAGCTCCACAAATTCCGGCGTGGATTGCCGGAGCGCGAGTTGCTCCGCAGTGTACCCGTACCGCTCGCGATCCTCCCGCGGGAGATAGACCCTGCCGATGGCGTGATCTCGCGCGACGTCCTGCCAGAAATTCGCCAGCTGGAGCCCGGTACAGATCGAGTCGGACCAAGCCACGTTCTCGGGCGTATCGCACTCCCCCAGCCGCAGCACGATCCGTCCCACGGGGTTGGCGCTGCGCTGGCAGTAGTCCAGTAAGTCATTGTAAGTCTGGTAGTCGGTGACTCGCTGGTCCTGCTCAAATGCCGAGATCAAGTCGCGAAACGGATCGATCGGAATCCGAAACCGGTCAATCGTCCGGCGCAGGGCCACAAACACCGGGTGTCGTGCCCGCCCGGCGTAACAGTCGTTGAGTTCACTCTGCCACCAGCTGAGCAGCTCGAGGGCGAGGGCTCGCTCACCGACCTCGTCCCCGAGGTCATCCGCCCAACGACAGAAGGCGTAGACGTTGAAGAACTCCTGATGCAGCCGCTTAGGCAGGAGCCACGACACGACCGGAAAGTTCTCGTAGTGCGTCCTGGCCAAATTCGCGCAGTACTGTTCGGCCTCGGTCAGCGAGGGGATTGGCTCAGCGTTTCGCCAGCGCTGCACCTCGTCCAGAAACTTCTTGGAGTCCATTCAGCTGGCCCGCCTGTCGCGCATGCGGCGGACTGTGGCTGCGATCCGGCTGGCCGCTTCGTCGACTTCATCGAGCGTGTTGTCCCGTCCCAGGCTGAACCGCAACGAGGCCCGCGCGAGCTCCTTCGTACAGCCCATCGCCAGCAGAACCGGAGCGGGCTCGCTCGACCCGCTGGCACAGGCACTGCCCATTGAGCAGCAGATCCCCGCCAGATCGAGTGCGACCAGGAGCGCCTCCCCATCACAGCCCGGGAAGGCAATATTCAGCGTATTCGGCAGACGCTCGGCCATGTGGCCATGCACGACCACCGGAGCACACGATTCAAGGAGCTGCTGTTCGAGCCGATCGCGCAGCGTCGTGACTTCACGGCTCCAGCGGTCGCGCTGCTCGGACCAGAGCTGCAGGGCCCGCGCCATGCCAACAGCGAGGACCACGGGCTCGGTCCCGGCCCGGTGTTCGCGCTCCTGGTGTCCACCAACCAATAGCGGAGCGAGCCGTGTGCCCGTGCGGATGAGCAGGGCTCCGATCCCGCGCGGCCCATGGAACTTGTGAGCCCCCACCGACAGGCTGGTCGCTCCGCTGGAACGAAAGTTCACGTCGATCTTGCCTGCCGCCTGAACCGCATCCAGGTGCAGCGGAATACGCCGCTCGGCACACAGCTCGGCCAATCGCTGCAAAGGCTGGATCACACCCGTTTCATTGTGGGCCAACAGGCAGGTCGCGATCTGCACGGAGTCCCAGGGCAGGTCGTTCCAGGCACTGCCCGCGATCAATCCCTGCGAGTCCAGGGGCATCGTGGACCGCTGCCAGCCTCGCGATTCCAACCGGCGGACGGCCATCTCGATGGAAGGATGTTCACCTGCGGGCAAGGCAATCGTCCCTTGCCGACCTTCGCTGAAGCCAAACAGGGCTGAGTTGTTCGCTTCGGTCCCGCCGCTCGTAAACACGACTTCTGCCGGGGCCGCTCCCAGGATCGAGGCCACGATCTCGCGAGCATCCTCAAGAGCCCGCCGAGCGACTCGTCCCGCCGCATGCCGACTGCCAGGATTCCCCGGACATTCGCGCGCCACAACCTCCATCGCGACCAGAACTTCTGGAGCGATGGCGGTCGTCGCATTGTGGTCCAGATCAATCAGAGCGGTGCCCATCCGGGTTCGGTGACGATGGGGGAACAGCGGATTATAGCTCGCGCGAGCGCGCACTGCTGCAGTTCGACAGCTGGACAGTTTGTGAAACTGCTAGGAGGCGAGCGGAGGGGTTTGGTACGCTCGATCTGCCGATTCAGTTTGACATCAATCCGGATTTCCCGCACAGTAGAGTGTCAGCCGCGATCCACCGCTGCGGCAAAACGAGGCTCCGACCATGTCCGTTGCTACCGCCACCCCCGCTGCTACGCTTCCCGAGCTGAAGATTGTCCAGGACGCAACCTGCACATTCTGCGGTTGTGTCTGCGATGACATCGACCTGCACGTGCGCGGCAACAAGATCGTTGAGGCCAAGCAGGCGTGCGTCCTGGGGAAGGCGTGGTTCCTGAACCACCATATCGAGAATGAGCCCGACGCCCGCATCGATGGCCAGCCGGCCTCCTACGAACAGGCGATCGAACGAGCCGCCGAAATCCTGGCGAACGCGAAGTACCCGATTACCTATGGGCTGTCCGACACGACGTGCGAGGCTCAGCGCGTGGCAGTGGCGATCAGCGACTGGATCGGCGGGATGATCGATACCACGACCAGCGTCTGCCACGGCCCGACCGGCATGGCGTTTCAAGGCGTCGGCGAAGTCACCAGCACGCTGGGCGAGATCCGCAATCGTGCCGACTACATTCTTTTCTGGGGTGGCAACCCAGCGGAGAGTCACCCGCGGCACTTCATGAAATACAGCCTGATGCCCAAGAGCGAAGAGCTCCCCAACGGGCGCAAGGACCGGACTGCAGTCCTGATCGATGTGCGGAAGACCAAGAGTGCCAAAGCCTGCGACATCTTCCTGCAGATCAAGCCACGGTCCGACTTCGAACTGGCCTGGGCTCTGCGGCTGCTGGCCAAAGGTCTCGAACCCGATAAGAGCGTCGAAACCAAGACCGGGATCTCACTGAAGACGCTTCGCGAAGTGATGGATGGCATGAAGAAGGCCAGCTACGGGGCCATCCTGTTCGGCATGGGCGTCACGATGACTCGCGGCAAGCACTTCAATGCAGGAGCGGTACTGGCCCTGGCTCGCGACATGAACAAGCACACTCGCTGGGTCGCCAAGCCGATGCGCGGGCATGGAAACGTCACCGGGGCGGACAACGTCGTGACCTGGAACACCGGTTATCCGTTCGGCGTCAACCTCTCGCGCGGGTACCCGCGGTTCAATCCGGGTGAGTTCACCACTTCGGACCTGCTGGCCCGAGGCGAAGCCGACGCAGCGATGATCATCGCCAGCGATCCGATGTCGAACTTCAACCAGCCGGCCCGCGACCATCTGAAGACGATCCCCGTCATCACCCTCGATCCCAAGATGAGCGAAACTGCCCGCATCGCAGCTGTGGCGTTCACGACGGCGACCTACGGGATCAACACGACCGGAACCGTCTACCGCATGGACGATGTTCCCCTGCCGCTGCGTCCGGCGTTCGAGTCGCCGTACAAGAGCGACTATGAGATCCTGAAGGCACTCGAGAAGCGCGTTCGCGAGAAGCTGGCTGTGAAGCGGGCGGCTGTCTGAGCAGGCATTCCGATATCGGAAAGTGGGTGGCCTCGTGCCGCATATCGTCTCCATTCAGGTTGGTACTCCCACCGAGTATGGGCACGATGGAGCTGCCGATCCGATGGAACAGCGCTGGTTCACGAGCTTCTACAAACAGCCTGTCGCAGGCCCGATCCGCGTTTTGACCGAAGGACTGGAAGGGAACGAGCAGGCCGACTGCCGGTTCCATGGCGGCCCCGACAAGGCGGTGCTGGCCTACTCGGCCGATCACTATCCGCTGTGGCAGGATGAGCTCACGGTCCCCGAGATGTCGGGCGGCGGCTTCGGGGAGAACCTGACGATCGCCGGCCAGACGGAGGGCACGGTCTGCATCGGCGACCGATACGCGATCGGAAATGTCGTCCTGGAAGTCTCCCAGCCTCGGCAGCCATGCTGGAAACTCGCCCGGCGGTGGCGGATCAGCGACCTGCCCAAACGCGTCATTCGGACGAGCCGGACGGGATGGTACCTGCGGGTAATCCAGCCGGGGACCATCGCAGCGGCCAACGTGATTCAGCAGTTGTCCCGACCTCATCCGGAGTGGACACTGGTCCGCGCGAATCAGGTCTTCTATCTCAAGGGCGGACCGAGTGCCGAGCGAAGTGAACTCGCGAGGCTGCCGGAACTCGCCGATGCATGGCGCGAGGAACTCGTTTGAGCGGAGGAGTATCGCCATGCGAGCTGGACTGACCCGCTGGTCGAAGCAGACCTGGACTGCAGCACTCGACTTCTGCTTCCCGTCGCTGTGCCTGTTCTGCGAGAAACGCGAGCCCCAGGACAATTCGCGGTTTTGCGCTGAGTGCGTCCAGACCTGTCAGTCGCTGGCCCCTCGACAATGCGCCCGCTGCGCAGCTCCGCTGGGGCCGTATGTCGATACGCAGGCGCGCTGTGTGCATTGCCGTGATGAGAGCTATGCCTTCGATTCGGCCTATTGCCTGGGGCCCTATACCGATCCGCTGCGGTCAGCGTGTCTGCGGGCCAAGCTGGCGGGGGGGCATGCACTCACATGCGATCTGGCCGATCAGCTCTGGCAACGGCATGGGGAGGCTTTGCGGTCACGGCAGCTGCAGGTCGTGATTCCTGTCCCGCACTTGTGGTCCGAGCAGCTTTGGAAACCGCACTCGACTCCCGTCACACTGGCAGAGTGCTTCGCCTCACTGTTGAAGGTGCCCGCTGGCCTCGACCTGCTAGCCAAGATCAAGCGGACTGCCAAGCAGGCGCTACTGCCCGTGACCGCGCGGCGCCAGAACCTGAAAGGGGCATTCGGCATCGCCCGCCGGACCGAGTTCTTCGGAACCCGCATTTTGCTCGTCGACGACATCATGACGACCGGGACGACCAGCCATGAGTGCGCGAAGGTCCTCAAACAGGCGGGCGCGTCCGAAGTCCACATCGTCGTGATCGGACGCGTCACGTGACTGCGTTGCGTCAGTGATTCGACAGGAACTCAGTCGTATTGAGCAGCGTCCAGAACAGGTCCGCCAGCGGCCGGGCGGCGACATCGGTCGCGGCGTGATCTTTCAGGTAGGCCAGGAATCGGGCCTTCTCGGCCTCGCGAGGTGGGCGGCTCAGCGTGGTCAGGAACAGGGCCTCGACCCGCTGTTCGTCGTTGAAGAATGGGGCTTCGGCGATGGCGATCAGTGTCCCATTCTTGTCATTGCGTGATCGCAGCAGCTCCTGCACGCTGGTGGCGTCGGAAGCGAACGATCCATTCATCAGGGCCAGTGCCTGCAAGATCGTGCTTTGCCGTTCCACACTGGCATCGGATTCGAAGGTCTCCAGGAACTCCTGCCGGGCCTGGTCCTGATTGAAGTTCAGGGGCTGTTCCGGATCGAACGGCTGCAGATAACCGGTCGCCTGGGCCAGCGAGTCGAAGATCTGTTCAGCGGTCAGACCACGCACCGGCATGCGGGCGAACTGGCGTGGATTGTCCTGCGTCTCGTGCGAGCGCACAGAGGTCAGCTGGTAGGCCTTCGTGGCCGTTAGAGTCCGGATCAGGAACTTGAAGTCGTAGTTGTGCGCGACGAACTCCTGCGCCAGCAAATCGAGCACCTCCGGGTGGCTGGGCGGGTTGTTGGCACTGAAGTCGTCGACCGGGTCGACGATCCCGACTCCGAAATGATGAGCCCACATCCGGTTGACAGCGGCCTTGGCAAAATACGGGTTCTCTTTGGAAATGACCCAACTCGCGAGACTGGCGCGGCTGTCGCTGATCTTCGACCAATCTGGCTCTTCTCCCGTCAGGAAACGCGTCTTCACGACGATGTCGGTGTCGGGAATCTGAATCGATCGAGAGTCGGCCCCTTTCAGCTTTTCCGTCACCGCAGCCACGATCCCCTCGGCGGGAGGCTGCATGGCAGCGGAGTCCTTGAAGAACGCGGCATAGCTCCAGAACTCTTCCCGCTTCCACTTGTCGAACGGGTGGTTGTGGCACTGAGCACATTCGATCCGCACGCCGAGGAACATGCGGGCACTGGCTCCCGCGATCTCTTCGGGCTTGCCCTGTTTGGCTCGGTAGAACGCCAGGGGACTGGGCTGCTCAGGCTGCTGAAAGTCATTCAACTGCTGTGAGTTTAACGGCAGTGTCAACAGCTCTTCCGCGATCTGGGCGAAGTTCCGGTTCTCTGCCAGACGCGAGCGTAGCCAGGCCTCAAACCCCGGCAGGAAGAACTGGATCGTCTGATCCATCGACGCCTCGGGCAGCATGATGGCCCGCCAGACGTTCGTGTAGTTCACGATGTAGGTCGGGCTTTCGAGCAGCCGGTCGACCAGCTTCGCCCGCTTATCCGGGGCTTTGTCGTCAAGGAAGTCGCGCACCTCGGACGCCGGAGGAATCCGCCCGCAGATGTCGAGATAGACCCGCCGACAGAACTCCGCATCGTCGCTGACTGCTGCAGCCGTGATTTTGTCGGCTTCCCAGCGACTCGACAGGAGGGAATCGATTCTCGTGGCCACCTCTCGTGGAGCAGCGGTCTCGTCCGCAAAACCAAGCGACGACAGGCAGATCACAACCGACAGCAGTGCGAAGACAGCTCGAATCATCGATCGCTCCTCAAAATCTGGAAACCAGACACGCAGGTTACGTTTTCGGAATCGGATTTGTCAGGGGAATTTGGATGACAGCGAGAGAGTTTCTGAGAATGGCGGGGAGGGTCAGACTTTCCTGAAAAACAGGCCCTGACATCCCGGGCTCTCCACTGGTATCATTTGCGAGAGTTTCGGAGGGCTGTTCTCCGCTTGCCGATTGGATCGGTTGTCGCGAATGCTCCGAACGGGAGAAGGATCGCATGCCGCTCAGAGTTCCCCCCGAAGAAGAATCGGGAATGAATCTGACCCCCATGATCGATGTGGTCATGTTGCTGAACATCTTCTTTATGGTGGGCAGCCGGCTGGTCGAACCAGAAAAGCAGTACGAGATCAATCTGCCCACCGTGACCGACGCTCGCCCGCTGACGGGTCTCCCGGACGAGATCATCGTCAATGTCAAAGACGACGGGACGATCTTCGTCAAAGGGAAACAGATCGAGCCCGATCAGCTCGAAGCCAATCTGAAGGCCGCCGCCAAACGTTACTCCGACCAGATTGTCCGCATTCGAGGTGACGGCGAAGGCCCCTACCAGCACGTGATGAGCACGCTCAGCCTGTGCCAGCGGGCGGGGATCTCCCGCATCAAACTCGACGCCCGGATTGAGGCTCCCTCCGCTCCATGACTCTCGCCGTCCACCTCCCGACACAGCTCTGGCCGCTGCTGCAGTTGATCATTGCGATCCTCCAGCCCGCGATGGTGCTGCTGCTGTGCGCGGGGCTGGTGCTGGCGTCGACTCATCTCTTCGCGATGCTGGGCACGCAGTGGGGCAACCGTCGCGTCACGGGCAAGGCCCTGATCTTCTCGCTGGCGGTCCACGGCTCGCTGATCTGTGCCGTGATGGCTCTGCTGCCGGAGTATCAGCCACAATCTCGGGCCTCGTTCGAGGAAGACCCGTCGGTTGAGATCACGACTGATTTTGTCCCCGAGCAGACCTCGTTCGAATCACAGTCACTGCAGGCTGAGGCGACCGAGCTGCGCCCCTGGGAGAAGATCCCGACCACTCTCAACGTCACCCCCGAGCGAACGGAAGTCGAGGCCCCCGAGCTGACGCCGCAGGAGCTGGCCCAGCTCAACGCCCAGGCCCCGGAGTCGGTGACCGACGTCCCCGAACCGCAGATGGCCCCCCCACAAGCGACCGCCGATCCCGAGTCCGGTCAGCTCGCCAAGGCGGAGATCACGCCGGACTACAACCCCGCTGCGTTTGAAACGCCGCTCGACGTTGTTGAAGTGCTGCCGCCGTCGGCGGCATCGCGAGCGGCTCCTGCGATGATCCGTTCGGCGCCGCGGAACGTCGTGACGTTCGACTCCCAGCTGGCCCGCGTGACTCCGCGAATCGCGGCGCCCCAACCCTCGGCTGATTTTAATCCGGGGATCGATGAGAACCTCGAATCGGCCCTGCCCAGCCCCGATGCGCCGCAGCTGACCAAGCCCGTGCCCGAGCAGATGCCGCAGCGGCAGAGCCCAGCCCAGTTCGAGATGGCTCAAGAGGAAGTTCTCCCCGGCGGCGGAGACGGTCCCTCGAATCCCCAGATGGCAGCACCGAACCAGAAACCGGTCCGTGCCGCCCCGCGTGCGATTCCGAATGCCGCTGGTGAGTTGGCCGCCCTGTCCCCCGCCAAGCCCCGCCAGAAGCCGGGACCCCGCCCGGACGACTTGACCGAACCGGTTCTCGACGACGCGCTGGGAATGGAAGAAGCTCTGCCGGAACTGATGAAGCCGCAGGGACTCTCGCCGGTTCCGCTCGCCAATTCGACCCCCGCCCAGTACCAGTTGCGGTCTCCTGAGCAGCGCGAGCAGGCGGTCGAACAGTTCGGAGGCTCCGAGCAATCGGAAGCTGCGGTGGACCGGGCACTCAAGTGGCTGGCCAACACGCAGGATGTGGAGGGCTACTGGGATGCCGACCTGCATGGAGCTGGTTTGGCGGCAGCTCAGGGCGGCGTGGACCGGCAGTTCGCGGGCAAGAACGCCGACACCGGCGTGACAGCCTTGGCGGTTCTGGCGTTCCTCGGGAAACAAAACACTCTGGAAGAGGGCGAGTATTCGGCCAACGTCACCAAGGCCCTCCGCTGGCTCGTCTATCAGCAGGGGAAGAGCTCGCAGGGGATCGAAGGCTACCTCGGCGGCCGGGCCTCGGAGATTGCGGGAACCTACTCGCACGCGATCTCCACATTCGCGATGGCCGAAGCCTATGCCATGACCAAGGATCAGGAGAAGTCGCAGTTCCTGATCGAGCCGCTGCAGAAAGCCGTCCGCTACATCCTGCTGTGCCAGCTGGAAGACGGAGGCTGGCGCTACAAACGCGGCCAGGAAGGCGGCGGCGACATGAGCATCTTCGGCTGGCAGCTGATGGCCCTGAAGAGTGCGCAAGCGGCAGGGTTGGATATCCCACTGCAGACCCGCCAGAAGATGATCAACTTTCTCCAGAAACGGGCTCTTGGCAAGGCGGGCGGATTGGCAGGGTACCGGGAGAACGAGCGCCCAACACTCGCGATGACGGCGGAATCGTTGTTCTGCAAGCAGATGCTCGGCCAGGCCCGCGAGCACCCGGCCTGCGAAGAGGCCGTCAACTATCTGCTGAGCAATCCGCCCAGTCGGCAGTCCCTCAATCTGTATACCTGGTACTACTCCACGCTGGCTCTGTATCAGTACGGCGGCGAACCGTGGGAGAAGTGGAACGGTCGACTGCGCGATCTGTTAATCTCCGAACAGCTGACCGAAGGCGAGAATGCGGGCAGCTGGGAACCACGCGATCCGTGGGGCGGCTACGGCGGGCGAATCTATTCGACCGCGTTCGCCACGCTGACGCTGGAGGTCTATTACCGGTACCTGCCGCTGTATCGCACGACAGCTCCGGCTGGAGCGGCCGTGGCTCCCAAGACCGCCGAGCCGACCGAAAAGTAGGTCTCTGGCGTTTCGTGCCTCAACGTGTGGCGACCACGTTGCTGAATTCCGGGAAACATCCTGAGCCGGTTTCCCGACTCGTGTCATGGGCGTTACGATTTTGCTCCTATGATTCCCCAATTCGCCCTGCGACTGATCTTTGGAATGAGCCTGACGTGGTGCCTGCTGCCACGGCGGGAGGTCACGTCCGGCTTTTATCGCATTCAAATGCTGGTCACGCTGGGGCTGTCTGTACTGACGGCTCTGACACTGTCGCACCTGAATCGTGAGGGAGGACCAGTGTTGACTTCGACGGGGTTCTACACCCTGGTCATTGGGACTGCGATCGGTTCGTTTCTCGGTTCGGTGATGTGGACGCTGGAGCGAAGGGCCGCCGGGCTGCGGTATGCAGTGGCCGTGCTGCTGGGCTCAGCAGGTGGATTGTTCCTGGCGGCACGCGGGCAGGAGAGTCTGGTTCCCCGCTGGCTGGAGGTCGCCAGCCAGCTGTCGGGCGGGTGGCTGATCGGCGGAGCGATCTCAACGATGCTCTTGGGGCACTGGTATCTGACCGCGACCGGGATGGCCCTCCGACCGCTGCAGCAGTTCAATACCGGCTTGCTGATCGCCATCGTGCTGCGAATCGGACTAGCCGCAACTGTGCTGGCGTGGGCTCCGTGGCCCCCTGAGACCACGCAGAAGATCTGGCTGTCGCTCCGCTGGGCCGGTCTGATTGGCCCGCTGATCCTGACACTGATGGTGTTCCGCGTGCTGCGCTACCGCAATACACAGTCGGCGACCGGGGTGCTGTATGCGGTCGATATCCTGATCTTCCTGGGCGAAGCCACCGCAGCGTTGCTGGCGCGGGACTTGAATGCCCCGTACTGAGCCGAGGCTAAGCGAGAACCCTTAGCAGACTTCGACACGGGCTGTTAGGAACTGTCGCGATCTCACCCTCCCCGCTCGCACTTGTCGGCGATAGAATCGGAGCGTTCATCCCGCCTCGACTCCTGCCGAATGTGCGTGACTGCATGCGACTTATCGCGCTGGTCTGTGCTCTCGCCTTCCCATCCGCAGCTTACGCCGAAGACAAGTTGGTCTTCGGTCGCGATGTTCTGCCGATCCTGTCGGACAACTGTTTTCATTGCCACGGGCCCGATGAGAAGGGGCGGCAAGCGGACCTGCGTCTGGATACCCACGAGGGGGTTCTGGCGGAGCTGAATGGACACAAGGTCGTCACTCCCGGCGATCCTCAGGCGAGCGAGTTGATCCGCAGGATTCTGTCGACCGACCCGGACGAGGTGATGCCGCCTCCGTCGACCAAGAAGACGCTCTCGGCAGCGCAGATTGAGACGCTCAAACGCTGGATCAGCGAGGGAGCCGGGTGGGGCAAGCACTGGGCATTTGAGCCGTTGTCGGCTCCCAGTGTTCCCGAGGTCCCCGCGGGGTTCGGGACGGTGGTCAACCCGATCGACAACTTTGTCCTTGCGAGGCTTCAAGCAGAGCAGCTGCAGCCCTCACCGGCCGCGGACAAGGCAACGCTGATCCGGCGGGTGACGCTCGATCTGACCGGGCTGACGCCGACTCCGGAGGAGGTTGATGCCTTCCTGACCGATGAGTCGCCCAACGCTTACGAGAAGCTGGTCGACCGGTTGCTGGCCTCGCCCCGGTATGGAGAGCGGATGGTCTGGGACTGGCTGGAAGCGGCTCGGTATGCCGACTCGAACGGCTATCAGGGGGACAACGAGCGGACGATGTGGCCGTGGCGGGACTGGGCAGTGTCGGCCTTCAACAGCAACCTGCCGTTCGATCAGTTCACCACGTGGCAGCTGGCGGGTGACCTGCTGCCGGAGGCGACCCACGACCAGAAACTGGCCACAGGGTTTCTGCGGAATCACATGATCAACGGCGAAGGCGGGCGTATCGCCGCAGAGAACCGCGTTGATTACGTTCTCGACATGACCGAGACCACTGGTACGGTCTGGATGGCTTTGACGCTGAACTGCTGCCGGTGCCACGATCACAAGTTCGATCCGCTCACAGCGGTCGACTACTACTCGCTGTTTGACTTCTTCAATCAGACGCCGGTCGATGGAGGCGGAGGCAATCCGCAGACTCCTCCCGTCCTGGAAGTCCCCTCCCCCGAACAGTCCGCTCAGCTGGCCACCGCAGTGGCCGAGCATGCCGCCGCTGCCGCCGAGCTGACCGCACTCGAGCAGACCGTTTTCGGCAACGGAGTGGAGCCGTTTTCGAAGTCGCGGCTGGCGGCCAGTCTGAGCGACGAATTGAAGAAGTTCCTCGACCGTCCCGCAAAGGATCGGGACTCGAACCAGCTGCAAAAGCTGACGGAAGTCGTTCACGATCTGGAGCAGGAGCCGTACAAGCAGCTGCTGGAAAAAGTGAAGTCGCTGGTCGATCGCCGCAACGGAGTTTCCAGCAGCATCCCGCGTGTGATGGTCATGGCCGACCAACCCAACCGGCGAGAGTCGTTCGTCTTAACCAAGGGGCTGTACAACAAACCGACGGAGCAGAAGGTCTCGGGCAACACGCCGGCCAGCCTCCCGGCCCTCCCCTCCGAGGCGGCGAGGAACCGGCTGGGACTGGCTCAGTGGCTGGTCTCGAAAGAGAACCCGCTGACGGCGCGAGTGATCGTCAATCGGTTCTGGCAGCAGGTGTTCGGAATCGGATTGGTCAAGACCTCAGAGGACTTCGGAGTGCAGGGCGAAAAGCCGTCGCACCCGGAATTGCTCGACTGGCTGGCTGCAGAATTCCGCGACCAGGGCTGGAACGTTAAGGCCTTGATGAAGCAGATCGTGATGAGCGCGACCTACCGGCAGAGTTCCCACGTCGCTCCGGGGATGGCCGAGCGCGACCCGCAGAATCGCCTGCTCGCGCGCGGGGCCCGCTACCGGTTGCCGTCCTGGATGATTCGCGATCAGGCTCTGGCAGCCAGTGGACTGTTCGTCGAGCGAGTCGGCGGACCGCCGGTGAAGCCGTACCAGCCGGACGGCGTCTGGGAGGAAGCGACCTTTGGCAACAAGCAGTACAAAGCCGACACTGGGGAAGCTCTTTACCGCCGCAGCCTGTACACCTTCTGGCGCCGCATCGTGGGGCCGACGATGTTCTTTGATGTGGCCCCGCGGCAATTCTGCGTGGTGAAGCCCTTGCGGACGAACACTCCGCTGCAGGCCCTGGTGATCATGAACGATGTGCAGTACATCGAAGCCGCGCGGGTACTCGCCGAGCGAGCCATGCTGGCGAAGCCCGACCGCGATGCGCGGATCGTGTTCGCCTTTCGCCGACTGCTGGGACGCGGACCTCGCGCGGACGAGATTGCCGTCCTGGGGGCCAGCTACGAACGCCAGCTGGAGGAGTACCGCCAGGCTCCTCTGGAAGCTGAGAACCTGCTGAAGCAGGGAGCCTCGGCCCGCGACACAAGCTTCAATGCCGCCGAGCATGCCGCCCTGACCGGGGTGATGCTGACACTGTTCAACCTGGATGAAACACTGACGAGGGAATAATGGCCAAAGCGAAAGCAACGACGCGCCGAGTGATCGCCAAGGGGAGGTTTCTCCAGCTGGTCAGCGACAACGGCTGGGAGTACGCCGAGCGAGTGAAAGCCAGCGGAGTGGTGGCTGTGATCGCGGTGACACTGGAGCAACAGCTGATCCTGACGGAGCAGTTTCGCCCGCCGGTCGGGAAGAGCGTGATCGACCTCCCTGCGGGACTGGCGGGCGATGTGACGGGTGCCGAGACCGAGGCCTTGGTGGAGGCAGCCAAGCGCGAGCTGACTGAGGAGACCGGTTACTCGGCCAAGGTCTGGAAACAGGTCTACACAGCACCGACTTCGCCGGGTTTGACCTCGGAGGTGGTGACCTACTTTCAAGCGAACAACGCCCGCCAGCTGGAGTCCGGCGGCGGCGTGGAGGGCGAGCAGATCACTGTCCACGCGATCCCGCTCAATTCGATCCGCCGCTGGCTGCGGAAGCGAATGAATGAAGGGGTGTATGTGGACCCCAAGGTCTATGTGGCGCTGGCCTTTCGGCTGGCATGAGCGGGTATTGCTCTCGTGACTCTTGAGTCCGCTCTCCTCGTGGTCCAGTGTCGCCTTTACCCAGTGTCGCCTCGGCGATAACAGCACTCTTTCGCGGAGCGAAAGGCGACAAACCAGTCCCTACGGCTTCTCAAATTTGACGCTGATCTCGCCCTTGTTATCCCCCAGTTCGGCCCACGAATCGCGGCAGCGGAGGAACAGTTTTCCGTCTTTCTCGGGAGAGAACGTCCCTTCTTCGCCGAGTTCGAACGGCTCGGAGAGTTCATAGTCCGCGAACAGCGCTGCTTCGAGGCGACCCTTGCCGTCGGAGGCTCCGCCCGCAGTCAGAGATTCTCCGTCTGGTTCGAGCGTCCAGTCCCCTTTGCTGAAGTAGTTGTAGGTCTCGCCGGCTTTCACATATAGACGCGACGGCTGCCAGCCGGCTGCCGCTTTGATCTTGGCCGTCAGCGGTCGATTCGTCAGACCGTTGAACTTGGCCTTCCAATCCCAGCTGCACAGATCGGCCCGGTAACCGCGATCAAGGTTCTTCAGGAACTGCACGTACTCGAACGAGATTTCCTTGGCCATCGGGCCGTAGACATCTTCGAAGCTCGACCGCTGCCCATTGAGCAGGGCCATCCCCAGCGGGTGAAAACGCGGAGCGTAGTTTGTGTTATTCGCCAGCAGGTGACACAACGCCCAGCGCCAGGCGTAGTTCTGCCAGCTGTCGCCCGTGACCTGGTTGGGGTCGGTGATCTCCGTCAGGAGTTTGGGCTCCTGCGATTTGATGTACCGCACGACCTCGGGGTGACAATTGACGGAGGGGTCCTTATCGACCCAGTATTGCCCCATCTCGGCCATCCCCTCGGAGTACCAGACCGGGCCGGTGCGACCAAAGTTCAGCATGCAGTAGGCATGCACGGCCTCGTGCTGCGGAGTTCCCCGATCCGCGACCGCATAGACGATCGCCCGGCTGGCGAGGATCTCACCGGTGCGGGCATTCTGCTGGGTCTGACCGATCGTCACACCGCCGCCAGCCCGAATATGGTCCAGCCCCTTCGCATCTAGAACGTTCGGCGGCCACTTCGATTCGTCACGCACGACATACATATCGATCGACTGTGAGTTCGGCTTGCCCCAGTACTTGCTGATCAGGACCAGCATCGTCTCCAGGCGATTCATCAGGTCGTTCGCCTCCTCTTCGGGGAGGTCAGTCATCACAGCAAAGTTCCGAGTCCGATAGACCGGCATCTTGCCGGGCGGATTCTCGACCTTGATCTCCACGACCGGCATCTTGCGGGTCCGGGAGCCTTGCGCTTCGCAGCTGGAGGAAACCGCAAGGATAACCACGAGCGAACAAACACACACAAGCCAACGAGAATACATGCCCGGCTCCCGATCTGACTGCAAGCAGTTCCCAGGGAATCCAGTCTACCACTGGGGCGAAACTCGATCCACTTCACCCGAAGCGAGGTCCTGGTCACGAGTCATTCAGGCACGCGCAGTCAGTCCTGCCGAGGCGGAGGTGCAGGGGTCCCGCGGAGTGCGCTCACGACACCAATCGAACCCACCAGTCCCAGCAGCAGCGCCAGCCCTTGGGGGTACTGTCGTGGGCCGGTCCCATCCACAGGGATATTGACGACCGCTCCGCCGACCATCAGTCCGATGGCGACTCCGACCAGGAGTCCGCCGAAGAACATTCGCAGCTTCATCACTTTCTCCCGTTCGTTTGGATTCGACCTCAGTACCCATGTTGCACAACTCGGCGATCATCAACGCGGTGCGGCCCTACTGCTTCTTCTTTCCGACTCCCGGTGCGGCTGTGACTTGCTTCATCCACTCAGCAACTTGCTGTTCATGGAGGTCATCCACTGTTGCAAGTTCTACACCTCGCGTCGCCTTACCCATCGCCACGGGTGTCACCGGCGGCACGGGTGCGAGGGCCACACCGTTGATGAACATGAGTTTGACGTGACCGTCAAAGCCTCCACAGCAAAAGCACCAACCATCGCCAACACCGTAATACGACATGCCCCATTTGACTGCGCGCTGCAAACCGGGCAACGTTCTGGCGGCCAGTGCATCAATGCGTTCCGCGATAACACGCTGCGGTTGCGGCAGGCTGGCGATGTAGGCGAAGACGGGCTGGTCGCCGGTTGCAGCCTTCGCGGAGCTAGCCTTGCCGGTCACCATCGATTCCGGCAGAGGGGTGACTGTCTTGCCTGGTGCTGCCACACGTTTGACAGGTTGGCTTTTCCGGGGACGTGCAGGCGTGTCTTGCTTTTTTGCGGGCATGCTGGTCTCGTGATTCAACAGTCAGGGCTTCACCCGGGGATCTCAGGATTGACGAGCAGAGCGAGCTGCGCAAGCGACTCCTGCCAGCCGAGGCAACACGCTTCTGCGGGGATCACATCCGGGATCCCTTCTTGGACAACTTCGATCTCCGTGCCGACAGCGACCGCGCGAATCACCACTGTCGTGGTCATTTCGCCCGGCAGGTTGGGGGCATCGAACCTGGCTGTGTATTTCACGAGTGTGTTGGGAACGAGTTCGACATGCGTTCCACCGAATGAGTGGCTGTGACCTGTCGAAAAGTTCCGAAACGACATCTGGTAATGGCCACCCACGACGGGATCACAACTTTGAAACGTGCCGGTAAAGCCGTGTGGCGGAAGCCATTTGCACCGAGCGTCGGGTTCGGTGAACGCTCGAAACAAGCGCTCGGGGGGTGCGGTGAATACGCGATGGAAACGTACTGTTTGTGGCATGTCCTGGGGGTGATCCAAGGAGAAGGGGAATCGAGTTTCGGCAGGCAGGCGACGCTGACTGTGTTTTCCACCCCACCGCTTGGTGAAACGCCACCTTCAGAGTTCCTCAACGCGATTCGATTCTGTCAGGCGGATCACAAATGTCAACGAGAGTGCTTTCACTCGATGATCCTCGGACACAAGCCTTTTCTCCCGGTTCCGCTCTCGATAAGTTGCCACTTGGTTATCCTAGGATCAGGAGTGACAGCTTCGATGAGTCTGCAAGGCAAAACTGCGTTGGTGATTGGCGGTGGCACGGGGATCGGGCAAGGGTGTGCTTTGGCCTTTGCCGAGGCCGGCGCCCGCGTCGCGATCTCGGGGCGGAGAGTCGACAAGCTGCGGGACACCGCTGCGAAGTTCCTGGGCCAGCCGGCGATCGCCTGTCACGCGGGGGACGTGTCGGACCGCGAACAGGCCCGGGAACTGATTGAATGGGCGACCAAGGAACTGGGTCAGATCGACATCCTGGTACACTGTGCCGGGATCAATATTCCCAAGCGAGCGATGAATGCTCTCGACCCGGCCGATTGGGACAAGCTGATGCATGTGAACGCCACCGGGGCCTTCAATGCGCTGCACTATGCCCTGCCTCAGATGCGGGAGCGCAAAGACGGGCTGATCATCCTGGTGTCGTCGGTCGCGGGAATCCGGGCCAGCATCCTGGGGGGAGTGGCTTACAGTGCCTCCAAGTTTGCGATGACCGCGCTGGGTACGACGGTGGCTGCGGAAGAGAAGAACAACGGAATCCGGATTACGAACGTCTATCCCGGCGAAGTCGAAACACCGATCCTCGACGCCCGCCCGGTCCCCGTCAGTGCCGAACACCGGGCTCGCATCCTGCAGCCCAGCGACATCGCTTCGGTCCTGGTGGCCATTGCCGAGTTACCCCCACGAGCCCATGTGGCGGAGCTGGTGATCAAGCCGACGACTCAGGAGTTCATTTAGCGTTCGAGCGGGGAGGAAGCCGGTTTTCTGCGGGCGTTCGTGTCCCGGAATCGGTCAATCTGTTTGTCGAACGACGCTGAGCGGCTACAAACCAGTGACTGGACAGAGTTCTTACGAACTCTGCCAGACCTCCGCAGAGCGTCTTTATGCACATCCTCGTCACTGGGGCCACCGGCCTTGTTGGTTCGAAACTCCTGCCCCTGCTCAAAGCCGATGGGCACGAGGTCTCGACGCTGACGCGGCGAGCCTCGCGCAGCCCGTCCGAGCGAACCTGGAATCCCGATTCCGGGTCACTGCCCGCATCGACTTTGGACGGGATCGATGCAGTCATCCATCTGGCGGGCGAGAATATCGGCGACAGCCGCTGGACAGTTGCCAAGAAGAAACGCATTCGTGACAGCCGCGTGATCGGCACTCGCTTGCTCGCGGAAGCCGCTGCGAAATCGGGACGGGTGAAGACGTTCGTCAGTGCCAGCGCGATTGGATTTTATGGAGACCGGGGAACGGAACAGCTGACCGAAACGAGCTCACCAGGAACTGGATTCCTGCCGGAGGTCTGCCGCGACTGGGAAGGGGCGGTTGAGCCCGCCCGAGCAGCGGGTATCCGAGTGGTCAATCTGCGGCTGGGCGTGGTGATGGACCACGCCGGCGGTGCCCTGTCCAAGATGCTGCTGCCGTTTAAGATGTGCGCGGGCGGGATCATTGGGAACGGTCGGCAATATTGGAGTTGGCTGACTGCTGATGAGGCGGCGAGGATGTTCCAGTATGCCGTGAACAACGAGTCACTCAGCGGTCCCGTGAACGCCGTGAGTCCGGCCCCCGCGACCAATTACGAGTTCACGAAAGCGCTCGGTCGCGTTCTCCATCGCCCCACGATCTTCCCGCTGCCGGCGTTCGTGGCGAAGCTGGTGCTGGGAGAGATGGCCCAGGATCTGATCCTGGCCTCGACACGAGTGATCCCCGCCAAGTTGCAGGCCGCGGGGTATCAATTCGTCCATCCCGAGATCGATTCGGCTCTCGCTGCCGCCTTGAAGAAGTGACCGGCCTCGTCGATTCAGGAACGGGCAACTACTTCTTCCGCGTGTACTCGATCGTGAAGGCGTGTTCTTCCTGTCCTGCGGTCTTGCCCATGTACATTTTGAACGTCATCTTGTCCTTTTCGGACATCTCCGTCGTGGTTCGGAACTTCTGAGGCTGTCCGTCGGGACCGGTGGATGTTCCCGACATTGTCAGGATTTTCCCGGTCGCGTCGAGGTTCCCCTCCATGATCAGTGGCGAGGTGGACATCGAGTCGACCCAGATCCCTGTGTACTTCTTCTTGGTGGCGTCGTAGCCATCGATGCCATGCCCCTTGAACGGGATCCCGCCCAGGTCTCCTTCAAAGTCGCTGGTGACCCACATCCCGTTGCAGGCCACGTTGTAGGTCGCCTTGCACTTGGCTTTCTGGCCTCCCATGTCCATCACGGCGTCCCACTCGCCAGCCAGTTCAGCGAGTCGTGCATGCTCCGGACCGGGCTTGGGGAATTCTTGAGCCGAGCAGACCGAAGTGGCGAACAGCAGTACTGACAGGACCAGCAGCGAGCGAATCATGGTGACTCCGGAGAAGAGGACGATGCGCGAATCATCGTGCCGGGAAATGGTCGGCTTGTCAATTGCCGTGAAGAGCTTGTGATGCACTCACGTCGTTCCGCGTCTACTCTTCATCATAAAACCGGTTCGCCACCAGATGTTCACCACAGAAGAAGACCAGCAGCACTGCCAGCAGAATCGGAAAGACCTCCTGACCCAGGTCGGACGAGCGGATGTTCGACTTGAGTTCCTCGATCGAACGGGCCAGCTGGAATCGTTCGGGCCCCAGCATTTCGTTTAAGTCGTCGACGGTCAACCGGGTCAGGTCGAACTCTTCCGACCGAGGATTCGCACTGAATCCGGAGACGCCCTTGAGCTTGTCGGCTCCTTCCAGCAGCGTGTAGGCCCCGGCGGTATCGGTCCGTGTGATGGGGATCTCTTTCGCATCCGGAGGGACCGTTCGCAGTGACTGCCGCAGCCCCGGCTCGCGGAACATCATCTGCCGCTCAGCCGCGCTGGGGGGCAGGCTCAGCTGGACTTCCTCGCCGCAGACGTGGTTGAACAGTTCGATCCCGCCGCCCGCTGCGTAGCCCGCAAACTGCTGTGTGAACTCGACCCACATCCAGGTGTTGCTGAGCGTCGAGGGGAGCGTGTTCCAGCGATTGCTCCATCCGCCGACCAGGTCCGCCTTGGGAGAGTGGGTGCCGGATGTGAACATCAGCACGCGGCCTTTGCCGTGCGACTTTTCCAGAATGGCTGGCGATTGGTCCTTGTCGTCATAGGTCGCCAGAACGCTGGCTCCTCCGGCGGGCTTGACCTTCCAGAACCGGGCTACGTTGACTTCGTTCTCCAGCAAGGCCCAGCTCTGTTCGATCTCGCGGTAGGCACTGAACAGTGGATGCAGCCGCGAGTTGACCGGGAACCGCAGATGAAACTTCGACCGCGGCTTCCACACATCGAGTGACGCCGGCAGGCAGACCTGAGCAGCGGTGCGGTCATAGGCCACCGACTCGATCTTCTCATCGCCCAACGATACGACCAGCCCGTGCCCCTGCTCGACATGCCGCGCCAGGGCCGTCCAGATCGGGTCAGGCAACCCGGGAACATCCTGCAGCCAGATCACCTCGTTCGCTTTGATCAGGTCTTCCGTCAGCTTGGAGGGCAAGACGACCGAAGGAGCGAAGATGTTGACTTCAGCGTCCTCCGGACCATACGGGGCCAGCCCGTTCTGCAGCCAGATGGCCCGCTCGATCTGCGGAGTCACGATCAGCACGCGCGTCGGCGGGCCAGCGACGGCTGTGAAGTACCGCACATCGTCGGCCTTCAGCGGGTCGCTGCGATCGACGCGAATCTCCCCATGCACGACGGGACCGGCCAGACTCTTGAGCTTGGGGAACTCGAACTTCACCGGGGTTCCGGGAGTCAGCTTGATGCGGGCCTCGCCGCGGGCCACGGGCTTCTCTTGAGCGTCCAGCAGGTTCAGCTTGACGGTCACCTCTTCAGTCAGCCCGACGCTGCTGAGGGTGGCTGTCACATCCAGGCTACCCCCGACCGAGATACGTTGCCGAGACAGGCTGACCTGCGAGACGCTGATGTTCTGTGGTTGCAGCTCGCCAATGTCGATCAGGTAGATATCGACTTCTTTGAGTCGCTCCAGATCGGCTTTGAGCGGTTGCGAAACACCCGCGCTCCAGGCCGACTTTGTGAGGTCCGTGAAGATGTAAACCCGGCGGATGAACTGGTCACGCCGCACATCTTCGGGCACTGCTCCCTGAGCCTCGAGCGTGCGGTTCCGGTCATCGGCCTGAGCCTGTAACGCCGATCGCAGCCGCTCATTCAGCGGGATCGAGGACGAGGACGGCTCGAGTGCCTCCATTCGTGTCTGAGCTGTGGTCAGGTTCGCCTGAAAGATGATCGGGTTGTCCGCCGAGGTGTCCGTAATCGCCACCCGGCTGGAGGAGGGCAGGTCTCCCAGGTGATTCAAAGCCAGCGTCCGCGCCAGATCGAGACGCGTCTTGCCCTTCTGCGTGTAGGAGGTACTCAAACTCGTGTCGAACAGGCAGACCGCTGCCACGGGCAGCCCCAGATTGGCAGCCGGAGTCGGGTCCTTGATCTCGCCCAGTACGCGCCGCTGATAGGGAAAACCAACCCCCAGCAGCAGGGCCGCGATGACAGAAGCCGTGGTCCAGACCCGGGCCTTCGTGCGCCGGTCCAGCAGTTCATGACGCGGCATCTGCTGCTGATTCCAGCGGCGCAGCAGCGTGTGATAGACCGCGATTCCCGCAGCCACGATCCCGGCCAGAATCCCCCACTCCAGCTTGCTGAGTCCGTAATTGGCCGGCGGCAGCGAGGGCCGCGTCAGGGCAAAGACCAGCAATCCAAGCACGCCGACTCGCAGCAGCAGCAGCCACAAGTGCCGCAGCCGGAACCGCCGCGAGTTCTGCTTCTGCGACTTCTGAATCAGCTTGAGCGCCGGAAAGATCAACCGCTTCGGCTTCTGCTTCATCAAGAAGTGCAGAATCACCGGCAAGGCGGCCAGGCCCAGGCCATAGATCAATGCGGGGTGCAGGAGAGACATCGGGACAGACTGTCTTCGACCGGTGGATACAGCCCTACTTTAGCGGCATCGCCGGGCGAATGGGACACCGATTCCGTCAGTGCTTCTCCGGATCGGCGGGGGTCACCTGCTTCGACAGGTACTCAACCAGGTCCCGCAGGTCGCGTCGGCTCAGCCCCTTCGCGACGTCTTCGGGCATCCCGGATTTCCCGTTGGCCCGCTCTTCGATTTTCGCTTTCGGGACCGACACCACTTCTCCGGTGGCTGTCATGAGCTTGACGGTCTCGGCCGTTTCCTCGCGCAGGACACCGGTGTAGATCAGACCATCGTCGGTCACTAGGACGACCGTCTCGAACCCCTTGGCGATCTTGGCATTCGGCAGCAGGATCGACTCCAGCAACTCGCGCCGGTCTTTGGGCTTCCCCTCGGTCGTGCGTCCCACGGCTGACAGGTCCGGCCCCACCGCGCCGCCTTGGCCGCCGACCTTGTGGCAGCGGCGGCACGAGGCAGCTGCGTTTCCGAAGAAGACTTCCTTGCCGCGCTCGGCGTCGCCGCCGTGCAGGCTGAACCGGTTCTGGAACAGCACGTCGGCATTGGCTGCCATCGCATCTTGATACCGCTTGAGCGCCGCAGTGGCCCGCTCCGACTTACGAGCTTCGAGGGCTTCGATCAAGTCGAGTTGTGCTTCCGGGATCAGGGCATCATTGACCATCTTCGTGAACAGCTGAGTCAGCAGGACCTCGGCGTCGTCATTTGCGATTCCCCCGAGTACGCGAATCGCAGCCTGCTGCTCTGCGGGAGTTCCGGTGCTGAACACGGGCGTCATCGCCTGCACCGCACGACCGGGTTCGAGCATGGCCAGCTGACGGAGGGCCTCGGACCGGATCGACGGTTCCTTGTCCGAGATCGCCTGATCGACGACCTCGCGTATGCGATCGCTCTTCAAGGCTCCCAGGGCCTTCAGGCTCTCGACCCGCACGTTGACGGGTTGGGCGGCGTCACTGAACAGCTTGGCCAGTTCGGGGTCGACTTCGCGAATCTCATACTTCGCGGCCAGCTTGATCCCTTCCTCGCGAACCTTGTCGCCGCTGGCCAGCAGCGCCCCGAGCGCTGACTGGACTGCGGGCTTGGCGAGTGCGGCGTCTCGAGCTGCCAGTGGGCGATGCTCGTTGGTCACGCGGTCGAGAACCGGCGGCTCGGCCCATAACTTCAGCTCTTCGATCGCTTCCAGGCGCAGGTGTTCCAGACTGCGATTGGTCGCGGCAAACCTGGCGATACGAACAGCGCCTTCGGCCAGACCGAGTCGGAAGTTGGCGTTGAGGACACGTCGAATGAGCGAGGCATCGCTGAGCGGTTGATCGGCCAGTGCAGCCAAGGCGGGCATTGCATCCGCGATCGGCAGGTCATGAATCGCCCGCGCCGCCTCCAAAACGATGTCGGGGTCGCCGTCATTGAGGAACTGCTGGATCTCGGGGTCCTGCCACCGCCGCATTGCGAGGACGACGCCCAGCCGCACCGACCGCGACGTATGCGCCGCCAGCTTCTTGACCTCCGCACGATCCGCAGTGCCCGTCAGCCCCATCGCAGCTGCGTGTCGGAGCATCGGGTCATTGTCCTGATTCGCTGCCAGAAGATCGGCCAGCGCCGGAATCGCCGAGCTCGATTGCAGGTGCCCGAGCGCGATCGCCGCGAAGAACTGCTCGCGCGGCGTACCAGTCTTGAGCTGCCCAATCAGCGTCGCTTCCGCTGTCTTGAGCCTGAGCTCCCCTGCGACTTTGGCGGCCTGTGCCCGGACTTCGGCGTCGTTCGAGGCCAAGGCCGTCACGATCAAGGGAGCCACGGACTGCTTCGCCCGCCCCAGCTGCCAGGCGGCCCACACGGCGTGGATCTGTGCCAGCTGGGGAGCATCCGTCGTCAAGACGCTCATCAATGTGGCGAGGTCAGTTCGCTTGGCCAGTTCGAACTGAGCCATCTGGCGAACACGCTGGTCGGCATGACCGAGCAGTTGGGCGACATCGGCAGCGGTCACATCCCCCAGCCCTCGGCGGAGCAGTCCAGCAACCTTCTGCGTCACGTCTCCTGCAGAAGCCTTGTCGGTAAACGAATAGAGCCGCCCCTTGCCTGGACCATTCCAGCCATCGACCCAGTCGCTGACCAGCAGGCGTCCATCCGGAGTGAAGTCGACATCAGTTGCCAGTACCCGCTCCAGATACCAGTGCGAGTCCACGACCTTAAAGCTGGCCCCCTGCGGCTCGACGGCGAACGAGCGAATGCCGCTGTTGACCGCTGAACCCCGAAAGTCGGCCAGAAAGAAGTGTCTGTTGTACCGCTCGGGCAGGCCGGTTCCCGGATAATGAACCAGCCCGGACGGCCCATCGCCCAGATTCAGCAGCGGCGGAATGATGCTGGCGGGCTGCTTGGCTGTGGTGTCCGCATCTTCGCGATAGGGGTGCCAGATATTCTCCCGGTTCCACGGTCCGCGATCGGGCAGATACTGATAGTACATGCGCCACCCGGTGTCGCCCCCCTCAACGACATAGACCCAGCGGGCCTTGTCGCCACTGTCCGAGTTATTGTCGCCCGTGAACAGATTGCCGTAATCGTCGAACGCCAGCTCCTGCGGATTGCGGAGCCCGAAGGCGAACACTTCGAGGTTGCTGCCGTCCAGGTCGCAGCGGAACACCGCTCCGGTGTCAGGCCGCGCGAGCAGTTGGCCCTCCTTGTTCGTTACGTGATAACCGCGATCTCCAATGCTGAAGTAGATGCGGCCATCGGGCCCCAGCTGGAGCCCATGCATGTCGTGACCGCGGAACGCGACCCGCACACCAAACCCATCGGCCAGAGCCTCTTTCGAGTCGGCCTTCCCGTCTCCGCTGGAGTCCCGCAGCTTCCACAGCTTGGGAATACACGTATAGAACACATCACCGTTGTGAATCAGCACTCCCGCTCCGGTCCCGTCTTCGATGGCATTGAAGCCATCGGCAAAGACAGTCACCTTGTCGGCCACGCCATCGCTGTTCGTGTCCTCGATCAGTCGCAGGCGGTCCTGCTCCTTGGCGTAGTCCTGAACTTGATCGCCGAGGTACTTCTGAAACATCTTCACCCGGTCATCGACCGTCTGGAGGGACAGATCATCCAGCAGCCAGTTCATGTGGCTGCGATTATCTTCGACCCCTTTCTGCTGCCGAAAGGTCTCGCAGACGTAGACCTGACCCGTGGTCTGATCGATTCCGAATACGACGGGATTCGCCAGCATCGGCTCAGCGGCAAACAGCTTGGCTTCGACCCCTTCCGGAACCTTGAAGCCGGAGATCGCCAGCTGCCCTTCCTGCGAAGCGGGAGCAATCGGAGGGCTGTACTCCTGGGCGGAGGTGTGGCCAGCCAAGCCACCGATAAGAACCGCCAGACACGCACAGAAAGACCGCTTGATCACGCCAGCACCTCAAAGAGTCACAGAGTACGAACTCTCTACTGTAGGTTGGCTCCCTCAGCGTCGGCAACCCGCAGATTCGCGAGCCCGTCGCTGCGGGTTAAAGAGCTTGAAACCCCAGCAGTCCGGCTGGTCCACCGACTCCTGCGGTAATCAGTCGGGGGCCCTCAGCGGTAACCGCGATCGTGTGTTCATAATGCACACTCGGTAAGCCGTCTTCCGTCACTGCCGTCCATTGATCATCGAGGATCTTGACCGCAGCCACGCCCGCATTCAGCATCGGTTCAATGGCCAGTACCAGACCGGGTCGGATCTCAAAGTCCTCTGACGCAGCTCGATCAACAAAGTTGGGGACTTGTGGGGGCTCGTGCATTTGCCGCCCGATGGCGTGCCCCACGAACTGTTCCACAAGAGAGTAGTGCGCCGAGTCAGCCACAGCTTCCATGCGGGCAGCCACTTCGGACCACATCCGGCATTCCGCCAAGCCAGCGATTGCCACTCGCAACAGTTCCTGGCCGACCTGCATCAACTGGAGCTTCCCAGGATCGACCTGCCCAATCGGATAGGTCCAAGCGGAGTCGGCACACCAGCCAGCGATCCGGCACCCGGTATCGAGGCTGAGGATGTCGCCCTCTTTCAGCACGGTATCGCCGGGAATCCCATGCACCACTTGCTCATTCAAGCTGGTGCAGGTCACCGCGGGAAACGGAACCTTCCCCGGAAAATTGAGAAACAACGGCTCGGCCGAGTGCTTGCGGAAAACCTCCCCGACGGCGGCGTCGACCTCGCGAGTCGTCACGCCGGGCCGGATACGTTCGGCAGCGGCCTGATGGGCTTCCGCCACAACCAGACCGGCTGCCCGCATCAGCCGCATTTCGCGGCGACTCTTCAGCGTGATCACGCTGGGTCTTCCGCTTCGAGCAGACCGCCCTTGCCCATCATGACCAGGTGACTGTCAATCTTCTGCACCAGGTCCATCGCCACCGAGACACAGATCAGGATTCCAGTGCCGCCGTAGAACTGTGCGACGAGCGGAGAGATCTGCAGCGAGGAGGCCACAATGGTCGGAACGATGGCAATCAAAGCCAGGAAGCCCGCCCCGACATAGGTGATGCGGTGCATCACTTGGTCGAGGTAGTCGGCGGTTCGGGCTCCGGGTCGATAACCCGGAACGAAACTGCCGTGGTCCTTCAGGTTCTCCGAGATGTCCTTCGGATTGAAGGTGATGCCCGTCCAGAAGTAGCAGAAGAAGTAGATCAGCAGGATGAAGCACAGATTGTACAGGAATCCGCGATCATTGCTCGTCAGGATGCTGAATACCGGAGAGATGAATTGAATCCACCCGATCTCGCTCTGGGCGGCCATCTGACCAATGTAATTCAGCAGCGAAATCGGAATCAGCAACAGGCTCGATGCGAAGATGATCGGCATCACGCCCGACTGATTGATCCGCAGTGGCAGGAACTGGCGCTGGCCACCCATCACCTTGTTGCCGCGAACGTGCTTGGCACTCTGAATCGGAATCCGGCGAGTCGCCGTCGTCATAGCAATGACGCCGATAATGACCGAGATGAACAGACCGCTCAGCAGCAGTAGCTTGTCGATCCCCGACTTCGAGCCGAGCTGAATATTGAAGCCGCCGTTCACGAACGCGGGGCCGAGCAGTTCCTTCATCGCATCTGGGATACGAGCCAGAATCCCGGCCATGATCAGCAGGCTGATTCCGTTCCCAATCCCAAACTCGTCAATCTGCTCTCCCAGCCACATCAGGAACACAGTTCCGGATGTCATCGTGAGAGTGGCGACTACCCAGCCAAAGACACCGTTGTAAGAGTCCAGGACATACCCTTGGCCTCGAAGCCACATGACCCACATGAAGCTCTGACCCAGAGCGATCACGACGGTCGCATAGCGAGTGTACTCGTTGATCTTCTTGCGGCCGCTCTCGCCCTCCTTCTGGAGAGACTCCAGCGGTGGATAGACTGTCGCCAGGAGCTGAAAGATGATCGATGCCGAAATGTACGGCATGATCCCCAGGCCGAAGATCGTTCCGTTGCCCAGGTTCGATGCCGAAAACATCGACATCGCCTGCATCACCTGACCCATCGCCCCTTGAGACTCAGCCAGACGGCGGAGCCCTTCAAAGAACTTGTCCTGGTCGATGAATGACAAGGGAATGAAGAAACCCAGCCGATAGACCGCCAGCAGAATCAACGTCAGGATGATCTTCTGCCGCAGTTCGGGGATGCGAAAGACCGTCAGAATTCGGGCCAGCATGCCACTGTGTCCTTACCGTGATCGTGTCCTTACCGTGAACCGGTAAACGAAAACGAGCGAAAGGCGATCACGACACGCCTTTCACTCGTTTTGTATTCAATCCGTCTCAACCACGTCAATTGAGCACTTCGACCGTGCCACCTGCGGCACGAATCTTTTCTTCCGCTGTCCGCGAAAACCGATGGGCTTTCACGGTGAGCTTGTGGGTCAGTTCCCCGTCTCCGAGGATCTTGATAGCGTCGTACTTCTTCTTGACCAGTCCCTTGTCGGCCAGCGACTGAGGACAGACGGTCTCACCAGCAGCAAACTTGTTCTGCAGATCGTCCACGTTCAGAGACACCACAACTGCGGCATACGCCTTGTTGTTGAATCCCCGCTTGGCAACCAGCCGGAACAGTTGCTTCTGACCACCCTGGAATCCAGGACGGCGGCTGGCACCACGGCGGCTGCCTTGGCCCTTGTGTCCGCGGCTACTGGTCTTACCGTGGCCGGATCCACATCCACGACCAACCCGTTTCGGGCCGCGCGGGACGTAGACACCTTCATTGACGTCGCTGAGGATCATTAGACTTCCACTCCCCGCAGACGGGCGACATCTTCGCGAGTCCGCAGCTTGGCCAAAGCCATCATCGTGGCCTTGACGACGTTTGCAGGGTTACTCGAACCCCGCTTCTTGGTCAGAATGTCTTTCACGCCCACTGATTCCATCACCGCGCGAACGGTCGCACTGGCGATGATTCCGGTCCCCTCAGGGGCTGGCATCAGCTTGACGTGAGAAGAACCGAAGCGTGCCTCAACAGCGTGAGGAATCGTCGTACCGACGATCGGGAAACGCTCGAAACGCTTATTCGCTTGTTTAGTGGCCTTATCCACTGCGACGGGGACTTCAGTTCCCTTCGAGTAACCAACGCCACACTTCCCGTTCGAATCGCCGACGACGACTAGAGCGGTGAAGCTGAACCGGCGACCGCCCTTGACCACGCACGCACAGCGGCGTATCTGAACGACTCGTTCCGGAGAATTCGATCCCTGGGACTCACCTTGTGACATACGATGCTCCGTGATTCTTGTGTGTGAGTCTCAACTAGAAGTCCAGGCCTGCTTCACGAGCAGCATCGGCCAGAGCGGCGACGCGACCGTGATACCGGCTTCCCCCACGGTCAAAGCAGACCTGCTTGACACCCTTAGCAACAGCCCGCTCAGCAATCGCCTTCCCGACGATCGTGGCACCTTCGCAGTTGCTGTGAGCTGTTCCAGCTCCGCCCAAGCTTTTCTCGCAGGTCGATGCCGCCACCAGGGTGTGCCCAGCTACGTCATCAATGATCTGAGCGTAGATATGCTTGCCGCTGCTGAAGATCGACAGGCGCGGACGCCCGGTGGACCGCAGCTTGTTCCGGACTCGGAACTTGCGGCGTTCACGCTGATTCGCCAATCGCTTTTCGAGACGCATCTCACACCTGACTGAGCAAGCGTTCCAGAACCTGGAACGCTGATTGACTTCGAACGGACCGACTAGCTGCCGAACGCCTTACCGGCCTTACGACGCACCTGTTCACCACTGTATCGAATTCCTTTGCCTTTGTAAGGCTCGGGCGGTCGCACTTTGCGGATGTTGGCAGCAAACTGTCCGAGAACCGCCTTATCGATGCCGGTCAGCACGATTTGCGTCGGCTGGGGTAGGACGCAGGTCACACCCTCAGGAATCGGCAGCTTGATGATGTTCGCGTATCCGACCTGCAGAGCAATGTTCTTGCCGGCGATGCTGGCCTGATATCCGACGCCGATGATCTCCAGCTTTCGTTCGAAAGGCTGTTGAACACCTTGAACCATGTTGGCTATCAAAGCGCGAGTCAAACCGTGCAAAGCACGATTGGTTCGCTGATCGTCTGGGCGCACGACATTGATGAGGCGTTTCTCAGCGTCAAAGGAAACCGCCATAGCGGAATTCCAAGCCAAGCTCAATTCCCCTTTGGGGCCTTTGACCTTTAGCTCGCCGTCGTTGATGGCCACATTGACGCTCGCGGGAACGGCAACGGGCTTCTTTCCAATTCGTGACATGTTTCCACCTGTCCCCGGGATGTCTCACTTCAGTCCGGACCAACCGGGATCACCACACTTCACACAGAACTTCGCCACCGACGTTCTGGGCTTTGGCTTCTCGACTGCTCAGCACACCTTTGCAGGTCGTCAGAATTGTCACGCCCAGTCCATTCAGGACAGGCTTGATTTCCTCAACTTGGCTGTAGTTTCGCAGCCCGGGCTTGCTGATGCGCTTGATCTTCTGAATGACCTTTTCGCCGTTCGGGCCGTACTTCAGATTGATCTTCAGGGTCTTGCCCGGGGCTCCTTCGTTGGCAGCCACTTCGAAGTCCCAAATGAACCCTTCTCGCTGCAGGCAGGCTGCAATCGATTCTTTGAGGTTCGAATGGGGGACGTCCACAGTCAGCCGCTCAATCAGAACGGCGTTGCGGATGCGAACCAGCATGTCGGCAATCGGATCGGTCATCATAGTTTCGGGTTCCTCGGCGTCTGGACTACCAGCTGGCCTTCTTCACTCCGGGGATCAGGCCGTCCAGGGCCAAGTTGCGGAAACAGATACGGCAGATCTGGAACTTGCGATACACAGCCCGCGGACGTCCACACAGTTGGCAACGACGCTCCTGGCGGCTGCTGAACTTGGGCTTGCGGGAGGCTTTTACGATCTTCGCGGTCGAGGCCATATCGTGATCCTGGGTCTACTGCCGCTGACTTGTGTTGCGTGTGAGGGGGGAACGGGAGGTTAGGCCTTGTTTTCCTTGCGGAAAGGCATGCCAAATTCACGCAGAAGATGGAGGGCTCGTGCATCGTCACCGGCGTTGGTGACGATCGCAATGTTCATCCCCTGGCTGTTCTGAATCTTGTCCGCCTGGATTTCCGGGAAGACGGTCTGCTCGTTCAGTCCGAGGCTGTAGTTGCCAGAGCCATCGAACGCCTTGAAGCTGACACCACGGAAGTCGCGGACACGTGGGAGAACAATGTTAATGAGTCGGTCGAGAAATTCATACATCCGAGCGCCACGAAGTGTGACCCGGCAACCGACCTGCATTCCCTCACGCAGTTTGAAGTTCGAAACCGACTTCTTAGCGGTCGTCAGAGCGGGCTTCTGGCCGGTGATCTGACCGAGGTGACCGGCGACTTCCTGGAGAATCTTCTGATCTCCGATTGCCCGGCCGACACCCATGCTGACCACGATCTTCTTGATCTGTGGCAAAGCGTGAGGATTCGCTGTGCCATACTCTGTAGCGAGCCGAGGCACAATTTCGTTTCGGTAACGGTCGAGAAGACGAGGACGCATGACTCACATTTTCCCTGAGGGCCGCCGATACCAACCGGAGGCCGGGCTGACTTGTGTGGCTGGTTTACTTGCGAGCGGGGCTGACTTTCCCGGCTGACGCATTGCAAGCCCGGCAAAATCGTTCTTTGGAACCATCGGGCAGCAGACGGAAACCGATACGAACCGGCTTCTTGCACGCATCACAGTAGTACATCACGTTCGAGGCCTGGATGGCCTTTTCGAAACGCAGCCGTCCGCCCTGGGGGCTCTTCGGATGCCCACGCTTCACGTGACGCTGAACTACGTTGACGCCTTCGACGACAACCTTCTGGCCGCCTTCGAGAACTTCAGTCACCGTACGAGGAGCAGAAGCTGCTTCGTCGCCGGAGATCACGACAACTGTGTCGCCCTTCTTGATTTTCATCTCACACGACCTCGCTCGCCAGGCTCAGGATCTTGGTGAACTTCTTCTCTCGCAGTTCGCGGGCCACAGCCCCGAAGATGCGAGTTCCACGCGGATTGTTATCCGCGTCGATCAGGACGATTGCATTGCGATCGAATCGCACGTAGCTACCATCTTCACGACGGTAGGCCTTGCGGCAACGGACAATCACGCCCTTGACCACTTTGCCGGCCTTGACATTGTCAGGAGCACCGGCGATCGACTTCTGAATACTAACGACGACGATGTCGCCGAGGCCGCCAGAACGCATGTGCGTCGGGCCCATGACGCGAATACAACGGACGAGCTTCGCCCCCGTGTTATCCGCGACATCCAGCAATGTCTGCATCTGAATCATGTTGACACCCTTGCTGCCTGAGCAGCGCCGCTCCCACTAGACGCCGGAGTTGTTGACGGCTTCAGTCACACTTGGAGCACGATTGCCCGCTTGAATCACTTTCACCAGTTCCCAGCGCTTCGTCCGTGAGCGGGGCCGACACTCAACAATCTCGACAGTGTCCCCCTTCTGGGAGACTTCGGTCTCGTCATGGACGTAGCAGATCGTCCGAGCACGGACAATCTTGCCGTACTTCGGATGGCGATACAGACGGGCGACCTCCACGCGTCGCGTCTTCTTGTTCTCATCCCGTGTGACCACACCAGTCAAATGCCGCTGCATCTGTATTCCTCGCCCTTATGCCTGCTTCGCAGTCAGATCACGCTGATGAACGATCGTCTTGATGCGGGCAATCTGCCGACGAAGACGACGCATGTTGCTGGGAGCATCCAGCTTCTCAGTGGAAGCCTTTACTCGCAGATCGAACAACTCGCGCTTGGACGCAGCCAGCTCGGCTTCGAGCTGCTCTGTGCTCATTTCGCGAAGAAGACTCGCCTTCGACATCATTCACCTCGATCACTTGCCGCCGCAGCAGCACACGCCACTCGCGTCATCACACTCACTCGGACTAAGCCCCTGGTCGACGTTCGACTAGACGCACACCGAGTGGCAACTTGTGAGCTACACGATTGAAGCAATCGCGTGCCGATTCCTTCGACGCCCCTGCGATCTCGAACAGAATCGCACCCGGCTTCACGACAGCCACCCAGTGATCCGGTTCGCCTTTCCCGGTACCCATTCGGGTTTCAAGAGGACGAGCCGTCATGGGCTTCGACGGGAAGATCCGGATGAAGAGTCGCCCTTCACCACGAATGTATTGGTTGGCAGCCACACGGCACGCTTCGATGGTCGTCGCGTTAATGTAGCCGCCCTGAATCGCCTGCAAGCCGAATTCGCCAAAGGAAACTGTGTTTCCTCGAGTCGCATTACCTTTTATGCGACCTCTTTGGACCTTTCGGTGCTTGACCCGCTTGGGCATTAGAGCCATCGTTGGCCTCCTCGCTGTTGTAATCCCCGAGATCGATCCACACCTTGACGCCAATCACCCCCATGGTCGTCTTCGATATGGTGAAACCATAGTCGACGTGACGCTGGAGAGTGGACAGCGGGATCGACCCGCGACTGGCCTTCTCACATCGCGACATTTCGGCACCGCCGAGACGTCCCGACAACTGAACTTTGACTCCGTAGACACCCGACTCCATCACCTGGTCGAGGGTCTTCTTGATCGCCCGGCGGAAACTGCCACGTTTGGCCAGCTGCTGAGCGATGTCTTCCGCCACCAGAAAGGCACAGCGGAACGGGTTGTTGATTTCGACGATCTTGACTTCGGTTCGCCGACCCGTGAGGTCTTCCAGGCGAGCCTTCATCCGATCGATTTCTGCTCCCTTGCGGCCGATGATCATGCCGGGTCGGGCAGAGTGCAGATTGACGATCACCTGATCGCGGGTACGCTCGATGACCACCTTGGCGATCGAAGCCGACTTGTACTCTTCGTTGACGAACTTCCGAATCTTGAAGTCTTCGACGAGCAGTGTGCCAAACTCCTTCTTGGGAGCATACCACTTGCTGCGCCACTCTTCAGTGATGCCGACGCGGAAGCCAGTTGGTCGTGTCTTCTGTCCCATGTCTAATCCTGAGTCTTCTCGGCGACTTCGGGGGCATCCACTGCCACAGTGATGTGGGCGAAACGCTTACGGAGGGTGTAGACCATTCCGCGACCACGCGGGCGGAATCGCTTGAACATCGGGCCACCGTCGACGAAGCACTCGGCGATCAGCAGGGAATCGACGTTACGAGCTCCGCGATCCTCTGCATTGGCTGCAGCGGACTTCACGACCTGCTCCACCATCCGGGCGCCGCGGTTCGGGAGATACTTGAGAGTCTCAAGTCCTTCCTGTACCGACTTGCCGCGCACGAGATCCGCAAACGGCCGAACTTTTCGAGCCGAAATACGGGCGTGCTTCACAAGTGCACGAACCAGAACCATCGCTGGACCTCTCGCTTTCGCGACTGACTGACTACTTCTTACCCCGGGCACCGTGACCGCGGAAGGTTCGGGTTGGAGCAAACTCGCCGAGCTTGTGTCCAACCATTTCTTCGGTCACGTAGACCTGGATGTGTTGACGTCCGTTATGAACCATGAAGGTGTGACCGACAAAGTCCGGCGAGATCGTAGAACGACGCGCCCAGGTCTTGATCGGATCCTTACGGCCAGCAGCATCCTGAGCCTCAATCTTCTTGAGGACCTTCGGATCGATAAACGGACCCTTTTTGAGGGAACGTCCCATGACTCACTCCAACCCAGGACTCAGATCTTCTTCTGGCCGTTGCGACGGCTCCAGCGACGACGAACAATCGCCCGACTTGAAGGTTTCCGACGCTTACGCGTGTTTCCACCCTTCGAAGGACGTCCGTTGGCACTGCAAGGATGGCGACCACCAGACCGCCGTCCTTCACCCCCACCCATCGCGTGATCGACTGGGTTCATCGCGGAACCGCGGACGTAAGGACGAATCCCCATCCAACGGGCACGACCAGCCTTGCCGATCCGAATATTCATGTGATCCAGATTACCGATTTGACCGATGGTCGCTCGGCAAGAGCTGGGAACGCGGCGCACTTCGCCCGAGGGCAGAGTAATCTGAGCCCACTGGCCATCGCGAGCGTTCAACGTGGCGTAAGCCCCGGCTGAACGACACAGCTGACCGCCGCGGCCAGGCTGCATCTCGACATTGTGAATCTGTGTACCGAGAGGGATCTCGGTCAGCGTCATACAGTTGCCGAGCTTGGGCTCGGAACCGGTTCCGCTCTGAATCTTGTCGCCAGCCTTCAATCCCAGCGGCGCCAGGATGTAACGCTTCTCGCCGTCGGCGTACTGAATCAGAGCGATACGGCAGGTTCGGTTGGGATCGTACTCGACGAACGCCACCTCACCGACAACACCGTCCTTCTTCCGTTGGAAGTCGATGATACGATATTGCTTCTTGTGACCACCGCCGCGGTGACGCGAAACAATCTTGCCCTGGAAGTTGCGACCGGAGTGCTTCTTCAAACGGACAGTCAGTGACTTTTCGCGACGCTTCTTACGATCCGTGATGTCTGCGAAATCGCTGACCGACGAATTTCGTCGTCCAGCGGATGTCGGCTTGTAGACTCGGATTCCCATGAGACACCTAATGTTGTGACACTCAGAGCTGTGACACCTGATCCTGCGATCGTGAGACGGTCAGAGAAGGTCGATTTAGAAGAACGCGATGTGATCTTCCGCGTGCAGCTTAACGATGGCCTTCTTCCATTCGGCTGTGTGACCCAGCCGCATTTTGAATCGACGTGGCTTGCCCTTGTAGACCTGCGTGCGGACGTCTTCCACACGCACGTTCCACAGAGTCTCCACAGCCTTGCGAATATCCGTCTTGGTGGCGGACATCACAACTTGGAACTGATACTGATGGCGGCGTTCCGACAGGTGCGTGCCCTTCTCGGTAACGAGTGGCCTGAGGATCACCTGGTAGGGCTCGAGTTCAATTGCCATGATTAAGCTCCCGCCTCCGTCTTGTTGCGACCGCGGATTGCATCCATGGCGTCGCGAGTAATCACGAGCCGCTTCTGATGCAACAGGTCATAGGCGTTCAGGTTCGAACCGGGCGATACCTGCAGTGAGTCGATGTTGCGAGCACACTTCCAAATCACCGGATCATGACCGTTGATAGCCAGCAGCGTCGTCTGCTTGGAGACTCCCAGAGCCTTCAGCACGCCAGCCACAACCTTGGTCTTCTCTTCGGCCAGCTTCAGTTCACTGAGAACCACAGCTTCGCCGTCCTGAAACTTGCTCAGCAGGGCCATACGAGTCGCAGCCTGGAGCATCTTGCGAGGCATCCGATAGCTCCAGTCCTTAGGGACCTTCGCAAAGGCGTGACCACCGTGACGACGGGTCGGCGAACGCTTGGTTCCCGCACGTGCGTTACCGGTACCCTTCTGCTTGAACAGCTTCTTCGTACTACCAGCAACCTGACCACGGGTCTTGGTACGCACGGTACCTTGCCTGAGGTTCTGCTGATACATGAGAACTGCGTCGTGCAGCAACTGCTTGTTGATGTCTTTGGCCAGCTCAGCCGGATCGAACTCGTAAGTTCCCACCGACTTGCCGGTCATGTCAACGACTGGAACACTGATCATGACTTCCACCCGACCACCGAGAGAAAGGCCTCACGGCCCGTTAGCACCGGACCCCGCTGCCACAGGACCACCTAGGCCTTGCGAATCACCACATAGCCACCGTTCGGACCAGGAACTGGTCCATTCACGAGAAGCATGTGATTCTCGGCATCAATTCTGATGACTGCCAGGTTGCGGACCGTACGACGATCGCCGCCGAAGCGACCGGCCATCCGCTTACCCTTCCACACGCGAGATGGGTCGGTCGCCTGACCGATACCACCTGGCTTGCGGTGACACTTTTTCACACCGTGAGAAGCTCGCTGCCCCTTGAAGTTATGCCGACGCATAACACCCGAGAAACCGCGGCCCTTGCTCGTTCCGATGACGTCGACCTTGGCCACACCCTCTAGGGCGCTGGCTGTCAACACCTGACCGATTTCGCAGCCATGCTGCTGTCCATCGGTTCGGAACTCGCGAATGAATCGTTGTGGCTCGCACTCAGCCTTCTTGGCGACTGGAATCCCCTTGGCTTCCCGCTTCTTGGCGTTCTTGCCCGACAGATTCGTCACCTGTCCGCGTTCAGCGCGACTGGCCCGACCGCGGGAACGAGCTGCCTGATCACGTGCCAGGTCTGCACGGCTCAGCTTATCAGCAAATCCTAGCTGAACCGCTTCGTATCCGTCCTTGTCCGTTGTACGCAACTGCAGCACATGGCACGGGCCGACCTCCAGAACAGTGACGGGCACTGCCTGACCTTCGGGTCCGAAGACCTGTGTCATGCCAATCTTGCGACCGAGTAGTCCAACCGACATGATCAACCTCGAATCACCATTGCTCGCACCCACACTGAGCCGAGCCAACACTTGTTCCACACACCCCAACCTGACGAGTCCCGCCAGGCACCACCCACTTCGGCAGGCTTACGTCGTCGCCTTGATCTTGATGTCCACCCCGGCAGGCAACGACAGCTTGTTCAAGGCGTCGATGGTTTTGCCGGTTGGCTGGACGATATCGATCACCCGCTTGTGAGTGCGGATTTCGAACGTCTCGCGAGACTTCTTATCGATGTGCGGCGACCGCAGAACGGTGTACCGCTCGATTTTCGTCGGAAGAGGAATCGGTCCATGGACAACCGCCCCCGTCCGCTTGGCTGTGTCGACGATTTCACTCGCCGACAAATCCAATACGGAGTGGTCGTAGGCTTCCATTCGAATTCGGATGCGGCTACCTGCCACTTAAGTCCCCTTGAACCAACGACTTGCGTCTTGTCCATCCCACACGCTGCGGAGCCCGCCCGAAGTGGGAAGCGGAAAATGGTACTGGCGGTCCCGTTCGTTGTCAACGAAGCGAGACCTGTTTCAAAGAAAAGTTCCGAGGCGAGGGAAAACTCTGCTCAAGACCAGCCTTTGAGGCGGGGACTGTAACCGCTTCGAGTTTCTTTTTCCATGTCGACAGGTCGCATTCCGCTAGGATCGTGGGAATTCGACAGATATACTTGCGGTCTGCTCGCAAGATGCCACTTCGGCAGCGGTTCGGAAGGATGACACAGATGAGCGACACCCCCGTCGGGCGGATTCTGGTGGCTGATGACAATCAGCAGAATCGTGAGCTTCTGGAGGCCTATCTGGCCGACGACGGCCACGAGATTCTGATGGCTGTGGATGGGCGAGAGACCTTAGATCAGGCCCGGGCTCAGCATCCGGACCTGATTTTGCTGGATATTATGATGCCCAAGCTGAGCGGATATGAGGTTTGCGCCCAGCTGAAGAAGGATCCAGAGACCCGTTCGATCCCAATTTTGATGATTACCGCCCTGAAGGAGATGGGGGATATCGAAAAGGCGCTGGCCGCCGGCGCCGACGACTTCCTCACCAAACCCGTTCACCGCCTGGAGTTACGAACGCGAGTCCGATCCCAGCTGCGAGTTCGGCACCTGACCAGCGAACGGGATCGGCTGCTGGCTTACCTGCAGGAAGTCGACACGCCGCAGAAGCGCTGAACTTGAGCCCAACGATGTGTTACGTCCGTGCGCGACTGAGGTCTCCGTGCGATTGAAGCACGTCGGGCGAGCCCGACGGCTCACGGACGGCGCTCACAATTGAGAGTCGCGGGAATCGCCTCTATTTTGAGCGTTCCTTCGCGTACGCCGCTGATTCCTTGGCAGCTTTCGTCTCGACGCCCGGCTTCTCCAAGAACCCGAGGTCGCGGAACCATTCGATGTACCGGTCCTGCCACGTCCCAAAGGGGATGCCATCGCGCGGGCTGATCGAGCCGCCGTGAGTGCCGCGTCCGTAGATGTGCATCTCCAGGTTCGGGACCTTGGCCTTCAGCATCGGGGTGAAGTATTCGGTCGCCCAGAGAGCGTGGACTTGATCTCCTGATCCCGGACTAACCAGGAAGCTGGGCGGAACGTTCGCCGGGATCGGCGTAGCTGGGGCGCGAGTGAACGGAGTCGGTCCGGGATAGACGATTCCCACGTAGTCGGGACGCGAAGAGACCTTCGCCAGCGGGTCGTTGGGATCGCTGTTGGCCTTGGAGAAATCCTCGAAGAACAAGGCTGTGGGCGCCGAGAGTTCGGCCCCGGCGGAGAACCCCATGATGCCGATGCGAGCGGGATCGAGCTTCCACTCGGCGGCTTTTGAACGCACGATGCGGATCGCCTGAAAGGCGTCGTTGACCGCATCGGTCGTCGGCTCGTACCCGTCGACTCGCAACCGGTTCCGCAGCACGATGGTCGAGATCCCATGCTGGGCAAAGAACGGCACGAGGTCATACCCCTCCGGTCCGACCCACAGGATCTTATGCCCGCCGCCGGGAGCGATGATGATCGCAGCCCCGTTCTGCTCACGATTCTCGGCCAGGTGGACCTCGATCGAGGGGTTGTGGATGTTGAGCGTATTGAGCAGCTTGGTCGTCTTCTGCCCGGTCGTGTTGTACTTCTCAGCCTCGTGGATACGGTCGGCTTCGAGGAACTTGGAGTCCTTCGGGTAGAGCGGGATCACGACACCGGCGGGGAGAGCCGGTTCGGGAATGAATGGGCCATCGGCAGGGGTGCGAGTAGGAGTGTCCTGGGCCCACGAGAAGCAGCTGTACAGAGCGAAGAACGCGACGAGTCGATGTTTCATGGTGTTCCCTGTCGGCGATTTCTCCGAAATCGCTGAGTCGATCTGAGAAACGGAGGGAGCGTATGATTTCGCCCCTTCAGCGATTTCGGAGAAATCGCCGACAGAGAATCACTCCCACTTAGTACCGTGCCAGGTCGCCGCGCTGGGACTTGATATTCATCTCGCTGACCCACGACTGGGCGGAGGCGACCATCATGCGGATGTCGCTGCCGATCGCCAGAAACTGCCAGCCTTCGGCGATCCGCTTCTTCACGTCATCCGGGGTCTGCACATGCAACCCGACCGGGGTGCCGGCTCGTTTCCCGGCAGCCAGGATGCGCTGCAACATCGCTTCATGCTCGGCGGGGGTAGGATCGACTCCATCGGGGCCACGCATCTGGGCCTGCAGATCGTTCGGGCCGACGAAGATCGCATCAACTCCCGGAAGCCGGTAGATCTCGTCCGCGTTGGCAACGCCGGTTGGCGATTCGGTCTGCAGAATGACCAGGACCTCGTCGTTGGCCTTTTTGTAGTAGTCCCCCGCAGCTGCGTCGAAGTTCATCGCATGCAGGTTTCCTCCCACCGAGCGATTCCCAGCGGGCGGGTACTTCGCAGCTGCGATGGCAGCCTTGGCCTGCTCGACAGTATCGACCATCGGGACCACGATTCCCCACGCCCCGCCATCGAGAGCCCGCTTGATGTTCTCGTGACTTCCGCACGGAACGCGGCACAGCGGAACGCACCCGGCATCGGCGACTGCTCCGAACAGAGCGGAGGCCTGCGACCAGTCGATCGGAGAGTGCTCCATGTCGACCGTCAGCCACGGAAAGCCCACACGGGAGAGCAGCCGGGCTGCGACCAGATCCCCCAGCGAGAGCCAGGTTCCGACCTGAGGTTGGCCAGCCTTGAGTGCGGCTTTGACGGGATTGCGTTTCATGGAGGGGCCGAGATCAGGGCTGGTGGATTCGTAAGACGGCCTTTCCAGGCCGTCTTCAGGCGAGGATACGATTTGGTCAACACGCTGGACATCAGTCGGAGCTGAGCTCTCCGGTGAAGACGGGCTGGAAAGCCCGTCTTACCTCCCGATACGTTAATCCTTCTTCTGTGCCCAAGAGCTGTTCGGATACAGCTGCTGCAGCTTCGCCGCAGCTTCCGCAGCTCGGGCGGGCTGGGTCACGGCTCCCCACAGCTTGGAGAGGTGGTACAGGGCTTCTGCGTGGAACTCGCGCTCCTCGGCCAGGGCAGGGATCACGTCGACATGCAGGTAGGCCAGAATCGCGTCTTTGGCTCCGGTTCCCGAAGCGGCGAGACAATCGCCCTGACGGACGTAAGCTTCGGCCAGCGTGCGGGTTTCTTCGACGGTCGCCTGCTCGATGACCTGATCGATGATCTTGAGGGCCTCAGCGGGCTGGGTCTGCTTGAGCAGGCAGGTCGCCTGGCCCAGCATCGCCTGCAGCTTGCGGCTGGTCTCGGCGGGGGTCTTAGTCTCCATGGCGGCCACTTCATCGAACCCCATCTTGGCTCCGGCGAGGTTATCCGAGGCCAGCAGCACGCGAGCCAGACCGATCTTGCCGAGCATCTTCGTATCGGGCCAGGGGGCCTGTGTCAGCGAGTTGAATGCCGTGTCCGCTGCCGGGGCGTCCTTGGCTCGCAAGGCGACTTCGGCGAGCAGTTCCTGAGCTTCGAAGAACCTAAAGTTCTCGCGCTCGGCCGAGGTAAACGCCTTCAGCTTGGTGATCGCCTCGGCCGCTTGAGCCGGATCGGCCAGCGCAGCGCGGGCTGCTGCTCGCGCCACGTAGAAATTGATATCGGCCTTGATCTTGGCATCGAGCCCCTGGGCCTTGTCCGCAGCTTCCGTCAGCTGTTCCACGGCCAGCGGGAAATTCCCGGCCGCTTCGTGACCGCGGGCGACGCCGAACTCGGCGGGCTCGCCATCCCAGTCGATTTCGACCACTTCGTTGGCCGGGATTGGGATTTCCTTGTTACCGACCTTCTGGAAAACGACCACTTCCGTGCGGCTGACCTTCTTCACCTCACCGCTGGTGTCCGTTCCATCGCGGCGTTTGACTGTATCGATGGCGAATGCCGTCACCGGGGCGAGCAACAATGCGACAGCTGCGGAAATCCAGGAACGCTTCATCGGAGGTCTCGTTGAGTCGGTAAGGGACTGTGTCAGTGTAAACCAGAGAGGGGAACGATTCACGCGCCGCGAAACATCAGGAATCAGCTTTTGGCTTTCCGGGGAGTTTCGTAGGCCTGGGCTTTGCCGGTGGAGGCGCGGCAGCGGCGGGCGGAGGAGACGTCGCCGCTGGCTTGGGGGCCGCCGGAGCGGGAACCTGCTGAGCAGCTGCCGCCCGGCGGGAGGCATACTTGTCCGGCGGCTTACGCATCGAGAAAAACAGGATTCCTCCGACCGCGGCGATTCCCGCCAGAGCCAGCAGGACAATCAGCCCGACATTCGTCTTGGACTGCGGGGCGTTCGTTTCTTCAGCGGGATCGACCACGGGAGCCGCCGCCGCTGGTTTCTGAGCAGCTCCGTTCGCGACTTCGGGCTTGGCGGCCGCAACAGCCCCGATACCAACGGGCAGAGCGGTCGGAAGCTCGCCGATCTCTTTTTGGATATCGTTGTAGAGAGAGGTGAATCGAGTCTCCTCTTCGGGGGGCAGCCCCTTGGAGATCCGTGCGAACGTCTCCAGGTCCATCTTAGCCCGATTGAGGGTCTTGTCCCGGTCGGCGGGCGTTGACTGCTGCTTCGCCAGAGCCAGCTGGGTGCGTCCGAGGTTGTAGCGGGCCTCGAACTCCATCGCTTCAATCTTGGGGTCCGGCTTGTTACGCAGCGCCCGCTGCAGCCGCAGAGCCGTCTGGCCCCAGCCCCACATCGGGGGAGACTTCGTCCCCTGAATGGCAATCTGGTACTTCTTCCAGGCATCGGGCTCGCTGCTGGCCCCCCAGGCCTGATACAGGCTGGCTGCGGCCATCTGCACGTTGGGGGAGTCCGAGCCCTTTTTATCCTTGAGCAGTTCCTGGATGACCTGTTCGCCGCCGGCAAAGTCTCCCTGCACCCGCTTGCAGTTCACCAGCCGCATGCGGGTGTAGAGCAGCTGATCGGGCTGGGCGAACGCGCTGTCGGACTTGGTGTTGTCGACGATCTTCTGATACGCATCACCGGCCTGGGAAAAGAACTTGGTCGCCCGGCTCGGATCGTCACTTGTACTCTCGCCGAGGCTGGTAAAGGTCTCGGCAATCCAGAACAGCGAGCTGAAGTTCTGGCCATCCTGACGTCCGAGCAGGTCGGTCAAGAAGGCTTCGAACCCCTCGCGAACTTCCGTCGCGCGATCAGTCTCTCCGGCGGCCTTGAGTTGATTCAGCTCGTTCTCAAGCTCGCGACCGAACTCGACGAAGACTTGTGTCAGGGCATCCGCGTCTTCCGAGCCGGCGACCTTCTCCAGTTCCTGCCGGGCATCGCGGGCGGCGTCGAGGTCTTTCACGCCGATCTGAGCTTTGAGGAGTTGCTGGTAGGCAAAGCTGGCCATGGCCCGGCTCTTCGGATGGCCCGGCGTCTTGGGACGATCCGTCTCACCCAGCGGCAGTGCCACGCCCGACAGGACCGAGTGCGGCTCCTGAGTCAGCAGCTCAATGGCCCCCGCAGTCTTGTCGACGGTGCGATAGATCCCCTCCAGATTGCGGATCTGAGCCAAAGTCGCCTTGCCGCGAACCAGATCGTCCGGAGCCGGACGGTCGGCAGGAGTCGTACGCCCACGCTCTGCGATCCCCGCTTCCAAGTGCCGGATCGCAGCCACTTTCCATTCACTGAGCTGGGCCGCGTTGGGGCGTTTGTCGGCGGGCAGATTGATCTGTGTCGTGTAGTAGCCCCAGAACGCCTGGCCGGCACCGAGCTGGGCACTGGCGTAATGCGTGGACCCCGCCGGAACTTTGTTCCACCAGGCAGCGGCCCCTTCGAGCTTGCGTTCATCCCACATCACCCGCGCGACAGTCTGCCGCGCGTCGTTCGCCTGATCGGACTCGGGAAACTTCTGCTCCAGGCGGGTGGCCACAGCCACCAGCTGGCGACTCTCAAAGTCACGCTGCCCCTTGGGGGCCTTGGACCAGGCCCGATCAAACGCGGCCATCGCGATGAAACCGGCGTTCTTCGCACTGTCTGGACTGCGGTCCGCCAAGCCCCTCAGCAGGAAGTCCCCGACGGCGGCCGCTTCCAGCAGCTGATCGTTCAGCAGATATCCATAGGCCAGCAGCACGTTGGCCCGGTCGATCAGCTTCGTGTCGGTGTTCGGCTTGGCGAGTTTGAGTGCCATGTCACACAGACGCGTCATCTCGGCAGCGGCCGTCTTGAGTTCAGCCGTTTTGGTTTTGACCTCATCAGGGCGGTTTCCGGCCTGAGCTGCGGAGACTTGCGAGGAGAGTGCCCGGATGTCGTCAGACAGCTTTCCGGCCATCCCGAACGCAGCATCGAAGTCGGTCGGATCGTCCGAGTTTCGATTGAGCGACAACAGCAGCCGTTGAATCATGCCGTTGGCCGGGGCTTTGAACTCGCCACTCGTCCGGGCCAGCACGCGGGCCGCAGCCAGAGCCTGATTCAAGGCGGGAATCCGTTCCGATTCGGGTCTCTCGCGATCCCCGCCGATCGATTCGAGCGATCGGCAACGCTCCCACTGAACGCCGTTGCCGATTTCCGAGCGTGTGCGTCCCTTCGCCGTGGCCAGCCACTCGTCGGCCAGCGTGACGACCAGCGGATAGTCCTTTTTCTTCTCGTGGTTCAGACAGATCAGCTTGAACCGCAGGGCCTGGTCGTACAGCAGTGCCCGAATCGCATTATCCGGGGTAATCGTCAGCAGGTCTTCATAGACCCCCAGAGCCTCGGTGATCTGATCCTGCTCTTCCAGGCATTTCCCCTGCCACAACCGGGCCAATTTGCCGCCGGTGTTGCTGCGGTACTGGTTAAACATCTCCTCGAACTCATTCGTGGCCTTTTGCAGGGCCGAAGTTCGCTCGGGGCTGTCCTTGTCAAAGGTCCGAGCCTCCCAGTAGTTGCACTTGCGGTAATCAAACAGAACTTCGATGTAGAGGTTCTCCGCGCGAGCCCGTTCTTCGATCCGACCGGTCTCTCCTTCCGGGATAAACGATGGGAACTTGTCGAAGGCGGACTTGTACTGCTTGGCGGCGGCATCGAAGACCGTGCGGGCCTCGGTCAGCAGATTGCGGGCCTTGTCATGAAAGGCCTGTCGCTCGGAACTGCGGCCGGGATCTTCCGACTCGAAGATCTCGACGCGGGCTTTTTCGAACAGAATTCGCCCGCGCCAGGTGTTCGCCTGTGCGGCCAGCGGATGATTCGGCGAGGCCTTGCTGAACTGCTGAAAGGCCGCCTCGGCGGCATCCAGCTGTTGCCGCTGCGAGTCGGCACTGTTCTGATCGCGGGCACTGGCAAGCAGCGTTTGAGCCCGCTCAAAAGGGATCAGTTCCCGCGTTTCCGGGCCGAGAGAACTTTTCTGTTCCAGTTGGTCGAGGTACTGCAGTGCGATGTCAAAGTAACCTCGATCGCGCAGCCCCTGCACAAACGGCTGCACCGGTTCCGCAGCCTGCAGGACTGCGCACAGGCAGACCCAGACCACTCCTGCTCGGACCGTCCCTGACACACCGTGACGCATGCGGCTCATCCCTCTCTCGTGGGCGAACGGACTCCCCCGTTCCGCCCCGCGAGGATACCCGCCCTGATGCGGGTCCGTCTATCCAAAGCTGCGGGACAGAGGAGTGAAGATTTTGAGGCGAGCCACAATCCACGACGATCCCCCTCGGAGCTTCGCGTCGCCGACTGGGGATGCGATCACTGCCCCAGTCCGATATCCTCTCTTCTCGGAATCGGTCACGCTCGTGCGGACCAGCCGTCCGTTCGAGGAAAGCGTTCGACCGATGCAGCCACTGGTGTTCGAGCCGTACTTGCGCCCCCAGATTTGGGGTGGGACGCGGCTTGCCCACTTCGGAAAGAATTTGCCGCCTGGGGGCATGCTCATCGGCGAGTCCTGGGAGCTGAGCGGACACCCGCTGCATGTCAGTCTGGCTCACTGGGGGGAGCATGACGGGTCCGACCTCGGATATCTTTGGAGGAACCACCGCGATGAATTAGCGGGGCCCTTCGAGTGTGACGATTCACGGGATTACCCATTCCCGCTGTTGATCAAGCTCCTCAACGTCGAGGCGCCTCTCTCGGTGCAGGTCCACCCCAGCGACCGCGACTCGGTCCGAATGGGACTCTCCGAACCGGGTAAGAGCGAGGCCTGGGTCGTGCTGGAGGCCCAGCCCGGAGCGGAACTGTTTGCGGGACTCCGCTCCGGCACAGATCGCCACGAGTTCGAGTCGCGCTTACGTGATGGCACCATCGAGGACTGCCTCAATCGGCTGGTCCCCGAGGTCGGCGACTGTCTCTACCTCCCCTCAGGGACCGTTCACACCGCGCGCGGAGGAGTGGTTCTGGTCGAAGTGCAGACGTGCAGCGATGCGACCTTCCGACTGCACGATTGGAACCGCCTCGACGCACGCGGCCATGCCCGCCCACTGCATCGCGAGAAAGGGCTGGACGTCATCGACTGGCAACTCGGACCGCTCGGATTCGTGAAGTCCGCTACGACGCTGCCGCTGGCCAGCGGAGTGAGCGTGACGATGCTGCTCGACACGCCAAAGTTCCAGCTGAACCGCTACGACCTGCAGTCCGCATGGTCTCCCCGCGATTTGGTCGGAAGAATGGTCGCCTGGGTTGTGATCGGCGGCGAAGCGACTCTGAAGACTCGGAACCAATCGCTCCCCCTGCGGACCGGACAGACCGTCCTTGTCCCAGCCTCTGCGGGAACGTGCGAGTGGGCTCCTGTGAGCGATGCGGTCTCACTGATCAGCGTCACACTGGGGCCCGAGTTCCACACTCCCCGCGTATAGCAGCGTTCGTGGGAATATCGCCTTCTACGTCACTGCCGCTTTACCGCATATCGAGCGGGTCGACATCGATCGTCATTTCCACGTTCGGATGGGCATCGACTTTCGGCTGGACCTCGCGCCACAGGGCATGAATCTCGTCGAGAGACTCGGCCGACAGCTGGAAGTGAAAGCGAAACATCTTGCGTAGCCGGGTCAGCGGAGCTGGAGCGGGGCCCAGGATGCGAACCGGACGGTTCTGAGCCTTGGCAGCCTGTCGATACAGTAGCGTGATCCGCCGAGCCTCTTCGTTCACCTGGGCTTCGTGTTCGCCTCGCAAAATGATCCGGGCCAGGTGTGTGAACGGCGGAGCCTTCAGCTCCTGGCGATGCCGCAGTTCGCCCGCCGCGAAACCGAGATAGTCATGCTTGGCGGCCCGCTGAATCACCGGCTCATCGGGACAGCTGGTCTGCACGATCACGCGGCCCCCCTTCTCGCCGCGACCGGTCCGGCCCGCGACCTGAGCAATCAGCTGAAACGTCCGCTCGCTGGCCCGCAGGTCGGGCTGATGCAGCAGCGTATCGGCAGCGACCACTCCGACCAGCGTGACGTTCGGGAAGTCGAGCCCCTTGGCGATCATCTGCGTTCCGAGCAGGATGTCGACCTCGTGTCTGCGGAACCGTTCGAGTGCCTCATCATGGCTGCCGGGGGCCTTCATCGAGTCGCTGTCCATACGGAGCAGACGCATCCCCTTGAACTTGGCAGCCAGTTCCTGCTCCAGCCGCTGGGTGCCCGTTCCGAGATACTTGAGCCCCGGGAACTGACAGTTCGGACAGACCGCAGGCTTGGTGGCCTCGTAATCGCAGCTATGGCACACGACCTTCTGCCGGTCGGCGTGCCACGTGAGGGTCAGGTCGCAGTCGGGGCACCGTACACCGACTCCGCACTTCTGACACCACAGCACCGGCGAGTACCCGCGCAGGTTCAGGAACAGAATTGCCTGTCCCCCATCGCGGACGCACTGCGTCACGCTGTTCATCAGCGCTCGCCCGATCGCCTCGCCGCGCTGCACATGTGGGTCGTTACGGACATCAACGATCGAGACCGGCGGTAGCGGACGCCCCTCGACCCGGCGGGGCATTGAGATCAGCAGATCTTTCTTTTGCCGAGTCCGGACTAGCGATTCCAATGTGGGAGTGGCTGAGCCCAGGATCAGCGGCACCCCCGCCAGCCGAGCCCGCTCGCGAGCCACCTCGCGGGCGTGATAGCGCGGCGTGGTCTGCTGCTTGAACGTTGTCTCATGCTCTTCATCAATGATGATCAGTCCGAGCTGGGGCGTCGGGGCGAAGATCGCACTGCGAGCCCCCACCACGACCTGGACTCCCCCTGCGGCGATCCGCTGCCACTGCGCATGCCGCTCCGAATCGGTCAGGTGGCTATGCAGCACAGCCACCGAGTCGAACCGGCTGCGGAATCGCCGGATCGTCTGCGGAGTCAGCGAGATCTCCGGAACCAGCACAATCGCCTGTTTGCCGTAGCTAACGATCTCGCGAATCGTCTGGATGTAGACCTCGGTCTTGCCGCTGCCGGTGATCCCGTGCAGCAGGACGGTCTGGTGTTCTTTCTTGCGAACCAGAGACAGGATCTGGTTCACCGCCTTCTGCTGATCCTCATTGAGAGCCAGGTCTTTCTGCGGATCGACTGTGCCCAGATCCTCATCGTCCCAGGTCGACATCCGCCGCTTCATCGGCACGATCAGCTGTCGCTCGCGCAGCCACTGGATCGGCCCCGTCCCGCAATCGGCCTTCATTGCGAGTTCGTCAACGGCAAGCGGCTCTGTGCTCGCCAGAAGGACATCAATCACAGCCCGCTGCTTCTTGCTGAGCCGGGTCGAGGGGAGCTTCTCCGCCAGCCCCTCCGCCGGGATGTAACAGACAATCTCGCGCGTGCCGGACTGCTTCTTGACACCGGCCGGGATCACGGTCTCCAGCACCTGCCCCCAGCTGGCGAGATACCGTTCGCCGATCCACTTGGTGAGGGCCAGCATCTCGGGCCCGATCAGAGGATCGCGGTCCAGGATTTCCAGCACCGACTTGAGCCGCCGAGAGGTCGGAGCGGTCGTACCGACCTCGACGCAGTACCCCAACGTGGGTGAGTCGCCCGCTCCCAGCGGCACTCGCACCCGCTGCCCGGGCTTGATGATCTCGCGCAGCGGTTCCGGGACGAGATAGTGGTACACCGTCTCCATCGGCCGCGCGAGTACGACTCCAGCCACGACCCGGTCCGCATCCGCAGCCAGTTCCCACGGCAGCGGATCAGGGGGGAGATCAAAAAGTGTCGCCTGCTTTGCCACGCGGAGGAGTGTACCGCAGCGCGAGGCGAATCAGAATTCGCGGGCCGAAGTTGGTCGGCAACGAGGAGAATGTCGGTGCGTCTCGAATGCTTCCCCCCTCGCCCCCGCCATCGGTGCGACCTGCGGGCAGAATGTGCATTCGGGGGAGAGGGCTGGGGTGAGGGGGCAAGCTCCACGTTCGCTCTTAAGTGCCAAGTTCCAATGACCAGTTCCCCTCACCCCGACGCTCTCCCCAAATCAAAGTCCCCTGCGATCGTTGCACCGATCGTGGGGAGAGGGAGAAGAAAAGCAGTGTCACGGCTCCGGAAGATGTACACGCTGCAACCGCTCGCAAAGTCGCTGCAACCACCGAGCCGCCGGAGCTCCGTCCACGACGCGATGATCGAAGGTCAGGCTCAGCGTCATTGTCTTGCCGACTGCGAGCTGTCCAGCCCGCACGACCGGCTCCTCGATGATGCGGCCGACTCCCAGAATCCCCGCTTGCGGCAGGTTCAAGATCGGGGTGAAGGAGTCGACTCCGAACATTCCGAGACTGGAAATGGTGAAAGTGCCCGAGAGCTGGTTCTGGCTCAATTGGCCTTCGCGAGTTGCGGCAATCAGCTGTCGCGTGCGGCCTGCGATCTCACTCAGTGTCAACTGGTCGGCATCGCGGACGACAGGAGCCAGAAGCCCGTTCGGTGTGTCGACAGCCGTGGCGACATGAATCGCGTCATACTGGTGAATTCCGTCCCGATACCAGCAGGCGTTGAGGTCCGGCAGCTCACGGAGAGTGCGGGCGACCTCGCGGAGCAGGATGTCGTTGTAGCTGGGAACGCTCCCCGGATGGGATTCTGCTTTGAGTCGTTCGCGGTAACCGACCAGGGCGTCGGCGTTGAGTTTTGTCGTCAGAGTCACCGGGGCGGCTTGATGGACTCCAGCGGACATGCGCTGGGCGATGATCCGGCGGAGTTTTGATGCCGGGACGTGACGCCCCGGCTCCGTCGGGGGGATCTCCTCGGACGCGTTCGATCTCGGCACGCCGGGTGAAATCGTCTTCGCCAGTACATCGCGTTCTCGAATCCGACCGTCGCGGCCCGTGCCCTCCAGCTGCGTCCAATCGACGCCCAGCTCCCTGGCTCGGCGCCGCGCTCGTGGTGTCGCGATCGTCTGCGTAGCACGCGGCTGCAGCCGCCCGGTTGCCGCGCGCTGGACGTCTTCGCAGAGAACACGCCCGGTGGGATCGGGGGTAAAGACGGCGTTCAGATCGATACCGAGTCCCCGAGCCAGTCGGCGAGCTGCCGGACCAGCGGCACGCGGCGTGTTCGGGACTTCGACCCTCGATGGAGCTGGGGCCGCAGCGACAGGCTGCGGCCGCGCGGGCGAATCGGTAGCGACCGGAGCGGCGCCCACGGTACTCGGAGCCGGTTCCCCTTCAGCCAGCAGGTATCCAATCACCTCACCGACTTTGACGGTCGCTCCTGGCTGAGGTGCATCACTGGGGATACACAATAAGCCTGAGTCGAACGATTCGATCTCATGGGCGGCCTTCTCACCCTCCAGCAGGAAGAGCATATCACCGGCGCGGACCATCTCCCCCGGAGCCTTCAGCCACTCGGCGAAGACTCCTTCTTCCATCGACCAGCCCAGACGTGGGATCGTAATTGGGTGCGGCATTGGCTTACTCTCCCACCAGCTCGCGAATCGCCTGGGCGATCCGCTCGACGTTTGGCACCACCGCCCGCTCCAGAGTCGGGGCATACGGCGTGGGGGCATGCACTCCATGCAGCCGCTTGATCGGGGCATCCAGATCATTGAACCCCGCATCCGCGACCTGGGCTGCGATCTCGGAAGCGAACCCGCAGGGCCCGAACGCTTCGTCCACGACGAGCAGCCGTCCCGTCTTGGAGACCGACCGGAGAATGCTGTCCAGATCCAGCGGAGAGACCGTGCGCGGGTCAACCACTTCCACGCTGATCCCCTCGGTCGCGAGCTGTTGTGCAGCCTGCAGCGTGTGATTGACCATCAGCGACAAGGCCACGACCGTGACATCGGTCCCGGTGCGAGCGATGCGGGCCTGACCGAACGGAATCTCGTAGTACTCCTGCGGGACATCCCCTTTCGTCTGCATCAGTTCGCGGTGCTCCAGGAACAGCACCGGATCGCGGCTGCGCAGGGCGTGAGCCATCAACCCCTTGGCATCGTAGGGATTGGATGGCAGCAGAACCCGCAGGCCGGGAATATGCGAGTAGATCGAGTGGTACATCCCCGAATGGTGCGTCGCAGCGGAGTGTCCCACGCCGCCGCAGCCTCGCAGCAGCACGGGCATTTTCAGGCGACCGCTGCTCATGTACTGCATCTTGGTGATCTGATTGACGATCTCCCCGAACGAATCGTTGATGAAGTCGATGAACATGAAGTCGATCACCGGGCGGGTGCCGGTCATCGCCGCTCCGCAGGCCAGCCCCACGAAGCCGCGTTCGCAGATCGGAGTATCGCACAGCCTCTCACCGCCGTACTTGGCATGCAGCCCCAGCGTGGTCGTAAAGTTTCCTCCGCGAACACCGATCCCCTCCCCCATCACGAAGATCGTGGGGTCGCTCGCCATCGCCTGATCGAGGGCTTCAAGCGTAGCTGCGACGAAGGTCAACGGACGGGACTGAGGAGCGGTTGGAGGGACGGACGCGGCAGGAGCTGCGGGGATCGAATAGACATGCGTCACCGCGGACTTGGAGTCGGGCACCGGACTCGACTCCGCGAACTCGCGGGCTTCCCGGACCATTTGGGCGACCTCTGCGTCGATCTCGTCCAGGCGAGACACCAGACTCGCCGGGCCCGACTGCTGAATGGCTTCACGCAGCCGCACGATCGGACACTTCTCCTTCCAGGCTGCGACTTCTTCTTTCGTGCGATAGGTAAAGTCGCCCATCCCTTCGGCATGGGCGCGCGTGCGGTAGGTCTTGCATTCAATCAGCGTCGGCCCGCCGCCGCTCTTTGCTCGCTCAATGGCCTCAGCTGCGACGCGATGGATCTCCAGGACATCGTTGCCGTCGACAGTCACACCCGCCATGCCATAGGCCGCTCCGCGTGAACCGACGCTGGGATTTCCGCTGGAGTACGAGAACGGAACCTCCGTGGCGAACTGATTGTTTTCGCAGATGAACAGGACCGGCAGCTTCCAGATGCTGGCCATGTTGAGGCCTTCGTGGAAGGCTCCGTTGTTGACAGCCCCGTCGCCGAAAAAGGCGGCAGCCACCGTTCCGTTCTTCAGCAGCTTGGAGCTATATCCGCCGCCACAGGCCTGTAGCAGACACGGCCCGACAATGCCGCTGGTCCCCATCATGCCGATTTCCGGGGAGAAGAGATGCATGCTGCCGCCGCGCCCGCGCGAGCAGCCGGTTTCTCGCCCGAACAGTTCGGCAATCAGCTCACGTGGCGGCATTCCCTTTGCGAGAGCATGCCCGTGTCCCCGGTGCGTCGAGAACACCGGATCCCGCGAGGTCAGATGCGAGCAGACACCGGTCGCAATCGCCTCCTGCCCAACATAGGTATGGCACGCACCGTGAATGAGCCCGCGCTGGTGACAACGCGCCAGTTCCTCCTCGGTCTGCCGGATGACTTGCATCGTCCGGTAGAGTGTCAGGATTCGGTCTTCAGAAACGGTCTGCAACGGATTCATGACGGTCACTTGTTCTCCCCGCAAAACGACTGAACAGGACGATGTTCATGCCCTGCAGTTCCGCCCGCATTCATAGCCATGTTGCCGCCATCCATCGGGATGATGGCTCCTGTGATCCACTCGGAGCTGTCGGAGGCCAGAAAGACCGCCAGCCCCATGATGTCCTTCGGCTGCCCCAGTCGACCGGCGGGAATGCCCCGCAAGAACCGGCCTTCGAGTGTCGGGTCGGCTGCCATGCGGGCTTCGAGGCTGGGGTTCACCACTTGAGCGGGGGTCACGCAGTTCACCCTCACGCCGCGGTGGCTCCATTCGGTACTGAGCTCGCGCGTCATCTGGATCACTGCTCCCATCGCCATGCTGTAGGCCGCATGCCCGCGCCCCAGAGCCGTTGAGCTGGCCAGCGAGCCGATATTCATGATCGAGCCACTGCCTTGAGCGAGCATCCGGCGGCCCGCCTCCTGGCACATCGCAAACCGCCCGATCACCAGATTCTGCAGCACCCGCTGCAGGTCAGCGATCGTGAGATCTTCCGGCTTGGCGAGATGACCATCGCCCGCAATGTTTCCGAGGAAGTCGACCCGCCCGAACGTCGCATCGACCTGCTCGAACAGTTCGCGGACAGCCAGCGGGTCAGAGACATCGGTGCCGGTCACCAGCGTCTGACGACCGAGGGACTGAATCCGCTGACTGGTGGCTTCGGCCCCGTCGCGGTTCCGATCGATGAGGACGAGGTTCGCCCCGTGCTCAGCCAGGGCCAGGGCGGTGGCCTGTCCCAGGCCCTGAGCGGCTCCCGAGACAACGGCGACACGGCCCGAAAGATCAAACAGAGAGGTCATCATCGAGCAGCTCCCGCAGAGATCAGCGGCCAGACTTTGGCGACAAACACAATCGCCGCCAGCCCCAGATAGAACAGCCCGCAACAGGCGATGCCGACCTGGCTGTACCAGCGGGGCTGCAATTCCGGAGGAAGAAAGCGGCGATTGATCCACAGCACGTGAAACGCCGTCCCGCCCAGGGCCAGATTATTGACGTTCGCGATCACCGTAACCATCAGTGCCGGGGCGTCGCCAAACATCAGAAAGATCGTGGCCATGATGTACGACCACAGGACATACATCGCCAGAATTCCGTAGTAGATGATCCAGACCCGGTCGGACGACCACTTGCCGCGAATCGTCTGGTTCGAGGACCAGATGATGTCGGTCCAGCGCCGCGCGATGTCATCCACGATCGACATCTGACTCGGCAGAAAGACCAGCAGCCCGACGATCAGGCAGACAATCGACAAGACCGATCCCCAGGCTCCCAGCCCCGGGGCATGCAGCATGCCGTCCGCCACGATCAGCGACTGCGAGTAGGGGACATCGCGGCCGTACATCGGCGAATGCGGCGCGAACTCCATCGAGAGCAGTGCCGGCAGCGCCATCCCCATAAAGCACCCGGGCGCCCAGATGAGCACCTGGTCAGTCATGATGTATTGCCACCAGCCCTTCCAGCGCCGCAGGTTCTCCTCGGTGATTGGAAAGACGCTGCCGACATGGCTCAGCGTGACCTGACGCCCGCCGATGGCGCTGGGGATCGCTCCCACGCGGCTGCCCATGCCCCAGCCTTTGTCGCGGACGAAGTTGCTGTAGGTCGAGTTGCTCAGCCCGCCGCCTCCTGCGTATCCCGCAAAGGCTCCCAGCAGTGCAATGTTCCCCATGGCGACCGCTGGCCAGACCCCTTGCTGCGAGTAGTGGCTGAAGGCATTGACGACCTGGTCCTGTCCATTGGGACCGGCCACCGGGACGTTGCCGAACTTCAGGAAACCGCTGAAGACATTTCCCCAGCTTTCACGACTGACCAGCGTGAGCCCGACAATCAGACAAAAACCCAGAACGGTCACTACCTTGGCAGTCATCACCCACTGCAGCACGTTGTAGACCTTGCCGCCAACCAGCACGGGCAGCACCACCAGCCCCAGGCAGACATAGGCAATCGTGTTCACCAAGAATGAGTCATCCGGAGTCGGCGGTCGACCGAAGTGTAGTGAGGCGATCGTCACAGCTGCGTTCGTCGACAACCCGGGAATCAGCGAACTGAGGCTAAGCAGCAGCGCGACAGAAATCCAGAACCCCGGGCTGGGTGGGGTCCGCATAAAGCCCGTGAAAACAGGCTCGCCGGTGTACAGGGCGTAACGACCGCACTCGATGTTGTAGAAGACCTGCAGGACGATCGCGACCGTGGCGATCCACATCAGCCCACCGCCGTATTTGGCTGTGATCGCCGGCCCGAAGAGCCACTCCCCGCCCCCGATCTGGATGCCGCACATCACAATCCCCGGACCAATCAAACCGGCGAGGTTCCGCCAGCCTATCGGCTGTGGAGCGGGCAGGTCTGCGACGGTCCAAGGGGGGATGGATGGAGTCATTGGTCATCGGTCCTTAGTCATGGAAAGTGGCATGCAATCCTCAAGCATCTCGGCACCTTTGCTGGCTGACCGCTGAAAGCTGATCGCTGACCGCTCGGACTAAGGCCCAACCACAATCGCCCTCCCCGGTCCCCCGTGGCAGTTGCGAATCTTGAGTGGCGCGAAGAGGAAGTAAGACTTCGCTGGGATCTTGTCGGCGTTGACCAGGAACTCGACCCCGACCATCTCTCGGGAGCCGAGTGCCCAGTAGGTCATCAGGGCTCGGCGTGGATCGACTCCGCCCAGGTCCGGGGCGTCGGTCGCGACGCAGCGGACTCCGCGTTCCTTCAGATAGACAATCGCGTCTGGGCCGGGGGCGGGCCAGCCTTCGGACTTTCCCGTGAGTGGGTCGAGCCACAGGCCGGTATCGTCCGGAGCTGGGTGAAGATGAGCCGCCACGTGGCCCGTGTGGAACACGACCACCTGGCCCGGCGCGAGAGGACCGTGGTCTTGTTCATACGCCTTGATGTGGGCGACGGTGATCTCCGGTGAGGCAGGAAACTTGTTGGCCGGGATCGTGCCGATCAGCGAGCGCACATCGATCACGCGGGCCTCGCCACTGGTCCAGTCGAGCGGCACACGCTCGGCGGTCATCGTGCTGATGCCGCGGGGACCATATTGGGCTTCATACTCCTTCAACCAGCCGCGAACTTCCGGGGCATACTCAACCGGGTCCTTCGTGGCGGGCAGCGCGTAAGCGGGCGGCACCAGATGTGTCCCGGCCATCGAGTCCATCAGATGCCCGTGATGCCACATATCGAGATACTCGGAGTACAGAAAATCGATCTTCAGATAGGTCTGCCGATGATTTCCCGTCCCGACTCCCGGCGAGGTGAGTGGCAACTTCGGCGACAGCGTCGGTGACAGATCGACAGCTCGCTTGTCGCGACAGGCATCGATCAACTTTTGAGGCAATTCGCCGCCGACGACTGAGAAGGCTCGACCTTCTGCGTACGGCCCCCCTTCGTGCTTCGGCCCCAGCAGACAGTAGAACGCCCCGGTGGAAGGTAGCTCGCCGAGTCGCGTTGCTCCCTCGGTCCAGATCATGCCGTACTTCAGTCCGGCGTAATGCGTCGGCTCAGCCAGATCGGGCAGCGGCCCCATGCTGGCACTGTCAGTCCCCAGCGCGAGCACACCGCGTTTCCCGAGAAACTCCATACAGTCCGGGTCCGGGTCGGGGTACCCCGGAGCCTTGCGATCCAGGATTTCGGCGATGAACCGTCGCCCTTCCGGCAGGGGCTGGTAGTACTTGTCCGAGTATCCACTGCGAAACAGAACCACATCTCCCAATCGCACCGGGCGATGCTGCTTCTCAAACCGCTCCACATGTTCCGGCCTGACCAGCGGACTGGTCCCGTTCGGAGCCTGATCCAGCAGGTCGCGCACATCGACGACACAGGCCTCACCCCCGAACTGCCACGGCTCGATCTTGTCCGTATAGGCCAGCCCCAGCAGGCCGGACTTCTCACGCTTCAGCTCGGGGCGGGCGACCGAGTGCGGCGGCACGTCGAGCTGAGTCCCGGTGTTTCCGTCGATCAGCAGAGTGTCGATGTTGTAGGCCGACTCCGGCCCGATCGTCCGGGAATGAATGATTGCAAACCGGGGAAACGGATGGCTCGGCCAGGTACACGGATACTCGGGTGCAATGAGCAGCGAGTGATCGACAAATCGCGGCTCTTCGCAGCGGGCACCAGCACAGTGGCCCAAAACGAACAGGGTAGCCACCCGCCGGAGCCAGGCAGTTGTTGACATCATTACGGCTTCTCCCCAGATGACATTGGAAATGTCAGAACACGGCGACTGCGACCTGAACTGTCGCACCAGCCCACACCTCTCACGGGATTCCGTGGCTCGGAGTCGAGGCACCGAGAGGCGTCGATGAGACTCATCGACAAATCTTGTGGACCATCTGATTGTCAGATAATCTATCGGTGTCGTTTTGGCGCCGCAACCTCGCAGGATGAACCATGAGAACGCTTCGCCGCCCCAAGGTGCGCGATCAAGCTGCCGCGCAGATCCAGCAGTATATCCTTTCGCACAAGCTCTCCTCGGGAGATCGATTGCCGACGGAGAGCCAGCTGGCCGAGACCTTCGGCATCAGCCGGCTCAGCGTCCGGGAGGCGACGAAGTCGCTCGAGTTTCTCGGGATCGTCGAGTCGAAGACCGGCGTGGGGCTCTCGGTCGGACGAATCGACATGGAGCGTGTGACTGAGCACCTGGGCTTTCACGCCGGCCTGCTCGATGCCGACCCGCACCAGCTGATTGACAGCCGCGTCATTCTGGAGACCGGTGTCCTGCCGCATGTCGTGCAGCGCATGAAGAGTGATCCGGCGATTGAGGCTCAGCTGCGGGAGCTCGTCGAGCAGTTTCGGACGGCTCGCGACCTGAAGACGTGGGTCGCGCTGGATATCCAGTTTCATCAGACTCTGCTGGAGGCCAGCGGGCTGCTACCTCTGGTGGCCTTTGGGGAACTGCTGCATGTCTTCTTCCAGCGCTTCCGCGAGAGCGTGAAGAAGGCCGAGTGGAAGACCGGCATCGACAGCCACGAGCGGATTGTCGATGAACTGGCCAAAGGCCGCGTCGCAGCTGCCTCTGCCGAACTGCGTAAGCATATTGAGAGCCACAAGGAGCGGATCTGATGCTTCCACGAATACAGCTCACCAGTCGTTCGCTATTGGCTTTCGCCGTTCTCGGTTGGCTCGCCACGGGCCAATCGGTCGGCGCGGATAAACCCACGACCGAGACAATCTCGGCGGAAGGTCGCGACTTCTTCGAGAAAGAGGTCCGGCCACTACTCGTCAAACGCTGCTTCGAGTGCCACGGCGGGACCAAGGCCAGCGGGGGATTGTCGCTGGCGACCGCCAATGGATGGAAGAAAGGCGGCGAAGCGGGCCAGGCCATCGTCCCGGGGAAGCCCGATGAGAGTCCACTGATCGACGCGATCCACTATCGGACGATGCAGATGCCGCCCGCCGACAAGGGCGGCAAGCTCCCGGATGAGGAGATCGCGATTCTCACCAAGTGGGTCGAGATGGGAGCCCCCGACCCGCGCGATGGGACCGATCAGCTGGGAGGGATGTCACGCGAAGACGCTCGGAATTGGTGGGCGTTTCAGCCACTGTCACAGCCGCCGGAAATGGATATCGCTGCTGACGCAAAACACATTGACGATCTGATCCAGCGTGACATTGATCGCCACAGTCTGACAGCTGCACCAGCAGCGGATCGCCGGACCTTGATCAGGCGGGTGACCTATGATTTGACTGGCTTGCCTCCGACGCCAGCCGAAGTGGGCGCGTTCGTCGCTGACGACTCTCCGGAGTCACTCTCGAAGCTGATCGACCGCTTGCTCGATTCGCCGCAGTACGGGGTGCAGTGGGGGCGTCACTGGCTCGATGTTGTGCGCTATGCCGACACAGCGGGCGAGAACACGGATCGCCCGCTGCCGCATGCCTGGCGCTATCGCAACTGGGTGATCGACGCTTTCCAGCGCGACATGCCGTTCGATCAGTTCGTCCGCCTGCAGCTGGCGGGTGATCTGCTCGCGCGGGACGCCAGCCCTCAAGAGCATGCCGCCGGGATCATCGCGACGGGATATCTCGCCATTGCCCGCCGCTTCGGTCACGATATCGACAAAGACATGTACCTGACCCACGAGGATGTGATCGACAACCTCGGCAAGAACTTTCTCGGCCTGACCCTCGGTTGTGCCCGGTGCCATGACCACAAGTACGATCCGGTTCCGACCGATGACTACTACGCTCTGTATGGGATTTTCGAGAGTACCAAGTTCGCTTTCCCCGGCTGTGAACCGAAGGGCCAGCCGCGCGATTTGGTCCCGCTGCTGCCTCAGCCCGAAGTCGAGGCTTTGATGAAACCGTGGCAGGAGAAGGTCGCCCAAGTTGAAGCCGAAAAGCAGCGGCGACAAGCCGCGATCCAACCAGCGAAGGCCAAGATCGAGTCTTCGTGGACGACGTCGAAGCACGTGTTGGCTCAGTCCCCGGTTGCCGAAGGAGGCTCGGTTCCCTTCGAGCAGAAGGTCAAGCTGCAACGCGGTGAACTTCTGCTGCTGACGGTCCTGCCCAACGAGAATCATGGAGCCGACAGCACGCTGGTGGAATGGTCGATCCAGGAGACCGCCGGAGACCAGCGGACCTGGAGCGTGGCCAACCTCGTGCCCGACCTGCTCAAAGGGAACTCGTGGTCCGACCAGCACGAGGCCCAGTGGAGCTTTCTGGAGCTGTCGCCTGCTCCTGCATTCCTGAACGAAACCCGCAACTCCAATGGGGGGCGGAGCGAACTGAAGTCGTGGAGCTTCGGCGACGTTCCCTCGGTGTTTGTGAACGCAGCTGCGGAACCGGTGCCGGTCTGGACGACCTTGCCCGCGAGATCGTTCTTTGTCCATCCGGGTCCTAATAAACCGGTGGCTGTGGCCTGGACCAGCCCGGTCGATGGCGAGCTGCGGCTCACTGGGCGTGTGGCGGATGCTCATCCCGCAGGGCTGGATGGAGTGGCCTTTGAGCTGTCGCATCTGGCCGCTCCTGAACTCGGGTTGGCCTTGGCAGAACTAGGCAGCGCATCGACGGCGGTGCCGGACGCGGGACCGGCACCCGTTATTCCCGTGGCTTACGCGGTTGTCGATCGCGAGGCCAAGAACACGAAGCTGCACGAACGCGGTGACCCCGAGAAGCTGGGCGCCGAAGTGCCCCGGCGCTGGCTCTCAGTCTTTGGCGGAACGGAAGTTCCTGAAGCCGCTGGCAGCGGTCGGCGGGAGCTCAGCGACTGGGTCTCTCGGCATCCGCTGGCGGCCCGCGTGATTGTGAACCGCATCTGGGAGTGGCATTTCGGGCGCGGCCTTGTCCGATCGTCGAACGATTTCGGCGCGCGGGGCGAGTCACCAACCCATCCCGAGCTGCTCGACTTCCTGGCATCTCGTTTCGTGCAGAGCGGCTACAGCATCAAGGCGATGCACCGCCTGATTCTGCAGACAGCCACCTACCGGCGAGCCAGCGCCACTCCGCACTCCAGTGATCCCGACAACCGCTGGCTGGCGCACTTCAGCCGGCGACGTCTCGCTGCCGAGGAGCTGCGCGACAGCCTCCTGGCAACGTCCGGGACACTCGACCTGACTCCCGGGGAAGCGCATCCGTTTCCGGACGAGAAGACCTGGGGGTTCTCGCAGCACGCTCCGTTCAACGCGGTCTACGAGACGAACCGCCGCAGTGCCTACATGATGGTCCAGCGGCAGCGGCGGCATCCGTTCCTGGCCCTGTTCGATGGGGCGGACCCGAACGCTTCGACCCCGTCGCGACAATCGACCACCGTGCCGACGCAGGCCCTGTACTTCATCAACGATCCGTTCTTCCACGCCCAGGCTGGGGCCCTCGCGACGAACGTTCTCAAGACGCCCGAAGAGGATGCTCGCCTGGCTCAGGCCTACCTCACACTGTTCCAGCGAACGCCGACGCAGGCGGAGCGCGATCGCTGCCAGAGATTCCTGCAGAGCTATCCCGGCGACTTGCCGGAGAAGTGGTCGGCCCTCTCCCGCGTCCTGCTCGCGAGTAACGAATTCCTGTTTGTGGAGTAAGCGATCATGACCCAACACGCGCGCTCACCCGTGGCTTCCCGCCGCTCGTTCCTCCGGTCCGCAGCGGCTGGATCGTTGCTGTTTCCAGGCATCGTGCAGCAGCTCCTGGCCGATGCCGGCGATCCGCTGGCCCCGCGCGATCCGCATTTTCCGGCGAAGGCCAAGAACGTCATTTTCCTGTTCATGACCGGCGGGGTTTCGCACGTCGACACGTTCGACCCGCGGCCGGAACTCACGAAGCAGCACGGCAAAGAGATCAAGGCCGACCACCCCGAGATCAAGGACCGGCCCGGTTACGAACGGATCTTTCTCAAAAAGCCGCAGTGGGAGTTCGCGCCGCATGGTCAATGCGGGACGGAAGTCAGCTCGCTCTTTCCGCATGTGGCTGAGTGCGTGGACGACATCGCACTGATTCGCTCGATGCACACGTCGCACTCGAACCATTACAACGCGACGCTCGGGATGCACACCGGGTCGTTCACGTTCTCGCGGCCCAGTATCGGGTCGTGGATGACGTACGGGCTGGGCACCCTCAACCGCAACCTGCCGGGGTTTGTGGTGATCGCTCCGCAGCAGACCTATGCCGGGACGCAGGTCTACGCCAGCGACTTTCTGCCGGGGGCTCATCAGGGAACACTTGTCGTGCCCGGGGCGGAGCCAGTCGCGAACGTCAAACCACGCGTGCCCACGGATCGACAACAGCTGGAGCTGGCCGCACTCCGCGAAATGAATGCCGAGCACCTCGCCGCACACGAAGACGACCCCCAGCTGGCGGCTCGCCTGCGGACCTTTGAGACGGCGTTCGGCATGCAGATGGCTGTGCCTGATGCCTTTGACTTCAATCAGGAGACCGAAGCCACGCTCACCAGCTACGGCGTTAATCGCGATCAGAAGACCGGCTTCGGCTGGCAGTGTCTGGCGGCTCGGCGACTGATCGAGCGCGGGGTGCGGTTTGTCGAGCTGATCGATACGGGCTCCTCGGGCAACTGGGACGCGCACGGCGACATGATGAGCCACGTCCCGCTGGCCAAGAACGTCGACCAGCCGATCGCTGCGCTGCTGCGCGACCTGAAGCAGCGGGGGATGCTGAACGACACGCTGGTCGTCTGGACGACGGAGTTCGGGCGGACGCCGTTCAATAACACGGCCGACGCCAAGGGCCGCGAGCACCATCCGTGGGCCTTCAGCTCCTGGCTGGCGGGGGGCGGGGTGAAGCCGGGGATCGTTCACGGCTCGACCGACGAGATCGGCCTGCGAGCCGCCGAGAAGCCGGTCCACGTCCGCGACTTCCACGCCACGATCCTGCATCTGATGGGTTTTGACCACGAGCGTCTGACCTATCGCCATGCGGGGCTCGACTTTCGGTTGACGGGCGTCGAGGGGGCTCACGTGGTCAAAGAGATCATCGCCTGACGGCCATTCCGGCCGCAGCCCCATCTTTTCGCACGATTTCTCGCCAAGGGGCCTTGCTCGCTCAACATTCGACCGCTGCCCGATTACCATGGACCGCTTGCGCGTCCGTGAGGGGCGCGACGGGTTGAGTGTGGCTGCGCGGGGAACCCCGCCAGCGGGAGAGTCTTGGTCATGGCAGTGACAGCCGTCATCGGTTTGCAGTGGGGCGACGAAGCCAAGGGGAAGATCGTCGATCTTCTGACCGACCGTCACGACATCGTGGTGCGGTATCTGGGCGGGAACAACGCCGGTCATACCGTGAAGTTCGGGGGACAGACCTACAAGCTGTCGCTGCTGCCCGCCGGGGTATTGCGTCCCGAGATCACGTCGGTGATCTCGAACGGCGTGGTCATCAATCCCAAGGCTCTGCTGGGTGAGATGGCCTCGATCACCACGCGCGGGATTCCGATCGGGCAGAACCTGAAGATCAGCGACCGTGCGCATGTGATCTTCCCGTATCACGTCGCAGAGGAAGCTGTCTACGAACGCAATCGTGGCGAGAACAAGATCGGCACCACGGGCCGCGGGATCGGCACCTGCTACCGCGACAAGGCGGGACGCACCCACGCCATCCGCATGGGCGACCTGATCCGCCCCGATCAGCTGCGTCGCCGGCTGGAAGAGATCATCCCCCAGAAGAACACGCTGTTCTCGGCTCTCGACCCGTCGATAAAGTTCGACGTCGATGAGATCTACAACGAGTACGAAACCTACGCCGATCAGCTGCGCCCGCACGTGATCGACACGACGACCTTCCTGCACAAGGCCCTCAAGAGCGGCAAGAGCATGCTGTTCGAAGGGGCCCAGGGGAGCCTCCTCGATATCGACCACGGAACGTTCCCGTACGTGACCTCGTCCAACAGCTCGGGCTGCGGCATTCACCCCGGCAGCGGCGTCCCGGAGCGGGCGATCGAGAAGATGATCGGCGTGGTCAAGGCCTACACGACCCGCGTCGGCGGCGGCCCCTGCCCGACCGAGCTGGTCAACGAGATCGGCGAGCATATCCGCAAGGAAGGGAACGAATTCGGCACCGTCACCGGCCGCCCGCGCCGCTGCGGCTGGTTCGATGCGATCGCCACCGGCTACGGAGCCCGGATCAGCGGCGTCGATTGCATCGCCGTCATGCTGCTGGATGTGCTGAGCAAGCTGGACGAGCTGCAGATCTGCGAGGCCTACGAAATCGACGGCGAGCGAACGACCGACTTCCCCAGCCAGATCGAAGACCTGGCCAAGGCCAAGCCGATCTACCGCAAGCTTCCCGGCTGGAAGAAAGACATCACCGGCGTCCGCAAGCTGAGCGACTTCCCGAAGGAAGCGAGAGCCTACATCGACACCATCGCCGAGATTATGGCCCTGCCGGTCACGATCGTCTCGATCGGGCCGGATCGGGAGCAGACGGTGTTTGTGGAGGGGATGTGGTAACGAGCCGGAAGCAGCCTGATCTGACTGGATGTCGCCTGTTGAAGTCGGTCCAGGAGCCACTATGTGTGATCAGCGCTTTGCTCGCTGGGTTCGAGATGTTGTCTGTATCGTCTGGCTGACCCTCTCAGTCCATGCGGCAGGAAGCTGCTTCGCGCAGTTGTCCGTCGAAGAGTGGAACAAGCACGCCAGGATTGCGTCAGTTGAGCGTCCTCGGGACGAGGCCGCTGTTTTGTGGCTCAAGTCCTTGAGCGTTCAGGTGACCCCCGAAGCAATGCTTCAGTTGCGCCGAGTCTGGACGGCGGGCTTGCCCAGCATTCGAACCACATTTCGGCACAACGAGTACGTTTATCACGCAGAGTTCAGCCCGGATGGAAAGCGCGTTGCAACCGCAGGCTTCGACAAAACAGCCCGAGTATGGGACGCTCAGACAGGTCAGCCCGTCACCGCCCCATTGAAGCATGACGGCCCGGTGACTCACGTGACATTCAGTCTGGATGGAGAGCGGGTAGTGACCTCCAGCTGGGACAAGACATCACGAGTGTGGGACGTGCGGACCAGTATGCCAATAGGCAATCCCATGCAGCATGGATGGCAAGTCAAACGCGCCGCTTTCAGCAAGGACGGTCGACGTGTGGTGACGTGCAGTTTTGACAAAACCACCAAAGTCTGGGACTCGACGACCGGTCATTTGGTAAGTGGCCCGCTTCAAACCGACAGTGTTGTCAATCGTGCAATTCTCAGCCCCGATGGGCAGCGTGTGACGACCAGTGACGAATCGACTGTCAAGAACTGGGATGTGACGACAGGACAAATGGTCGGTGATGCATTGAATCACGAACGCGAGCTCACGGTTTTTAGTCCAGATCGCCTGCATGTCGTCACTTCTGACAAGAATTCTGTCGCACAGTTATGGGACTTGCAGACCATGCAGCCTGTGGGAGATCCTCTTGTGCAGAAAGGTCCTGTCAGCAGCATGGCGTTCAGTCCAGACGGGAAGTGGCTGGCAGTGTCATCTGTGAGCGATTTAGATCGCAGCAATACGATCCGTGTCTGGGATGTCGCCACGAGCAAGCTCATTGGGAACCCCATACTTTCTGATCACTACCCAAGTCAGGTCGCGTTGAGCCCGGATGGCAAACGCGTTGCGACTGCCAGCATGCAATCCGTCAGTCGAGTATGGAGTGTGGAGTCAGGTCAGCCGCTGAGTGGTCCACTGCGAGACGAAGGGGTTATCTATGTTGCCGATTTCAGTCCAACCGATCAGCAGGTCTTGACTGCATGTTCCGGGGGCACAGCCCGCCTCTGGGATGTTACCTTGAGCGAACCGCTCGGAACTCGCGTTGATGCTCACAACGAGCATGTGCAGGCGGTATTCAGCCGAAATGGGAAGTACATGGTCACCCGAGCGGGAAGTGCGCTGCAAATCTGGGATGCTGCCTCTGGACAACGAATGGGAGTTCCACTGCAACATGAGAAGAGAATTACGCAGATTGAGTTCAGCCCCGACAGCGAAAGAGTAGTCACCTGCAGCGCAGACCAGACAGCCAAAGTTTGGAACGTCTCCGCTGGTCTACTTGTCGGCGTCCCGCTTCGACACGAAGGGGAAGTGATGCAGGCGACGTTCTCTCCGGACGGTCAACGAGTCGTCACAGTGAGCAACGACTCGACTGCTCAGGTGTGGGAAGTGGCCACAAGCCAGCCGATCGGCAGTTCCCTTCAACATTCGAGTCGTCTCAATCAGGCGATATTCAGTCCCGATGGTAATCGTATCGTTACCTGCAGTGGTGACCGGACCGTACGGGTATGGGACGCAGCCACAGGCGGACGTGTCGGAAAACCTTGGATGTATTCGAAAGGTATTGATCAATTGAAATTCAGTTTTGATGGTCGAAAAGTGCTGACACGCTCCCTCTACAACGGCCAGATGTGGGAAGTTGCCAGTGGCCAAACCGTCGGGGAGCCGATGATGTATAGTTCTTCAGGAACCCATTCGGAGTTCAGTCCCGACGATCAACGTATCGTCACGGCAGATGAGAAGACTGCACAGATGTGGAGTGCGGCGACCGGACTCCCCCTCGGACGTCCCCTCAATCATGATTCTACGGTCTTGGTCGCGATGTTTACTGCAGACGGGAAACGGCTCGTGACAGTCACTGGGGATCGTCTCCATTGGTGGGTGGAAACCTCGACCGATGTCTGGGAGGTTGAAGAGACGATTTGGTCACAAAGAGGTGGTTGGTTCGCTACACCAAGGCTGTTGAATCCGTCTGGCTCGGAAGTCCTATGTGCTGAACGGTGGACAGGTGACGCTGTCTTAATTCGCAAGTTGACACGACATTCGGCGGAATCGGGGCTGCCCGAGATTCGCGGAGACTGGAATCAACTCCTGATAAATGCTTGTCAGCGATTCTCGCTCAGATTCAAGGACGAGCTTACGTCGCCACTACTGACACCAATCTTCCCCATTCAGCCGATTGCCAAGGATTGAATGGGTCGCAGAAATAGCTCATTTCTAGCCATGTGCCGGGCGATCCTCGTTTGACCGATCTCAGCCCGAGCAGTACAAGTCGGGCGATCCGTTGAAGGAACCTCCCCATGGCCTGGCATCAGACGCAGATCTCCCTCGGCCCGTTTCGGCGGGGGTTTCATCTGGTGACGCGGCAGATTCTGGAGGCGATTCCGGAACTCGCGAAGTTTGAGGTCGGGCAACTGCAGGTCTTTATCCAGCACACATCAGCCTCAGTCACGATTAGTGAGAACGCCGATGTCGAGGTGCGGACCGATCTCGAAGCGGTCTTCAATCAGCTGGCTCCGGAGAACTTTCCGTACGAGCATACTTACGAGGGGCCGGACGATATGCCGGCGCATGTGAAGTCGGTACTGCTGGGCAGCAGCGTGCTGATCCCCATCTTGCGCGGGCAGTTGGCGCTGGGGACCTGGCAGGGGATCTATCTCTGTGAGCACCGCAGCCGGGCGTCGGCGCGGAATCTGGTACTGACGATTCAGGGTGAGCGTTTTCGAGGAGAGAGCTGATGTCCGAAGCCGAACTGCCACCACCGGGCTCCGCCCTCGATTCAGCCGATGAGGTCTTTCGTCGCTGGGAGCAGCTGCGGATTGTTTACAACGTCGTTCTCGGGCTGGCGATGATCCCGTTTCTGAAGCAGTTTCTCGACCAGCCGCAGTTCACGACGCAGGTCCTGGAGGGGGCGGTCGGGGCGAATCTCTGCTTCTGTGCCGGGCCCGTGGTCGAGGGCTACGCAGCGTTGATCGGTCTGCCGCGCAGGCCGACTCGCTGGGTGATCTTTGCGGGCGGACTGCTGCTGTCCCTGGCGCTGGAGATCGCTTTCGTCGCGGGTCCGCTGATTCCGAATCAGAAGTGAGGGCGCGGTGCGGGGCCCTGCCCGTGCTCGACGATTACGGTCGTCCGAATCCCGCCGCGCGGCGTAAAGTCGGCTGAGATCTTCATCCACCGGGGCTGGGTCACAGCCACCAGGTCGTCCAGAATCGTATTCGTGACGTTCTCGTAGAAGGCCCCGTGGTTGCGGTACTGTTGCAGGTAGATTTTCAGCGACTTCAGCTCGTAGCAGACCTGATCCGGAATATAGGTAATCGTCAGCGTCCCGAAATCGGGCTGTCCGGTCTTGGGGCACATCGAGGTGAATTCCGGGCAGACCGTATCCACGATGTAGTCCCGCTGGGGGAATGGGTTCGGAAAGGTTTCCAGGAGATCGCGGGTCGGCTGACTCATATGCGGCGGGGTGAAAACTGGGGTGTTGACGGAAGCTGACGCACAGCCGAAGGTTAGGTTCACGCCCTCCCCCGGAACACGCGGAAATCTGTGCGTCGCACAGCCGTATGATAGACAGTTCCATTCGGCGAAAGATGCCGAAACCGCGTGAATCGGCAGAGATTGTCTGGTCCTTGAGTCAAAAAGGGCCTACAAGTCGATTTCGTGGTAAGTCACCCGTCCGGGCGGCTCGCCGCGACCCCTCCAGCGGCAGTTTCCGCGAGCCACCCCGCCCGCACCTGCTGCGATCGATCCCTCGCGTTGCGAGGGACTCGTCTTCGATCCTCCCCCAGTATCCGATTCGTGCGAACTCCTCAGGAGGCCGCTCCCGGTCTATCTACGGACCGGGTGGCCTCGGGGATTTCGTCCTGGATTCCGGAGAACTCGATGCCCCGCTTTCATCGCTCTCTCATCTCTGGTCTGCTCCTGACCGCTCTGGTACTCAGCCAGGGCTGCTGCCTGCACGGTCGTCGCAAGAAGGACCATCTGCGGCATTCTCAGCTGCGCACACTCCAGCTGTATCGCCAGAACCAGGAACTGCAGGGCCAGGCCGAAATGGCTGGCCACCTGGCTCAGGAGAACGATCAACTGCAGCAGTCCTTGGCTGCGGCGCAGCAGAATCTGGACATCGCCAATCAGCGGCTGGCCAATCTGAACTCCGAGCGGTCCCAGCTGCAGGACAAGTACTCCAGCATGCTGGCCGGTCTGAAGAATCCGCTGGGCGGCAACGCCAATCGGCGGTTTGAAGAGCTGGCCAAGAAGTACCCCGAGTTCGAGTTCGACCCGGTCACCGGAGTCAGCCGCTTCAACGGGGACCTGCTGTTCGCCTCCGGCAGCGACGCAATCCGTTCCGAGGGTTCCGAGCTGCTGCGAGAGTTCGCAAGCATCATGAACGACCCGGATGCCCGTCAGTTCCACATTCTGGTCGTCGGTCACACCGATGATCACGAGGTCGTGAAGCCCGGCACCAAGGTCAAACACGAAACCAACTGGGAGCTGTCGGCTCACCGGGCCACTGCGGTGGTTCGCCAGCTGGGCAAGATCGGTCTGGATGAGCCCCGCATGGGAGTCGCCGGCTACAGCAAGTTCCAACCGGTCTCCGCGAACACGGACGATTCGGCTCGCCAGCAGAATCGCCGAGTCGAGATCTACATCCTGGCACCGGACGCAGCAGTCGCCGGGTGGGATGGCCCGTCGATGATTCGGTAGGCCGGGTGATCACAACTCAAATCGTCAGACCGAGTGACTCTGCGGAGTCACTCGGTTTTTGACTTGGGGTGAGCCCATGCGAGGTTGCGAGTTGGGTATCCCATCGGCTTACCGGCCAGCAAGTGGCTGTGAATGGAAGCCATTGCCGGGCGGAAGGGCGAACCGGCGAACCTCCGGCTGAATTACAACCTTTGAGATCAGATGACTCCCGCGCATGCGGCTCGGCAGCAGCCTCGCCCTCCCGGTCCGACATCAGGGGAAGCTCAGTGGCTCACCGCGACCGGCGGGGCCACTAGTGGCAGGTTCAGCCAGGGGATCGACTCCCCACCGGGCTGGTCTTTGTCGATCAACCAGATATTGCGATAGACGACCGGGTTCGCATGTTCCTGCAGCTTGATCGGCATTGGCTGGGGACCTTCGGGGAGTCCGGCCCCGGTCTTATTGGGGATCGAGGCGGAGTCGTGGACGGCGACTCCGTTGTGCCAGACGGTGATCCGCATGTTCTGGGTCTTTTTGCCAGCTGCGTCGAACTTCGCGTTCGTGAAGTCGATGTCGTAGGTCTGCCACTGCAGCGGGGGGAGGCACAGGTTGGTATCGGGACGCTTGGTTCGGTACAGCGAGCCGCACTCGTTCTCGATCCCTTCCAGGCCGAAGGAATCGAGCACCTGCACCTCGTAGCGGCCTTGCAGGTAGAACCCGCTGTTGCCGCGATTCTGTCCGCGAGCCAGAGGCTTATAGGGCAGCATGAACTCGCCATGCAGGCGGAAGTTGTTGTAGGCGTTCACCGTCTCAGTCCCGGCCTTCAGCAGGCCTTCGGGGGTCATCTGGGCTTTCTTCCAATGCGTGGTGCCGCTGCCATCAAACAGCACGATGGCTCCTGCGGGGGGCTGGGCTCCCATCGTCGGGCTCGTACGCTCGACACGCTGAAGCTGTCCCGCCGCGCGACCGTCCTTGGAATACAGCGCCATCGTCGAGCCGATGATCTGGGCATCGTAGTTGTCGCCCAGGAGTGTCAGGCTGTCGGCACTGCGGGTTCCCGTGAGTTCGAACTTGCAAGGCTTCCGCCAGCCTTCCCCGGGCAGCCCTCCGTAGTATTTCACAGCTCCGAACTTTCCTTCTCCCAGGGCGATCACTTGAATCGCGACCGACTCCGAGCTGCGAGACGACTCGCGCGGCCGCTGGAAGCCGCGGTACTCGCCTTGAAAGGCATAGTCGGGATCGACGGCATCCCGGCTGGTGTAGGTCGGGCCGTCCTTGTCATCGGCGGCGGAACTGGGATGTGACCAGAGTCCCGCCAGACTCAGCACGACGGCGATACGCACGAACCGGGAAACGAGCGACAGCTGAATCATCGAGCACCGCCTGGGCTGACTGGAGGACCGACACGGGAGGATACCCTGCGGGCGGAGACCGCTCAAATTGTTTCCGGCAACGAGAGCCGTTTCCGGGAGGATCGGAGTTGCCTGATCGCCATTTGTCCGGAAGAACGACTTCCCGATACCACCCGGCGAGTTTGCCTGAACGAAAAACAGCGGTTGAGCAAACTGCTCAACCGCTGTTTCGATGCGTTCATCCCAGTCCGGCGGAGATCAGTTTCCGGCCCAGCGATTGAACTTCTCGCGAAGCTCGCTGCGCTTGTCGGCAAAGTAGGGATCTTCCCAGATCTCTTTCATCGGGAACTGATCGGGGAGTTTCTCGCGGACGCGCTCCAGAATCAGAATCGCCTTCAGCGCTTCCTCGGTCAGGTCACCGTCCGAGTACATCAAGTTCAGCTTGCCTTCGCTATTTCGCCCGAACTCTTTCCCCTCCGCGACAGTTTGCAGTGTCGTTAATGCCCGTTCGAGGAGTTTTCCCGCCTCGTCGTAATCGCCGCGGACCTTGAAGGCCCGCTTGCCGTCATAGAAGTCGCGCCGCACAGCCAGCATCGCTTCTTTCTGTTCGGCCAGGCACTTGCTCTTCCAGAAGTTGTAGTTAACTTCCGACCGATAGCGGTCTTGCCACTGCTTTTTGAACTCCAGCGTCTGGCCGTCTTCTTTGGCCAGATTGGCAAGTACTGTCTCATCACCCTCGAGAGTGAATCGAGCTCCGTTACCGGCAGCTGTGAAGATGCGCTGGCCGTACTTTTCGGTCCACTCCTTGAATCCGTCGGCCCAAGCCTTGAGAGCATCGGCATCGAAGATTCCGTCTTCTTCGCGGGCTTCGGCGTAGTCCATGAGAGAGTGAGTCGGATACGCCCAGAACAGCGGCAGATCCATTTTGTGCTGCTCGATGTCGGGCAACTCCAGAGTGTCATTCGCCTTCTGGTACCACTCGCGGGCGACCAGATAGTTGTCGACGTTCTTCGGGTTCACATCGGTGTCGGCCTTGCCTTGCCAGCGAGCCCGATCGGGGTCCACGACGAAGAACTTGCGAAACTGCTCCTTCTCGTCGGCTCGTCCGATCTTCTGTCCGTAGAACCGTCCGCATTCGAAGAACAGCTCGGGGAACTTGGTGTTGCGTTCGGTTCCCCGCTGCAGGTACTTCGCTCCCTGCTTGACCCAGTAGAACCGGTCTTCCACCGCGTCGCATTCCGCCGACACGTTAAAGCCCAGGTTCCAGGCCTGATACTCCCAGACCTTCTTGAAGTGCGGCTGCAGCAAAGTGATCGAGTCGGCTGTGCGCTGCACGAGGGACCAGTCCTTGTGCATACGGGCATCTTCATGCTCGGTCCACAGGATACTGGCTGCGATACCGCGAAAGCCGAGCAGCACCAGGTTCATGGTGGAACTGGCGGGGTCGACGTTTCCGAGGGTGGCCTCGCCCAGATCGTAAGTCTCGCGCAGGTCGGAAACCTTTCCCCCGCTGCCCGGAGCCGAAGAGGCCGGTTGCCCGAGCATGATCACGAAGATCATCAGGACAATGATCCCCGCCATGTAAACGTACTTGCGTTGAGTAGAAGTGAGGTTGTTCACTTTGCCTCCAGTTCACGAATTTGCAGGCCGAAGTAGCCGATGATGTAGGCCGGTATCAGAAAGCCGATCGTGATCAGCAGACTGGGCAGCAGGCAGCCTTGCCACGAAACATCGAAGCCGTTGGCGGCATACTGGGCGCCGTCGAAGTATGCGATGTTCGGGATCATGTACTGGGCGATATACAGCATGCCGTAGACCGCGCCGTCCATCCCCTCGATCATGCGTTTGGCGAGAGAATCGTCGAGAGGCGTCGACTCGTTCATCCCGGTCACGATGCGGTAGAAGGCTTCGATCGAGCCCCCACCCACGACGTCCCCTGAGGTGTAGTGTCGATTGAGACGCTCGATCAGGCTGTTCTTGAGGAAGCTCCCCAGGATCAACAGCCCGAATGTGGCAAGCGTCGACACGGGCCCCTTGAGGAAGCAGCTGGCTGTCGTTCCGATCGTGACGATCAGGACCATCAGCAGCCACTGGACGAAGATCGCCTTCCAATAGGTCGACGCAAATGACCGATCTGGACGCCGCAGAAACAGGTCCGACGGATTCGACCCGAGGTACTGCTGGGCATCCAGGCAGCCGACTTCGATGGTCAGCGCTCCGTCGTTGACCAGATCCTTGAACAAGTCCGCAGTCTTGGACTCGCTGGCGTCATTTGTGTAGGGAATCGACAACGGAATCTGAATCAGGTTCTCGGTCTTTTCTTCCTTCTTGTTTCCCTGCTCATCGTAAACGGTCAGGTCGTGGACGACTTCAGTGGAGAACTCGTTGACGGGAAATGTTCCCAGATGCACCCGCAGGTTCGTCTTCGGATTGAAGGCCACCGCGCTGAATTCGATTTCCGTACCGACATCTCCCTTGTAGGAGCGGAACGCCTCGAACCGGTACTCCAGCCGCAAGGCCTGATCGGCACTCACCGACTTTTCTGAGAGGTCTTTGAACGTCCAGACGGCGCGTTCCTTGGTTCCGCCTTCGATGAACCGGCGGAAGTCCAGCAGGTCACCAACGTTTCGCCCCTGGAACTGGCCACCCTCTTCGTTGGCGGCTTTCCCCTCAGGGCCCAGCAGATAAAACTCGTTGCTGTACTGGGGTACGCGTGAGATCAGCTGGCGCTGGGAGCGTTCGGGGACGATTCGCAGAATCCACAGGTAACCCACCGCGGAAACGACCAACAGCAGGGTTGTCACGACCGCGACGTAACCCGCAATGCGTCCGAGAACGACTTCGCTGCGGCGGACGGGCTTGGTCACAACCGTGTGCAGAGAACGGTCCCGAATGTCGGCGGGCAGCCCCCAGCAAGACAGCAGCACGGCCACCGGCAGCAGCATCCAGCGGACCGTGGTCATCACGAAGCTGATGTAGTTCTTCGCCGGAGTCGCATCGGTGGTATCCCCGATGAACCATCCTGCAAACATGAACAGCACCAGGAACACGGCCCCGACCCACAGCGCCTTGCGGCGGATCGACTCGCGGGCGGTCAGGGTGGCAATCGCGAAAATGCGACGAGGAACAATCAGCACCAGGTCGCGCAGACCTCGGCCAACGACTCCGACAAAGTTTCGAATGCCCCGTCGACCATCGGCGATCCAGCTGCCGGTCAGACCGACAAACATCGCCATCAGGGACAGGACGGTCAGCACAACAGCCCAACGCCCCAGGGGATGGGACATCACGCGAATCAGCGTCTGATTCTCGTTGAGTGATTTCAGAAGATTGGAGATCGCGGTCATCTCTCGATCCGATCCCTTTCACATTGAGGAACACACGGAACACGCGGCGGCCATGAGGGCTCTGTGATCAGCCAGAATCCGAACAGGAAATAGAAGAACGATTCCTGGTCACAGAATCCGAAACGCTCGTCGCGTGAAATTCGGGGCCGGTCGCCGGGCGGCGGCCTCCCCACGCGAAATCAGGCCTTCGGGGCTTCGCCGGGAGCGTACCGACGACCGGGGCGAGCCTTGCTCTCTTCCACGGTTCGCAGGAACAGCTCTTCCAGGCTGGCCGTCGGCGACGAGCTGTTCTTGAGTTCAGCTCCGTGCTTCTTGAGCACAGCCCGCACCTCTTCGATCACAGCGGGATCGAGCTTGCTGGTCACGAGCTGGGTTTCCCCCTTCGACTCCAGCAGGTCCTTCACGCCACCCAGAACCTTGAGTTCGCCTCCGTAGAGGATCGCGATCCGGTCGCACACGTCCTGCACATCGGCCAGCAGGTGGCTCGACATCACGACGGTCTTGCCTTCGTCCCGCAGCTTGAGGATTAGGTCCTTGACCTCGCGCGTCCCCAGTGGGTCCATACCGCTGGTTGGTTCGTCGAGGATCACCAGCTCCGGATCATTGATCAGAGCCTGAGCCAGACCGATGCGGCGGGTCATCCCCTTGGAGTATTCCTTCAGCTGGCGGCGGCGGGCATGCTGCAGTCCGACCATTTCGATCAGCTTGTCACGGCGTTCCTTGCGGAGAGCCGACGACATGTTGAACAGCCGACCGTAGAACTCGAGAGTCTCGTCAGCGTTCAGAAAGCGGTACAAGTACGACTCTTCCGGCAGATAGCCGATCTTCTCGTTCTTGCTCACATCGTGAGCCGGCTGGCCGAGGATCTTGATCTCGCCCTCGGTAGGAAAGAGCAGCCCCAGCAGCATCTTGAGAGTGGTCGTCTTGCCCGAGCCGTTGGGCCCCAGCAGACCGAAGATCTCACCCTTCTTGACTTCCAGACTGAGCGAATTGACGGCTTTCACCTTCGCCCGGCCCCAGAAGTCACGATAGATCTTCGTGAGGTTGCGGATTTCGATGACAGGTTCTGCGGACATCGAGTTGTGAACTCCCTGTGTCGCCTCTCAGGCTGGTTGGCCTGTCGGGTGACCTCTCTGAACGAAATGGACGGTGAAGAGTGAACGTCGACCGGAGGAATCTCCGGGCAATCCGCCGTAACAGATGAAGAGACAGAATGATCCGGCGGTTGGCAACACTCTATGCCTGTCCGGGAGACGATTCAAGACTCCGCATGAACCGTTCCCGATATTCGGCCAATCGATTCTCCCGGATTGCGGCGCGAAGTTCGCGAACAACTGTCTGGTAGTACGCCAAATTATGGACGGAGAGCAGCATCGGCCCGAGCATCTCTCCCGCCAGGAAGAGATGCCGCAGATAGCCCCGGCTGAATTGTGCGCATGTTGGGCACGCGCAGTTCGGATCGAGCGGACCGGTATCCCGCGTGTGCTTCTGATTCCGCAGCTTCACGGAACCAACGCTGGTAAAAGCAGTTGCGTTGCGAGCATTGCGGGTCGGCATCACGCAATCGAACAGGTCAACGCCCCGGCAGACCGCTTCGACAATGTCGATCGGGCGACCGACTCCCATCAGATAGCGCGGCTTCTCGACCGGCAACATCGGGACGGTGAAGTCGAGCGTGTCGTACATCTCGGATGGCTTTTCGCCGACGCTCAGGCCGCCGATCGCGTACCCGGGGAACTCAATCGGGAGCAGGCCCTTCGCCGAAATTTCACGAAGTGACTGGTCGGTTCCGCCCTGCACGATCCCGAACAGTGCCTGATCGGTCCGCTTCTGGGCGGCGCGGCAGCGGCGCGCCCAATTGGTCGTGCGGTCGACGGCCTGCCGAATCCGCTCTCGCGAGACATCATGCGGAGGGCACTCATCCAGGCACATAATACAGTCGGCCCCCAAGTCTTCCTGGATCGCGACGGCCCGCTCGGGAGTCAGGTCGAGCAGACTCCCATCCAGGTGGGACTTGAACACCACTCGCTCGTCATTGATCTGCCGCAGCTCCGCCAGCGAAAAGACCTGAAACCCGCCGCTGTCGGTCAGGATCGGCCCGTCCCAGTTCATGATCTTGTGCAGGCCACCGAGATCCCGCACGACCTCGGAGCCCGGCCGCAGGGCCAGGTGATACGTATTGGCCAGGACCTTTTGGACGCCAATCTGCCGAAGTTGAGCCGGCCAGACCCCCTTGACAGTGGCCTTGGTCCCGACGGGCATGAAGGCCGGGGTTTCCACGATCCCATGCGGCGTCTGCCACAACCCGGCCCGGCCGGACGTGGTGGTATCGGTGTGCTGGAGGGTGAAGTGGAAGTCGCTGGACACAGGTGGATGAGTAGGGTGGACTAGGAAACCACTCATCCTAGCGACGAAAAGCGTAAAGCCCCAGCCATTCGATATCAGACCAGAATTGTATCCACTCCGCCATTCCCCTGAATGATGTCGAGGCCGCCTCCACCCCGAATGACGTTCGCGAGGCTGTTGCCAATCAAGGTGTCGTTGAACTGGGTCCCCGTCAGGTTCTCGAACCCGGACAGAACATCCTTACCCGCTCCCCCGGTCGCTGTCCCCGCAGCCAGATTCACGGTGACTTTGGCCAGGGCGGTGGCATAGCTGACGGTATCGACTCCGTTGCCTCCGCCGAGCGTGTCGTTCCCGGCGTTGCCGATGATCGTGTCGTCGCCATCAGCTCCAAACAGCCGGTCGCTCTTGTTGCCACCGATCAGCGTGTCGGCACCGCTGCCAGCGCTGATGTTGATCGCCGTGTTCGCCCCCGTGGCGTCAAAGAGGTTGTCGAACGTGGAGGCCGAGGCGTTGACCACTTCAATGGCTGAGGTGACCAGATTCAGTTGAATCGCGGCTGTGGCCCCCGACACGACGGCAGCATCGGTTCCCACGCCGCCGTGGATCGTGTCGAGTTGATCGAACGTAAGAACATCGTTCCCCTTGCCTCCGCTGATGAGATCAGAACCGCCGCCGCCCAGGAGGCTGTCGCTGCCGTCACCACCGGTGATCGTGTCGTTGCCGCTGCCTCCCAGGATCGTCACGCCCCAGGTCGCTCCCACGGCGCTGAGCGTGTTGGAGAAGGTCGACTGCCGAAGATCAAGAACCTCCAGCTTGCCCGGCACGAGGGAGAGGTTCAGAGCCCCCTCCGGTTCCAGGGCTCGAGCGGTGTCGATCCCCCCAGCTCCGTTGAGCAGCGTGTCGTCGATGTCGAACAGCAGCAGATCGTTCCCATCTCCGCCCAGGAGTTGATCAGCTCCGGCTTCCCCATCCAGTTCATCGTGACCCGCTCCCCCGTTGAGCGTGTCGTTCCCCTCTCCTCCGCGGAGGAGATTGTTGAGCGCGTTGCCGGTCAGCATGTCCGCGTGGTCAGAGCCAATCAGGTTCTCGATCGAAAGCAGAGTGTCGATTCCCGCACCGCCGGTTGACTGGGCACCGGCCAGCAGCAGATTCACCGTCACGCCGCTCGTGGCCTGATGATACGACAGCGTGTCGACGCCCAGTCCTCCATCAATCGAATCGCGGCCCAGGCTGCCGACGATGAAGTCATTCCCGCTGCCGCCCAGGATCGTGTTCTGCAGCCCGGTCCCCAAGGACTCATCCAGCTGCAGCGAATCATCCCCCGCTAGACCCAGGAAGCGGATCGACGCGACATCACCCGCTGGGATCTGGGTTTGGATCAGTTCGTTTCCGTTCTGAATCTCGATCAGGCCCCCCGTATTCAGCACGGTGACATCATCCGCGAAGCGTGTGGCCTTGACCGTGAGTACGTCACCGATCAGGCGGTACGTGGTGACATCATTGATCTCAATGGTGACCTTGGCACGATCCACTCGTGGTCCGGCTCCTGAGGCGGCCACCTGGACCAGCAGCTCGAACTTGGGACAGATCTCCCAGTCAAGGGCATACGGGTTCGCCACCGTGATCTCGCCGGTCTGGGAGTCAATCGCAAAGGCCCCGTCCGTATTCCCGAGGAGGATTGAGAACTCGAGCGTCCGGCCGATGACCGGGTCCAGAATCTCCAGCGTGTCGACCGAGGTCCCTGCCGGGGTGTATTCGTCGATCGTCGGCAGCGACTGATCGCTGAGGATCTTGGGGCTCGGAATCGATCCGCTGATCTGGTACTGACCCAGGCTGCCGTAGTCGGAGTATCCCGTCCCCAGGGGATTGCCGGCTCCGACGCCATCAATCTTGAGGTAGTAGATGCCGTTGGTGGCGGTGAAGCTGATGAACGCTGTCAGATCGTTTGCCGGATTCGAGGAAGCGACCAGATTGCCATCGGCGTTGTAGACCCCCGCCAGGATATCCAGGTTCGTGTCCACCGGACCGCCGGTGATCCAGAGGTCGACCTGTCCGTCACCCACTTCGAGGCGGAAGAAGTCGACGTCGGTGTTCCGCTCGATGATCCCCGGCTGGTCGAGTGCGACGACCGAGTTGTTGACGAAGCCCATGATCTTGGCAGCGCTGTCGGTCGAATTGCCGAAGTCGTCTGCTCGATAGCCGAACCCATTGACCGAGGTGATGATCGCCAGGTCATCCTGGAAGTTGTTGGCGTTCAGGTATTCTCCCTGGCTCCACTGCGTCAGAGACTGATTGGTGCCGATCCCCATGATGGGAGCCCAGCTAGTGGCCCCGGCCCCATGGCCAGCATATTCCGCCTGGATCGGATTCGTGCGCCCATCCTGAATGAGGCCCAACGTCCGTCCGACCTGATGAGAGATCGCCTCAGCGGTCGACTTCTCTTCTCCGTCATTCAGATTGTCTTCGAAGACCAGCGCAGGGGTGTCGAACTCGGCACTGAATGAACCCAGGATCGCTGCTCCGGGATGCGCAGCTTCGGGCGCAAAGGTCTCTCCGATGATGACCCGCACGCCCCAGCGGTCGTCGTCGCCTCCCGTATTCAACAGGTCATCAATCGGCGGCTCGGCCGTCGTGACATTGACGTCGAACGGCGCAAAGTCCTCGGCGACGCGGGCCCAGATATTCTGGATGCGTTCCAGTTCGTTGTTCGTAAACGAGGCGCTGTCGCCCTCAAAGGAATAGGCCGCGAGTGTGAACGGATCGCCAGCTGTCTGGTCATTCCAGATCGTGCCCGTCACGGTCTCGCCATTGAAGTCGAGATAGATCGTCTTGGTGGCACTCGGCAGGCTGTGCAGTGCGAACGTGTCCCCCAGTGGGTAGAGCGCAGCAAGAAGGGCCCGGCTTTCCAAGGCGGCAACAGCTGTCAGGCCCCGGCGTGCTCGGCGTGTGCGAGACCGCAGACAGTTCAGAATCCAGCGTGACAACATGTCGTTCCCCAACCTCAGTTTCGCTCCGGACGATCATGCGGGGGCATGAGACCGTGCCGAGAAACTCTGACGGTCGTAGCAAACGTAGTATTCCGGGTTACGCTGGCTGCACAGAGCTTGCTCTGTTGCCAAATTTCACCACGGACTTTTCGGCATAATCGATTGTGCCGATTGCAACGGACTCAGTAGCTGGGAGCGAGTTCAATTGTCACGATACGGATCGGCACCCGACAGCACCCCCAGGGAATGGACTCGATGGCCCCGCACGCTCCCCAGCCGCAACCCGAACAAGAGACCTCGCCCAGCCCGACCTGCAGCCGCGTGTGCCCGGTCTGCGGCGGACTGAATCTGATCGAGATCCGACACAAGCTGCATTGCGAGCGGTGCCACTCGATCATCGAGACATGCTGCGAAGGCGGCCGCGGCTGATCCCTGCCGGAATCTAATCCGTCTGCCACTCTTCGTTCATACGCTCAAAGACCGCCTCGACCAGCAGTGGATGCAGCCCCAGTGGCGGGCAGAGCTGAAAGCGAACACCGGGGTATTGCGTCTCGAATTCGGAGCGAAACCCAGTCAGGTCTTCTGCGATGTGGGTCCCCGCCGAGAGGAAAAAGGGGGACATCTTCACGACCGTCGCTCCCCGCTCCACGCAGCGAGCGGCACCTTGGGGGATCGTCGGTTCGGCCAGTTCCAGGTAAGCAATCTCCACGATTTCCGTGGGTCGGCGGGCTCGCACCAGTTCGGCCAGCCGGACGAGGTCCGCGTTCGCGGCGGCTCGGCGGCTGCCATGTGCGATCAAGAGAATTGCTGATTTCATCCGGGACGCCGTAGACTGAGGGAGTCTGCCCCATCTGGCGGGTCCGGTTCTCGGCCCCCGCGAGCGGAGTGATTCATGCCGCCGATTGATCGTCCCTCGTCGTCCAACGCGCTCCCCGAGCGGGTCGGTCCCTACACGATCGAGCGGAAGCTCGGACAAGGCGGGATGGGGACGGTCTATCTGGGCAAGCACGACGAGACCGGTCAACTGGCTGCGGTGAAGGTCCTGCCCGCGAGCATGGCTCATGAAGAAGGGTTCGTGGCCCGCTTCGCCCGCGAGATCGAGGCGATGCACCGGGTGACCGGAGAGAACGTCGTTGAGATGTATGATAGTGGCGAGTGGGGCGAGACCTACTACTACTCGATGGAATTCGTCGATGGAGAGACGCTGACCGAACGCCTGATGCGGGAACGCCGGATCGGCTGGCGGGAAGTGATTGAGATCGCCGGCCAGATCTGCAAGGCCCTCAAAGCGGCCCACAACACCGGGATCGTCCACCGCGATCTGAAGCCGTCCAACCTGCTGATGGCGAAAAACGGGATCGTCAAGCTGACCGACTTTGGCGTGGCTCACGTCTTCGCCGGAGATCAGCTGACCGCGACCGGGGGGGTGATTGGCACCGTCGAATATATGTCTCCGGAGCAGGCTCAGGGGAAGCGGGTCGATAAACGCAGCGACATCTACTCGCTCGGCGCGGTGATGTACGTGATGCTGACCGGGCGGCCTCCGTTTACTGGGAAGTCCCCCCTCGACATTGCGCAGAAGCACAAGTTCGGTCAATTCGACAGCCCCAAGCGGATCATCCCCGACCTGCCGCACTGGCTCGATGAAGTGATCTGCAAGTGCCTGGAGAAGAACCCGGACAACCGCTATCCGGATGCGTACGTACTCCAGCTGAGACTGCAGGAGATCCCCAAGAAGGTCGAGATGGCCCAGGGGTCGGGGACCTACGAGTTTCCGGACGTTGATGGCACCGATGAGACCCTGGCTGCGGATGGCAAGCATTCCGATCCCGAGGCGGCGGGCGTCGCGATGCGGGACCTGATGAAGGCCCACCTGGAGAGTACGAACACCCAGACCACGATCGAGAAGATTTTCGACAGCACCTGGTTCCTGGTCGCCGCACTGTCAGCCATCATCGCGGGCGGCGTCTATTGGTGGAACCATCGGACTCCGACCCCCGAACAGCTGTTTGCCACCGGCGAAGCTCTGATGGCGACCGATGCTGGTCTCGGATGGGAACGGGCCAAACGTGAGATCTTTGAACCTCTGCTGGAGCAGGATGCGGAGGCGTGGGGACCGAAGGTTGGCCCGTACCTCGATCGTATCCGGCTCTATGAAGTTCGGAAGTCACTCCTCGGTCGCCGCGGCAGCTGGTCTGCCAAAGGGCCCGAGAAAGACGGCGAGCGGCTGCTACAGCGCGCGGTCCAGCTGCGCTCGCTGGGACAGATTCAGGAGTCGAAACGAGTCCTGGAGGGCCTGGCCAGGATGACGAAGCAGGACAGCGAGTCCGCCGACCTGTACCAGCTGGCGACTGATCTATTGAACGAGATCAACGACGCCGAGATCGGTCCTGAGCAGTACAGCCTCGTGAAACGCACACTGGACCGGGCTGATCGCCTCGCTCAGGAAGGAAAAGTGGCTGAGGCCCAGGCACTTTGGCAGAGTGTCGTGGACCTCTATTCCCAGGACCCGGATGCGCAGATGTTTGTCGATCGGGCGAAGGCCGGGCTGCAAAAGGCTCCGTAACCTGCTTTCCTCGGCTGACATTGCCGCCTTCCCTCGGTACGATGGGATGCAGTGATCGTGGCTTATGTGTTTTGCCGCCATCCAAGTCTTCAGCAACCTGGGGAGTCGACCTTGAAACGGACCAGTTGGATCGGATTCTGTCTGTCAGCCGCGATGGCTGCGGTGTCATTCGGAGAGGACAAGCCCGCCAGCGAGTTCGTGCCGATCTTCAACGGAAAGGATCTGACCGGCTGGCATGGCGAGTCAACGATGGATCCCCGCAAGCTGGCAGCGATGCCCGAAGCGGATCGCAATGCCGAGATGGCCAAGTGGCAGGAAGATGCCAAGACCCACTGGACCGTCGAGAATGGCGAACTCGTCAATGACGGGCACGGTGTCTACCTGACAACGGATGGCAAGTACGGCGATTACGAGCTTCTCATCGAGTACAAGACGATTCCGCAGGCTGACAGCGGGATCTACCTGAAGTCGAATCCGCAGGTTCAGATCTGGAACCACAAGGCCGAGAAACTCTCCCCTGGTCAGGACAAAGGGTCGGGCGGGCTGTGGAACAACAGCCCCGGGGCTCCGGGCAAAGACCCCAGTGAGATCGCGGACCGGCCCTTCGGTGAGTGGAACGAGTTCAAGATTCAGCAGATCGGCACCCGCACCAGCGTCTGGCTGAACGGCAAGCACATCATCGATCACGCCATCATGGAGAACTACTGGGACCGCAAGGCTCCGCTCGTTCTCAAGGGACCGGTCCAGCTGCAGACGCACGGTGGTGAGATCCGCTGGCGGAACATCAAGGTCCGCGAGATCGGCTCGGTCGAGGCCAATGAGATCCTTCGCAAGCATGGCAGCGAAGGGTTCACCGCCCTGTCGAGTGGCAAAGACCTGAGCAATTGGGCCGGAGCTGTCGAGAACTACGAACTGGTCGACGGAGCGATCCGCTGCAAGAAGGGACACGGCGGCGTGCTGCATACCAAGGAGCAGTACGGCGACTTCGTGGCTCGCGTCGAGTTCAAGCTGCCGCCGGCTGGCAACAACGGTCTGGCGATCCGCTACCCGGGCTCGGGTGACGCCGCCTACGCCGGCATGTGCGAGCTGCAGGTGCTGGATACCGAGCATCCGCAGTACGCGAAGCTCGACCCGCGTCAGGCACACGGGTCGGCTTACGGCATGATCGCCGCTCACCGCGGCTACCACCGTCCGACCGGCGACTGGAACTTCCAGGAAGTCACCGTGCAGGGGACGAAGATCAAGGTCGAGCTGAACGGCTCGATCATCCTGGATGGCGACCTGGCTGAGGTCAAGGAGTTCATGGCGAACTCCCCGCATCCGGGCAAGGAACTGAAGTCGGGATTCTTCGGCTTCGCGGGCCATGGCGACGCGGTCGAGTTCCGCAATGTGGAGATCAAGGCTCTCCAGTAATCGCTAAGCATGAAGCTGCGATCACCCCCGGGGGCAGGCGATTTCGCCTGCCCCTTCGTGTTTTGAATTGCGGTCAAGCGCCGAAAAAAATAATTCTGAGAAGATTCTTAGCCAACTGGCCTTAGGGGTCTTAGGAATGTAGAGGTCACGACGATTTTTCCGGCTTGTAATTCTTACGAGATTCCAAAAAACGGAAGAGACCGTGCGAGAGGTGACATACGGTTGAGTCATTACACGCGGGCCAAAGGAAGTTGCCATGAGTCGTTCACTGAATCGTCGATCGTTTCTGGCTGCCACCGCTGGGCTTTCCGCCGTGCTGTTCTGCGAAAGGGCTCGCGCCAACAGCACCGACATCATCCGCATCGAACAGGACTGGAAGTTGATCGTCGGTGATCCCGAGCCCGACGTCGATGCTCCTCAGATCATCACGATCTTCGGGCCCCGGAATCCGCTGACCGGGCTGCATGCTGTGTATGAGATCAATCACAGCACAATGCCCGACTACTCCGAAGGCGGCATGCAGCTGCAGGCCTGGAGCGGGAACACTCTGGTGGGCTACAAGAGCCAGTTCGCCCCGGCGGAACTGAACGTCACCGACGAGGTGATCACCTATACCACCGGCGTTGAGGTCCAGACGGATGGTCGAATCCGCATGGAGGTAATCAACGGGGTGTCAGCGACCTGGGGCGACTTCGACGGGGACCGCGCTCTGCGGTTACGTGTCGCATCCGATATCGAGAATCTCAACGACTGGGATCCGCTCGACTCGGTCAAGAATTCGCGAATCGGGTACGGAGCCAATCGGATCGTGATGTTTAAGCGTACGGAGATCCGCTACTACAACCAGGGCGGCCTCGATCACACCACAACCGAGGACTCCGTGGTGGAAGCCTGGAATGGCTGAGCAGGTTTTTGGGGCCAGATTTTCATTCTCCATCACCTCAATCACGGAACTCGATTATGCGCTCAGCTTCCAGATTCTCTGTACCCACCCGTTTCCGCCGAGGGACCATCATGTCTCTCGCGGCTGCCTCGCTGGTGATGGTGTTTGCGTTCGCGGCCTTCGTCGTGGATGTGGGATATATCACGCTGTCCCGCGCAGAGTTGTCGACTGCCTCTGACGCCGCCGCGATGGCGGCGGCCCAGGAACTGACGGAAGGCTACAAGAACGGCCTGACGACGGCTCAGATCGTGACCAATGCGCAGAACGCGGCCGTGGCTGTGGCGGCCGCGAATTCCGGCACGGGTCAAGCATCCCTGTACTGCAACCCGACGCGTGACCTGCAACTCGGGAAGTATGCCTGGAATGCGGCGACCGGTTCTTATACGACCACCTGGGGGGCGACTCCCTACAACGTGGCGCAGGTGACTTTGCACCGCGACGTGGCCAACAGCACTCTGGCTGACAAGCCGCTGGACCTGTTCTTCGCCCCCGTCATCGGGCACGACCAGGCGGGCGTCAACCGCAATGGGAAGTGCGCCATGCTGCCGATCGTCGGTGTCAAGAAGATTCCCAACGTGAACCTGAACATCCTGCCGATCACGCTCGACCTGCCGACCTGGACGAACTGTGAGAACGGCAACGGTTCGGATGTCTACAAGTACAACTCAAACGGGACGATCACCTCGGGTGCGGACGGCATCAAAGAGGTCGACCTTTACCCGCTCTCCAGTTCGACGACCACAGCTGGTAACCGCGGCACCGTCGACATCGGCAGCAGCAACAACAGCACCGCCGATATCAGTCGCCAGATTCGGTATGGAGTCAACGATCAGGACATGTCGTACTTCGGAGGCAAGTTCGACTGGAGCAGTGGCAGTATCGTCCTCAACGGAGATACAGGCCTCAGTGCCGGAATCAAAGACGACCTGGCAGCGATCAAGGGCTTTCCACGCCTGATCCCGATCTTCACATCGGTGTCGGGCCCCGGAAACAACGCGAACTATGTGATCGTGAAGTTCGTGGGGATTCGCATTCTGCACGTCCAGCTGACCGGAAACCAGAAGAAGGTCATTGTCCAACCCTGTTCGTACTCGGAGCCCGCCGGTGTGATTGGAACCACGACCATCGGCACAGGAACCGTCTACGGCCCCGTCAAGTTGGTGAAGTAGCGGCTGCTGAGTTCAGGATTCTCCCCTCGTTCTGAGTCACTCCAGGTTTCGATCATGCAAGCTGTCATTCGACGTCCCGCGACATTCCGCTCCCGATTTCGATCCGGTGCGGCCATGGTCGAAATGGCCTTGGTGATGCCGATCTTCTGTACGGTCATGCTGGGCATTATGGAATTCGGCCGGGCCTTCATGGTCTGTCAGCTGCTGAACGACGGGGCTCGCGAAGCCGCCCGCGCGGCTGTCATGACGGGCAGCACCAACACCGCCGTCACGACTGCCACCAAAACGTTCATGGCGAATGTCGTGGGCTGTCAGCAGGCGGATGTCACGGTCGCGATTGTGATCACGCCTTACCCGGGGAACACTAATCCCAATAACAACCTGGCCAGTGCCAGCAAGCGGGATCTGTGCGCGGTGACGGTGTCGATCCCGTACAGCAAGGTCAGCTTCACTCCCGGAAAGTTCCTGGCGGCGATTACCCTCAAGGGGAAGTCGGCCATGCGGCATGAGTGAAGAAGCAGGGGCAGTGGGGAATGGGCAGTGGGAGTTTTCCTGATCCGACGCACACAGGTCAGCCCTGCGGGTTCTCCTGGCTTCGGCAAGCGATCAGCTCGGCCACGATGCTGATCGCGATCTCGGGGACCGTTTGAGAGCCGATCTCCAGACCGAGCGGCGCATGCACACGGGCCAGGGCTTCGTCGCTGACACCCTCCCTGCGTAGATCATCGAAGATCAGCTTGATCTTCCGGCGGCTGCCAATCATTCCCAGGTAACGTGACGGGCGGTTGACCAGCAGCGAGAGTGCCTGCTCATCGTGATTGTGCCCGCGCGTGACGACGATGCAGAAGGTGTCCTCGTCGACCACGAGCTGAGGAAGGACGTCGTCGATTTGCCCGGCGATTCTACGAGTCGCTCCGGGAAACCGCTCTGCGGTCACATACTCGGCCCGGTCATCGACGACCGTCACGTCGAAATCGACATCAGCGGCCAGTTGACCGACCTTCTGTCCGACGTGGCCGCCTCCCACGATCAACAGCTTGCCCCGCGCCAGATGCGGCAAGTACGAGACCCCCGCAGCTGTGTAGGGACGCGGCCGACTTGAGATCGGTCGCAGCCCGGCCAGAAGAGCGGGCGGAACGCTGTCGATGCCCATTCCCGGAAGAGTCGCCACACAGGCACCATCCCGATCGAAGAGATACCGATCGAGCAGTTGTCCGGAGTCGCCCGCTTCGAACACCACCGCCTGCGTGCCGCCGCGACCGGTATCAAGGAGTCGTGAGAGTGTTCGGTAGTAGCTCAGGTCCGCCCCTGGCCGGAGCGGCTCGACCAGCATCTGCATCCGCCCTCCGCAGATCAGCCCATCGTCCCACCCGTAGTCGCTGTCGAGCTGAAACGACATCAACTCTGCGGGACCCGTGGGCAGAATGGCCAGCGCCCGGCGTTTGACTTCAGCTTCGACGCAGCCGCCCCCCAGAGTGCCCTGCTGGCTCCCATCCGGAAAGACCAGCATCGCAGCCCCGGCCTTTTGAGGTGTCGACCCACGCGTCTCCACCAGCTGGGTGAAGGTTACCGCCCGCCCTGATTCGAAGGTGGTCAGGAGTTCGTGAAGCAGTTCCCGCATCAATGATCCCAGTCAGGCCAGATGGATTCACTTCGGATTCTTGCAGAGTCGGCATGTCGATGCACACGACTTTCGAACTCGCTGCCGGCTGGGCTCCCTGAGGCACGGCGGGCCAGCCCGGCGGCGAACAGGGACTTGTCCAGTTCAAACAACTGCATTGCCGTGCAACGGTTTACGCTGATCTTGTCCGATTTCGATGATCGCCCCTATCATCCGCCCGCTGTTTGGTGACAAGGGGGGACCTGATGAAACTGGCAACCGACATTGATGGACCAGTGGCTGTGATCGGCGACGTTCACGGGCAGATGGACAAGCTGAACGCGCTGTTGCGGAAACTCGAGGCCCTGCCTGATTTTCGTCAGCGGTGGATCGTGTTCATCGGCGATCTGGTCGACCGAGGGCAGGACCCGCGCGGGGCGATCGACACGGTCCTGCGTCTGCACCGGGAGCAGAAACGCACCACGGCGATTTCGGGGAACCATGAACTCGCGATGTCGGCGGCACTGCGGGTGGTGAATACGCCGGACTACTCCGACTGGGATAAACGCTGGCTCGACCATTACGGATCGCAGCAGACGTTTGCCAGCTACGGAGTCGAGTTCGGACAGCTCGAACAGCTGAAAGCGAAGCTGCCCGCTGACCACGCGGAGTTCCTCGCAGGACTGCCCTGGTGTGTGGAGCATCCGGACTACTTCTTTGTGCATGCAGGAATCGATCCGAATCAACCTTACAGCGTGCAGCGTTCGATCCTGCGGCAGCGGGATTTTACGCTTAACCGTCCAACGTGGCTGTGCTCGAAGAGCCTGCCGTTTGCGGAGACTCCGCAAGACTGCCCGCTGACGATTGTCTCGGGGCATGTTCCGGTTCCCGAGGTTCAGTTCCATCACCGCAAGATCCTGGTCGACACTACCGGCGGGGTGTCGGGCGATCTGAGCTGTGTGCTTTTGCCCGAGGGCCGGGTGATCACCTCCGGTGACGGACCGTCCCGCTCTGCGGCCAAGAAGCCCGCAGCGCCGGCTCAAAAGCAGAAGTCCGGCTGGTTTGGGTGGTAAGCCGCAGCTTGACAACTCTGGCCCGACCTCAATAATCGGACGCACCAGTCCGGCAATTCGGTCGGCTGGCTCTGTGAGCCCATGCCGAGCGACACAACCACCACTCGAACTCGCGGTCGACCGCGCGACGCCGATCTCCCCGAGCGGCGGAGGCGTGAGATCATTGACGTTGCGACCCGACACTTCGCCTCCAAAGGCTTTCACGAAACAGACTTGCAGATCCTGGCCGATGAGCTGGGGGTCGGAAAAGGGACGGTCTACCGGTACTTTCCCAGTAAGGACGAGCTGTTCCTGGCGACGGTCGATTTCGGGATGCAGCAGCTGAAGCTGGCGGTCGACGAAGCCGCCGCGGTTGCTCAGACACCGACGGAGCGGATTGAGCTCGCGATCCGGGGTTACCTGCGATACTTCGACCAGCATCCGGAGCTGATCGAACTGGTCATTCTGGAGCGGTCGCATTTTCGGGACCGGGCCAAGCCGACCTATTTCGTCCACCTTGATGCCAATATCGGGCCGTGGAAAGAGCTGCTGACAGGGATGATCCGCGATGGAGTCATCCGCCCGATGCCAGTCGAGCGGGTCACCGAAGTCATGTCCGACCTGCTGTACGGCACGATCTTCACGAATCACTTTGCCGGACGACAGAAATCTCTCACCAGCCAGTGCGAGGATGTGCTCGACATCCTGTTCAATGGCCTCTTGATCGATCGGAAGCGAGGAGCAGGTGCTTAGTAGTCATCCCGTTGAACATCTTTCGGAATTCACCACGGAGGCACGGAGGCACGGAGAAGTCTATCGCGTCGTAGCACTGGCACTGTGTCTCTTGCCGTGGCTGGGCTGCCAGAAGGCTGCTCCGGTCGAGCAACCGGCTTCGACGCCGCAGGTCGCTGCTCCGATTCCAGTCACGGTCGCGACTGTGGAAGTCCGCCCGGTGCAGCGGCGGGTCTCCGTGGTCGGAGCGCTCTTTGGCCTGGAGAGGATCACCGTGACTCCCAAAGTCGAAGGGCGCGTGCTGGCGACCCACTTCGATGTGGGAGACCGCGTGCCGGCGAATACGAAGCTGCTGGAGCTCGACCCGACCGACCTGCAGCTGGCCGTGAATGAGGCTCAGCAGGCTGTCGATCTGGAACTGGCGCGACTCGACCTTTCGAAGCTGCCCGCAGAGACCTTTGACATCGAACAGCTGCCGTCGCTGCAAAGCGCTCGCGTGAAGCTCGACAACGCCAAGCGCCACTTTGACCGCCAGAAGGGCTTAGCGGCTCAAGGCGGCGGAGCGGGTCAGGTCTATGACCAGGCAGAGACCGATCTCAAAGTCGCCGAATCCGGGCTGCGGCAGGCCCGCATTGATGCCCGCACAACACTCGCCACGGTGCGGCACCGCGAGTCGGTCCTGATGCTGGCGAAACAGCGGCTCAGCGAGACGATTGTGAAGGCCCCGCCGCTGATGGGCCGCAAGGCTTCGGGCGAACCGGCCGACTATGTGATTACGAAGCGAATGGTCTCCACCGGAGAGATGGTGCGAGCGTTTCCCTCGACCCCTGTGTACGAATTGATGATTGACGACACCCTCAAGCTGCATGTGATGGTGCCGGAACGTTACATCGCCCAGGTCCAGACGGGACTGGATGTCGAGGTCCGCGTCGAGGCCTACCCGAACGAACTCTTCCCCGGCAAGGTGATGCGGATCAACCCGACGATCGAATCGCAGAGCCGATCCTTCGATGTCGAAGCCCACATCCCGAATCCCGACCATCGCCTGAAGCCGGGCGGATTCGCCAAGGCCGAAGTCGTCGTCGGTTCGTCCGATGCAGCTGTGACGGTACCCGTCGAAGCCGTGACTCGCTTCGCTGGCGTCTCGAAGGTGTTCCGAGTGAAGGACCAAAAGGCCGAGGAGGTCGTGATCACGATCGGAGCCCAGGGTCCCGGATGGCTGGAGGCATTTGGAGGCCTCGAAGCTGGGGACGTGATCGTGACCAGCGGGCAGTCGAAACTCTCGAACGGGACTTCTGTCACCGTGCGAGAACCGGCTTCGGAGGCTCAAGTGACCCGGTCGACCGAGAAGAAGTAAATCGAGGAAGAAGTCAGTGGTATGTTTGTCGCCTTTCGCTCCGCGTAAGAGCGCTCTTTTGCGGAGCAAAAGGCGACAATCCACGCAGCCAGGCCGGGAGTTACATCGATGAAAATCTGGGAAATCTGCATCCGGAAGCCGATCTTCACGCTGATGCTGGTGCTGGCTCCGGTGGTCCTGGGTCTGGCCGCCTATCCCCGGCTGGGAGTCGATCTGTTCCCGAACGTCGACCTGCCCGTCGTCGTGGTCACGATGACGCTCAAGGGGGCTAGCGTCGAAGAGATGGAGACCTCGGTCACGAAAGAGGTCGAGGAAGTCGTCAACACGATCTCGGGGATCGATGAGCTGCGATCGACAACCAAGGAGGGCTACTCGCAGGTCATTATCAACTTCCATCTCTACAAGGATGGGGACATCGCCGCTCAGGAAGTCCGCGACAAGATCGCCACGATCCTCAGTCGACTGCCGGTGGGGACCGATCCGCCGCTAATCGACAAGTTCGATATCGACGCAGCTCCCGTCGCGACGATCGCGGTCTCAGGCAGTCGGAACTTCCGCGAAGTGACCGAGATCGCCCGCAAGTCGATCAAAGAAGACCTGGAAACCGTGCAAGGCGTCGGAGCTGTCACGCTGGTCGGCGGCCAGCGCCGCGCGGTCAACGTCTACATCGATACCGACAAGCTGGCCGCCTATCTGTTGTCAGCTGAAGATGTCCGGCAGGCCCTGATCCGCCAGAACCTGGAACTCCCCGGCGGGCGAGTCGACCAAGGACAGCAGGAGATGGTCCTGCGTACGATGGGACGGCTGGAGAAGTCGTCCGACTTCCTCGACCTGATCGTCGCCAACCGCAACGACCAGCCGATCCGCATCCGTGACATCGGGCGCGTGGAGGACGGCGTCGAAGAGCCGCGCGGGCTGAGTCGACTCGATGGCGAGAACGCCGTCAGTTTGATCGTCCAGAAGCAGTCCGGCCTCAACACGGTGGAGGTCGTCCACGCGGTCAAGGCCCGGCTGGCCAAGATCACACCGTTCCTGCCGGCCGACATCAAGACGGTCATCATCCGCGACCAGTCACGGTTCATCGAAGCCTCGATCGAGGAAGTCAAGTTCCACCTGCTGCTGGCGGCCGTGCTGGTCAGCTTGACCATCCTGCTGTTCATTCGCGACTGGCGCACCACGATCATCGCCACATTGGCGATTCCGATGTCGATGGTCCCGACCTTTGCCTATATGTCGTACATGGAGTTCTCACTGAACAACATCACTATGCTGGGACTGATCCTGGCGATCGGGATCGTGATCGACGATGCCGTGGTGGTTCACGAGAACATCTTCCGCCATATGGAAGAGTACGGTCGCCCCGCGATGGAGGCCTCCCGCTCGGCGACTGCTGAGATTGCCTCAGCTGTGGTCGCCACGACGATTTCACTGCTCGTGATCTTTATCCCCGTGGCGTTCATGCAGGGACGGATCGGGCGGTTCTTCAACTCGTTCGGTTTCACGGTCGGCTTTGCAATCCTGATGAGTATGTTCGTCTCGTTCACGATGACGCCGATGCTCTGCTCGCGGTTTCTGGTCCTCGACAAAGGCCACAGCTCCAGCAAGTCCGGGTTCTTCTCGCGAATGATTGATGGGACCTATCTGTGGATGCTGAGAGTCTCACTGCGGCACCGCTGGGCGATTGTGATTCTGGCCATCGCGACGCTCTTCTCGACGCCGGTCGTCTTCGGCTGGATCGGCAAGGACTTTGTTCCCAAGGATGATCAAAGCGACTTCGAAGTCGTGATGACCCTGCCGGAAGGCTACACACTCGAACGCGGCGATAAGTTGCTCAAGGAGATCGAAGGACGACTCAAACAGCTGCGCGGCGTGACCCACATCTTCACGATCATCGGCGACACCACGGGCCGCGTCGCCAAGGGCCAGGGGGACGTGACCGAGGCCCGAGTCTACTGCCGGCTGCTCGATCTGACCGAACGGGAGTACTCGCAGTTCGACGTGATGGTCGATGCCCGCGAACTGATGGGTGAGTATGTCGACCTGCGTGTGGCTGTGCAGGAAGTGGCTGCGTTTCAGGCGACTGGTTTCCGGCAGGTCGACGTCGACCTGAATCTGGTCGGCCCGGATCTGGTGGAACTGCAGAAGTATGCCGACAAGGTCATCGCCTGGATGGCGACACGCGGCCACTACGTCGACGTCGACACCAGCTTGTCACTCAGCAAGCCGGAACTGCGAGTCCGCATTGATCGCGAGCGGGCCTCGGACCTGGGAGTCTCGGTGCAGACGATTGCATCGACGCTCGGCATCCTCGTCGGGGGAGAACCAGTCAGTAAGTTCAAAGAGGGGGATGAGCAGTACGACGTCTGGCTGCGGGCGGAAAAGTCGTTCCGCGATAACCCCGACTCGGTCGACTCGATGTCGGTCCCGACCGAAGGCGGTCGGCTGGTCCGGCTCTCCAACGTCGCGCGACTGGAACCCGCTCTGGGGCCGACCTCGATCAGTCGCTATGGACGGCAGCGACAGATCGTGGTCCTGGCGAACCTCAAGGGGATCGCCCTTGGTGAAGCGATCGCCGATGTGGGGCAGTTCGTGAAGACGCTCGATCTGCCTCCCGGCTACAGCCACGAGTTCATCGGGCGGGCCAAGCTGCTGGCCGAGTCGAACACGAACTTCCTGATCGCGTTCTTCCTCAGCTTCCTGTTCATGTACATGGTGCTGGCCGCGCAGTTCGAGAGTCTGGTCCATCCAATCACGATCATGATGGCGCTGCCACTGACACTGCCGTTTGCATTCTTGTCGCTGTTCCTGCTGCGGACCGACTTCGACATCTACGCCGTGTTCGGGTTGTTCATGCTGTTCGGGATTGTGAAGAAGAACGGCATTCTGCAGATCGACTACACGAACGTGCTCCGCGAACGCGGCATGGAGATCAACGCCGCCATTCTCGAAGCCAACAAGACCCGGCTGCGTCCGATCCTGATGACGACTCTGATGCTGATCGCCGCCATGATCCCGATCGCGCTGGGCCAGGGTCCCGGGGCCGGTGCCCGAGCCAGTATGGCCAAAGTGATCATCGGCGGTCAGGGGCTGTCGCTGCTGCTGACGCTGCTGATCACCCCGGTGGCCTACTCGCTGTGGGACGACTTCAGCCGCATCAGCGGCAAGGTCTGGAGATGGCTGACGGGCAGTGCAGCACCGTCTGAGATGGTCAGCGACGAAGGGAAATAGCAGGCCGAAGTTCGAAGCCCGAACCATGCACGCTGGGGCCGTTCCGTCGATTGAAGTACGATGTGGCTGACTCGCCACGCGGCGAGACTCCGGGCCCATTTGACATGACCAACTCGCACTCCCCTGCCTTGCCCTCGCCTCTTGAAGCCCAGCTGCGCAGCGCCCTCAAGACTCATTGGGGCTACGACGAATTCCGCGCACTCCAGCTCGAGTCGATGACGCACGTCATGCAGCATCAGGACTCGGTTGTCATCCTCCCGACCGGGGGCGGCAAGTCGCTGTGCTATCAGGTGCCTGCTGTTTGTCTTGATGGTGTCGCGGTCATCGTCTCGCCGCTGATCTCGCTCATGAAGGATCAGGTCGACGCACTGCGGGCGAGCGGTGTTCCGGCTGCGTTCATCAACAGCACGCTGACGCTCGAAGAGAAACGCGTCATCGCGCGCGACTTGGCGAATAAGAAACTCAAGTTGGTCTATGTGGCTCCCGAGCGGCTGGTGGTCGAGCCGCTACTGACCCGGATTGAAGAGGCGGGCGTCTCGTTCTTTGCCATCGACGAAGCCCACTGCGTCAGCCAGTGGGGCCACGACTTCCGTCCGCACTATCGCCAGCTGAGCATCCTCCGCGAGCGGTTTCCCACGACCGGCGTCCATGCCTTCACAGCCACCGCTTCTCAGCGAGTCCGGGACGACATCGCCGAGCAGCTGCACCTGCGTGAGCCGCAGCAGATCATCGGCAGCTTTGATCGCCCGAACCTGATCTACCGAGTGGAGCGGCGCGGGAAGCTGCTCGATCAGATCTCGCCCGTGCTCGATCGGCACCGGGACGAGTCGGGGATCATCTACTGCATCAGCCGCAAAGAGGTCGAGACGCTGAGCGCCCAGCTCAACGCACTAGGGTACTCGTCCCGGCCGTATCACGCCGGGCTGTCGGATGAGGAACGCGACAAGAATCAGGAAGCGTTCATTCGCGACAAGATTCAGATCATCGTGGCCACCGTCGCGTTCGGGATGGGGATCGACAAGCCGGACGTGCGGTACGTGATCCATGCCGGGATTCCGAAGTCGATCGAGCATTACCAGCAGGAGACCGGCCGCGCGGGGCGCGACGGGCTCGAAGCCGAATGCTGGATGTTCTATGGCGGCAAGGACCTGCAGACTTGGGATTATATCTTTGCCACCCAGCCACCCGACGTGCAGGTCGCGTCGCGGCTCTCGCTGCGGGGGATGCTGGACTACGCTGATGGGGTCCTCTGCCGACACCGTCTGCTTGTCCGGCACTTCGGCCAGGACCTGGATGAGGACTGTAGCGATCGCTGCGACATCTGCCAGGGCGAGATCACGTTCGTCTCTGAACCGCTGCCGATTGCGCAGAAGATCCTCTCCTCGATCTATCGCCAGGGAGAACGATTCGGCAGCGAGTACACAGCCCGCGTGGTGACCGCCCAGCCCGACGATCGCGTGACCCGCAACGGGCACGACAAGCTGACGACCTATGGGCTGCTGCAGGAGCATTCGATCCTGCAGGTGCAGGACTGGATCGGTGACCTGGTGCGGCAGGGGCACCTGATCCGGATGGACGAGTACCAGATCCTGAAGATCACCGAGTCCGGCTGGCGGGTGCTCAAAGGGTTAGAGATACCCGTCCTGCGGCAGCAGTCCGAGCTGCAAGCCGATCAGTCGCCTCGCCGTCGAAAAGAGAAGAAGTCGAAGGTCGACAGCGCCGACTCGTGGGTGGGAGTGGACCGTCCGCTGTTTGAAGAGCTGAAGAAGCTGCGGATGGAGTTTGCGACCGAACGCGGCGTGCCGCCGTACATCATTTTTGGAGATGCGACGCTGCGCGAGCTGGCCCGCTATCGCCCGACGACGATTGCCCGGTTCCTCGCAATCCGCGGTGTGGGTGAACGCAAGTGCGAAGACTTCGGCGGGCGGTTCATCGCTCGCATTGAGGAGTTCTGCATCGCTGCGGGATTGCAGACCGACCTGACCGAACCGGATGTGACCGTCTCAGCACCGGCTCCTGCACCGGCGCGCTCGAAAGAGGTGCCCAGTGGAGCTGCGCTGCGGGCCTTTCCGCTGTTCGACGAGGGGATGTCGCCTGAGCAGGTCGCCGGGGAAATGGGCCGGGCCAAGTCGACGACGCAGGGCTACTATCTGGAGTATCTGCGTCACAAACGAATCACCGAGGTCCCGAGCTGGATCGCCCCGGAGATAGAGGACCACGTGGTCGCTGCCCAGCAAGCACTAGGTCCCGAGGAGACGCGACTGACTCCGCTGTTTGAGGCTCTCAATAAGGAAGTCGACTACGATACATTGAGGATCGTGCTGGCGTGTCATCGCAATCGTGCCGATGCGCCGGGAGATAACTCCTGATTGAGGCCATGATGGACGACTTTGAGTTTCGTAAGTTCCGGGCTGTGATCTTCGGTGGACTACTGTTCCTGATCTCCTGTTGGAAGATGATCGGCGAGACGAAGTACCTGATCTGGGGACAGCGGAGTGAAGCAACCATCGATTCCGCCGAGCTGAAAGAGAAGATTGGGAGTCGGGGGCGGCGTAGTACGGTGATGAAAGTCAGCCTCCACTACACCGACACGTCGACGGGACAACCGGCTCACGGAACTTTGACGGTCAAGCCCGACTCGACATGGATACCGGGCCGAACAGTCTCGGTGCAGTATCTTGCCGGCGTTGCGGACTCGGCCCGACAGGGTGCGGATGTCGTGATGGTGACGATCTTTGTCGTTGCCGTGGCTGTGATCAGCTTCTCGCTCTACGGGATGTATCGCGAGGCGAACGATCCGATCCCGACCTCACGAAACTCCGGACAAAGACGGCGGTATCCGGGGTGAGTGATCACCGAGCCGGTTTACTTCCGGGGCGGTTCGCAGCCCGCCCGTTCGGCTTGGCGGCGTCGTAACTCGGATTGGGAATCGGGAACCTCGCACCGACCTGCTTTTGCCAAGCGGCGAGTTCGGCGCGGAGCTGGGCGACACGCTCGGGCTCTTGAGCGGCACAGTCCGTTTGCTCGCTGATCTCCTCGGCGAGGTTGAACAGCTCTGTGCGATTCTCCTCCTGCCATTCGATGAGCTTCCAGTCGCCGCGGCGGACAGCTGCGGCGGGGGCTCCTCCCTGGTTTCCATAGTGCGGGTAGTGCCAGAAGAGAGCCCGCTCGGGGAGCGGCTCGCCGCGCAGAGCGGGGAGCAGGCTCGTCCCGTCGAGGATCTGGCCGGGCTGGGGTTTCGCTCCGGCGACTTCGAGCAGGGTCGGGAAGAAGTCCGGACTGCTGACCGGCGTGTTCACGACGCTGCCGGGCTGGACCACAGCGGGCCAGCGCACCAGCAACGGTTCGCGGATGCCGCCTTCGTACATCCAGCCTTTGCCGCCCCGGAGCGGCAGATTCGAGGTCGGCCACCCTTCGCTGGTCGAGAGACCGCCGTTGTCGCTGGTGAAGATGACGATCGTGTTCTCACGCAGGCCAAGTTCGTCGAGCTTGGCGAGCACCTTGCCGACAGCCAGGTCCATCGCTTCGACCATGGCCGCATAGACGGCGTGCTCCTGCGTGAGCCGCACATCGCGCTCGTGCTCGCGGCCCCACTTCTCTTCCAGCCCGAGCCGCTGGCGTTTCTCCTCGTACTTCTTGCGCAAGTCATCACGAGCCATCAGCGGCGTATGGACATCGTAGAACGAGTAGTAGGCGAAGAACGGGCGGTCCCGATGGGCCTCGATGAACTTCGCGGTCTCGGTCGCCAGCCGGTCAGGCAAGTGCTCCCCGTCGGGGCCGTCACTCAGTCGCGGATTCCCATACGGCGAGAAGTACTTCTTCCCGCCGTAGGGCCCGCCGCGATCGTGCCCCCCCAGGTTGAAGTCGAACCCCTGATTCTCCGGCCACCAGCCCTCCGGACCCAGATGCCACTTTCCCGCGAAGAACGTCGCATAGCCAGCCGACTTCATTGCCTTCGCCAGCGTCGGCGTTTCCAGCGCCAGCCGATCGGCGTACGGAGCTGGCAACAGCTTGGTGTTCCGCTTCCACTGCTCCGGCGTCGTCGGTGCGCCGATGTAGTCCGTAATGCCGGTCCGCTGCGGCCATTGCCCGGTCATCACGCTCGCCCGCGTGGGCGAGCAGACCGGGCACGCGGCATAGGCATCGGTGAACAGCGCACCATCCTTCGCCAGACGGTCGAGATTGGGCGTCTCGTAGAACGAGCTGCCGTACGCGCCCAAATCGCGTTGCCCGAGATCGTCCGCCAGAAAGAAGACGATATTCGGCGGCTTCGCGGCCTGGGCCGGACAGCAGAGGAGACCGATGAAGCTCAGTAAGACGAGAAGTGACGCGGGCTTCATACTGTGCGTGTTTTGGATTGTGAATTTCGGGGATCTGTCCGGCAACGCCGAACCGCTTTCATCCCGAAGGGATGAGAGACAATAGCCGGTGGTCGAGCGTAGCGAGTCCACCGGTCATGGGGCCTTCTCACCAGTCCATCCCGGAGGGATGGGAGAGGGGGGCTCGTTGTTACAGCGTTGTCGCATCCCGGTCGGGATGCCGGTCGCCATGAGCTGAGGTCCGGTGGTTTCGCTGCCGCTCAACCACCGGCTAAGCTCTATGACCCCTCCGGGGTCGACGAGAACCTCGCGAGAATCCTTGGCAACCGAATTCACTTCCTTCAATCCGCGAAATCGAAAAAGCCGCTAGGGCTGGACCCGCACCAGCTTCATAAGGCGGCCGCTGACGTTCCAGTCCTGCACGTACAGGTTCCCGTCCTTGTCCCAGTACGAGCCGTGGGTGCCGCTGAAGATCCCTTCGATCCACTTGTCCTGAGGAATGCCATGAGCACCGCCCTTGGCGGGATCAGGATTGAATCCCAGTACCGCCATGATCACGTTCTGCTTGTTCAGGATCACAACGCGCCCATGCAGGTCAGGCACCGAAACATAGTCCCCCTGCACCGCAGCTGAGGTCGGCATGCCGAGGCCGGTCACGACCTCTTCGATGAACTCACCGTCCAGGCTGTAATGCAGCAGCCGGCCCTTGGGCTGGTGATTGCGGTCGCAGATCAGCAGGCGGTTCGGCTCGTAGCGGGTGTCCAGGGTCATCCCGTGGGCGGTGTGGAACTCCTTGAGCCCATCCCCCTTCATGCCGAAGTGCTTCTTGTACTTACCGGCCTTGTCGAAGATGAAGATGTTGTCGCTGGCATAGCCGTCGGCCAGATAGATATCTCCGTTCTTCGCCACGGTGATGGCGGTGGGATTGAACGCCTTCAGCTCCAGTCCCGACTCCTTCGGGAACGGCAGCCGCATCACGACATCGCCGGATTCCGCTTCGAACTTGATCCCCTCGGCGTTGGCGTTGCGGGCACCGTAGATGTACTCCTTGCCGTCCTCTTCGCGGATCTCGATATCGTGCAGCCGCGTGTGATTATCGGTCAGGAAGCGGCGGACGATCTTGCCTTCGGGACTGAAGACATGCACACCGTTGTCGGCACTGGTGTAGATGTTCCCGGCTTTGTCGACCACCACGCCGCCGTGAGTGGAACCGATCTGGGTCTTGCCATTCTCGTCGAAGCCCCAGCCGGGGACCGTATCAAAGGTCATCAGCCCGCTGCCCATGCGGACCGGCTTGACCGGGTCTGCGGAGAACGAGGGAGTGACCAGAACCAGTGCAAGAGCGATCGAGAGCCAGAACTTCTTCATGGTGATCCATTCGAGAGCGAGAAGATGGGATATCCGATTCTCAGGTTCCCACGGAGATACATCAAGCGTGCGACATGCGTTTTTGGCGACCCTCCAGCCAGCGACATGGCACCATGGCGACACATGCGTCCTTTGCAGGGGGACCATCGCGGGTCATAATCGCATCCGTCGATGCTGATCGGACCGGGGAGACTGATGATGCTGATGCGGCTTCTGGTGGTGTTTTTGTGGGGGCTGTGTTCGGGCCTGTTGTGTGCGGGGGAGCAGGTACTCAACGGACACACGTTCACGCTGCCGGATGGCTTCGTAATCGAAGTGGCCGCGAAGGCACCGCTCGTTGATCGGCCCATTACGATGGACTTTGACGAGCGGGGACGGCTGTACGTCACCGACTCGTCCGGCTCCAACGAGCCCACAGCCAAGCAATTGGAGAACCCGACCCATCGCATCCGGCGTCTGGAAGATGTCGACGGGGACGGGGTCTATGACAAGAGCACGCTGTTCGCCGACAAGATGATGTTCCCCGAGGGGACGCTGTGGTACGACGGGTCGCTCTATGTGGCTGCTCCGCCGCAGATCTGGAAGCTGACCGATACGGACGATGATGGGATCTGCGACAAGCGGGAAGTCTGGTTCGATGGGAAGACGCTGACTGGCTGCGCGAACGACCTGCATGGTCCGTATCTGGGGCCGGAGGGGTATATCTATTGGTGCAAGGGGGCCTTCGCCGAGCAGACCTACGAGCAATCTGGCAAGCCGCCCCTGGTGACGAAGGCCTCTCACATCTTCCGCCGCAAGGCCGATGGGACCGGTCCGGTTGAGAACATGATGACCGGCGGGATGGATAACCCGATCGATCTGGTATTCACGCCGCGCGGTGACATCATTTTCTCGACGACGTTTCTGCAGAACCCGGAAGGCGGACTGCGGGACGGTCTGATCCATGCGGTGCATGGCGGGGTGTATGGCAAGGTCCACAACGTGACCGACTTTCACCCGCGGACCGGGGACCTGATGCCGCCGCTGGTGCATATGGGAGCGGCTGCGCCGTGCGGGCTGACTCGATACGAATCGGCAGTCTTTGGCAAGGAGTACCAGGACAACGTCTTTGCCTGCCAGTTCAACATGTACAAAGTCTCGCGGCATGAGCTGACTCCGCATGGGGCCACTTATGTTTCGACGGACACGGACTTCGTCTCCTCGAACAACCTCGACTTTCACCCGACCGATGTCATGGAAGATGCGGATGGGAGTCTGGTGATCTGTGACACCGGCGGGTGGTACAAGCTCTGTTGTCCGACCTCCCAGCTCGAGAAGGCCGACGTACTGGGAGCGGTCTATCGCGTGCGGCGAGCGGATGCTGCGACGATGGACGACCCGCGAGGAATGAAACTGGAGTGGGCCAAGGCCTCGGCAGGAGAGCTGGCCTCCCGTGTCAGCGATCAGCGTCCCGCTGTTCGCGAGAGGGCTCTTCGCGAACTGTCCCAGCGGGATCCCGAGTCGGTTCTGAAGGGACTCCCCCAGGACGAGAATGTCGTGTTGCGGGTACTCAAACGCATCGATGCACCGGGGGCTCGCGCCCGGATTCGCGAATTGGCTCAAAGCCCCGACGCAGATTTACGGCACCTCGCCTGGCGGTCGATTTGTCAGTGGAATGATCACGACGCACTGACGATTGCGCAACAGAGGTTGCGAACCGGGACAAACCCGGTCGATACTCGTTTGTGCGCGGAAATTCTGGGAAGGCTCGGTGACAAGTCATCCGTCCCTGTGTTGCTGGAGGCCGCAAGGCGTTATGACCTGACTTTTGATCGTGTTCTCGAGCACGCAATCACCTTCGCATTGATCGAAATCGCCGATCCGCAAGCGACAGCGCTGGGACTCACCAGCTCCAACCCACGTGTTCAGCAGATCGTGTTGACGGCACTGGATCAGATGCCGGGTGGGAGCGTCAATCCTCAACTAGTCGTTCCGCATTTGACCTCCAGGGACAAGGGCTTACGTGACACAGCTCTGTGGCTGGTGTCTCGTCATGGGGAATGGGGAGACTCGCTGACGGAACACCTGCGGAACTCTCTGGACACCGCATCATTCTCCGAATCGCTGCAACAGGAATTGACGGGGCTGCTGACTCGTTTTGCGGGCAGCAGCAGTGTGCAGAAGCTGCTCGCCGAGCAGATCGCTGGCGACAATCCACAGTTGCCGCGTCAGATGGCACTGGCGGCGATGGCTCAGTCGGGGATCAAGCCGATGCCCGCAGAATGGGTGACCGCACTGAGTGCCATCCTGTCGAATTCGAATGATGCACTCGTTGCCCAAGCGGTGGCAGTCGTTCGAAGCGTTCCACTTCCCGAGTCCGGGACGGATGACATCACAAAGGCCTTGCTGTCCCTGGCAAGCCGCGCTGACATGAATCCGGAGCTCCGACTGGAGGCTGCAGCTGCGCTCCCGGCGCGATCGCTGGAGCCGGAGCTGTTCTCCCTGCTGATCGGGCACCTGAGCGGAGACTCCCCGATCAATCATCGCGTGGCTGCGGTGGATGCCCTGACCCGTGCAAAGCTGTCACCGGAACAGCTTGCGACTCTGGCGGGCACGGTCGCTCAGGTCGGCCCGCTGGAACTCAATCGGCTGCTGGCGATCTTTGAAACAGTCTCCGATGCCTCTGTCGGCGAGAAGCTGATCGCAGGTCTCCAGAAGTCACCAGTGCTGACCAGCCTGCGCGTCGATGCCCTCAAGCAGCGGATCGCCAAATTCCCAGTTCCCGTGCAGCAGCAGGCAGAGGTCCTGTATGCGGCCATCAATGTCGAGGCAGCCAAGCAGAAAGAGCGGCTCGATGAACTCGTCGCTCTGGTGGGGCAAGGCGACGTCCGCCGCGGGCAAGTCGTCTTCGGCAACTCGAAAGCCGCCTGCACAGCCTGTCACGCGATGGGCTACAAAGGCGGCAACGTCGGCCCGGACCTGTCGCGGATCGGAAAGATCCGCAGTGAACGTGACCTGCTCGAATCGATCCTGTTCCCCAGCGTCAGCCTGGTCCGCAGCTACGAGCCGATCCTGATCGTGACCCACTCCGGCAAGACGCACAATGGGCTGACCCGCCGCGAAAACGCGGACGAAGTGGTCCTCGCCACTGGAGCCCACCAGGAGGTCCGCATCCCGCGCTCCGACATCGAAGAGATCCGCCCGAGTACCGTCTCCGTGATGCCCGCCGGGCTCGATACCCAGCTGACGCGGGAGCAGATCATCGATCTGGTGACGTTCCTGAAGTCGCGGCAGTAGGAGCGGCACGGCGTCAGCCTGCCGAGTGGTGATTTGCCGGTTGGATGCTCGAACGCCCCGACGGAGCAACGACATATCAGCTCAGGGCAGAGCGCAGCGGCGGGAGCCGCGAGGCGCCGCCCTCGGGCAGGTTCGGATTTCGTCTTCAGTCAGGAGATTGGAACACTAATCGACACTAATCAACACTCATCCAGAACAGAATTCGCTCTGACGCTGATTAGTGTGAATTCGCGGAGATTATGTTCAAACCTACCCTCTTTCCGAGTCCACGAATGAAGACCAACTCGGAATACTCTCTCGGCTTGTCGGACAAAAGTAATTCCAGCCCTGCACGGGCGGCACAACGGCAGATTGTTTCGCCCTTACAGGGCTGGAGTCATGTTGGGACTCACAACCCAGGGCGGCGCTCCCTGCGGTCGCTCTGCCCTGGGCTGGAATGTGGCTGCCCCTGCGGGGCGTTCGAACTGTGAAATCTTCTTGGGGGCGATCTCTACGCCTCGACAATCTCGCCCTTGAGGCCCAGCACAAACGCAACGACTTCGCCCTGCTCGGTCGCGGGGGCCTGGAACTTCTCCAGAGTCTTCGCCGCGTGTCCCAGGAAGATGGTCCAGTCGCTTTCGCTGATCCGCATGCCACGGTGCGTTGTCAGCATGTCGCGCCCGGTGTAGAGCAGCGGTCCGCCGGTCGCGGCGCAGAGGAAATCAATCAGCAGTTGGAGTTCGCGGCGGATTCCGTCGGTTCCGCGATGCTGCCAGAACCGTCCCAGCTGGGGGTCTGACTGCAGGCGAGACACCAGATCACTGGCGACGGCGGCGATGGCATCGTAGCCGCCCAAACGGGTGTAGAGAGTCTGACTCACGGGTGTTGCTCCTGATGGTGAAAGGATGCGACAAGCTGGCAGATTACAGTTCCAGCGATCCGACGGATGCCTTTTCTCCCGCTTCGAGCGACATCGGAACCTTCGTCGTCGCCTGTTCCTGACCGTAGTGAACCGTGTAGTTCCCGGCTCGATAGACTGGAGGCTGGAACTCCTGGCCGGTGACTCGCATGGTGTAGACGATCTCGCCGGTCGACTCTTCGACGACTTGGACCACCGGGTTCTGGAGGTCCCTGAACTTCAACAGGGGCAGCCAGGCGACGGGCTGGCGGCCGTCGTTCGCGGTTTGCGAAACCGTGATCGGCCAGCCGGGGAACTGGGCGGAGTCACCCTGCGAGCTGTCGCTGAACCGGGGCCAGCATTCGAACGTGATCTCGCGGGTGGACCGTTTGAATCGCACCAGCCCGTACCCGTCGGCACGCTGCTTCTCGTCCTGGATCTGGGGCGGATTGGCATAGGCCAGCATCGAGATGCGGTTCCCCAACCCATCGCGGAAGTCCCCGGTCCAGGGGAGCGGGCTGTCCGGCACGGGATTCGGCCCGGGCTGCTCATCGAGCGGATGCCACCAGCGGCCATAGATCGTGTTGACGAGAGCTGGGCTCGTGAAGCCGTAAGGGCCGTCGCCGAACTCGTCGATGCCGTGCTTGACGACGACAGCCAGATGCTGGTCTCCGCACAAATGCACGGCCCGCGCGCGGCGGAGTTCGGCAAGGGCGGCGTTCCGCCCCGTCTGCGGCCAGCCGTTACAGTCGAGGTCCGCGAGCAGGCGATCGCTTCGGCCTCCGTGCATATGCACAGCTCCGCAAAAAGCAGTCTGAGACAGCACCGCCTTGATCTCGGCTCCGGTCCAGTCCTGGCCCCACTCGCGGAGGAACTTCAGCTGGCGGTCGCCGAGCAGTTGCAGGCCGGGCAGGTCGATCGACTTTGGATCGTAGCTGGGGTCGTTGATATGGTCGGGACGCGGCCCCATCTGCGGGATGTTGCCGAGCGGGCCGGACTTGAACTTGCGATCTTCGAGGATGGCAAAGTCGATGCCGCCGATGCGCAGGCGGGTGAAGTAGACCGTAATCCCACGCTCGACGGGAGCGGGGTCGACCGGGTCGGGCAGGTGCCAGCTCTGCTGCCGCTGCACCATGTTGACGTACTCGACGGGGTAGAAGTACCCGCCGTCGGCGTTCCCCTTACGATCGAGCGACCGCTTGCCGTTCTCTCCCCACAGGTTGGGGTGACCCACATCGTGGTCATCGGGAATCGTGACCGTGGGACGGTCCTTGAGGATCTCGCGAAACTGCAGCCCGAACTCGATCCAGCCTGCAGTGTGTTCGGTATGGCGATAGGTCTGATCCCCTGCGAAGAACAGCAGATCGGGGTCCTGGCGTTTGAGGTTCTCGATGATCTCGGGACGCAGGCCGGTCGTGCGGCTGGAGTTGCACGACATGTTGGCGACGACGATCTGGTCTTTGTCGATCGGATCGCGGCGGATCAGCCCTTCGAACAGAGCTGCTTCGCCATGCCGGACGCGGTACGGCACCGACTGAGTCGAGTCCCACTGCTCGATGCGGAAATGAGCGCTCCAGCCGGGCAGCGCGACCGGAACACGGGCGACCTCGACCCATTCGCCCTGTCGTTCCAGTTCGAGCCGAACCTCGCGAGCTTCGTCGGGCTTCAGTGGGTAGAGCTGGGCGGTCAGCTTGAGGACGCCGCGTTCGTGGGTATAGAGCGCGAAGGCCACGACCTGATCGCGGGGGACGTCCATCGACGGCGGCGGGTTCGGGCCTTTGGGCGATGGGGCGTTCCACCACTCGCCGGTGGCCAGCGAATCGAGTTTTGGAAACTCGGTCCCGAAAGGGGCCTGGGGCGTGACACCCGGCGTGCCGGACTCAGCTGCGGAGGCCTGGCCCCCTCTCGAACTCCAGAGTAACAGAGACGAGAGTTTCAGCCACCAGCGGCGGGTCAACGACATGTCACCGTCCTCGGATGTTCCCGGGCGGAGGATGCATGTCATGGGGACTCCCGCCCGAAGCAGGAGTGTAAGAGATCGTCCCCTGTTTCGCCGCCGATGGGCTACGGGTGATTGACGTTGCCCACCAGGCGGACTCGCTTATCTCCGGTGAACGGTAACAGCCAGTCGTCGGCCAGCGTGTTGTTGAATGTGTCGAGGGTCAGGTCGTTGTGAACCGTTCCCGGACGGACTGCATCGCTGATCAGGAGGAACGATCCGTTCAGGCCACCCGACTGGGCACCGGTCAAACGGGCGATCCGGACAGCCACCGAGTTTGCAGTGGCCCACTCGGCTCGAATGGCCTTCAGGGCGGCTTCGTTCGTATCGAAGTCAGTTCCGCCGCCGATCAGCAGGTCGCCGCCGTTACCAGCCTTCAGGCTGTCTTTGCCCAGACCACCGATCAGCACGTTGCGGGTCAGGCTGGCGGTCAGAGTGTCGTCGCCGACGCCTCCCACCAGAACCCCTTGCCCGGTCAGCTTATCGTTGCCCGCTTCTCCGAAGAGCAGATTGGCTCCATCGTTTCCGAGCAGGGTGTCGATCCCGTTTCCTCCGTAGACTGTGTCGTCTCCGGCTCCGCCCGTGATCGAATCGTCGCCATCACCGCCGAGCAGGCGATCGTGTCCGCCCCCGCCGATGATCGTGTCGTTGGCAACACCTCCATCGATCAGGCTGTGCAGGACGATATCGGGTGCGATGGTGATCTTGTCTCGACCAGCCAGACCGAAGATCACGATGCGGGACGTGGCTGCCAGAACGGGGCTGTTGACGCCGTTTCGAGTGACGATGTACCCCGCCCCGGATTTCGCGACGGAGATGGTGTCGTTGCCATCAGTGCCGTTCACCAGCAACATCGTGTCGGCGGGCCGAATGGGGTCGACAATCGATTGCACCGACCCGAGAGCCGGAGTGGTGATCGTGAACAGATAGTCTTCGACTTCTCCATCGAGAGCAGCTCCCGTCGGAGCCAATCCACCGGCGGTGGACAGTCGGAACCGAGCGGCGCGAGCCCCGTTAACGGCGTTCGCGGGGACGATGAACTGCAGGTCGTTCGAACCGGCCACGACGTTGAATCCCCCGGCGGGCGAGACTCGTTCAGCGGGATCGAAGACTCCGTTGTTGTTGAAGTCGATGAACGCGTCGACTCGCCCGGCCTGCGAGGCTGTGACTCGCACCAGTCCATCGAAGCCCGCGATCAGGCTGCCGGGGACGGTGACTCCATCGTCAGTGTCGGCGTTGGCTCCGGGGCTGGGCTGCCCGTTCGTTTCCACCGTGACACCGCTGCCCAGGAACAGGCTGCCGAACCGGTGCCGAGGTCCATCGCTGGCCAACAGCGTACGGTAGCTATCGGGCAGGTCGCCGTAGTCGTCCGCGATCGTGTTGACCGAATAGGCATTCGAAGCCTTGGTCCCCGTCCCGGCGTTCCCAGCGAGATCGGTGTAGCCGGCGTTGTTGAGTACGATCGTGTTGTTCAGCGTCTGAACTCCGACAGTGGGAGTCAGAATTGCTGTCCAGGTCAGTCCCCGATTCGAAGTCGACACCGGAGAGAGCGTTCCACTTCCAATCGTCAGGTCGGCATTACTGAAGCCCGTCACAGCCTCGCTGAAGGTGAAGGTCACCAGCGACGTTTCCCCGACAGTCAGCGCACTGTCCGTGACCACGACCGTCGCGGTTGGGCGAAGGGTGTCGACGGTGTAGTTGGCTGAACTCGTCGTTCCGAGTCCGACATTCCCCAGAGGGTCGCTGTAGCCCGAGTTAGTCAGCGTGATGACGTTGCTCGTGTCTGTGATGTCAATCGTGGGAGTGAAGGTGGCTGTCCATGTGGCCCCTTGATTGACCGTCGTGACAGAACTGAGGGTTCCGCTGGGGACCTGCAGGTCGGCGTTACTGAAGCTGATGACCGGCTCACTGAACGTGATCGTCACCACAGCTGTGTCGCCGATTCGCAGCGAGGTGTCCGACATCGTAATCGTGGCGGTCGGACGTTGAGTGTCGATGACGTAGTTGGCGGAATTCGTGCTGGCGAGAGCCGTGTTTCCGGCCGGATCGGTGTAGGCGGTGTTCGACAGGCTGATGAAGTTTGTCGGGTCAGTGAGATTCGCTGTCGGAGTCAGCGTCGCCGTCCACGTCACTCCGCCGTTCGATGAGCTGACAGCGGAGATCACCCCATTAGGCACGGTCAGGTCCGAACTGGTGAAGCCGGTGACAGCTTCGCTGAACGCGATTGTCACGGTCGCCGTCTGTCCCACGGTCAGTGTGGTGTCATTCAGTGTAATGGTGGCCGTCGGTCGGATCGTATCGACCGAGTAGGTGGGCGAAGTCGTGGTCCCGGTGCCGGTGTTCCCGGTGGCGTCCTGGTATCCGGTGTTGTTGAGCGTGATCACTTGCCCCGACAACGTGGTTCCGGGCGCTGGGGTCAGCGTGCCGGTCCAGGTGACTCCTCCATCGGCAGTCGACATCGCCGAGATGGCACCGCCAGGCACGGTCAGATCTTCCTTCGTGAAGCCGGTGACCGCTTCGCTGAATCTCACGGTGACCTGCGCCACTTCGCCGATTCCCAGCAGTGAATCCGAGACATCGATCGTCGCGGTCGGACGAGTGGTATCCACGGTGAAGTTGCTGGTACTGGTCGTTCCGGTCCCTGCGTTCCCTGCGAGATCGTTGTATCCCGCGTTATTCACGGTGATGAGATTGGTCGCGTCAGTCGTGTTGGCGGAAGGCGTGTAAGTGGCCTTCCATGTCACTCCTGCGTCGGTCGAGGTGAGCGTTGACAGGGTTCCGCTGGGAACAGTCAGGTCGGCATTGGAGAAGTTGGTGACCGCCTCACTGAATGTAATCGTGAGCAGAGCCGTCTCGCCCGCGATCAGCGCGGAGTCACTGAGTACGATCGATGTGGGCGTGGGACGGACTTGATCGATCGCGTAATTGTTGGATGTCGAGGTCCCCACACCTGCGACCGAAGCCCCGTTCTGGAAGCCACTGTTGGCGACCGTGATCACATTGGTCGCATCGCTCACTCCGGCGTTGGGGGTGAGCGTTGCTGTGTAGGTCAGCCCTCCGTCGACCGACGTCACGGTCGAGAGGACTCCATTCTGCACGGTCACGTCGGCGTTGGTAAATCCCGTGACGGGCGTGCTGAAGGTGAACGTGACGAGCGAGGTTTCGCCAATGGTCAGCGCGCTGTCAGCCACGACGACTGTGACTGTGGGCTGGTTCGAAGTGATCGCAAAGTTGTTCGAGGGGGTGGTCCCCAGCCCCGTGTTCCCGCGGGCATCCACGATGCCCGTGTTGTCGACCACGATGACGTTGGTTGAATCCACCACATCCCGGTCCGGCGTGAAGACGGCGGTCCAGGTGACTCCATCGCTCGATGACACCGGAGTCAACGTGCCATTGGGGATCGTCAGGTCCGAATTCTCGAACGAGGTCACAGCTTCGCTGAAGACGATCGTCACCACGGAAGTCTCACCAACGACCAGATCACTGTCCGCGACCGTGATGCTTACGGTCCGGGGGCGCATGGTGTCGACGATGTAGTTCGCCGAGGTGGTGGTCCCTGCCCCGATGTTTCCGGACAGGTCCTGGACACCGGTCATGATTACCGAAACAACATTCGTCACGTCCTGCAGATTCGCAGTGGGAGTAAACGTTGCCGTAAATGTGCGTCCGCCATCGGAGCTGGAGACCGCCGACAGCAGTCCGCTCTCCACGCGTGTGTCGGGACTCAAGAATCCCGTGACGGGCTCATTGAACGTAAAGGTCACCAGCGACGTTTCCCCGACACTGAGAGTGCTGTCAGCCAGCGTGATCGTCACGGTCGGTCGTTGGGTGTCGATGGCATAGTTCAGGGACGTGGTCACGCCCAGCCCCGCGTTCCCCGACACGTCGACGATCCCCGCATTATTGACGGTGATGACATTGGTGGCGTCGGTGATGTTATCCGTGGGGGTCAGAGTGGCTGTAAAGGTCAGGCCGCCGTCACTCGACACGACGTTGGTGAGTGTCCCGTTCTCGACGGTGATGTCGGCATTCGTGAAGCCCGTGACGGCATCGGCGAAGGCAAACGTGATCAGCGAGGTCTCTCCGACCAGCAGAGTCCGATTGGAGATCGTGATGACCGGTGCGGGCCGCGTGGTGTCGATGACGTAGTTATTCGACACCGTCGTTCCCAGGCCCGTGTTGCCTTGAATGTTGGTGTAACGCGTATTCAACAGACGCACCGCGTTGCTGGTGTCGTTGATGTTGCTCGTGGGAGTCAGCTGGGTGGTCCAGGTAATTCCACCGTCGAGAGTCGAGACGGGACCGACGGTTCCGTTATCCACAGCCAGATCAGAACTGGTGAAGCCCTGCACAGCTTCGCTGAACGTAATGGTGACCAGCGAGGTCTCTCCGGCGATCAGGGCCACATCCGCCACAACGATCGACGAAGTCGGTCGGACGGTCTGAACCGCATAGTTATTCGAAGTCGCAATCCCGCTGCCGCGGTTCCCGGACCGGTCGGTGTAGCCGGTGTTGTCCAATCGAATCACATTGGTGGTATCGAACAGACTGTCTGTGGGAGTCAGCGCTCCGGTCCAGACCAGATTATCGTTCGTCGTCAGGCTACCGAGGACTCCGTTCTCAACCGTGACAGAGGCATTCGTCAGACCGAACACAGCCTCACTGAACGTGAACCGGACCAGGCTGGTCTCACCCGCCAGTAAAGTGACATCGTTGACAACGATCGACAGAGTTTGTGGTCCCACGACATCAATGGCGTAGTTATTTGAGATTACCACGCCCGCAGAACCGACGTTCCCCACCTGGTCCACCACTCCGGCCGTATCGACGGAGATCACATTGCTCGCATCCGTGATGCCCGGAGTTGGTGTCAACGTTGCAGTAAACGTCTGCCCGCCATCGACTGAGGTGACGGCAGACAGTGTTCCGTTCTCAACAACGATATCGGTGTTCGTAAACCCGACGACCGGCTCGTTGAACGCGAACGTCACGGTCGTGGTTTCTCCCGCACCAATCGCAGCGTCGGTCACGGTGATCGTCAACGTGGGCCCGAGGGTGTCAACTGCATAGTTGTTGGAGTTCGTTGTCCCCGACCCGGGGCCTCCGGCTCCCGTGACTCCGGATCGATCCAGGGTAATGACGTTGGTACTGTCCTGGACCCCGGCATTGGGGGTCAAAGTCGCAGTCCAGGTCGTCCCGCCGTCGGAGGACGAAACTCCGGTCAGCGTCCCGTTCGGAACCGTGAGGTCGGCATTCGAGAAGCCGGTGACCGCTTCGCTGAACGTGATCGTGACCAGCGAAGTTTCTCCGATCGACAAGGCATCGTCGGCCACGACAATGGTCGCGGTAATTGCGCTCGACTTCTGGATGGCCACACCCGCGACGCCGAAAAACAGCGTGGGGTTGGGGGAGTTGTCGATTCGAATTGTCAGCTCACCGCTGGCATTGGCCTGCATCTGCTTGGCGTAGTTCGACAGCGGAGTCGCCGAACTGCCCGCCTGATCGTTGACCATCAACTGGTCGGCTTGGTGCGGCTGGTTGTAGGAGATTTCAGACGCACCCGTGACCGTCACGCGCTGATTTCCCGCAACGACGTTCCCGGCGAAAACGTAGATGTCGTAGACCGCATTCGGCGTCAGGCTCGAATAGGTGAGCGTGACATTTCCTTTGTCTGAAAATGCTCGATCGACACCGGCGAGCGACGTCGTGTGAGACGGAAGTTGACCAGCCGACGGGGCGAACGACGTATAGCCGTCCTGATGCATCGAATCGAAGGCAATATTGACATCGATCGCCGTCACAACACCCGACTCATCCGACAAATTGACCTGATCATTCGTGGTCAACAGACCGATCTGCCGCCAATTGGAGGGCGTCAAACCGCCGGCCCCAAAATCAATCCCGATCAGTCCAGCTAACAGGCAGCGATTCTCCAGGGGAAGCATGGTCTTCGCGCGGCGTTGACGACGCCTTTCCTGGCCGTACTTCAGAGACCGCAAAAACTGACCCGCCCAGCCACAGAACCCGGACAATGACATCATGATGAATTGACTTCCGCACGAGGCAATGGGAATGCACAGCACAACCGGACGAATACGTACAACGGTATTCGACAAACCAATCCATTGGCAACACTCTATCCAATTTCCCGTCACAGTTTACCTATTTTCCGTGAGGTCCACACAAGCGTGGTAAATTCTCCGGAGCCGACACTTGGTTGAGGTCTCGTAGGTCGTTCGAGATACTCTTGCGATGCCTGCACTGAACAATTGCATCCTGGGTGATTCATGCTGTGGCGGACTCTGATCGTCCTGGGGCTGGTGGCGATTGCCGCCTGGACCGATCTGCGGGAGCGCAAGCTCTATAACTGGAATACCTACTCGGGAATGCTGGTGGGGCTCGCCATTCATCTGCTGCCGGGGAGCCCGATCGCCTGGACTGACTCGCTCGCTGGCTGGGCGGCCTGTGGCGGGATCATGCTGCTCTGTTTCGTGTTGATGCCGGTCGGCGGCGGCGACGTGAAACTTCTGGCGATGATGGGAGCCGGGCTGGGGCTGGAAGACGGGCTGACCGCGCTCTTGTGGACTTGTACTTTGGGAGCGGTCCTTGCCGCAGCGACGACCATCTGGCAGGTCGGAGCCTGGAACATTGTGCGCGGAACAATGGTGCGGCTGGGTCTGCTGCTGACCGCCAGAGGCTGGGTTCCGTGGTCGCTGGAACAGAAACAGGTGTTAAATCAGCGATTTCGCCTGGGGCCGTGTGCGCTCTTGGCGGTAATCCTCGCGCGGTCCGACGTCCTTCGTCAAGCAATTGGCTGGTAGCAGAATTCGTAAGAATTCTGGCGTCCCGGACCCGTGGTTTCGCTGCAAACTGGACGGCGGAATTCTTACGAATTCCGCTACCTTACTGCAGAGCCAGTTCGCTGTGAGGCTCGGGCTGGGCCTCTTCCATCTGAGCCACTCCCAGCGGGCTGAACAGCAGTCCGGCGTAAAGCGGAGTCGCGATGAATTCTTTCGCAAACGGAATCGCTGCGGTGTAGCAGGCCATCAGCCCCTGCAGCGTGAGCGGGTACATCTCGACTGGGTACATGAACCGCCAGGCTCCCCAGACCAGGAAATTCGTCAGCACGAAGAAGATGGACGCAGACAGAAAGCTGCCGGCCTGCACCCGGCCCCACGAGCGGTTCTTGTCGAGAGCGCGGCCCACCAGCGTACACAGGGGATAAGCGAGATAACGCCCCGGCTCGAAAGCCGTCAGCAGGTCGCCCGAGAGAGCCAGAATCGCCAGGTCGCCGATGAGCGTCGTTCCCAGGATCAGCCCGATCGCGTGCGAGCGATTCTTCAGGAACGCTCCCGCGAACAGCCCGATCGCCAGCATCGGCGTGAATCCCCACAGGGCATTCACGGTCGACATCTGGTATGCCGGGCTGACCAGTCGCACCAGAATCTGTGGGGCGACTCGGACCAGAATGGCAAACAGAGCCAGACCTGCCAGAAAAACCCAGCGGGGACGAGATTGGCGGGACGACATGAAACTCTCCGAACAGACTTCCTGGCAGATCCGCTGCCGGGCTAGGAAGGGTAGAGTTGCGGGTGCCGATCGTCAATCGGGTGGCTGGCAGATGGCGATCGCCTTGACCCGGTGAGCGTACCGGGTGAGGATTCCGTGAGCTGTCACCAGACCCCAATCAGGCTCATGAGGGTTCCCGTATGGCCCGAGTCCTGGCTCAGTTGCTACTGCTGGCTGTGCGAACCGATTCTGTGGGCGAACAGGTCGAGGGGACCTGGATCACGCGCTGCCTGCATTGCCGGTCGAAGCTGTGGTTGAGTGCGACTGGCGTGCCGCTCAATGGGGCGACGCTGGAACATGTCGTTCCCCAAAGCTGGTTCGACAAGCGGGCAGCTGCGGACCTGGTCGCGGACCTCAGCGGACCGAACGATGAGCGGAACCTGGCTCTGTCGTGCGCTCGCTGCAACCAGAGCAAAGGCAGCCGCCATGACGCGAAAGGCCCCGCGAACGCCCGGGCTCGCGAGGTCGTGACGCAGCTGAAAGAGACGCGTCTGGCGCGGTATCGCAGTCTCTATGACGCCAGTTCGCCTAGCGAGCAATGAACCCGCGGCGGCGGCGGGTGCTGTACTCTTCCAGGGCGATCTCGATGATCGGCAGAGCGTTCTCGCTCGACTGGAAGTCATCGACTTCCACAGCCTTGCCTTCCAGCATCTTGTAGTCCTGGAAGAAACGCCGCAGCATCATCAGGCGGTGATGCGGCATTTCCTGGAACTCGCGCATCTGGCTGTACTCGGGATCGTGCATGGCCACAGCCAGGATCTTGTGATCCTTTTTGCCGTTGTCGATCATGGTCATCAAGCCGATCGCGCGGGCCTGAACCAGGGTCAGCGGAGCCACGGGCTCCTGACACATGACCAGCACGTCGAGGGGGTCATCATCCTCAGCATAGGTCTGCGGAATGAATCCGTAGTTCGCCGGGTAATAAACGGCGGAATAGAGCATCCGGTCGAGCTTGAGCAGCCCGGTCTTCTTGTCGAGTTCGTACTTCACGCTGGACCCCATCGGGATCTCAATCACCGTGGTGAACTCGCGAGGAAGGTTCTCGCCAGGGGTCACGTCGTGCCAAGGATGAGTCATGTTCAGATCTGAGTGAGTGTGTGGTGTTCACGCAAGTGTAGGTCACCGCGACGGTTCCGCGATGCACTGTGAGCGATTTTCTCAGATCGGGAAAGGGGAGTTACTCCCTGAGCTCACTTCTTGGGCTTCTTCGGGTTGTAGGGAACAGGGAGCGGGCAGTGGGGGTGTGGTCTGTAGGCGAACTCGCGCGTCTGGGATCGCATCTTTGGGCCAGCCATGAATTCTACGTAAAAACGTCAGAAACCTTAGGAGCATCGAAAGTCAGCGCAAGGCAGGGAGCAGTTTCGAGATGCTGACTCAGGACGAAGCTGTGGCGCGGCGCTCGCGTGGCCGGGGATTGGCCTGCGTGAGCCGCGCGAGGCTGGCCTGGACGTGCTGCAGCAGTTCGGCCTGCATCAAGCCCAGTTGAATCGCACCGCGCAGATCCTTTTCGATTTGCAGCGGCAGATCGGACAGGTCATACTTTTCGGGTCGGGACGGTCGAGCCATTGCTCGCTCTCCTGGGGGGTTGGACAGAGTGAATTTACGCAATCGCGTAAATTGAGTCAACGCACCGCTTCACCGACTCATGACCACTTCCGAATCGGAGATCTGCTCGCGGCTCCGGGAAGTGCGGGTCCAGCACTTCGGAGATCGCGGCCGGTCCAAGCTGTGCCGACTGCTGGGGATCCAGCCAAGTACGTACTCCTTGTACGAGGTCAACCGCGTCCCCCCGGCGGAACTGCTGGTCCGCGTGTCACAGATCACCGGTGTCCGCCTGGAATGGCTTCTCAGCGGGCAAGGTGCGAAGGCCCCACTCGCGGCTCACGAAACACCAGCCTCCCGCCAGAACCCTACGGCGACTTCCCGCCCCACCGGCTGGATACCCGTCGTGGGGAGCACAGCTGCAGGGAAAGCACGCTTTTGGGAAGAATTACCCGCAACACATGGCGGGCCGGAAGCGGATGCTCGTCTGGAGCGGGTTCTGGAAGAGTACGTCACGCGGGCGGAACTCGACATGGGGGCCACGAGCGCTGGGGCCGGTCCAAGTGCCATCTCTCTGGTCCAATTGTCGACCCCCGACGAACGCGGCTTTCTGGAGTTCCTGAATGCTCCCGAAGTTCGACGCAAGCACCCGACGGCGGTCGCGTGGCGCATCGACGGGGACAGCATGACCCCTCGCTACCACGATGGTGATCTGGTCGTGACCAGCGACAAACACCCGGCCATTGCGGGACACCCGTGTGTCGCCCGGCAGAAAGGCCAGATCGGCGTGAACTGCAAGATCTATCAGGAGTCCGGCCAGGAAGTGCTGCTGATCCCGATCAACGAGGCCCGCCCCGTGCAGCAATTTCCGCGTCGGCAACTGCAGTGGGCCTGGCGCGTGCTGTTCTCCGTGCGACTGGGAAGCTCACACGGCGAATGCTAGGCAAACGACAAAGCGTGCTTCAGGCCGCCGATCAGGTCATCGGGATGTTCGATTCCGATCGACACCCGGATCGTCCGCTCACTGATTCCGGCTGCGCGGCGAGCTTCAAGTGTCATCGAGGCGTGCGACATCGTCTCCGGGTACTCGACCAGCGACTCGACGCCGCCCAGAGATTCGGCCAGCTGGAAGACCTGGAGGTTCTCCATGACACGTTCCGCTTCCGGGCGACCGCCCTTGACGTCGAAACTCATCATCGCGCCGAAACCGAACTGCTGCTTCTTGGCCAAGGCATGCTGCGGATGCGATTCCAGGCCCGGGTAATAGACGTGATCCACCTTTTCGTGGCTGTCGAGATAACGCGCGACAGCCATCGCACTCTTCTGATGAGCCTCCATGCGCGGTCCGAGGGTCTTCACGCCCCGCAGGACCAGCCAGGCATCAAACGGGGAACAGGCCAGACCCAGAGCGTTGGTGATGTAGCTGATGCGATCTGCGTGTTCCTTGGTCCTGGTGATCACACAGCCGCCCACGACGTCCGAGTGTCCATTGAGGTACTTGGTCGTGGAGTGGACGACGACATCGACACCCAGTTCGAACGGTCGCTGCAGGTACGGCGACAGGAAGGTGTTGTCCGCGATCGTGGTCAGATTGTGAGCCTTGGCGATCGCGGTCAGGGCCGAGATGTCGATGATGTTCAGCAGTGGGTTGCTGGGGGTCTCGATCCAGATCCCCTTGGTATTCGGACGGATGGCGGCCTTGACGTTGGCCATATCCTGCATGTTGACGAACGAGAACTGCAGCCCCTGCTCCGTAAGGACGTTCGCAAACAGGCGGTAGGTGCCGCCGTAGATATCGTGACCGGCAATGATGTGATCGCCGGGCTTGAACAGGTACATCGCCGTGGTGATCGCTGCCATCCCAGTGCTGGTCGCCCGGCAGTCGATCCCGCCTTCGAGTGCAGCCAGGTTCTCTTCCAAGGCCCGGCGGGTGGGATTCCCGCTGCGGGTGTAGTCGAACCCCTTGTTCGTCGTCAGGGTGTCCCACGAGAACGTCGATGAGGTGTAGATCGGCGTCGTGCAGCTGTTGAAAGCCTTGTCCTTGTCGACACCAGTGTGGACACAGCGGGTTTCAAATTGCATGGGAGCGGTTCCTGGTTCCGGAATTGGCCCGATAGTGTACGGCTGGCCCCCGGAGATCACAAATCAGGACGGTGGCAGAGGAGTTCTTGGTTCTTGGTTCTTGGTTCTTGGGGCTTGGGGCTTGGGGCTCCGGGCTTGGGGCTCCGGGATTTCCTCGGGCGGCAGTTTCTGCGATAACTCCGCCACCGGTCGACAACTCTCGGGGAACAAGGAGGTCGACCGCTGAAGGTGCCATGGGATGGCCATCGAACCTCCGTCGCAGTCTCTCCTGCAATCGCTTCAGTCGCTTCATCTGGCGACTGTGGCGGATCTGCGCGTGTGCGAGAAGTACACGCGTCAGCTCGTTGTCGACCTGCCCGCATTCGATTCCGTCTGGATCGATGCTCTGGTGCAGGGCGGTCGCATTACGCCGTTTCAGGCCCGCGTACTCGCCCAGGACCCGCAGCTGCTGCGGGTTGGCTCGTACGTTCTCGTCGACCGCCTGCCGCATGACAACTGGCCCCAGCGCTATCGGGCCGTGCCGCACGGGGGAGACCAGCCGGTTGCACTCTCGGTCTTTCCACTCGATGGGCCCCCTCTGGTCGAGGCCCGCAGTCGGTTCGAGAACCAGATTGCTCAGACACGCAGTGTGGTCCACCGCGGGCTCTGCCTGGCCCACGATGTCGAGAGCGATGAACGGTCGCTGATCGCCGTGAGTCCGCTGCCGATCGGGGAGTCGCTCGAAGACCTGCTGGTGCGGCGCGGACGATTTCCAGCTGATGTGGTCGAGGAGATCGCCCGTCAGACGCTGGAAGCCCTGGCCCAACTGGAGCAGGTCGGCACGCTGCATGGCGACCTGCGGCTGCGGAACGTTCTGCTCGGTCCCGCGGGACGAGTCCAGATCATCAACGCGGGGCTGCTGGCTGCGGTCTATCCGCGAATCACGATTCACGATGCCTTGCCGATCCACTGCTATCAGGGGCTGGCTCCGGAGCTGTCCGGAGGTCGCCGCGACCGCGATCACGCCAGCGAGCAGTACGCGCTGGGTTGCCTGCTGTGGCAGCTGCTGGCTGGGCGGCCTCCGCATCTGCCAGCTGATCGGCTCGATCAACTGGCCGCTCACCAGGCTTTGACGATTCCCGATGTCCGCAAGTTCGCTCCGGATACTCCGGCGGCTTTGGCAGCACTCATTGCCCGCATGGTCGCGAAGCACCCGACCGAGCGCATGACCTCACTCGGAGCAGCTTCACGCGAGTGCGGCAGCAGCCAGGCTCGCGGACGGGCCCGGCTCGTGCAGTTTCAGTCCTCGTTTCAATCGGTCGTGCCGATTCGCCTGGGACAGCCCCAGCGCCGCCGACCTCGCAGCTATGCCCAGTTGGCGCTGACGGTCGTGGTGATGCTGGGAGCGGCGATCACCTTTCTGGTTCCCGGCGTCGGGCAGATGGCGATCGATGCGGCTGGGCGACTGCTACAGGCCCGGCAGGAGACCGTTGTCTCAACAGAGCCCTCGTCCGAGAAGCCCGAGGCGGCTCCGGCTCAAGTGGCTGAAGCCTCGCCGGCCGCAACAGCTCCGACTCCCCAAGAGACCGCACCGCGATCGGGGCGGATCATCCTCGACCAGCCGATCTATCAGGTTCCCGCCAAGCCCGTTTCCGCCGTCGGAGAACTGAAGATCATCGGGGCTGAGGGAACTCGCCCCGTTATCGAGGTCAGTGATCGTCCGCTGCAGCTGGGAGCTCAGCGGGTGATTCTGGAGAACGTTGTCATTCGCCGCGCCGCCGGTTCGTCAGTGGACATCCCGCTGGTCAATGCCGATTGCCAGATCCTGATCTGTCGCGACTGCGACTTTATCGGAGGGCGACTGGTCACCGCCGAGAATCCGACCGAGTCCCCGTCCCCCGCCTTCCGCTGGCGCAACCTGGACGAGAGCGACATCCTGGCTGCTCAGATACAGCTCACGAACTGCCTGATCGCGGGCGGTGGACCGGTCCTGAGTTGTGACTCGGTTCCGCAGACGGTCGAACTGACAGACACGGTTTGTGTGGGAGCGGGAGCCGTTTGCGAAGTGCGACATGCTCCGGGGTTCCGTACGCTCCAGATGCAGCTGGTGCGATCGACTCTGCGGTCCTCGGGCCCGCTATTGCGAGAGCATGAGATCACTCCCGAAAGTCAGACTCCGGTGCGGATCGGCCTGCGAGAATCGATCGTTGATCTGCGTGAGGGCATCGCACTCGTCGAGGCTGTGGGGCCACTGCGAACGCGTTGGGAACCGGACCTGGAGATCGATTCGGTTGAGTCATACCTCTCCGGCCAATCGGCGTATGTCGGCACACGCCTGGAACCGGCAGACGAGCTGAACGAGCTCGACCCGTCCGACCTGAATATCGAAGGCCTGCCACTGGCTGAGACGGTGAAGTTCGCCGGACCGCCGTCCACGCGGTGGAGTCACCAGATCGTGGCCGAGTATGTCTCCGATGTGCGGGGAGACGCGACGCCTGGAATCCAGGAACGGAAGGTCGCGAAACCGGCTCCGCGGGTGATGACCGAGCGGACGCCGCTGGGGACGAATGCCCGCTGAGGTGAAAAGTTCCCGCGATGGCCGAGTGGATGGCAGATTGAATTCTGCCGTCCATGAGTAATTCACCCGGAAACCAATTCAGAGATTGTCTCTCGCTCCATACTTCTTTAAGGTTGCGATTGTCTTCTCCTGCCTCTCTTTTCTCTCGGGATCGTTGAACAAACCAGAATTCTTTGCAACTTGTAACGGCGTCCATCCAAGAATGCCGGGGGCATCAATGTCGACCAGAGATCGATACTCTTTGAGGACGAACTCAATGGCCTCCGCATCCAGTGATCCAGCCGCGATGTGCAGCGGTTCGTTCCCCTTGTAATCCTTCGCTCTCAAGTCGGCCCCGTGGTCAACAAGCAGCTTGATGACGACAGAGTTCCCGTCGGCCGGAAGCTTTCTGAGTTTCGCCTTTGGTCCAAGAACGATTCGGTCAGACTTGTTGAGTGACACACGGGATTCTTTCTCGTGATACCACATACCAGTCATGGCGTGATGCAGAGCCGTAAAGCGTAGCCCGTCAGGCGCGGAGTCGAGCTTTGCTCCCCTCTGGAGTAAAAATGTCACAGATTCCGCTGCCCCGATCTGAGCCGCACGATCTAGGGGTGAGCCAGTCTCACGGCCTTGGTGCGTAATTTCGCGAAGTCCTTTCTGATCCACATCTCCCCATGAGTTAATGTCGGCCCCCCTCTCCAGGAACAGTTCGAGAACGGAAATACTGTCATGCCTCGCCGCCTCGTGAAAGGGGCTCAACTGCCTGATGCACAAGCACTCCATCGAAGCTCCGTTGTCCAGTAGCAGCTCAGCGGACTCACGATGCCCTATCGCTGCAGCCTCATGGAGTAGTGTGATCCTTGCACTGTTCGATTTCTTTGCGATCGTCGGATCTTCGGAGACCAGCCCCGCGAACTGCGAAAAATCCCCGTCCTTCAGCAGTATCGACGCGCTTACGACCTGAAACGAGTCGGGAACTTGCTGACGTTCGACCTTCGATGGGCCAGTGTCATCCGCAGACAAGGAACCACAGCCGATCGCAAGAAGTGCAAACCAGAAGCGACTCCGTAGCATCATGAATGTTCCCCGCAAGTTACATACGGCCTCGCGACCAAACTCCGACTTGCTGCAGCATCGGACCGTATTCAAGTTGAAAGTCCTCAAAACGCCCCGTCGGGGACCGCAGGAATGAAGGCCTTCCACGCGGCGTACTTCTTCAGCATCAACTGGCGGGCGATCAGCGGGCTGCGTTTGGGTTTGACTGGCGTGCTCAAGAGCCGCATCCCCGCTTCGTGAGGGGTCATCCCCCCTTTGCGGACATTGCAGGAGAGGCATGCACAGACCACGTTCTCCCAGGTATCGGGGCCGCCGCGGCTGCGCGGCATGACGTGATCGAGGCTGAGCCGCTGGATCGAGAACCGGCGACCGCAGTACTGACAGCGATGCTCATCCCGCAGAAAGACGTTCTTGCGGTTGAACTTCACCGTGTTGCGCGGCACGCGCTCGTACTTCACGAGGCGAATCACGCGCGGGACTTCGATCTCGAAATTGACCGCTTGTATCCAGTCCTCATGCGGTTCGCGGAGGCCGAACTCCAGCTTCAGCTGGGACTGCTCGCGCCATTCCTCGAAGTCGAGGGTCAGGTACTTTCCGTCGTCGACATGGACGACTTCCGCGAGCCCTTTGCACAACAGGCAGAAGACTCGGGGGGCTGAGAAGATATGAACCGGGACAAAAAACCGGTTCAAAGCCAACACACTGGCCTGCATCGCGCTCGAGCGACCACGAGTTCCGGGACTCGCAGCGGATCCAGCCGGTGTGTCCTCATCCGCGAAATGGGCCGATGCGATCATCGCACTTCCCGAAGCAGGAGAACCTTCCCAGGAAAGCCTGGGACTGCAAAAGTCTACTCAGCTTCGCGAGGCGGGACAACAGCGGGCGGGGCAGTTCGCGGCGGGAACTCGGTCAATTTTGTGTGAATGTCCCAACAGCCCCGTCAATCCTTCAGCCGGTACAGCTGTTCGCCGGCCTTCCAGACGAGGAGGATGCCTTCGTCTTCACGCCCCGCGTAGTCATCGAGATTGATCGTGGCTGGGTCGCGGTAGCCGAGGTTGATCGACTTGCAGACATGCTCTGGGACTTGTGAGGCCAGCGTCACCTGCACCCGGCACTTCTCGACGCCATTCTCGTAGGTCCCGCTGCCGCGGACATGGGTCGAGTGAGCCAGCACGCCCCACGGGTGGTCTTTGAACTTGTCCCACTGCTTCACGAAGTAGTCGCGGCAGTGGTAACCGACCGCCATGATGTGCTCGCCGTGCGTGATCGAGATCTCGCTCAGATGCGGGGCATAAATGATCAGTTCGCCGCCGTCTTCGACGACCGGCTCCAGCTTGTACATGCACTTGCCAGCTGTCCAAAGCTCGTCGTACATCTTGGGGGAGCAGGACATCACGGTCTTGAACGGCTTGTCCATCCGCTTGATGTGGACCGTACCGGACAGGTCAGCTGCGTCGCTCCAGGCCTGCTCGGGCGTACCATAGAACATCCCATGCAGCCGGGCTGTCCCGTCGCTGGTCACGACGAAGGTGAGTGCCCGCCGCTCCTGTTTGATCATCTGGGCCGCCATATTGACCACATCGCGGACCGGAGTGCTCTTCACCCCGATGATGCCGACGTTGGTGATCAAGGCTCCCAGCCAGTGGAAGAAGTTCAGCAGGTCCGGACCCGAGATGCCGGGGAAGAAGTACTTGTTGCCCCCCGAGAAGCCGACGACCTCGTGCGGGAAGACCGGGCCGATGACCATCAGTTGATCGTAGTTGCCGACCAACTTGTTGATCTGCACCGGGACGGTTTTGGAGAGCAGCCCGTTGGAGGCCTTCGCGGTATCGGCCTCGCTGAGGACGCCGATTGTTTCCAGGGCGTCGGGGTTGTCCCACTCGTGATTGAAGAACTGCGTCTGAAAGAACAGCCGCATCCGCTCGACATCTTCGATCCCCAGCAGTTTCGAGATCTGCTGCTCGGACATCGGCGGGTGTGTGCCCAAGGCGATCAAAACGTCGAGCGCCAGCACATGCTTGCGAATGTGCTGAAACAGGGCGTCAAACAGCAGTGGCAGCGGAGCAGTCCGGGTTGCGTCCGGAACGATCAGCAGGATCCGCTTTCCGGCGACTTCCGAGACGGGGATGTTCTTCGAAATCCAGTCGCGGACTTCGTTGTCAGTCAGAATGGGGGCAGCCATGGCGATTCCCGAGGGGGTGATGGCTCATGGTTTATGGTTTATCGAGGAAAAGAACAAACGATCAACCACCAACTCTTCACTGCTATCGCCGAACGTACAGCCATGCCAGCCAGCAGAGGAGCGGCAGCAGCCCAAAGATCAAGAGCCCGGCTGTCAGGTTAGAACGCCAGTTGTCCGGCCATCGCGCCACGCTGCACCTCGTGAATTGTCTCTTGGGGAATTCTGGCAGACCAGACTTCGGCAGGGAAGAGTTTCCAGCACTCAAGAGTGGGGGCGAGACCGCTCGGAATCGTCACGCCCAATCTCCCAGCAATTCGTTCGCCAGATCTTCGATCTGCTCGCGATCCAGTGTCTCGTGAGCCAGGAGTTCATCCGCCAGCGCCGCCAGCACGGACCAGAGTTCGTCGCGGTTCAGCTGGTGATAGAGCCGAATCGAGACTTGCTCCAGATAGTCCAATCGCTTGCGCTCCTCGGAGTGCAGCAGGGCTGCGGCCTCCCAAGCCAACTGCCAGTCGGCGGACCACTCTGCGACCATACCGGGATGAAACGGATCGCCGGTATAGATCATCTCGGCGGCGGGCCCGGCCAGGCTGACCCGGACGGCGTTCTCCGCCAGCTGTTGGTCCGTCAGGCGGGAGCGTCTCCAGACGATCTGAGTGTCCCCGAATCGCCTGGGACCGTCATCGTCGTCCGGCGCAATCGTCACCTGCTTGACCCTCGCTCCCAGGAGCAGAGCGACGAGCACATGACCCGCTTCATGGTACGCAGTCACTTCGGACATTCCGAAACTTCCTCGACAGTGGCGAAGGAGGCGACGGATCGTAGCATCTCTCTTCGCGGGACGTTTCGGAAATCACACACTCATTTCACGTTGAGTTGACGTTTCCCCCCACCGATCTTCGCTACCGTCGATACAGTCCCACCAGCACAGTCGAATGCGGCCAATTCTGCCGCTCCCCGGGCCAAGTCGATCTAGGGGCTGGTCGATCTAAGAGCGAAACTACTGTTCCTGTGCGGGATTGAGTTCGCACGTTCGCAGACACACGGATTGTGTTCCACCCACACCCGTGATGTCGCGGATTATGGATCGGAACATCAGCCGAGTCCTCAGCTGGGTCGCTTTCGCGATCGCGGCTGCGGGATTCTCCTTCGTCGTTGCTCCTCGCTCGGTTCGGGGACAGGACACGTTCATTACTCCCCAGCTCTCCATCGGAGCTGATCTGGGAGCCGAACCTGCGCCTCCGACGTTTGCGCCGCAGCCGGTCTACGAGGCGGCCCCCGCTGTGCTTGGGACGGCGGAATGTCCGCAGTACTGGATTGTCAGTTCGCGGTGCGACGTTCAGCACCGGCGGCACAAGCACCTCGACGATGGCGAACTGGATGTTTATCAGCGGACCTCGGACGGGCAGCTGTTTCGCAGCAACTTGCCCTCGCTGCAGTCACTGACGATTCCCGGAGTCCCGGTCCTGATCTGCTTCCACGGCAGCTTTGTGACCTGGGAAGATGAGTGCAAAGAGTCCCATCAGGCGTATCAGTGGATTCGCAACGCGTGCCCGCATCTCCCCCTGCAGGTGATCTTCTTCACCTGGCCGAGCGATGGGCTGATCACGGGACTTTTCCCAACCGATGTGGCGATCCGTGGTCGTCAGGCGGAGTTCAATGGCCTGCACGCTGCCCGCGTGATCACCTGCCTGCCCCCCAGTTGCCCGATCTCGATGATCGGGCACAGCCACGGGTGCCGCGTGATACTCAGTACTCTGCATCTGGCCGGGGGCGGAGATGTGCAGGGAATGACCTATCCCGCGCTGCAGTCCTCGCACCGGCGGTATCGAGCCGTCTTTGCCGCAGCAGCGGTTGATCACCACTGGCTGAATCCCAAGGATCGCTATGGCTGTGCTCTGCCCGTGACCGAGTGCATCGTCAATCTGCAAAATCGCAAGGACCTGGCGCTCACGGTCTATCCGCTGCACCGCCCGTTTGCGGGCCGGGCTCTGGGGCGCGTCGGTCTGCTCCGCCGCGATACGAGGAAGCTGGGGGCCGAGACGCAAAAGGTGACCAATCTCGATGTCTCGGAAATTGAAGGCCACAACCACCTGTGGCCGGGTTACTTCCAGAGCCCGGAGATCGCAGCTGCCATCGCCCCGGTGATCTACTACCCGGGAGTGGCGCAGTACCAGGCCGCTCCGGTTTACGAGTCTCCGGTGATTGTGCCGACAGAGGGGACCTCTTCCCCAGTCGAGCCGACTCCCGTGGCCACTCCGGAGCCCGTTGATCCTGCCGCTCCCTTGGCCCCGGACCTGCGAGACTACAACCCGCCCGCGGATGATTTTCGAATGCCGTAATGAAACAAAGCCGGGAGATCCCGGCCTTGTTGCTGTTCAGTGATCGAATTCCGCTACTGCTAAGCCGCGTCGAACTCGGAAATCCGGTTCTGCGGAGCAAACGGCGACATCGTGTCGGCCGAAGCATCCAGACGGAACTGCATGATGTAGGCATCTTCGCAGGTATCGTCGTAGTGGCTGCGAAGCACACTGATCGCCCGGAAGCCCTGGTTGCGGAAGAACAGCTGGCCGTCCAGGTTTCGCTCGCGGCATTCCAGCATGATCTCGTTGCGACGCTGCTGAGAGAGCTTGTCGACGAGCCGCAGGACCATCTGCTTACCGACTCCGTGGCGACGGACTTCGGGAGCGACGGCAAAGTTCAGAATCTGCAGCCGCGACTTGTGCAGTTCGTAGATCATGAAGCCGACGATCTTGTGATCGTGCTCCGCGACCATACCAATGCAGTTTCGCTGGCGGAGACAGCAGAGGAAATCCTCATCCGTCCAGGGAAACTCGAAGCTCGCCGACTCAATGCGAAGAACTTCCTGCATATCGCGGCGGATCAGCCAACGAATCTGGACGTCGAGTTGTGCGTGTTGTTCGCGCGTGGCACTCACGTTGGCCTCCCTGCCGCCTGTGTGCGTTGCAATCGAAAGATGTCGTTCTCTGCGTGCGGGTTACGACTCCGTCGAACCTGCGAACGGTGACCATAGCAGAGGTGACACCACGGGAAAAGGTCGATCACGTCGAAAATCCTCGTTGAGGAGTCCCTCCGGCGGGAACAGCCGCTGAAAGGCTTCAATCGAGGTGAATCAGGTGCGCATCATCGGGAGAAAATCAGGGTAATGAATCTCATCGGCTGGGGCTCGATCGATTTATCAGACAATTCCGGCAAAGTCGGCAGCAACCGGGCTGACGACCACGCTATCACCTTGCAGGGAACACACTTCTTCACCCTGGAGAGCTTTCTGCTGACTGAAAACTGAGAACGGAAAACCTGCCGAGTGAATCTGTGAAATCTGCGGATGATCTCCTCGAAGTTGGGGGCGCAGGTGACCAGCAGTTTCCGCCTTCTGGGAGGCGGCATAATCGCTTCGATAATTCAAAACGGTTCGACCGTTACTCATCTCCGGACTCCGCCGAATCCGATAACGAAGAGGAAGGTGTCCTGCGCCAGGGCGGCTGCATTGCGCGAACGAACACCAGACGGAGTCAGGGATGGCCCGCAACCTCATTCAGGATCTGCTTCAGACTCTCCGCAATCAACCGGTGCGGTCGGCGTTGGCTGCGCTGTTACTGCTCGCAACCACGATCTACGTCTGTACGGACCACTCCGGAACCCCGGTCTCCGAGATCGGCGAAGAGGCGACTCCCACGTTGGACTTGTCAGACGACAGTGACAGTTTCGACCCGTCCATCGAGCAGGCTTCCGTCGACGAAACCGAAGCCGCCTCGCTCACTCGCATCGACGGGCGAGATCGGTTCCGTGACTCGCAGGTGGTCGCAGCACTCGCGGAGCTGTCGGATGAGGAGAAGTCGCAGCAAGCGCGGGTGCTGCCAGTCTCCGGACAGATCCGCGGTCGGGGTTCGAATCAGAAGCCAGTCTGGCTTCTGGGTCGATTGATCGAAGACTAGACGACCATGTGCGGGCGGATGGCGGCAGATCTTCAGCGCGAGAACCCGCACACTCATTCGGAAGTTGCTCTCAGGCAGGAGATCGCATAGCGAGCCATGTACGAACGCTACTGGCAACTCGAACGACCGGCCTTCGAAAGTGATTTCGAAGTCGGAGCCTATTTCCCCTCCCGGTCGCACCAGGGCTCGCTGCTGAAACTCCGCTTCTGCCTGGAACATCGCAAGGGGATCGCTCTCTTGGTCGGCGATCACGGGGTCGGGAAGACCTACCTGTCCCACGTGCTGGAGCAGGAACTCGACTCCGCGCTCAGGCCCTTTGTGCGACTCGTCTTTCCACAACTCTCACCGACCGACATGCTGGGCTATCTGGCGATGAGGCTGGCAGCCACGCCCGGTCCCGGCGTCCATCGCCCGAGTCAGGATCAGATCCTGCGCAGCCTCGAAGCTCGCCTGGAGTCTCTGGCTGCAGAAGGCAAGCGTCAAATTGTATTGTTAGACGACGCCCATCTGCTTCAGCCGCAGCACTTCGAGACCTTGCAGCTCTTGATGAGCGTCCAGCAGCATGTCGGCAACCCGCTCCAGCTGATTCTGGTGGGGCGCGGTGAACTGCTGTCGAAGGTGGAGCGAGTCCCCGGGCTCGATCAACGAGTCGCGGTGCGGATGGCAGTCGATCCGCTGCCTCCCGAGGAAACGGGACTCTATATCGAACACCGCCTCCAATTTGCCGGCGGCCACGGGTCGATGTTCCGGTCGGATGCCTATCAGAGCTTCTGGGAAATCTCGCAGGGGATCCCACGCCGACTCAATCAGATCTGTGATCTCTCCCTGCTGGTCGGGTATGCCGACGGATTGCAGGAACTCTCATCCGTGGAAGTCGAAGCGGCTGCCGAAGAGATCGAAACCGTCTCCTGGGAATAGGCCAGTCGCAGATTTCGTTTGAATTCGGCCGTCCATGAGTGGCGTCGCTGTCGCGACTACTCCGATTTGGCCTTCGGTCCGCCGCTGTCGGACTTGCCAGAGGACTCCGACTTGGCCGGAGGGCTGCTCGATGTCGAATCGGCCGCTGCGGCTTTCTTATAGGAGTCGCTGCGGTAATCCGTTTGATAGAACCCGGTCCCTTTGAACAGGATTCCGGCTCCCGCACTGATCTGTCGCTCAGCTGCGCTTTTCCCGCAGGCGGGGCACTTCTTGGTCGGAGGAGCCTTGATCGACTGGAACTCATCCCAGACGTGCTGGCACTTCTTGCACTTGTAGTCGTAGGTCGGCATGGTGAGGCGATTCTAAGGGTGTTCACGTCCTCAGCCAAGCGGGGAGGTCTGGTCCGTCGGGCCTGATCCCTGCCGCTGATTATTGAGGTGATTGAAGCACTGCGCCATTGTGCCTCGGTCTCTCATTCTCTGGACAAATACACACCAAATCGCTAGCTTTTGCCGATTCAACAGACGATCAAGCAGGTTCGGGGACGTTCCGAGTGTCGGGACACGGGCCTTTGTTTTTTGGCAAACCCTTGCCGGAAAAGTGCTTACGTCAGTTGTCACCAGTCTGGTGAGGCGGGCGGTCCGTCTTGCAGGCGTAGCGGAACGAAGTGTCTCTTATGGTCGATCGTCACCTGATCCGGGAATTCCCGGTTGATGATGCGGAACTCGAACTGAGCCTCGGAGCGGCCCTCCGGGAAATTGAAGAAGCCGAAGAAGCGGCTGATGCTCTGTATGTCGACAACTCCGATTTCGATGTCAATCAGCTTGTGAAGGGAACGGTCCTTCGCATCGAAGGCGAAGAAGTTCTCGTCGATATTGGATACAAGAGTGAAGGGGTCGTCCACGTCTCGGAATGGGGACCGGACGAGCAGATTCCTCAGCCGGGTGAGACGATCGAAGTCTTGCTCGAAGAAGTCGAAGACGATTTCGGTCTGGTCATGCTCTCCAAGCGGAAGGCTGACCGGGCTCGTGACTGGGACTGGTTCGTCAAGAACCACAAGGAACTCGACCGCGTATCGGGAACCGTCGTTCGCAAGATCAAGGGCGGACTGCTGGTCAATATTCCGCGGAACTCCGACGCGGGTCCCGGGGCCCAGGGCGTGAACCTGTTCCTGCCCGCCAGCCAGGTCGACATCCGTCGCCCGAGCGATATTGGCGACTACATGGGTCGGCAGGTCGACTGCGTGATTCTGAAGATCGACGATGTCCGCAAGAACGTGGTCGTCTCGCGTCGTAAGCTGATCGAAGACGTCCGGACCGAGATGAAGAAGAAGCTCCTCAGCGAGCTGGAAGTCAAGCAGGTCCGCAAGGGTGTGGTCAAGAACATCGCCGACTTCGGTGCGTTCGTCGACCTGGGCGGCATCGATGGACTGCTCCACATCACGGACATGAGCTGGAGCCGGATCGGTCACCCGACCGAGATGGTCAAGATCGACGACGAAATCGAGGTCATGGTTCTGCATATCGATCGCGAGAAGGAAAAGATCGCGCTCGGCCTGAAGCAGAAGCTGCCTTCGCCTTGGGACGATATCGACAAGCGGTACCCAGTCGGTTCCCGCATCAAGGGCGAAGTCGTCAACGTGATGAGCTATGGCGCCTTCGTCAAGCTGGAAGACGGGATCGAAGGTCTCGTTCACATCAGCGAAATGTCGTGGACCAAGCGAGTCAGCCACCCGAGCGAACTGGTCAAGTCGGGTGATCCTGTCGAAGTTGTGGTGCTGGGCATCAACAACGACAAGCAGGAAATCTCCCTGGGTATGAAGCAGACCCAGCCGAACCCCTGGGACAACGTGGCGGCCAAGTACCCGGTCGGCAAGGTTGTCACCGGAACGGTCCGGAACCTCACCAACTACGGTGCGTTCATCGAGCTGGAAGAAGGGGTCGATGGACTCCTGCACGTCAGCGACATGTCCTGGACCCGCAAGATTTCGCATGCCAGCGAAATGCTCAAGAAGGGCGACTCGATCACCTGTCAGGTGATCTCGGTCGACGAGCAGCGCAAGCGAATCGCTCTGGGTCTGAAGCAGATGGACCAGGATCCGTGGTCGGGACCGATTCCCGATCGCTACGCTCCGGGCACGATCTGCAAGGGCAAGGTCACGAAGATCACCAACTTCGGTGTGTTCGTCGAACTGGAAGAGCAGCTCGAAGGACTGCTGCACGTCTCCGAGCTGTCCGACCAGAAGGTCGCCAACCCGGAAGATGTGGTCAAGGTCGGCGACACCATCGACGTCAAGGTGCTGCGTGTCGACAGTGCAGATCGCAAGATCGGCCTGTCCCGCAAGCTGGACGCCCCGATCGAAGAGATCAAGGCGGCCCAGGGTGGCGGCGGCGGCGGAAACGCGGGCGGCGGCAACGATGCTTCGCGTCAGCCACGTGAACTCAAGGGCGGAATGACCGGCGGCGCTGGTCCTCTGTTCTCGATGAACAACGATGGCGAGCCCGATCAGGAGTAGTCGAACCCGTTCGACAAACTCTCAGTGAATCGACAGGCCGCGAGGGGCAACCCTCGCGGCCTTTTTTGTTGGCGAGCCGACTCGCGCTCCCTTCGGTATTCGTATTGATCGTCGATCGAGTAAACTCTACGCCGCCGAGAAGGTGCGGCCGGAGTACCCGTTGCCGTCGCCCGATGTCGATCCCACCGACGAAGCAGGCGGATACCGAGTGATCTCGTTCGAGGGATTGCTGCAGATGAAGTTCAACTCGTTCCGCGACAAGGATCGAACCCACCTACGGGACTTCATCCAAGTCGGCCTACTCGACGCCACATGGCTACCGAAACTGATCCCGGAGCACGCGGCGAAGCTCCAGGAGCTGCTCGACAATCCGGACGGCTGACTGCTCTGAAATTTTCCGCGAACCTCGCTCCGGGTTCCCGTGTCCAACCCGCGTGTACTATCGAAAATGGTGTGACAGTTCCCAAGAAACCCCGCGAGTTTTGACCGTGGGGCTTGTATTCCCGCGTGTTTGTATGACACTGCAGGGAGTTGGCACGAGTTTTCGCTCTCTCATTCAGGAATCGCATGGATCCGTTGGAGTCCCGTCTCAGGGATTGTTTGGAAAGTCCGGTCTACAAGCCGGTGAAGTTTTCTCAGCTCGCCAAGAAGCTGGGTGTGGAACGGGATGATCTGGAGGCCCTCAGCGAACTGCTCAGGCAGTTGATCGCCGATGGTTCGGCCCGCGTCAGTGACTCGGGTCGGATCGAAAGTTCCCGCCGCTCCGCCGGGATCACCGGCATCGTCAAACGCACAGCCAGCGGGGACGGCTATGTGACCGTCAGCGCTGGGTCAGTTCCGAAGATCGTTGGCGAGGTCGTGGTCTTCTCCGAAGATATGCGCGACGCCCAGGACCGCGACGAGGTTCTAATCCGCCTGACCGGAAAACGCCGTGGCGATCAGCGGATCGCTGTCGTCGAGAAAGTCGTCAAGCGAGCCACGACGACGTTCGTCGGGACCTACCTGGAAAGTCACTCGGGCGGCTGGGTGAAGATCGATGGCAAGCAGTTTCCCGAGCCAATCGCCCTCGACGATCCGGAAGCGGGCGGCGTTCGGCACGGCGACAAAGTCGTCGTGGAGATGCTGCGGTTCCCGACTCCGCGTCGGCCCGGCGAAGCTGTGCTCAAGCAGCGGCTGGGCGCTCCTCATGATGTGGGAGTCGACACCACTTCGATCATTCACGAGTTCGCCCTTGCGACCGACTTCCCCGAAGAGGTACTGGCCCAGGTTCGCGAGATCGCCGATGCCTTCGACGACTCGGACCTGAAGGGACGCGAAGACCTGACCGGCGAGACGATCATCACGATCGACCCGGTCGATGCCCGCGACTTCGATGATGCGATCTCCCTGGAGAAGCACAAGAATGGAACGTGGACGCTCGGCGTGCATATCGCCGATGTCTCGCACTTCGTTCCGGACGGCACGCCCCTTGACCGCGAGGCCCGGGCACGCGGCAACAGCGTCTACCTTCCGGGCCGCGTCCTGCCGATGCTGCCCGAGATCATCTCAAACGGTCTGGCCAGCCTGCAGGCGGACCGCGTGCGGTTCACGATGACGGCGTACATCGATTTCGACGAGTCGGGAGCAGTCACGGGCACGCGGTTCTGCAACAGTGCGATCCGGGTCAAACACCGGTTCGCGTATGAGCAGGTCTCCCAGCTGCTGAGTGGTCCGAAGAAGCGGCCCGCAGAGCTTCCCAAGGATGTGTGGGATCTGGTCTGGCGGATGAGCGAGCTGGCCCGTGTGCTTCGGCAGCGGCGGTTCGACAACGGGGCGATCAACCTCGAACTGAGTGCGGTGAAGATTGACCTCGATCGAGATGGCCGAGTCACCGGGGCGCATCTGGAGACCTCGGACGAGAGTCACCAGATGATCGAAGAGTTCATGCTGGCGGCCAACATTGCGGTCGCCCGCAAACTGGCTCAGGCCGGCCTGGTGTTCCCGCGCCGCGTCCACCCCGATCCCGACCCGACGCGGCTGCAGGCTCTGCAGGAGTTTGCCAAAGCCCTGGGGATCAAGCTGCCGCATCTGCGGTCGCAGCGAGACATGCAGACACTGCTGCAAAAGGTTCACGGGACGCCGAGCGAGTACGCCGTGAACTTTGCAATGCTGCGCAGCATGAAGCAGGCGACCTACTCGACGCAGGCGGTCGGGCACTTCGCCCTGGCAGCTCCCGACTACTGTCACTTCACGAGCCCGATTCGGCGTTATCCGGACCTCGTGATTCACCGCCAGCTGAAGCAGGTCCTGACCAAGAAGCCGAAGCGGGAGGGGATCAGTTCCGAAGCCCTCGACTCGGTGTGCGAAGTCTGCTCGAACACCGAACGCCGGGCCGCTGATGCAGAACGGGCGCTGACGCAGTCGAAGCTGATGCTGTTCCTGAAGGACAAAGTCGGCTTGCGAATGGAGGCGATGATCACCGGAGTCGACCGTTACGGGTTCTTCGCCCGCGGCATCGAACTGCCGGCCGAGGGGTTGATCCATGTGGAGTCCCTACCTGGGCCGGAGCGTTACGAGTACGACCGCACCTCGCAGCGACTGATCGGTCGCAAGACAGGGCGGACATATCAGCTCGGCGACCGCGTGATGGTCGAAGTGGCTCGTGTCGATCCGGGGCGAAGGTCGCTCGATTTCAAGCTGGCACCGCACTCGATGCAGCTGTCACGCAAGCCGGGCCATGGGACGGAAGAGAAGAAAGGCCGACGGCGGCTGGAAGCGCCCTCGGATCGCCCGAGTTCCGGGAGGGGGTCGCGCGGACGTAAGAAAGCAGCCGAGCCACCGGCACAGGCAGGGCGCAAGAAACGCAGACGAATCTGAGTCTTGGGGGCGTATCGAGAAGCCATGCTCACCACTCCGCTCAAGATCGGCGGCATCGTCCTGTGCGGCGGGCGCAGCTCGCGCATGGGGCAGTCCAAGGCCCTGCTTCCCGTCGGCTCGGAGGTGATGCTGCAGCGGGTGGTCCGGACGCTGTCGCAGGTCGTCTCTCCAATCGTCGTGGTCGCAGCTGCGGACCAGGAGCTGCCGCCAGTCAACGCTCGGATTGCTCGCGATCCGGTTGAATACCGCGGCCCGCTGGCTGGGCTGGCGGTGGGGCTCAAGGAGCTGCGCGATCAAGTCGATGCCGTTTACCTCACAGCTTGCGATGTTCCGCTGCTGACTGCTCAGTTCGTGTCGGCCATGATTGCCCAGGTGGGCGATGCGCAGATTGCAGTCCCCAAGGAGTTGCGGTTCCATCATCCGCTGGCGGCGGTTTACCGGACCTCGGTGTTGCCGGTCGTTGAGGACCTGCTCACGGCGGATCAGCTGCGACCGGTGTTTCTGTTCGAGCGGTGCCCGACCCGTGAGGTCTCGTGCGAGGAACTGCGGGCCGTTGACCCGGATCTCGACTCGCTGACGAACGCCAACACCCCGGAAGAGTACGCGCGAGTACTCACACGAGTTCGCGTGCAGGACCGACCGTTGCCGCCTTACACGCATATCCCCGGGGTGACCCCGCACCCGATCTCCGATCCGGCGGGTCACATGCACGGGCACGTCGAGCATGTCGCCTCGATCACTGGCCCCCTGACAGCTGCGGAGCCGTACCTGTGGGGCCGCCGGCTGTTCCAGGCCGGCTACTACTGGGAGGCGCATGAGGCCTGGGAAGGTCTGTGGCATGCGCTGGGGCGCAGTGGGCCGAGGGCGAATCTGGTCAAAGGGCTGATCAAGCTGGCGGCAGCGGGCGTGAAGCTGAGAGAGCACAACCGCGACGGGCTTCAAAGGCACCTGGCCCGCGCGGAGGAGCTGACGACGCAGGCTCGCGCGGGACTGCTGGATACCGAAGAAGCGGCCTGCGCGGAACAAGCGGCGAGTTATGCCCGCCTGGTCCGCTCGAATGAGTCATTGTTTCCACCGGATCAAACGGGCCGACCGCTCGTCGTACTTCCGCGACTGATGTGACTCGGTCATCCAGGTCACACCCATACAGCGATTTCGGAGAAATCGCCGACAGGGAACCAGCCCGGAGCGTTATCTTGGCGTTCTAGCACCTGCCCCGTCATACTGAGTGCGGGTCAGTTGCCTCGTCAGGGAGAGATGGGAATGCCAATGACTTGGAACAGGTGGGCCAGCGGGCTTGTGCTGCTGCTGGGATGTCTGGTCTCTGCAGGACACGCAGCAGACTGGCCGCAGCCGCTGGGGCCGACGCGGAATGGAGTGGCGGACCCGTCGGAGAAGATTGCCGCGCAGTGGCGCGGCAAGTTGAAGTCTCCCTGGTCAAGAAATGTCGGCAGCGGGTATGCCGGAGTGGTCGTCGCCTCGGGGCGGCTGATCCTTTTTCATCGCATCGACTCCGAAGAGATCATCGAGTGTCTCGACGCAGCCACCGGAAAGCCAATCTGGAAGCAGTCCCACAGCACAGCGTTTCGCCCGCAGGTTGGCAGCGGGGATGGTCCGCTGTGTACTCCGTCGATCTCGCAAGGGGCGGTCATTACGTACGGAGCTGAGGGGATCCTGTCGTGCCATGACCTGATGACGGGAGACCAGCGATGGACCCGCGACACCCTCAAGGACTTCGGAGGCAACACGGGGTACTTTGGCTGTGGCAGCTCGCCGATCGTGGTGGGGAATCGAGTCGTCGTGAATGTGGGCGGCAAGCGGGCCAGTGCCGGGATCGTGGCCTTTGATCTCGACACCGGCAAGACGGCCTGGCAGAAGGTCGCCGACGACGCCAGCTACTCGACCCCGGCGGTGATCGAGCTCGAAGGGTTGCCGATCGCGGTGGTGGTGACCCGTTTAAAGTGTGTCGGAATCGAGATTCCGAATGGTGGCCAGATCTTCGAGGTCGCGTTCGGAGCCCGCGGCCCGACGGTCAACGGGGCGACGCCGGTACTCCTCGACAACAACCGGATCTTTCTGACCAGCAGCTATGGCGTCGGTTCGCTCTCGGGCCGGTTCGAGTTCCCGGTCTTCAATCTCGACTATTCCGGAGCCGAGTTCTTTGCCAGCCAGTATGCGACTCCGATTGCCGTCGACGGACTGCTGTATGGGATCGATGGCCGCGAAGATATCCCTCCCGCTGACCTCAAGTGCGTCGACCCGATCCAGAAGAAGGTTGTCTGGTCGGAGAACAATTTTGGCTACGGGTCGCAGATTCTGATTGAGGGGAAGCTGCTGCTGGTGAAGAACAATGGCGAGTTGGTGCTGTGCCAGCCCAATGCCGAGGCCTTTGCGGAGTTGGGACGACAGGAACTCCTGCCGGGCACAGTGCGAGCCATGCCAGCCTTCTCGAACGGGCTGTTGTATGTGCGGGATGAGGCGACACTGAAATGTGTCGACCTGCGGAAGTAGTGATCTCTCCCATGAACCTGATTCGCTACACTGGGTCTCGCTATACTGTGTCGAAGATCCGCGTTCTTGATTCGACACGTCACCGTTCGATCCTGCCCCCATGATCTTCGTCCTCGATAACTACGATTCGTTCACCTACAACCTCGTCCAGAGGTTCGGGGAGATCGACTCGACACTCGAAATCCGCGTGGCCCGGAACGATCAGATTACTCTGGCGGAGATTCACGCTTTGAATCCCGACCGAATTCTGGTCTCCCCCGGCCCCTGCAGCCCCAGCGAGGCCGGGATCTCCAAGGCCCTGATCGAGGAATTCGGCCCGACCGGCATTCCGATTCTGGGTGTTTGCCTGGGCCACCAATGCATGGCCGAGGTCTACGGAGCCCAGGTCGTGCGGGCCAAACGGCTGATGCATGGCAAGACTTCGCAGATCCACCACGACGGCCAGGGGGTGTTCGCGGGGCTTCCCAATCCGTTCACAGCCACTCGCTACCACAGCCTTGTCGTGCCGGAAGAGACTCTCACCAAAGAACTTGTGGCGTGCGGATGGACTCGGGACGCGGATCACCCCAGCGAAATCATGGCGATGCGGCATGCCCGCTTCCCGGTTCATGGCGTGCAGTTTCACCCGGAGAGCTTTCTGTGCGACTCGGGAATTGAGCTGCTCAAGAACTTTTTGCGACTGAAGCGAGGCGCGTAAGCTGCGACCTTCAGTTGCCTTAGAGCGGAAGGTCACTCGGGAAAGTGAGCCATACTGAAATCGCTGCAATTTGCTCGATTCCGGTTGCTTGACCCTCCCATTCTCCACGGGTACACTGCCCGACTTCCCGAAAACGGCCTCCGTGGCCGGACGGAACCGGACCGAAAGCGTCAGACGACATGCCGACCATCAATCAGCTAATCCGCAAGCCGCGGAAGAAGCAATCGTCCAAGACTAAGACTCCCCTGCTGGAAGGCTGCCCGCAGAAGCGGGGAGTCTGTCTGCAGGTGCGAACGATGACTCCGAAGAAGCCGAACTCGGCCCTTCGAAAGATCGCACGTGTTCGCTTGTCCAACGGCAAGGAACTGACGGCTTACATTCCGGGTGAAGGCCACAACCTTCAGGAACACAGTATCGTTCTCGTCCGTGGTGGTCGTGTTCGCGACCTTCCGGGTGTGCGGTACAAGATCATCCGCGGGGTGCTCGATACCCTCGGAGTCAGCGCCCGTAAGCAGGCTCGTTCCCGATACGGGGCCAAGCGTCCCAAGGGCAGCAAGTAGTAGTTCTCGAGGTCCGGGAACTCCCGGTCGGTCTTCAGCTCAGTTCGTGATTCGGAACCCGCAATGTCCAAGAGCTTTACCGCCAGCGAAGATCAGCTTCAGCCAGATGCCCGTTTCGGCTCTCTGCTCGTCTCGAAGTTCGTCAACTGCATGATGAAGGACGGCAAGAAGTCCGCAGCCCTTCGCGTCTTCTACGATGCGATGGACATCATCCAGAAGAAGTTGCCCGACGTGAACCCTCTGGAAGTCTTCCAGCAGGCTGTCGAAAACGTCAAGCCAGCGATCGAAGTCCGGTCGAAGCGCGTCGGTGGTGCAACTTACCAGGTTCCGACACCGGTCGGTGGCCGTCGTCAGCGGTCGCTCTCGATCCGCTGGATCCTGGAAGCCTGCCGCAGCCGCAAGGGACGCGGAATCGCCGCCTCGCTGTCGGATGAATTCATGGCCGCCTACAAGCGGGAAGGTGCCGCGATGACCAAGCGGGAAAACGTCCACAAGATGGCCGACGCCAACAAGGCGTTCGCTCACTTCGCGTGGTAGTTCTCGCGAACCTGAACAGATCAGAAGGCATCCGGTAACGGGTGCCTTTTCTTTTTGAGTCATTGGTCCTTCGTCCTTCGTCACTGGTGCCTAGAAATCACCAACAACAAAGAACCAAGAACCAAGGACTAAGGACCACTCCCACATGTCCACCGCGCCTTCCATCGACAAGATTCGCAACATCGGCATCGTGGCCCACATCGACGCGGGCAAGACCACGACGACCGAACGGATCCTGTTCTACACCGGCGAGTCCCACAAGATGGGGAACGTCGACGACGGGAACACCGTCACCGACTTCGACCCCGAAGAGGCCCAGCGCGGAATCACGATCTACTCCGCAGCCATCTCCTGCCGCTGGAAAGATTGCTCGATCAACCTGATTGACACTCCAGGGCACGTCGACTTCACCGCCGAGGTCGAGCGCAGCTTGCGTGTTCTCGACGGCGCGGTCGTGGTCTTCAGCGCCGTCGAAGGCGTCGAAGCCCAGAGCGAGACCGTCTGGCGACAGGCCAACAAGTACGGCGTTCCGCGGCTGTGCTTTATCAACAAGATGGACCGCATCGGGGCCAGCTTCGAACGTGTGCTGGAGCAGATGCGCCGCCGTCTGAACGCCGAACCGCTGCCGCTGTTCATCCCGATTGGAGCCAGCACGACGTTCAAGGGGATCATCGACCTGATCGAACAGAAGGCGATGTACTTCGATGCCGCCACGTTCGGCAAGAACATCCAGATCACCGAGATCCCCGAAGAGCACAAGGAGGCTGCGGCCGAGTGGCGATCGAAGCTGATTGAGGCGGTAGCCGTCCTCGACGACGCAGCCATGGAGGAGTACCTCAACAACGGCGACCTGCCGGTGGAGAAGATCCACGAGTTGCTCCGAAAGGCCACGCTGGAACGCAAGGTCCAGCCGACCTTCTGCGGAACCTCGCTGCACTATTGCGGTGTCCAACCGGTTCTCGATGGCGTAAATCGATATCTGCCCAGTCCGCTCGACCGGCCCCCCGTGACCGGCGAGAACCCGACCGCCCGTAAGGAATCGGAGCGCGTCGTCTCCCGCAAGCCCGATCCGGATGAGCCGTTCGCGGGCATCGTCTTCAAGATCCAGGCCGACAAGCACGCCGACCTGTGCTGGGTGCGGGTTTATTCCGGTGTTCTCAAGAGCGGGTCACGCCTCCTCAACCCTCGGACCGGCAAGAAGGAGCTGATCTCTCAGCTGTGGCATATCCAGGCCGACGCCCGCGAGAAGCTGGAGACAGACCTGGTCGGCCCCGGCGGGATCGCGGGAGTGATCGGTCCCAAGGATGTCGTGACGGGTGACACGCTGTGTGACCAGAAGCACGGGATCTTCCTGGAGTCGATCGTCTTCCCCGAGACCGTAATCTCGGTGGCTGTTGAGCCCGAGACCGGCGACGACCGCAAGAAGCTCGAAGAAGCGCTGCAGCGATTGGCCAAGCAGGACCCGACTTTCCGGGCCAAGGTCAGCGAAGAGACCGGTCAGACGATCATCAGCGGGATGGGTGAACTGCACCTGGAAGTGCTGCAGAAGCGGCTGGCCCGCGACTTCAACCTGAACGTCAAGGTTCACAAACCCCGCGTCTCATACCGCGAAACGGTCCGGTCGCAGGCGATGGCTGAAGGGGAGTTCCACCGGGCCGTGCAGGGGACGATTCAGCGGTTCGGAGTCAAGGTCCGCGTCGAGCCATTCGAGGGCAAAGAGCCGATCACCGTGGCCAGCATCCTGAAGCCGGATGCCTTGCCGGTCGATGTAGCCCGACTCCTGAATCAATCAGTCTATGAAGCCGCCCAAGCGGGAGGGATCGTCGGTTACCCGCTGATGCACGTGAAGTTCACGGTCCTGCACGTCGACTATGTCGAAGGGGAATCGACCGAAGAAGCGATTCGCTCCGCGGTCTCTCAAGCTGTCTACAACACGCTGGGCAAAGCCGATGTCGGGCTGCTCGAGCCGATCATGAAGATCGAAGTCGTCACGCCGGCAGAGTTCCTGGGCAATATCCAGGCCGACCTGAACCAGCGGCACGCCCGCATCATGGGAGCCGAGCCGCGCGACCACCTGACCGCCCTCGAAGCGGAGGCCGCTCTCTCGCGGATGTTCGGCTACTCGACCCAGGTTCGCAGCCTCTCCCAGGGCCGGGCCAGCTACAGCATGGAGCCACTCAAGTACGATTTCGCTCCACAGTCAGTCATGGACGAAATGATGGGACGGTAGCCGCAGTCACCTGCCTGGCTCCCCTCTCCCCCGGGAGAGGGACAAGGGGTGAGTGTGCTCCAGCGGAGCCCATAACATGCCCAATTGACTTATGACCTGCCCCGTGCCGAACCCACGGGCTCCGCTGGACCCGGAGAGTCCAGCCACTTTGCAGCTGAGCACTCGAACGCCAGTCACTCAATCACTGCCAGTGGCATCCCAAACGTCTCCGCAACGGCTGGGTGAGTGACCTTTCCGCGATGCAGATTGACTGCCTCGCGCAGGCCGGGCTGCCGGGCAATCGCCGAGGCCAGATCCTGCCCGGCCAGTGTCAGCACATACGGCAACGTCACGTTGCACAAGGCATACGTGCTCGTACGTCCCACAGCTCCGGGCATGTTCGTCACACAGTAATGCACGATCCCATCGACCACGTAAGTCGGCTGGGAGTGTGTCGTCGGGCGGCTCGTTTCGCAGCAGCCGCCCTGGTCGATGCAGACATCGATGATGACGGCACCCGGCTTCATGATCTTCAGGTCATCGCGTGTCACCAGGCTCGGAGCCTTTGCCCCCGGGATCAGCACAGCCCCGATCACCAGGTCGGCCAGCCGCAGCTGCTCCTTGATGTTGTGCCGGTCACTGAAGACCGTATTGACGTTGGGAGGCATGATGTCCTCCAGATACCGCAGCCGGTCGACGCTGATATCCATCAGGACGACGTCGGCCTGAAACCCAGCTGCGATGCGAGCGGCGTTCTTGCCGACCACTCCGCCCCCCAGGATCAGGATGTGAGCTGGCGGAACTCCGGGGACACCGCCCAGCAGGATGCCGCGTCCCTCCTGCGGACGTTCGAGGTACTTGGCCCCCTCCTGAATGCTCATGCGGCCGGCGACTTCGCTCATCGGCGTCAGCAGCGGAAGATCGCGATTCGCCCCCTTTAAGGTCTCATACGCGATCGCGGTAACTCCCGTATCGCACAGTGACCGCGTCAGCGCCTCGTCGGCTGCCAGATGCAGGTAGGTGAACAGCATCTGCCCCGGCCGAAAGCGGGCGATCTCCTCGGGCTGAGGCTCTTTGACCTTCACGATCAGCTGGGACTGGCGAAACACCGTGTCCGCATCCGAGACGATTTCCGCTCCGTTGATCGCGTACTGCTCATCAGGGATGCCGCTGCCCTGCCCGGCCCCGCGTTCGATGAGCACGCGATGCCCGCGTCGGACCAGCTCGTCGACCCCGACGGGCAACATGGCCACGCGGTACTCGTCCTTTTTGACTTCACGAGGGACGCCAACAATCATGACAAGCTCCTGACAGGTGAGTTCTGCGGAATGGCTTATCCGAAAAGTCACGACTCAGGCAAGCCCGTTCCATTCGTTTACCCGCTGCACGACGACCTGCTATCGTGGGCCACATGACCAGCCCGTACCAGATCCAGATCACGAACCAGCAGGCGAACGCGCCCGTCGACGAAGCCCAGCTGCTGCACTGCGCTCATGAGACACTTCGACAGGAAGGGATCGCGCGCGCAGAAATCAGCATCGCGATCGTTGATGACCCGGCAATTCACGAGATCAATCGCACGCACCTGCAGCACGACTACCCGACCGACGTGATCAGCTTTCTGCTGGACTCCGGAGAGGCCGACCCGCGCTCAGTAACTCAGGCAGGCTCGAAAGGTCGCGGACAGGGCCTGTGGATCGACGGAGAAATCATCCTCAGCGCTGACACCGCAGTCCGTGAAGCCCAGGAGTATGGCTGGGATGCCTCGAGCGAGATGGCCTTGTACGTCGTGCACGGACTACTGCATCTGTGCGGTTACGACGACCTGACCGATGAGGAACAGGCGATCATGCGAGACCGCGAACGCGAGGTCCTGACCTCGCTCGGCCTCTCCCCACAGTACAGCGAAGACGAGTAGCAGAATTGCGGTATCGCTGGACGGCAGAATTCTTACGAATTCTGCTACGCCAGTCCCGAGGCTTCGCTAAGCACGAAGAACGTCCGCAATCGGCTGGCCGGTCCGATCGGTCAACGGAATCGGGCGACCAACATTCGACATGTTTTCCTTGGTCGGATCGATCCCCAGCCCCATGCAAATCGTGGCCAACAGATCCGGCACGTTGACCGGCTTCTCGGCAACCGTCGCTCCGCCCTCGTCCGTCTTCCCATAGACCTGGCCACCGCGGATCCCACCACCTCCCAGAACCGTCGTCCAGGCATTCGGGAAGTGGTCACGACCACCGTTTTCATTGATGACAGCAGTTCGCCCGAACTCGCCCATCCAAACCACCATCGTCGATTCGAGCAGCCCGCGATCCTTCAGGTCCTTCATCAATGTCGCCCAGGCGGGATCGAGAACTTGCGAAAGCGCTTTCACTCCCTCGAAGTTCTGAGCATGCGTATCCCACCCGATCCCCATTCCGCCCATGGCATCACTGAGCGCGACCTCGACAAACGGAACACCGCGCTCGACCAGACGGCGAGCCAACAGACACCCCTGGCCGAATCGATTCTTGCCGTACGCTTCGCGCAGCTCGGTGGACTCTTCGTCGAGATTGAAGGCCCCAACCGTGCTCGATCGCATCATCCGCACCGCCTGGTTGTAGGCCGAGAGGTGACTCTCTGCGGCCAGTCCCGGTCGCTGGCTGCGGAAATCGGACTCCATCGAGGCCAGCAGATCCAATCTTGAGTCCGCCTGTTCCAGATCGGTCGAGGTCCGGATATTGCGAACCTCCAGCGGTTGACCGAATGGCATTTCCTCAGCGGGTGTGTTGTTACCGCGAGCGGCTCGACGAGGCGGCTCGCTGCCCACGATCAGGGGCGCGAACCGTGGCCCAAGGAACCCGGCCCCGAAGGCCCCGGGAGCCAGCAATCGGTTCGGCATGACGCTGACGAAATTCGGTAGCTCGGCGTCATCGCTCCCCAGTTCATGACTGACCAGCGACCCCAGACTCGGATACCTCACGGGACCTTGCGGCAGGTAACCGGTCCGCAGGTGATAGCTCGCCCGCCCGTGGTCACCCTCTTTCGTCTGCATCGAGCGGATAACTGCCAGATGCTCCATCTGCTTGGCCAGATTCGGCAGATGCTCGGAGATCTGAATCCCCGGAACCGATGTCTCGATCGGCTTGAACTCGCCGCCGCTCTTGTGCCCAGGCTTCGGATCGAACGTGTCGATCTGCGATGGCCCGCCCGGCATCCAGAGCAGAATGCACGACTTTCGCCGGGCCGGATTCGCAGCCACGTCGTCGGCCAAAGCGGGGAGCCACCCACTGAGAGAGAATCCAGAAACGCCCAAGGATGCCCCAGCCATCGAGGCGATCCAGTTCCGACGGGACATGCGGTCAAACATCGCCGATCCTCTCAGTTCCGCGAATTCCAGAGTGCAGCTGCCCCTCAAGATACGGATACTCTGGCCAAATGGCGAGAAGAAAACCGGCCAACCGGCACTTTCATACGACATCCCGAGAATGCTACGCGACTCGCGACTCTCTCACAGGGATCAATTTCGGGATCGGAATGCGACTGCCGACAATCTCTCCATGGGTCCGCCGCAGAGTCAAGAAATCATGTTGCAAGAATCGCAACAGCTGCGATCCAGGCGGGCGTTTCCGCAAGTACCCGTCAAGCAACATTTGCACGATCTCATCGTAGGTGCGGTGGCTGTCCGAATGGGCGAAACATCGCCCGGGAAAACGTCGGATATCGCCATCAAATCGGGGACTGATGTGATAGAGCTCGTGAATGACGGTGTTCAACTTCTCGTGGAACGGCAAATCAAAAAAACGAGGTAGATAGACCGAAAGAATGTACTTCTGCTCCACTCGCCCCAAGAGCAACCGTTGAATGGTGACCAACTCGCCATTCCGGTAGCTGGTGAGGGCACCGCATTCGAATCGCAGCGGCGTCAGCTTCGCGAGCATGCCATGTGGCGTCCCGCGGCGAGCCTGGCAAAAAGATAGAGCCACTTGCTCCATCCTCACATGCCCCAATTCCGGGACCCGCGCAGCCATATCCTCACACACAGCCGCCAATGCGGCTGTGATATCAAATCCTTCGGCGAATCCGTTCGCGTGTGGCACTGTTGCAAGGGGAACATCCTGTTCCCGTGATCGAAGACGTCATCCGCAGCCGAACACCGCGCATGAAAAAAGGCAGGCCTGACGGCCTGCCCTCTGGAAATCGTTGATCAATCGTTAGTTCGCAGCCTGTTCGACCACCGGAGCGGTCCGCTGCTTCTTACGATCACGATCGTTCCCGACGAACTCAATGATCGCCAGTGGGCTGGCGTCATTCTGACGAACACGGGCCAGGCGGACAATACGAGTATAGCCGCCGTTCCGGTCCTTCATCATCGGACCAATCTTGTCAAATAGAACGCTGACTGCCACCTTATCGCGAAGCAGTGCAAACGCCCTTCGACGCAAAGCCACGGCCGGAGCCATCGCCTTCGCCCAATTTTGCCAATTGGACGACTTCCGCCAGTTGACATACTCGGGAGTGCGTCTGGCAGCGCTGGTGCCAAACTCTGCAGCCTTTCCGACGTGCGGGAGAGCCTTGCGAGCAAGGGTCACCAGCTTCTCGACGTAAGGTCGTAGTTCTTTGGCCTTGGGGACAGTCGTCTCGATACGACCAGGCACGATCGTCCGCTTCTCAGGATCTTGTTCCCGAGTCACGGTCTTGATCAGGCTGGCGGCCATGTTCGAAAACATGGCATGCCGGTGGGACGATGTGCGTCCGAGTGTCCGGCCTCTTTGACGATGTCGCATGATTCCACGCTGCTCGAACTCGCCGCCCGACGACGGGGTAATGGCGAGGTGATTGAAAGTTCCCGGCGATGACCTATTTTCACGCCTTTCGGCACTATCGTTGGCCCCAGCAGCTTAACGGTCGTGTTCGGAATGGGAACGTGTGTTTCCTGCAGGGTAAAGTCACCG
>JBIIOI010000093.1:0-15796 GCA_044337025.1 Planctomycetaceae bacterium
TTTCCTGCGTCTCCTGCGAGACATCGAAGGCCTCGCGGGCCTCAGTCTGCATATGTCAAAGGTCCGAATCCGGGCCGCCAGCTCCTGATCGTCTCCCCGCTGCTGCAGATGCCGTTTGTTGAGTGCTGAGGCCAGTCCCAGCTCCAGCTGCTGGACGCGGGCCTGCGGCGTGCGACGCTCCAGATCAACGATCGGCTCGGGGCCAGGGACGACGCGCACTCCCTGATGATAGGCCGGCAGAAAGTCGTTCGCGTAGACCTGCGTCCCGGCGTACGGCAACTGAGCTGCCAGCACCATGAACGACGGCAGGTTGCTGTTCACCGATCCCAGCCCATAACTGATCCAGGAGCCGATGCTGGGTCGCGAAAAGAAAAACGAGCCGGTGTGCATCCCCAGTGTCGCGTTGTAGTGCTCGTTGTCGTTCGAGTTCATCGACTTGATCAGACACAGATCGTCCATGCACTCCCGCAGATGAGGGAACAAATCGCTGACCAGCGTGCCGCACTGCCCCCCGGGTCGAAACTCCCACAGCGGCTTCAGCAGCACGCGCTTTTCATTGGAGAGCCCGCCCCCCACGCCGGTCATCTTGCCATCGGCCTTGAACAGCTCCGGCTTGTAGTCGAACGTGTCCATGTGCGACACGCCGCCATTCGAGAAGATGAAGATGACGCGTTTGGCCTTGGCCGGATGATGCGGCTGTCGCGGGGCCAGCGGATCGCCGCGCTCCCCCTTAGCGAGCAGCTGTGACAACAGCCCCGGCATCAGCAGCGACCCCGCAGCCAGGCTCTGAGCGAAATGACGGCGAGTGAGTGGTGTGTTCATGGGGATATTCGATCGAGTAGCGGAATTCGTAAGAATTCCGGCGTCAGTCCACGTAGACGAGTTCATTGAGCCTCAACAAAGATCGCACCAGGGCCTCCCAGCTCTGCCGGGTGAGTTCGTCCCCTGCGACCCCTGTGGTCTCCAGCTCACTACGAACATCGGCGAGAAGCTGCAGGGTGGCCGCAGACTCGTCGGGCTCGGGTGGCCGGCTGAACATCCGTTTCCAAACTCGCTCGATCCGAGCTGCGTCATCGGGCACTTCGCTGAGCAGCTGGCGGGCCAGACCGCTGGCCTGCTCGTGGACAAACTTGTCGTTCAGCAAGTACAGAGCCTGCAGCGGGGTGGTACTCGTCAGTCGAGACGGAACACTCGTGGCAGGGTCCGCTCCATCAAAGATGGCCAGATACGGGTGCCGCTGGATTCGCTGCGTCATCAGGTAAACGCTGCGGCGATTCGACTCGTAGATTGCCTTGAACGGGTTGTGCTGCGTGAACTTCCACTGGTCCTGCGGCGGAAACGGATGAGCCCCGCCGGGTGTCGGGTCGAGATTGCCGCCCAGCAACAGCAGCGTGTCACGGATCGCTTCGGCATCCAGACGATGCCGGGGATAGGCCGACAACAGCTGATTGCCCGGATCGAGCTGCTGGGCTGCCGCGGAATGGCGGCTGCTCTGACGGTAAGTTCGAGACAGCATGATGGTGCGGTGCAGCGACTTGATCGACCATCCCGAATCGATGAACCGCTGAGCCAACCAGTCGAGCAGCTCGGGATGGCTGGGAGGATGACCGTGCCGCCCGAAGTCGTTGGCAGTCTTCACCGGGGCCTGACCGAAGTGGTACTGCCAGATCCGATTCACCATCACACGGGCGGTCAGCGGATTCCCGCGATCGACGATCCAGTTCGCCAGCTGTAAACGCCCGCTGGTCTGGTCTCCGTCAGGGAGCGGCTGACCGCTGAGAACCTTCAGGAACCGCCTCGGCACAACATCGCCCGGCTTGGCGGGGTCTCCCTTGATTTGGACCAGCCACATCTTCAATCGATGGCGACTCAGCCACGGCATAGATCGTTTCGTACGGCAGCGGTTGACGGGAGAACTCCCGCACAGCTTCCTCAGCCGTCTTAAGAGCTGCTGCCAGAGTTTGCTGTTCGTCACCCTGAGCTTTGTCGCGGTGCTGTTTCAGGCGTTTGACATCTTCGTCAAGTTCCTTGCGACGCGCCTGGCGTTCATTCTCGACACGCTCGACCTCTTCGGGAGGGGCCAGAGCCACGAAGTTCCGCTGCCGCTGATCGAGTTCAATCCCCGGCCAGGGGTAGCGCGTGCTGTGAAAGATTCCATACAGCGCGTAGTAGTCGTCGGAAGTAATCGGGTCGAACTTGTGGTTGTGGCACCGGGCACAGTTGATCGTCATCGCCAGGAATGTCCGCCCGACGTTGTCGATCGTGTCTTCAATCGTCAGATGCTGTGGGTAGTCGTCCACCCGCGAGCCAAACCGCCGGGCGTTGGCGATGTAACCGGTGGCGATGATCCGGCTGCGGCGTTCTTCCGGCGTGGACCCGCCCTGGAGGTCCCCGGCCAGCTGCTCGCGCACGAATTCGTCATAGGGCAGGTCCCGGTTGAATGCCTCGATGACCCAGTTTCGATAGAGATAGGCCTGCGGAATCGGGAAGTCCGAATTGTCCCCAGCTGTGTCGGCATAACGCACGACATCCATCCAATGCCGCCCCCAGCGCTCGCCGTACTGAGGGGACTCCAGCAGCCGATCAACGACCGTGGCGAACGCTTCAGGAGCAGAGTCGGCCAGAAATGCCGCGACCTCCTCGGGCGAAGGCGGCAGACCGATCAGATCGAACGTCGCGCGGCGAATCAGCGTGCGCTTGTCGGCATCTACGGCGGGCGTCAGCTTCGACGACTCCAACCGCGCCAGGACAAAGTTATCGATCGGATTCGCGGGCCAGCTCGAATCCTGAACAGCGGGCGGAGGGGGATGACTCAGCGGTTGCAGGGACCAGAACTCGCGCGCCTTGACCCAGTCGATCTCAGACCGGGCCTTCACCACAGCCACGGTATCGTCCAGCCGCGGGTCCGGGGCCTTCATCCGAATCCAGGTCGCCAGATCCGCGATCTGCTCCTTCGACAGCTTGGCGTCCGGGGGCATCTTCAAGTCGGGATTCGTATGACTCACCGCAGTCATCAGCAGACTGATTTCGGGACTGCCCGGCACGATCGTCTGCTTCGATGTGCCTCCGCGAACGACGCCCGCTCGTGAGTCCAGCAGTAGGCCTCCGCCGACTTCGTCCGACTCCTGGCTGTGACACTCGTAACAATGGTCAACGAGCAGGGGACGAATCCGGCTCTCAAAGAACTGCAGCTGATCTTCGGTTGGAGATGCGGCAAACTCGGCAACTCGAGGATCGGGTACGGCTCCATCGCCCGACCAGACCTCCAGTCCCGAAAGGTTCGCAGCTCCCCCCTGGGCCGAGACAGTGAGCGTTCCATTCTTGACCGTGGTCCGCCACGGCCCGAGTCGTTTCCACTGACCAGCAGTTCCGCTGCGAAAGTCAGCGAGCACCCGCTTGCCATTCACGGAGATTGAATAGGTTTCGGAGTCATTGTCTTCCCAGACGTACAGAAACACTTGGTAGACAGCGCTGGGGAGATCCTGCAGTTCGACTTCGATCGTGTTTCCCCAGCGACTGCTGCGAATCATCGCCTCGCGATGGGGGTCGGTTTGTGGCACCAGTGGCACTGTGAGGTTAGTAAACGCCTTGGCATCTCCCTTCACAGTCGCTGCATCACCGGCCTCCCACTGCTGACCATCAATGACGGTCGCGGGACCATTCAGATTGATACCGCGATAGAACCTCGGCGACAGCTCCTCAGCCCCAGCGAGTGACACCCAGCCGAACAGCAGCCAGCTCAACACGATGTGTGAAATGCGACGCATCAGTCGGATCGCCTGGGATTCGAATCATCCAAAGGCCCAATAGTAGCTCATCGAACCTCCTGCGTCACGATGGCACTGTTAGCCATCGGCCGGCCGTGCCACGTCAACTCCCGGGATGTACAACTGCGTCGCCGCTGCCGTGACTTTCGCCGATTGATCGCAAGGTCCGCAGACTCCACAGATTTCCAGACCTCGCGATGTTGCGGTCCTTTCGAGCTGTGAGTTTGACAATTTGTAGCGGTTGCGCCGACTTTGACGGCAGTGAGCGCTTTCCGGCGGCCGATCAGCCAGAAACGGAGCTTTGTGGACAGGCTGCAAGCTCCCCTCTCACAGTCGAGGTCCTGCCGTGGCCCGTCGGAATCCGGCTTTTCGAATTGCCATCGGGGGACTGACCTTTGCAGTCTTCCTCAGTGTCGTGGGAGCGCTCGCGCTCGTCGGACACGGGCTGGTGTCCGTCACGCCCAGCGAACCCGACCCACTGGCGCAAGTGGCAACCACGGGTGAACTGGGCGGGTTGCTCGAACCCACCGGTCGCCGCGCAGTGCCCGAACCTGTCGAACCTGCGGAAGAGGTCGCCCGAGAGACAAGCATCGATGACCGTCGAGTGCGCGAGATCCCCGTTCCTTCCCAGCCCGATTCGCAAACACTGGCTCGCGAACAGCTCGCCCGGGAACTGATGGAGCTTCGCAGCCAGGTCAACGAAATTTCTCGGGCTCAGCTCGAAGCTCAAATTGCCGAAATCCATCAGGCGGGCCAGCTGCTCACTCAGCATCAGACCTCGCGCGAAGTGGCGTCCCTCGAACGCGAGATCGAGGACCTCAAAGCTCAGATCGCCGCCCGCGATACCCAAGTCGCCGAACAGCCCCCGGAGATGCCGACGGAAGCTGTGACCGCGGCTCCCTCGGAACCGCCTCTGCAGATCACGCCCGCAGCTGAGAACCCCGACCGAGTCGATGTCGATGCTCGCGATGTCCCCCTGACGGAGTTGCTGACAGCTCTGGGACAGCAGAAGGGCTGGAACCTGGTCACGGGACCGGAAGTCAACGGACAGGTGACCTATCGCTGGCGCGGCGTCGAGCCCGAATCAGCGATCCGCCAACTCTTGAAGGCTCACGGATGGCAAATTCGAATTGAAGGCGAATTTGCCGTCGTCGAGCCGTTGACCGAAACCGAATTGCCACCGATTCGCGTCACCGAATCGACCACGCGGACGGCGACGCTTCCCGAAGAGCACCGGCACAATCGCATCCCGGACGAAGCCTGGAAGCCCATACCCAAGCACCAGCCCACTGACTCCGGCCCATCAGAATCGGGATTGCAGCCACCCATCGAAGCGGAAATGCCCGAGATCGAGGAACCTCGCGATCTGGCTCCACAAGTCCCCGCCGGGGAGGACTTGAGCCAAGCCCCCATTCCGACTGACGAAACCGAGGAGACTCCGCCTCAGGAGCTGGCCTCTCTGCCGCCTGCCCCGCGAATCTTGCCTGCACTGCCGTCGACGATGACGCGCATCTTTCATCCCAAGAACGTCTCCAGCCAGAAGCTGCTGCCTCAGATTCGCCCGCTGTTGACGGAACATGCGGGTGAAGTCACCGCTTCCCCTGCAGATGCTGCGAACGCCGGGTCCCTGCTGGTGAAGGATCAGCCCCAGGTCATCTCGCGCGTCGAGGAACTGGTCCGCGAGCTGGATGTCCCGGCTCGCATGGTCCGGATCGAGGCGACGATCCTCCAACTGAAAGTTCCGCCACCCGCGCAGCCCGGTCTCTTCCGCCAGGCCCTGTCTGCGATTGAACGCGGGCCATGCCCGCAGTGCGGCGTGGTCCATGGTCCGGAGGAGTCTGTGTCGATCGGCCATTCTCAAGCGGGCTGGACCGAAATCGGCGGGGGTCTGAGCTGCGGCACGTGTGCCATGAGCGTCGAGCAGGTCGTGACGCGGCTGAAGAGTCACGCGAGCACGACGATCACCGCGCTGGCTCCCATCGATATCGGTGACCGCCAGCTCGCCGACTTCGCACTGACAGAGCAGCAGGGATTTCGCCGCCAGGTCTCGATGCGTCCCGGAAGCAGTGAGGACTCAGAATTCGTTGCCGAGGGACTCCAGCTGAGGCTGCGTCCCATTGTCCAGGCTGACGGCTCCATCCGTCTGGAACTGACACCGCGAGGACCGTCCGGCGAGCAGTCCGGAACCGCCCAGGCGGACCTGCCTCTCGACCACTGTGTCGTACTCGGAGGTCTGTACTTCGAGCATCAGATGCAGATTACTCCTGCGTCGGCCCGCACTGGATCGCCTCAGCAGATGCACGAAGTTGTGGTTCTGATCCGCGCCAAGGCCCGGCCTGAGTGAGACTCGATGGCCCGTCGGGCGAGCCCGACGGCGAACCTGCTAATTCAGTTTCTTGCCCTGCATCTCGAAGAGCCAGATCAACGCAGTGTTCATCAACTGTTCCCCGGCTCCGACCTCGACCGGAGCGACTTGGCTATCGGCTCCATATCCACCTTCCGCGACAGCTTCGATCGTCGGAAAGTACTGGTGGTAGCCGTTGTTGTAGCCCAGGAAGAAGAGCTGTTTCACTCGAGCCCGCTCACGCAGACGGAGCGCGTGCTGGCAGAAGAACTCGCCCGAGCCCCCCACCAAGGCGATCTCTCCATTGAGCAGAGCCACCGTCAGCCGGGGGCGAATGCCATCCGCGTACTCCTCCGCGAAGTTGTTGATCAGCTCCGGAAAGAATGCGACCGAGTAGGCAACTCGCATCACGGGATTCTCAAGGTTCACGCGGGACTCGAACCGGAATCGCTCTTCCCGAACCTGCAGCGACGGCTTCGGCACGACTTGAGGCTCCAGCGATGCCGCCAGTTGCACCACTTCATCCCCCAGAGCCTGCCCATAGGCCACATGATCCGCGTGCGGCCCGCGGTTGATCGACAGGTCGCCTGAGGCTCCCTGCATAAAGACGGCGGTTCCGCCGTGACGCTTTTCAATCTGGTCCCGCAGAGCCCCCACATAGTCGGCCGAGAACTGCAGCTTCTCTCCGGGCACGGTGGTCGGGTGGCCGGCGAAGTTGACCAGCACGGCGATCGGCTTCCCCTCCATGGAGTCGAGACGCAGCACCCCCAGCGTGGTGTCGACCGGCTTGGGCAACAGCTTCGAGTGACGATTCCGATTGAACCCGTCCAGAATCACTGACCCCACTGCCAGCTTCGCCGGGACGAGGTTGCGATTCGCCTCGGCGATGGCTTCCACGATTCGGTCTTCGAGTAACGCATTATACCGCAGCGAGGCCTCGAACTTGCCTTGCCCCTTTCCCTTCTGATTCGTGAGCTCCACGACCGGACCGTGATGCGTATGTGACCCCGCAAGGAACGAGTGCGCGATCCCGCAGTCGGTCTGAATCCGCTCGCGAATCCGCTGCAGCGACTGCTCGGACGGAGAACGTCCCAGATCGAGACCGACAATCGCCAGCTTCACGTCACCGACTTGCATGACAATCGCAGTGGCCTTCAGCGGGTCGAGTGTCCCATTCGACAACAGATCATGCCGCGCTCCATAGCCCCACATCGGAACCCGTTCCTGAGGAGTGATGTCACGCTGGGCAGCGCCCGCCAGCAGGGCCACGTCCGCTGCGCACGCGACCTCCGCGAGCAGCACCGGAATCACGAATAAACAAAGGGTGGTCAGGGAGCGAATCATGGCACCCATCTTGGCATGCACTCTCGCCAAGTGCCACGGTAGCCCTCCGGGACTACAAAACGTCCGAAGACACTCTCCCCGCCCTCTTGAAACTGTCATCCATCCCAGCGAGACTACAGTTCGAAACGGATTTTTCAGACAGGCAGGACGCTTGGCCCCGTGGTGTCCTGGAGATGGGTGGCTGCTGACTGACTGCCCATAACATCAATGAGCGAAAACATTTCTGGCAATCTTCGCATCGGCGACGAGTGGAACGCGATCAGCATCCTGGCCCAGTCGCAGACGCATCCCCTGAAGGCCGTTTGCGAACTCACCGAGAACGCGATCGATGCCGGAGCTACCCAAGTCGACATCGTCCGGCGACGCGAGAACGGGCAGCTGTTCCTGGAGGTCCACGACAACGGGCGCGGAGTCGTTCGCAAGGAGTCGGGCGAGCCGAACTTCGAGCACATCGCTACACACGTCTGCGACTCGATGAAGCGCAAGCTGCTGGACCGCAAAGGGGTTCACGGCGAGTACGGGATCGGCCTGCTGTCGTTCTGGAGCATCGGCGACGCTCTGGAGATGACCTCGCTGAGCAGTGAGGGGCAGGCCTATCGGTTGTCGCTGCGTCGCGGCGGCCCGCAGTATCAAATCGGTCCGGTCCGCGACCGCCTGCAGTTCGGCATGGGGGGCACCAGCCTGCACGTTGGACCCCTGCTGGAGACGACGAAGAACACCCTGACGGGCGAGAAGTTGCAGCGGTATCTGTCGGCGGAGCTGCGGGACCGGATTCGAGATACGGGTGTGAAAGTTCGCATTCTCGACAAGGTCAGCCGCAAAGACTTCGAGGTCACCCCGCGTGAGTTTGAAGGTCGCCGTCTCGCCTTGCCCGGTCACATCCCGACCCCCTCCGGCGAAGTCCGAGTCGAACTGTACCTGAGCCCGCCCGGCGGACCGGCGACCGAGGTCTCGCTCTGCAAAGACGGCACCCGTGTCTTCGCCGACATCGCCCAACTTGATGCCTTTCAGAAGTCGCCTTGGACCGACGGCAAGCTGCAGGGAGTGATCGACTACCCCCAGCTCAATCTCGCACCGGGAACACGCAACGGAGTCGTGCCTGATACCCGGCTGGAGGAGCTGGTCAGCGCCATCCTGTCGATCGAGCCCGATGTGATCGTGGCAACCGCCGATCAGGAACGGATCGCCGCCGAAGAGGCCAGCCAGGTCGTGCTGAAGCAGGTCCAGAAGGCGTTCCTGTCTGCGATCCGCGAACTGCCCGATCACGATTACCTGTACTTCGACATCCCCCGCCCGCCGAAGCCGCGCGAGGCGGACACTGGGCCGCGCGTCTCGTCGTACGCGCGTTCGACTCGGGATGTCGACGGCGGCGTGCGGCTGTTCCCGTTGCAGTCGGGCCCGCTAGCGGAGCTGCTGGTGGCACCGAAGAATCCACGCAAGGCCCCCGGAACCGCCTGCAAGCTGACAGCCACTCCGATCGATGTGGACGGCATCCCTCTGAAGCCCGGAAAGGTCAGCTACAAGTGGAAACTGATCAGTGGAGAGGCGGAACTGACCGACAACGAGGACGGCACCTGTCAGGTGCTGAGCACGCGCGAAGGATCCGTCACCGTCCGAGTCAGCGGCAAGACCGAAAAGCATAAGGCTTCTCGCGAGGTCGTCGTGCGGTTCATCCCCGATGAGGTTCCCGTCAATCGCGGCCTGCCGACCTACCGTATTGAGGGTCTGACAGGCAGCCCGCATCGTTCCGCGTACGATGCCGCCAAGAACGAGGTGATTGTGAACTCCGCCCATCCGGATTTCGCGACCAGCAAAACCGGCAGCGCAAAACACCGCCGCTACATCGGCAAGCTCTACGCCAAGGAAGTCGTGCTGATCAACTTCCCGAATGAGCCTGCGGAACAGGTGGCTGAGCGACTGATCGAGATGCTCGTGCGAACGGAAGAGAACCTCTAAGAGCAGATGGGGCCTTGGGCTCATCCCACAAGGTTGCGAGGGTGCGTGAACGGAAACCGTGCGAGCAACCGTCCAGTGGCGAGGAGCGACTGCCGCCGCGTAGAATCCTGAATCTGGCCCAGGTGACTGCATTCTGTCATTCCCGTTCTGCCTGGGTTCTGTCGGATCTTGCGCATGTCTCACAACTTGACCGGCGGCTTCGCAACGGTGAGGCCCTGGCCTTTGGTTCTTTTGCAGCTGTGCGTCGGTCTCCTCATCGGACTGACCGGCAGGCTTGCGCACTCCGCAGACAGCATTCCCTCCCTGGAACGGGTTCAGATCGGGTATCGAGGCTTGGTTGAAGTGGGGCGGTGGACGCCGGTCCGCGCGACGATCCGCGGAACTTCGTCTCAGCCGCTGACCTTGCGCGTGGTCGCCACGGATCTCGAAGGCCGACCGGTCCGGCAGACCCGTGCGGACATCACGCTCGCCTCAGAATCCACCGATGTCTCGCTGGTCTACCAACATGGTCCTTTGAAGAGTCCGGTGCAGGTCGAACTGCTGTCGGACGAAAAGCTGGTTTCCTCGCTTTCCATTCACGAAAGCCCTGTGGACTCCCCGCTGACGACGGCGCTCCAGCAGAACCAGTTGATTCTCTGTCTGGGAGAAACCCAGATCGGTTTCGAGGAAGCGGCCCGCGTGGCTGCTCAATTTCGAGCGGCTCATCCTGACGAGACCGATCCGGTCACGGTTCAGCATTACACCGAGGAAGAGTTCATAGCTCTGCCGCAGGATGTTCGAGCCTGGGAAGCTGTCGATGTCTGCGTGATCTCATCGACCTGTTCGATACCCGCTCCGCTGGGTCAGGTGATTCATGAATGGGTTCGCCAGGGAGGACGAGTGGTCTTCACGGGCGGCGAGACCGTGACCTCGGTGACATCACCGGGGCTGGCGGACTGGAGCCCGATCCGCATTCAGGGTGATCTGATCCAGCGCGATCTGTCACCGCTCAAACTGCTGGTTCAAGGCAGCTCGACCCTGCGACTTTTGAAAGGCAGCGTCAAGACGGTGCGCTGGGTGGCCGATCAGGGCTTTTCGCCTGCTCAGAGTCTGGATGGCCCCATCGTCGTTCGGACCGCTCTCGGCCAGGGAATCGTGACGGCGATCGCACTGAATCTGAACGACCGCCCCTTTGTCACAGGGACCGCCGATCAGGCGTCGATCGAGTGGGAAAGTCTGCCCGAACTGTGCCGCTGGCTGTCGGGTCTGGCCAGTCTGCCCAAGGTGCAGGTGAACCAGCAGCGGCCCCAGTCCGACCTCAATCCGACCGGCGTGTCCGATCTGCAGACCCAGCTGGTCAATAGCCTGGATCAGTTTCCAGAACTGCAGAGGCCCAGCTACTGGGTCGTTCTGCTGACGGCGTTGCTGTTTCTGGTCATCGTCGGGCCAGTCGACTGGTTCCTGGTGCATCGAGTCCTGAAACGACCTCACCTGACCTGGATGACTCTTCCCATCTGGATTGGCCTGGGGACTCTGACAGGCTTTCTGGCAGCCTCCCGGATCAGTGGGACGGAGCAGCTGTCACGACAGGTCGATCTCCTGACCTCGGATGTCGCCACAGGAGAAACTCAGCTCGACAGTTGGCTGTCGCTGACCAGCCAGTCTCATCATCGGTATGCGGTGAAGTGCGATGCGACGATTGACTCCGGTGCCTCGCTGACGCCAGCCCATCTGCGCTGGTCAGGTCGCCCCGAGGCGGGCTTTCGTGGTCTGTATCGTGAGTCGCGGCAGCTCAGCAGCGGAGCCAGTCTTGATCTTTCTGAGGATGCGAAGTCGATCGAGTCTCTTCCGGTGAGACACGGGGACTCCGTAATTCTGGAGGCCAAGACGCGATTGAAACAGGCCCTGCCCGTGGTGCATGATCTGCATGACAACGGACAGCGTCACCTTCTGGGAACGATCTCGCATCAGCTCCAGGGAGAGTTGATCGACTGGGTGATCGCCTACGAAGGGTTTGCGTATCTTCCAGTCCGCGATGCCGCTGGAATCGAACTCCCTTGGAAGCGCGGAGAGACGCTGCAGGTCGAGAAGATCCCGACCCGACTGGTCGCCGACTATCTGGTCAAGCTCGTCACCCGGTCGGTCGCCAGCGCGGATCGCAAGTCGCGCGATTACACCCTGTCGCGAACCGCCTACGACCCGCTCAGTCAGAACCTCCACGAGCTGCTGAAGACGCTCACCTACAATCGGCTGTCCGGAGGAAAGTCCTACTCGGGTCTGACGAATGCCACGCTCCAGAGCGAAGACTTGAGCAGCCTGGTGGTCAGCCGCAAAGCTGTCTTCTTTGGTCGCCTGCGCACGGCGGCTTACGACGATCCCGCCACGCCGATACAGGACTCTTCTGCGGACAGCCAGCTCGTCGCGCGTTACACGATCGATGGCCAGGCTCACTCTCCGCGCTATCGAGAATGCTACGTGCGCTGGATTCTCCCAGTAAAGTCGGCAGGGGCTGCGAGCCCTCCTCCGTAATCGTCGCCAGCTGACGTCGTGTCTGACTGCCTCCTCAACTGTTCGAAAGTGCCCCCGCCGTGATCGAGACCAAGAAACTCACCAAGCGCTACGGCAACTTGATCGCCGCGAATGAGATCACGCTGAGCCTCAAGGAAGGGGACGTGTTCGGCTTCATCGGCCCCAATGGGTCGGGAAAAACGACCACCATGCGCATGATCGCGACGCTCCTGAACCCCGACTATGGGGAGTGTTACGTCTGCGGCAAGTCGATTTACACCGACCCCCAGGAGATCCGGCGACTGGTCGGTTATATGCCCGACCGGTTCGGGGTCTACGACGACATGACGATCATCGAGTACCTGGAGTTCTTCGCCGCCACCTATCGGATCGATGGTCCGGCTCGCCGTAGAGTTTGCGAAGAGAAGCTCGAACTGGTCGACATGACCTTCAAACGCGACGCCATGGTCAACCAGCTCTCACTGGGCCAGACCCAGCGTGTGGGTCTGGCCCGGACGCTGCTGCATGATCCTCAGGTGCTGCTGCTCGATGAGCCCGCCGGCGGACTTGATCCCCGCGCCCGCATCGAGATGCGCCAGCTGCTCAAGCGGCTGGGAGACATGAACAAGACCGTCATCGTATCCAGCCACATCCTTCCCGAGCTGGCCGATGTCTGCACGCGGGTCGGCATGATCGAGAAAGGTGTCATGCTGGTCGATGACTATGTCGCGGATGTGATGAAGAAGTCCCGCGAGGCGATCATCCTGCAGATCGAAGTGACGGCCGACCACGAAAAAGCCGCCCAACTGCTCGAACAGCTCACTGAGGTGGCGCGGGTTGAGATGGTCGGAAAGCGAATCGACGTGACGTTGAAGTCGGGGGTCGAGGATTACAGCGCCCTGCCATCCGCGCTGATTGAGCGCGGCTTCAAGCTCAAGCTGTTCCGCGAAGAGGAAGTGAATCTGGAGACAGCCTTTATGATGCTGACGAAGGGCAAGCAGCAGTAATTCTCAGCCGTCGATCGGCTTTTTCCGAGCCGTGAGTGGGTGATCGCGGACGCGGTCTGGATCAGGGAGCGAGCTCAAAGCGCGCGACTGCTCCCTGTCTCATTGCAGGTCGACAATTCGTCGACCGCAATGACCGAGCGACCCCGTGAGCCCCCACGACTTTCTTTTCCAACCTGGCGACGTCGCAGCCTGCTTCGGGACTGACTGGATCAGCCGCATGATCCGGGTCGCGACCTGGTCCCCCTTCGGACCGCCGGGGCTGCGTCTGGGCCCGTCGCATGTGGCCATGATCAGTGACTCTGAACAGGGTCCCGTGTGGGTTGAGTCGACCACGCTCTGCCAGCATCCCTGCCTGGTACGCGGACAGCCGATCTCGGGGTGCCAGGCCCACGAGCCCCATCTCCGAATCGGCGACTACGTGAATGCCGGAGGAACAGTCGAGGTCTACCGCCTGGCTCCCATTCATCAGTTGGGGCGCGAAGAGCAACTGCTGTTGCGGCGGATCCTGTTCCGCCATTTTTTGTGGGACCCGGTCGGGTATGACGTGCGGGGAGCGATCCTCTCGGGCACGCGGGCGATGCGCTGGCTCGGACTTTTGCCGGGAGCGGATCTGCACTCGCTGTTCTGCTCAGAGCTGGTGGCCGCCCTTCTGATGCGGCTCGGTCGCCTCAACCACGCCAACCCGACCGGGTATTCCCCACCCCGCCTGCTCCGCGAGCTGGTCCACCTCGGAAAGTACCAGCGCGTCGCAACGTGGAATGCCGCTCCCACATTCTGGTCCCCCTCTCCCCCCGGGAGAGGGGCTGGGGGTGAGGGTGCGTGACTCACAGAGAGGCCATGACACGAGAGCAGATTCAGATGGGACCTTCCTTCCGGCACTCGGAAAGAAGAGAAATGGAACACTAGTATCCACGAAATAACGCTAATCCGAATCAGAGAGAAATCTGCTCTGAATTAGTGTTGATCAGTGGAGAATAGTGTTCCTTTCTCTTAACCGAAGTAGAAATCTAAACCTGCTCTAGAAAGAGCAAAATGAACGACAACACCGCTGAAGCCGTCAGGCTTCCTGCCACATGGATCTGCCTGCGACACCTTCTTTTCTCGATTCAGCTCGTGGGCAGCGCCCATTCCGCTGAGCCGCACAACTTCACCGCGCCCGACGCCGAGTTCCTCCGGGCTGCGGAAACTGCTCGGGAACACTCTGCCCGCTTCTGGTCGGGCCAGCAGCTGCCGGGTGACTGGTTTGCTCCCTGCCCCATTCAATGGCCGCAGACCACCGGGCCAGGCAGTGGCTGGACCTCGTTTCAGTTTCAACGAGGCGAGGTCTTCGGCTGGCGCATGACGCTGCGGGGCGAACGGTCACAGGTGCTGGCCGATGTCATTCCGCACGAAGTCGATCACGCCGTCCGCGCGACTCTTTGCCGTCGTCCACTGCCGCGCTGGCTCGATGAAGGCTGTGCGTCTTTGTTTGAATCGGCAGCTTCTCACGAGCGGTTACGCGAGGTACTGCGCACCGTCCAGCGTCCGCTGCTCACCACAGATTCGCTCAACGAGTCGAGTTACCCAGCTGACGAAAGTCAGCTGGCCCAACTCTACGCCGAGGGGTTCTCGCTGGTCGAGTACCTGCTCACGCTTGGAACGCCACAAGACCTGCTGCGCGTCCAGCAGGCGACCGAACCTCCCACACGATCCCTCGTTCAGGTCTACCGCATCGAGACGCCTCAGCTGCTGGCAAACTGGCAGACCTGGCAGCGTCAGCGACTGCGAGCCGGTTCCCGCTGCGACTGCGTCAACTGCCCGTTTCATCGTACGCGACCATCGAGCGCGGTCGTGCCCGCCAGACCCACACTGACCATCTGGACCGCCGAATGGTGTGAACCCTGCCAGCGATTTCATGCAGACTGGAGAACCGATCCGCAGCTCCGCAAAACGATCGAGTCCCGCTATCAGATCGTGGAGCGTGACTGGGACCGAGACCGCTCGCTCGCGAATCGTTCCGGGATCTCCACGGTCCCGACGTTCCAAGCCGATCAGCGGGAGGTCCAGGGCTACCTCGGTCCAGACTGGCTGTTGGAGCAACTCGGTCTGAGGCCACCAAAACCCAAAGAGGGCCAAGCCCCCGCAGAGCCGCCACCGAAAACGGAAGTCACCCCCGCTGCTTCTCCACCGGAAGTCCCACCGAAGATCGCGCCGCTAGTGATCCCAACCGGGCCGCCGCTGCTCTCTCTTCCGCCCCTCGCTGAGCGGCCTGAATCACTGCCCGCCGAAACCTCTCGTCCCGGCATCAGGGGCCGCCTCGTGGAGCTGGCCCCGATGGTGATTTCCGTCCTGACATCTCTGGGAGTCATCAGCGGGACCGCCTTCACGGGCGGTATCGGCGGTGTCGCGCTGATGATTCTGTGGCGGCTCCTCAAACGCCGCGCAACCCGGGCCGCTTCGGGTAAGACGTCGCAAGGAGGTACGTCTGGCTCAGCCGCCCCATTTCCCCGCGAGCTGGATGAAGCAGGTGAGCTACTTGGACTCCGCAAATCCGAAGGACGTGTGGCAACACTTGATACGCTCCGAGGAATGTTCCTCGACGACGAACTGAGCAAGCTGCACGACAGCCCGGACCCTGCGGCCGCCGCCATCGCCCAGAAGCTGCGAGCCGCCATCGACAAACGAGTCGACGAAGTCGCACCACTCACAACGAAGAGTTGAGTCATTGGTCCCTTGTCCCTTGCAAACCCTCTGAACAATCAACCTGCCAATGACTAATGACTAATGACTAGAGCCGGTTTCAAAACCTGTTTGCAGGGCTTTCAAGCGGGTCGCCGCCGGATGGTCGTTTTCTACAACCGTCTGAGCACGATGACCATGCAGGCGGCATGAACGAGGCCTTGGAACAACGC
>JBIIOI010000094.1:0-15579 GCA_044337025.1 Planctomycetaceae bacterium
ACGTCAACAACGTGATCTTCGGGAAGTTGCTGGAATCGCAGACTCTCCGAAAACAGGCGGCAGGCAACACGAAGGAGCAGTTCGCGAACTCTCCGGATCTGATCAAGGAGATCGTCAACGCGATCATGGAAGCCCTGGACGCCCACACGTCGATGAGCACTCAGGCATTGAACTCGCCGACGATCCAGACCGGAATCAAGGACATCCTGCTGAACTACTCGAAGCTGTATGAGGCCCTGAGAGCGAACACGGCGATCTGAGGGCGGGGTACCCGGTCAGGTACTCTTCCCTCTGTGCGACATAAAACCGCCCCCAAGGTAGTCAAGAACTGCCAGTGACTTTCGCGTTGGCACCCACTTGTAGCATATGCTACATTTTGAATATGTGGTGGGTCCCGTCCGAGTCGCTTCCGACCGAAACCACGTACACCGCCAGCGCGGTTATAGTCAGTTTTGTTTGCTCCGATGGCTGCTGTCATGCTTGGGGTCAGGGGGGGCGTCTGCAGATGGGGGCCGCATGGGCCGGGTACTGCCATGGGGCCGGGGGGCTCTCGGGTGCAAAATGGTCAAAAGTTGCCATCAGCAAGAGCGACGCAGGAAAGTATCCCTGGGTTTCAGCGGTTGTCGCGACAACCCGAGACCCGGATATTTGCCGGTTTTGGACGGTTTTTGATGAAACGAAAAAACGCTGAGACCTAGTGAAAACACAAGGGATCAGCGTTTCTGAGCGGATTCGGGCTTGTTTTTTAAGTCCCGTGCGTCTGCCTGTTTCGCCACTCGGTCGGGGGCCGCAGTGCGGCCCGATTGAGGGCTGATTTTCGAGCGTTGAGGATTACTCACTTCAAACCCTCAACGCTCATCACTCAACCCTCAACCCTCAACCCTCAACAATCCTACGCCTCATCCAGGATATCCACAGCTGCGAAGCGTTTGCCTTCCAGCATTTCGAGGCTCGCGCCGCCGCCGGTGCTGACGTGGGAGACCTTGTCCGCAAAGCCCAGCTGCTGCACGGCTGAGGCACTGTCGCCGCCACCGATGATGCTGATCGAATCGGAGTTCGCGATCGCCTCGGCGACAATGCGGGTCCCTTCGTCGAAGGGCGACATCTCGAACACGCCCATCGGGCCGTTCCAGACGACGGTCTTCGCGCCCGAGATGATCGACGCGTACTGCTTGGCAGTTTCCGGGCCGATGTCAAAGCCTTCGTAGTTGTCGGGAATCTCGCCGGCCTTCACGACCAGCTTGTTGCAGCTGCCCTTGAAGTCATCGCCGCAGTGGGTATCGACTGGCAGGACCAACTTGTCGCCACCGGCTTCGAGGAGCTGCTTGGCGAGTTCGACCTTGTCCTTCTCGACGAGGCTCTTGCCGGTCTTGCCTCCCTTGGCGAGCGAGAATGTGTAGGCCATGGCTCCGCCGATCAGGACCTTGTCGCAGACCGACAGCAGGTTCTGGATCACGAGGATCTTGTCCGAGACCTTCTTGCCGCCAATGATCGCCACGAACGGACGCTGCGGAGCCGAGATGGCGTCGGTCAGATACTTGATCTCCTTCTCGACCAGAGCCCCGCAGACGCAGGGCTTGTCACCCATCAGCAGCGGGGTGAAGAACATCGAGACGTCTTTGCGGTGGCAGGTGCCGTACGCTTCGTTGCAGTAGATGTCCGCGAACGAGGCCAGCTTGGCGGCGTAGAGCCGAACCGCGCGGCTGTTCTCGGGGAGTTCCGCTTCGGAGCCCGGTTCGACCTTCTGGAAGCGGACGTTCTCGAGCAACAGGACTTCGCCGTTCTTGAGAGCCCCAACCTTGGCGGTCGCATCGGCTCCGATTGTGTCCTTCGCAAAGGCGACCGGCTTGCCGAGGATCTCGCTCAGCTTGGCCGCACACGGAGCGAGCGTGAACTTCTCGTCCCCCGCCTTCCCCTTGGGACGGCCCAGGTGGCTCATGAGAACCAGCTGTCCGCCGCGGTCGATGACAGACTTGATCGACGGAAGGGCTTCGCGAATCCGGCGATCGTCGGTGATCTTGCCGGAGTCATCCTGCGGGACGTTGAAGTCGACCCGCATCAGAACGCGCTTGCCTGCCACATCCACTTGAGAAATCGTTCGTTTGGCCATGCCTGTTGCCGTCACCGATCAGAGTTGTTTGAAGTGAGACTGAACCCAGACAGCATGGTACGGGAGCGGAGCGCGCGAGAGAAGTGAAGCCGGATAAAGCCAGCAGCGAAGCGCTCGTTCGAACTGGGTCAGCCCATGTTAGCCGTCGGGCTTGCCCGACGTGCCTCGTGGAGCCCCAGCGTGCACGACGTCTTTTCCGTGGATACAGCACGCGGTGGTGCCCTGGTTCACAGAAGTGCTATTGCCAGCTGTTACCGCAGCCGCTTGGCGATCAGGTCCACGACCTCGCTGGACGACACGCGGATCTGCTCCAGGGTATCCCGGTCTCGCAGCGTGACGGTTCCATCTTTCATCGTGTCGCCGTCGACCGTGATGCACCACGGCGTGCCGATTTCGTCCATCCGGCGATAACGCTTGCCGATGGCGGCCTGAGCGTCGTACTGGACGTTGATCCCGGCATCCTTGAACGCCTTGTATATCTCCAGGGCCTTCTCCGGCTGGCCATCTTTCTTGATCAGCGGGAAGATCGCCACCTTCACCGGGGCCAGTTTCGGATGCAGCCGCAGGACCACGCGGGTCTGCATGACCCCCTTATCGTCCGGAGCTTCATCCTCGTAGTAGGCTTCGCACAGGAACGCCAACGTCGTGCGGTCGCACCCAGCTGCGGGTTCGATGACGTGCGGAACGAACCGTTCGCGGGTCTGGTCGTCAAAGTACGACAAGTCCTTGCCAGAGCCGCGGTACTTGGGCTGCCCGTCGGGCCCCACTTCGACGTTGAGCGCCTTGTCGAGCTTCCCTTCCGAGTGCGAACGCAGGTCGAAATCACCGCGATGCGCGACCCCTTCCAGCTCGCCGTACTCGCCCTCATCGAGGAACGGGAACGCGTACTCAATATCCGCGGTCCCGACCGAGTAATGGGCCAGTTCCGATTTCTCGTGTTCACGCAGCAGCAGGTTCTCGCTCTTGATCCCGAGGGCGGCGTACCACTTCATGCGGCGATCACGCCAGTAGCTGTACCACTTGAAGGACTCGGAGGGCTGGCAGAAGAACTCCATCTCCATCTGCTCGAACTCGCGCGAGCGGAACGTGAAGTTTCGCGGAGTGATTTCGTTGCGGAAGCTCTTGCCGATCTGGGCGATCCCGAACGGCACCCGCACGCGGGACGAGTCGCAGACGTTCTTGAAGTTGACGAACATCCCCTGAGCCGTCTCCGGACGCAGGAACGCCTTGTTGTCATCCGACTGCAGAGCCCCGGTGTAAGTCTCGAACATCAGGTTGAAGTCGCGAGGGGGAGTCAGCGTTCCCGGGGCAGTCGCTTCGGGAGCGATCACGCGGTCGAGCTTGTCGGTAGCGGTCGTCAGCGACACCAACTCCGACTTCCAGCCCAGCTTGTGGGTCTCGTTGCTCTTCACGCCGAACAGCTTGCAGGCCCGCTTGGTCAGGGCTTCGCTGGCTTCGGGGCCGTCCACTGTCGTTGTAACCAGCCAGTCTTCCGCAGCGACCGGAGCCGCCGGTGTCCCATCGGCGGCGGGCTTCTGAGCCAGAGCCGCGTTGATCCAGCGGCCCTTGACGTGATCCAGTCGGTAGCGTCCTTTTGCTTCGCGGCAGTCGACCATCTTGTCCGCAAACAGGTCGTAATGGCCCGAGACCTTCCAGACCTGCGGGTGCATGATGATCGAGGTCTCGATCCCCACGATGTTGAACCCGCAGGGAGCTGCCGGATCGGGCAGCATCGGGTCGTTGGCGATGACCATGTCCTGCCACCACGCCTGCCGCACGTTCCGCTTCAGCTCGACACCCAGCGGCCCGTAATCCCAGAACCCGTTCTGTCCGCCGTAGATTTCAGAGCTTTGAAAAATGAACCCGCGCCGCTTGCAAAGAGCGACGATCTTCTCCATCCGAGCTGTACGTTCCTGACTGGCCATGCTGATCTGCGTTCCCTGAAAATGCGACCCTGTCGAGCGTCCGGCTTCATCCGGTTCCTCGGCAATCACCGAAGCACAGATGGTAGGGAACTTCGCCGCAGGGGGGAAGACGGTCCGACTTGGCCCCCATGGACCTCGCGAAAACGAGATTCCGCCACATCTCCCGCTCTCAGATGGGGTTGCAAACTCGCAAATCTCGCTGGATACTCGTGAGATATTGCACGAGATTCGTCCGGTCGACCGGTCTCCCCATTCATTCGCCTGCATTCGTGGTCAAAGAGATATGGCATTCTGGAACCTGTGCGTCAATCACCTTGTGAAGCATAGTCTTGCTCGTTCTCTCCGCCGGAAACGAGCGTCGCGAAGCAGAGCTCTGGAGCCGCTGGAGGCTCGTGTTCTGCCGGCGGGTGTCACCTGGTCATTGGCCGGCAACACACTGACGGTGACCGGGACGGCTGCCAACGACAATATCAAGATTCGAGTCACGGCCACCAAGATCGAACTGCTCGACGCGGGCGTGATCAAGCCGACCGGGTTCCTCGCCTCCAAGGTCACTCAGGTCAAGGTGAATGCCCTGGCGGGGAACGATCTTGTGACGATCGATGCGACTCTGGGCACGATCTCCACCCAGATCGATGGCGGTCTGGGAAACGACACGCTCCTGGGAGCCGCCGGTAACGACACGCTCATCGGTGGGGCAGGCCTCGACAGTCTGCGCGGCGGGGCCGGTATTGATACCCTGAGCGGGGGAGCCAGTACCTCGGTGGCAGATGGTGTCGCTGACCAGCTGTTCGGGGAAGCGGGAGGCGACACGCTTTATTTTGACTCATTCGACACAGTGAACGGCGGCGCGGATAAAGACTTGGCTCGGGCTGCCAACGACAGCTTGGCAGTGACAGTCAATCTGGCAACAGCTGAACTGGAGACCGTCTACGGCTCCAGTTACAACGACACACTCAACGCCGCGACGGCCACGACCGCGGTAACGATCTTTGGTTTGGCGGGCAACGATCTGATCTCTGGCGGCACAGCTGCCGATTTCCTGTACGGAGGTCTCGGCAGCGACACGGTCTCGGGGGGCAGTGGAAACGATAACATCTATGGCGGCGACACCTCAGCAACTGCGGACGGGGCTGCGGACACTCTCCGTGGCGATGCGGGAGGTGACACTTTCTTCTTTGATTCTTTTGACATACTGGCAGGCGGAGCCGACCGGGATCTGGCCCGTTCCGTGACCAACAGCCTGGGTTTCACGCTGAACGCCACAGCTGCGAGTATCGAGACCGTCTACGGCTCGGGTGGAAACGACTCAATCACGGCCTTGGGTATGACCGATGCCGCCGTGTTCTACGGCAATGGAGGCAATGACACGCTGATCGGTGGTTCCGGAGCTGACACGCTGTATGGAGGTCTGGGCAACGACCGACTCAGCGGAGGGATTGGCAACGATATCCTCTCCGGAGAAGCTGGGAGCGACCTGCTCTATGGAGGTGTGGGAAACGACAAGCTCTACGGCAACATCTCCGGCGTCGATGACTTCGCCCAGGACATCCTGTTTCGAGGGTCCGGGACCGACACGCACCCGCTGTTTCCACTCGACCTGCTGCCGCTGAATGCTCCGGTGGTGACTGGGACCCCGGCAATTCTGTCGTCGACTTCGCCCGGTGGAACTCTGGTCACAGCCATTTCTGTCAGCGATCCCGATATCGCGCTGGGCGATCTTCTGGGACCGCTCACGCTGACCAACAATGCGGGCGGCCGCTTCGTCATGATCAATGGGGAGCTGCGAACTGCCCGGCCGATGACCGCTTCTGACATGGGCCAGCACATCGTGACGCTCACAGTCACCGACGAGCAGGGGCTGACCACGAATCAGTCGCTGACAGTGACCGTCGACGAGTCGATCGAGGCCCGGACGCAGCGGATGAAAGATATCGGAACGGCCCTGCATGCCTATCACGAGACATTCAGCCAGTTCCCCGTCGATAACTCGGTCCCGCATCTGATTGCCCCGAATGGGCTCCCCTACCTCAGCTGGCGGGTGCATCTGCTGCCATTCATGGGCTATGGCGACTTTTACAAGCAGTTCAAGCTCAACGAGGCCTGGAACAGCCCGACGAACTTCGCACTGCTGAACCAGATGCCGGATGCGTTTCGCACGCGCGGTCTGCCATCCGGGACCAACAAAACCGGGATGATGATGTTCCAGGGGGCTGGGGCGTTTACGACGATCAGCGGAGCGGGCGGTTTGGGCTTCGCGAATGCCCTTGATGGCCTTCAGCACACGGTCCTGTTTCTGGAAACCACAGCTGACAACGCCAAGTTCTGGACCCAGCCGGATGACATCGCCTTCAACCCGGCCAATCCTTTCGGAGGACTCACACGCCCCAGTGACAGCTTCCTGGCCACGATGGTCGACGGTTCCGTGAAGGAGATCCTGCCGACAATTTCGGCGGCCCAAGCCAAGGCGATCACGACGTGGGATGGAAATGAAATCCTGTCAGCCAGCCAGTACCAGGGGATCTATCGCAATTGGGATCTTCTGGACAATGCGCAGGTGAGCCGGGAGAAGCTGCGCAAGCTGATCATCGGGCTGCACAACCTGCACGACTACTCCCAAAACTGGGCGTTTCTAAACGAAGTCCGTTATGCCTCCCAGCCTCGTGTGGACGCCAATGGCAAGCCACATCTGAGTTGGCGGGTGTACGCACTCCAATTCCTCGGCTACCAGGATCTCTACAACCAATTCCGGCTCCATGAGCCTTGGAACAGCCCGCATAACATTCAGTTGTTGGACAAGATGCCTGAGGAGTTCCGGAGTCGCGGTCTCGCGCCCGGGTCCACCGTCACGGGGTTCCAGATTCCGATGGGGGCCTCTGCGTATCGATTGACTGTGTCCCCGACGAGTGTCAATGCGCCAGCCCTCTGGAGTGTGGTGGATGGTATCGAGAACACCATCGCCTTGGTGGAAACTCCCGCCTCGAAAGCCGTTCCCTGGACCAAGTGGGAAGATGATCTTCCGTTCGATCCGGCCAATCCGTTCGCCGGCATCGGGACGATTCCCAGTGACGGGCTTCACGTGGCGATGTTCGACGGAAACATTCGCACGGTTCGTCCGACAGCATCGGCTTCGAGTTTCTCGAAGTTCGTGACTTGGAGAGCATCTTACGATGGAGCAGAACCGGCCTTTGGTCCGGCCGATACTACGAATGTCTTCCTGGATTGGCAGCAACCGGACAGTGCTGTGACAAGCAGGATCAAGCTCAAATCGATCGTGTTGGGGATGCACAACTATGCGGATTCTCGCGGCAACCTGCCGGTGAACACAGCTTATGGGCTCGATCTCTCGACCCAGCGTTCCTATCTCAGCTGGCGTGTTCACCTGTTGCCGTTTCTCGGGTACGGCGATCTGTACAATCGGTTTCACATTGATGAGCCGTGGAACAGCCCGCATAACATGACACTGCTCGACAAGATGCCCGAAGTGTTTCGCTCGCGCGGATTGTCAGCCAGCAGTACGAAGACCGCATTCAAGGTGTTTGAGCATTCGAGCGCCTACAGTTACACCGTCAGCAACGGAAGTCCGAAACAACTCTCGGGCCCGACATTTCAGAGTTTTGCCGACGACACATCTCAGACATTTCTCGTGATTGAACTGTTGGCCGATCAAGCCGTCGAGTGGACCAAGCCGGAAGATATCGCCTGGGATCCCGCCAACCCGCTGGGGGGTATCGGAACGATTCCCGTTGATGGTCTGCGTGTCATCACGGCCGACGGAGGAGCCATCGTGACCGTTCGTCCCGGAGTGACAGCGGCCAACTTCAAGGCCTTCGTGACCAAGGCGGGCGGGGACCTGACGGACAACTACTCCGTGACATCAAATACGTTCTTCGATTGGCAGAATTCGAGAAGATACGAGAACGACTTGTCCGTCTCCGGAAGCCCGATGAGGCAGCTCATTCTGCAACAATCCTCGGACCAGTATTACCGCTTCAACAAACTCAAGACGATCATGCTGGGAATGTATAATTACAATGACGTTTATTTGAAGTTTCCGGTTAGCAATGGTTGGCAAAAGTGGGATCAGAGCCTGACTCCTCAGAACGGGCGTCCGAATCTCAGTTGGCGCGTGCACCTGCTGCCCTATCTGGGACAGCAGGCTCTGTACAACCAATTCCGGCTGGATGAACCGTGGAACAGCCCGCACAACATTCAGCTGCTCGACAAGATGCCAGAAGTCTTTCGCAGCCGAGGCTTACCAGCCAACACGACGAAGACGGGCTTTCAGCTGTTCATGCACAGCCAAGCCTATCACTACAACCAAGGATCAACCTATACCGTGAATGGTCGCACGGTCTATGACAAGAACGGACCACGTATCAACGAAATCACGGACGGCACCTCCAACACGATCGCGGTCATCGAAACGATGCCCGAGAACGCTGTGAACTGGACCGACCCATCGGGGGACATTGCCTGGGATCCGGCCAATCCGTTCGGAAATCTCGTGCTGCCGCCCGATGCATTCCTCGTGGCAATGTCTGACGGCTCGGTCAAAGCACTCCATCCATCACTGGCACCCGCGCGATTTCAGGCCCTCGTCACTTGGCGGGGCGCGGAGATCATCGACTGGAGTCTCTGGTAGGCGGGATGCGGCAGGGCATCAGAACTCAACTCGGCGCTTTGCGGGAAAGAATCGAAGGAGCAACCCATGGGACACGAGGTCACATTCACGCCGATCAACGTCGACGAGCTCTACAGCCATCGCCCAGAGCTGTTCCCCGGCCCGATTCCGCCTCTGGAGAAGAGACGGACCGTGTTTGTCGGCGAACTCGTCAAGGTTGCGGTTGGCATTCGAGAAGACAAACAACTGATCGCGGGTCGATGGGTGATCGTTGAGTCGATTTCGTATCCGCAAGGGCGATTGAATGCGGTGGGACGCAGCTGGAAGTCGTACTACCCGGATGACTTTTCAATCACGTTTGGTCTGGAGAACATCTGTCGAATGGAGAAACGCCGATTCTGCATTTGGGGAACCGGGGGAATTCCTGTGGCTCTTCGAAGTTTTGACGGAGTCGACGAGAACATCCCGGCTCGTCCCGTGGACGCCCAATATCAGATCATCCCCGAATGCGAGAGCGTCATTTTGGAGTTCGCCGCATTGGGACAACAAGCAGCACGAGATCACTACCGCGAACTCGCGTCTCAAAACCCCAGCTGGCCGGACTATGACGATCTGAGGTAAGCAACCCAGCTCAGGCCATGATCTCCGGCACCAGCTTGCCGTGAATGTCCGTCAGCCGGAAATCCCGCCCCTGGAACCGGGTCGTCAGTCTCTCGTGGTCAAACCCGAGCAAGTGCAGCAGCGTGGCATGCAGGTCGTGAACGTGGACCTGCCCCTCGGTCGCGCCGAAGCCCATCTCGTCGGTCGCCCCGTGGATGTGGCCGGACTTCACGCCGCCGCCCGCCAGCCACATCGTGAAGGCATCGACATGGTGGTCGCGTCCCATCGTGCCGCGTTCCTCGCCCATCGGAGTCCGGCCGAACTCGCCCCCCCAGATCACGAGGGTATCGTTCAGCAGCCCTCTCCGCTTCAGGTCCAGGACCAGCGCCGCTGAGGCCTGGTCGGTCTCCTGAGTGGTCTTCTTCAACGCCTTCTCCAGGTCCGCTCCGTCGCCGCCGTGGTGGTCCCAGTCGGTGTGATACAGCTGGACGAATCGTACGCCGCGCTCGATCATCCGCCGGGCGAGCAGGCAGTTCATCGCATACGACGGCTTGCCAGGCTCGGCCCCGTAGAGTTCAAAGGTTTCCTTCGTTTCGCCATCGAGCGAGATTAGCTCCGGCGCACTCGACTGCATCCGGAACGCCGTCTCGTAGGCCGCGATCCGAGTCTCGATCTCCGGATCGTGGACCTTCTGGACCCGCTGCTGATTGAGCTGGGCGAGGGTATCGATGAAGTCGCGCTGCCCGTCGGGCGTGATTCCCGGAGGGCTCTCCAGATGCAGGATCGGCGAGCCCTGGCCCCGGAACGGAACACCTTGATAACTCGTGGGCAGGAAGCCACTCGACCAGAGCGTATTGCCTCCGCGCGGACCGCGCGGACCGGACTGCAGTACCACAAACCCCGGCAGGCTCTCCGATTCGCTCCCCAGCCCGTACGTGACCCAGGACCCAAACGCCGGGCGCCCCGGGGCCTGGAACCCGGAGTTCATGAACATCTTGGCCGGGCCATGATTGAAGACATCGGTCTTCACCGCCCGCAGCCAGCAGACTTCGTCGACGATCTTCTGATGGTGCGGAATGAGCGTGCTCAGCTCCATGCCGCACTCGCCGTGTTTTCCGAACTGCTCCTTCGAGCCCAGCAGCTTGGCATCGGGCTTCAGAAACGCAAACCGCCGCCCGTTCGTGAAACTTTCGGGAGGAGTTTGACCGCTGTACTTACGCAGCTCCGGTTTGTCGTTGAACAGTTCCAGCTGACTGGGGCCGCCCGCCATGAACAGGTAAATGACGTTCTTGGCCTTGCCCGGAAAGTGAGGCTGGCGGGGGGCCATTGGATTCGTGGCTGCAACTGCGTCACGAGAGGCCAGATGAGCGAGTGCTGCCGAACCGAAGCCCAGTCCGCAGGTGTGCAGGAAATGTCGCCGATCCGTGAGTGCGCGAGGATCCAAGAACTGCATGCGGGCCTCCTGAGTTGGGACGCCAAATATTGGACCATGCGGATGCCATGACGTGCAATGGCGGAGACGGGGAACTCGTCAGTCAACATCCGCCCACCCGTGCGAGTCGAGGGAGAAGAGCTACAATCCCCAGACGCCATGAACTCGTTCCGCTTCATTCACGCTGCCGACTTGCATCTCGACTGCCAGCTCAAGGGGCTGGAGCAGTACGAGGGGGCTCCGGTACAGAAGCTGCGAGATGCGCCGCGGCGGGCCCTCGAGAACCTGATCGATCTGGCGATCGCAGAGCAGGTGGCGTTTGTCGTCATCGCCGGGGATCTGTTCGACGGCAAATGGACCGACATCCAGACCGGGCTGTGGACCTCGCAGCAGTTTCAGCGGTTGGCCCGGCACCAGATTCGGGTCTACCTGATTCGCGGCAATCATGATGCCATGGCCGAGTCGCCCGTGCGGATGACCTGGCCGTCGAATGTGCATGAGTTCCCGACCGACCGACCTGCCACCGAAATCGATCCGCGCTCTGGAGCAGCCATTCATGGGCAAGGATTCGCGCAGCGCGAGTGCTCGGTCGACCTTGCCCGCAACTATCCCGCTGCCGACCCGCAACGCTTCAACCTGGGGATCCTGCACACGAGCCTGATGGGCGATGCCCAGCATGATGTCTACGCCCCGACGACGCCGGATGTGCTCACCGGGAAGCGGTATGACTACTGGGCGCTGGGGCACATTCATGCCTACCGCGTCGTGGGTGAGTCGCCCTGGATCGTCTATCCCGGATGTGCGCAGGCTCGGCATATCCGCGAGCAGGGAGCCAAAGGGTGTCTCCTCGTCTCCGTCGAGGGACACAGCTGTCGTCTGGAGTTCCGGGAACTCGATGTGCTGCGCTGGCAGTCTGCCACCGTCGAGCTGGCCCCGACCGACAAACGCCGCGAGATGCTCGAAACGGTCCAGACCCAGCTCGAGGCCTGTCGTGATCGAGCCGAAGGTCGATTGGCGGCCGTGCGACTGCAGCTGAGCGGTCGCTGCGAGTTCCACCGCGAGATCGAAAAGCCGCAAGGCCGCTCTGAGGTGATCGGTGAGATCCGCAACCTCGCCAATCAGATCGACGATCTGTGGCTGGAGAAGATCGAACTCGAGACCGCTCCGCCGGTCGATGTCGAGGCCCTGCGGTCTGGCTCAGACCTGTTTGGGGAGCTGCTACGGGACTTCGACCAGTGGCGAACTGCCGATGACGCAGACCTGCCGACGCTGGCTGAGCCGCTCGACACGCTCGCTCATCGAATCGGAAACACACTGCCCAAGTCCGATCTCGACCTGCAGTCTCCCGAAAAGCTCAGGCACTGGCTCAAGCAGGCCGAAGCAATCGTGCTGGCCCTCGCTCCGACTTCCGACACGGAAAGTTAGCCGTCGGGCTCGCCCGACGTGCCAGAAGAACTTCATTCGAGCCAACCATGCCACGCCATAACTGGAAAGACGACGAGGACGATTGGGACGAAGACGACGACTTCGGCCCGGACGATCAGGCCACGACCGTCGACTGCCAGAAGTGCGGCTGTGAGATGTACGACGACGCCGAGAGATGTCCACTGTGCGGCGAATATCAGATCCGCGACCGCCTCGGCTTGGCCTGGGAAGGCCGCCCGTGGTGGTGGAAAGTCGGGGGACTGCTCGGAATCCTGGCAGTGCTATTTGGAGTGTTGATCTTCTGCTTCTGACTCAGTGCCAAAGCCCAGGGGTTGCAACCCCTGGGCTTTCGAGTTGCTCACTCGGGCAGCAGGTGCCCCATCTTCTCTCGCTTGGTCCGCATGTACCCTTCACGGTGCGGATCGTTCGGGGCGATGATCGGAACTTGCCCCACGACTTTCAGGTCGACCCAGTTTTCAAACGCTTCGGTCTTCTTCGGGTTGTTTGTCAGGAGGCGAACTTTGGACAGCCCCAGGTCCTTCAGGATCTGCAGCCCCACCATGTAGTCCCGCAGGTCGGCCTTGAAGCCCAGGCGGTGGTTTGCCTCGACCGTGTCCAGACCCTCGTCCTGCAGGCGATACGCCTTGAGCTTGGCCACCAGCCCGATCCCGCGCCCTTCCTGCGGCAGGTAGACCACAGCCCCGGCTCCTTCGCGGCAGATCATTTCGATGGCGAGGTGCAGCTGCTCTCCACAGTCACAGCGCAGCGAGCCGAGGATGTCACCGGTGAAGCATGAAGAATGCATCCGGACGAGCGGAGCCTCCGCTTTGGTCAGGTCGCCCCACACGATCGCCAGTGGTTCCTGCTCCTCGTGAGCGACCTTGTAGGCAATCATCTTGGGAGTGCCATAGTCGGCGGTCGGCACATCGACTTCGACAACTCGCTGGATCAGCCGTTCCCGTACGCGGCGGAACTGAATGATGTCAGCGATCGACAGCATCGGAATGTCGAACTCGCGCGACATGTCGCGCAGCTCATCAACATCGGCCATGCCGGTATTCCGCTGGCTGCAGATTTCGATCAAGCACCCCACCGGAGTCAGGCCGGCCATCTTGAGCAGGTCGACAGTGGCTTCCGTGTGACCCGCCCGGCGAAGGACTCCGCCCTCGCGAGCCAGCAGCGGATTCACGTGCCCCGGACGCAGAAAGTCGGCCGGCTTGGAGTTCACATCCGCCAGCGAACGCAGCGTTGTGACACGGTTCTGCGTGCTCACTCCCGTTCCTGCATCGCGATGATCGACCGGAATCAGGAACGGTGTCTGATGCGGTGAGGTATTCGACTCCGGATCGACGACGGGTGAGAGCTTCAGCCGCTGAGCATGCTCCGCAGTCATCGGAGCACAGAGCACCCCCGCCCCTTTCCGCAGCATGAAATCGACTGTCTCCGGAGAGATCAGTTCCGCAGCTGCGATCAGATCCCCCTCGTTCTCGCGGTCCTGGTCGTCAAGTACGATCACCGGTTTCCCCTGACGCAAGGCGTTGAGGGCCGATTCGATGATCTGCATGGAGGCGGGCATGGTGAGCAGTGCCAGGGGAAGGATGTTTCTGTGCGGGATTGTAGTGCGCAAGGGCCATTACCAAGGAGTGTGCAAGGATTCCGTGCGCCAGGCAGGGTGCTGCGGGCCGTAACCCGTGCTGGCATCGATTCACTCCGCTATAGTTCGTCGCATGATCGCTCGTTTGTGCGAGCAGCCTTCCGGTCCCTTCTCGTTGCTCCCAGTCCCATGCCAGTTCTCACTCACGCCCAGCTCAATACTCTCGCCGTTCGTGTTCTGGAGGGAGCCGGCGTTTCTCCTGCAGATGCAGCTGTGGTGGGCCGCGAACTGGCCGATGCGAATCTGGTCGGACACGACAGCCACGGAGTCATGCGGCTGGTGCAGTACGTGCAGATGATTCACGATGGACATGTGAAGCTGGGGGCTGAGGTGAAGGTCCTCAAGCAGGCTCCGAGTTACGCTCTGATCGATGGTGGCTTCAACTTTGGCCAGGTCATCATGACCCAGGCCCTTGATCTGGCGATCGCCCAGGCTCGCGAGACCGGGACCTCGACGGTGCTGGTGCGTAACTGCAATCACGTCGGACGTCTGGGGGCCTATACCCAGCGAGCGTCGGAAGCCGGGATGCTGGCGACGATGTGTGTCAACGCTCCGGGACCGGGCGGGGTGGCTCCGTTCGGAGGAGTCGAGCGGCGGCTCGGGACGAATCCGATCAGCATGTCAGCTCCGATGGGTGACTCCGCGATTGTCCTCGACATGACGACCAGTGCCACAGCTGAGGGGAAGCTGCGCGTCTCGTATCAGAAAGGGGAGCAGGTTCCCGAAGGGCTGATCATCGACAGCGAGGGGAATCCCACGACGAATCCGGGTGTCTTCTACAACGCCCCGGTCGGGTCGATCCTGCCGCTGGGCGGACCGATGATGGGGCACAAGGGGTTCGGGATGTCGGTCATGATCGACGTCTTCTGCGGCATCCTCTCGGGCAGCGGAATCGCCCGGACCGACCTGCCGCGCGGGGCCAATGGAGTGTGGATCTCGCTGATCTCGGTGGAGCACTTCCTGCCACGCGACGAGTACGAAGCGTGGATGACCAAGTACGCGGGCTACATCAAGAGCAGCAAGACTGCTCCCGGCGTCAAAGAGATCCTGCTGCCCGGCGAAATCGAACAGCGCCGCGCCGCCGAACGGGCCGCTCAGGGAGTCAGCATCCCGGACGAGACCTGGCGGCAGATCAACGAACTGGCCGGGAAGCTCAACGTGTCCCTGGCCGGGATCTAAGTCGACAGCCCAGATAACAGGTATCGGAATTCACCACGGAGGCACCGAGGCACGGAGAGGATCTCAAGAGTTCCGGGGTTCAAACTCTGTGGGCCGAGCAAAGTGGGATGTGGCTCGGACGGGTTTTGAGATGGTCACGTCGGTCCACTGGACTCGGAGAGTCCAGCGACTTTGCAAACCGTTTCAAGATAGACAACCCCTCCGAACCGAGTCCATAATCGGAGCGTCCTGCGAGCGATTCCGCTCGCTCGATTCCCTTCTGTGGAGTCAATGAAAATGATCAATCGCCGAATTGGATTGGGGGCATTGTTCCTTGCGTGCGGGTTCAATCACGCAGCACTCGCCGAACAGATCGTTCCCCCGCCGGTCCCGTATCAGGGAGCGGCTGTCCTTCCGGCGGAGTCGAGTGCTCCACTCTTCAAGACCGCTCCGCGCCGGATGGAGAACAGGACTCTCCGGGAAATCGCAGCTGCGGTCGAAGAGCTGACGGACCTGCAGGTCCGAGTCGACGTCCAGGCCTTTTCCGATGCCGGCATGGACGGTTCCCTGGATCAGGTCATTGCCCTCTGGGACGAAGGAGAGACGATTGAGCGTCTGGCAGATCGAATCGGAAACTCCGGGACCGAGTTG
>JBIIOI010000031.1:0-61932 GCA_044337025.1 Planctomycetaceae bacterium
CACGACAGCGTGATGAGCATGACTGAGCACTCCTTTGCTCAACACTCATGCAAATGCCTTGCCAACTGAAAGTTGTTGTGGAAGGGTTTTGAAACCGGCTCTAGCAAGTTTTCAGTCGTCAGTTCTCAGTTTTCAGTCAGAAGACGTTTCCCCAGTGAGAAGAAATCCCCTCAGGGGCTGATTACTGAGCCAGTTTCTTCTTCAGCTGGAGCGAGTCTCGATCGAACCAGGCTGTCCCGGTTCGGGCTCGGAGTTCCAGGATCAGCTCAACATCCCGCAGGTCCTCGCGGACTTCAAACTCAAGCGACACGGTCTGCCAGTCACTCGTCCCGGTCAGATCCTGGAGCCCGCGCGTCTCGCTGCGGCGGACGCCTGCTCCCCGCCCTTGATCGTCCGGGATGGGGATCACGGAGTCGGTCTTCACGCGGGCTTCAAATCGGTACTGGCCGCGACTGAGCCAGACGCGCTGCCGCCAGGAGCCGGCGAAGTCCCCGAACTGCTCACGCGACACGCGGTAGCAGCGGACTCCGGCCTGGTCGACTTCGTCGACTGCCACTTCTTCCCCTTCGGGAACGGGGTACCAGTCGGTCAGCAGCAGGCTTCCAGACTCGTCGAACTCCAGGGCGGATGGCATGCCATCGTTGACCAGACTCTCAAGATTCTGAAACCTCTGCTGGACCCGGTCCTTGAGCTCGTTCACGCGGTCGCGGTGGGCGGCTGCCTGATCAGAGTCGATCGACTCCAGGATCGGCTGCAGCTTGTCGCGGCGCTCGTCGATCTTCTCCAGCCACTTTTCGGCGGGTGAGAGAATGGCGGACAGTTCCTTGAGGCGTTCTCGGTACTGCTCGCGCCAACGATCACTTTGAAGGACGGTCCGTGAAACCAGACTGGGCGACGGGTCGTAGAGTGCAGCTCCGGGGTCTTGGAACAGCTGATCCATTCCATGCGGGATGAAGACGCCCTGTGAGTTCTTCTTTGGAAAGTAGAGGCGATAATTGTTCGTGCCGTAGGTGTATCCGTCCCAGTGCCCGCAGAGCCGCTCGAGGGCCATGAAGCTCAGGAAGCGGTTCATATCAGCGCGAGCGGCCAACTGCTGGAGGCGAACTGCGTACTCGGGCTGATAACAGGCCAGAGCCAGCCCGATCAGGTCCGAGCGGTTGTCAGGATCGTCGCCCGAGTCCATCTCCAGTTCGGAGTCGATGTCGCCCGCCTCGCCCCGGTCGTACAGGTTGCCGTCGTTGTCCTCGAACTCCCGCTTGAGGAACCGGCTATCGAACCCTTCGCGGAGGACATAAATCCCCATGTCCCGGTCATTGATCCACAAACGCACATGCCCCGTCAGCGGGGCTGGGTAGCCTGCGGCGCGAAAGATCTGCGTGCCGAGCCACTCACTGAGAAACGACTCGTCCTGGACCAGATTGTTGAGATGGACCTTTTCCATCCCGTGCCAGCGCTGGCCTTTTTTGTACTTGTCGAAATTGAGCGTCAGTCCGGGACGATCATCGAAGTCCCGATAGCTGCCAGCGGCACCTTTGAGCTTGATGCCGACACTCTTGAGAGTCGTCGTTTCGTCCTCGATGACCGTGCAGCGCGTGTAGTCGCGCGGGTCGTCGCGAAGCTCCTGCTGCTCCTCGTCGCGGATGACGAGCTTCAGCTGCGGGATCGTTCCGGAGTCGAAGAAGGTGACAGTCTCGGTGACTTCGGCGGCTGCTGCGGAGCCCGTAATCAGAACCAGAACGAACCAGAGCCAGCGAGCATTCATGGACGATCTCGGAGGTTATGTGAGCGGCACGGCGCTAGCCGCCGGTACTTCGCGAGTCACGATTCTCGCACCGGCGGCTAGCGCCGTACCGCTCACTTTCGATGAAGACGAACCACCTATGGCTCTTTGCTGACCAGTACCTTGCTGGGGCGGATGACTCGCTCGTGGAGCATATAGCCCCGCTCGAACTCCTGCAGGACGGTCATCGGTGGATGGTCCGTACTGGGGGCCTGGGCCACGGCTTCGTGCAGGTTCGGGTCGAATGCCTGACCGACGCACGAGATGGCCATCGCTCCGTGCTTGCTGAGCGTTTCGTCGATCTGCTTGAGCACCATGCCGACCCCCTTGGAGAGGTCTTCGATGCTGCTGGCTGTCTGGGCCGCTTCGATCGCGCGGCGGAGGTTATCGAGGTTCGGGATCAGATCCTTAATGATCCCCAGCGGGGCGAACTTGCGGTCGTCATCCCGCTCCTTCATCACTCGGCGGCGATACGTATCGTTCTCCGCCAGCGAACGCAGGTACTTCTGCTGAGCCTCATCACGCTCGGCCTGCGCAGCTGCGAGCTGATCCTGCAGCGCGACCCAGGCTTCGGGCGACGAGAGGTCGTCTGCGGACAAGTCGGCAGAGAGGATTTCGGGAGCGATCTCTTCGCGGGGCGTTTCGGACATGAGGTCTGCCATCGTTTGAATTGGCCGTTGAGCTTGCTCAACGTGCTCTTCGCTTCGCATCGGCACGTCGGGCAAGCCCGACGGCTAACAAATCACGCTTGTTCCTCTTCGTCTCCCTTGAACAGGCCCTTGAGTTTGTCGAACCAGCTTTTCTGGTGCGGCATTACGTGGGCCTGCTCCATCTCGGCCAGCTTGCGGAGGAGTGCTTCGTGTTCTGGGACGAGTTTCTTGGGGACGACGAGTTGGACTTCAATGTGCAGATCCCCGGTGCGTCCGCCGCGCGGGTCGGGCATGCCCTTTCCGCGAAGGCGAATGACTTCACCGGGTTGTGTTCCAGGGGACAGTTCGACATCGGTCTTTCCCTCCAGAAGGGGGATTTCAATCTTCGAGCCCAAGGCCGCCTGCGTGTAGCTGATCGGCACCTGACAGAGGAGGTGAACCCCCTCGCGCTTGAAGACCGAATGGGGACGCACATGGACATCGACGTACAGGTCGCCGCGTGGACCGGCGTTCGTGCCAGTCTCGCCCTCGCCCCGCAGACACAACTGCATTCCGTTGTCGATTCCGGCCGGGATCTTGACGTTCAGGCTGACCTTCTCGTCTTCCTTGCCGGAGCCGTAACACGTGTTGCACTTGTGTCTGATAATTGTTCCCTGTCCACGGCACGCCGGACAGGTGGTTTGCATGCGGAAAAAGCCCTGGGACTGAATCACCTGTCCCTGACCGCCACAATAGTCACATTTTTCCGGTTTGTGACCGGGCTCGCTGCCAGTTCCCGAGCACTTGACGCATGGCTTCTTCCGGTTGATCTCGACTTCTTTGTCGATCCCCGTGGCGGCCTGCCGCAGATCGATCGTCACGGACGATTTGAGGTCACTGCCGCGCTGGACACCTCCGCGGGAGCGCCGGCCGCCGCCCATGCCGCCGAAACCCATCCCCTCGAAGATGCTGCCAAAGTGTTCAAAGATGTCGCCCAGGTCGTGGAACTGGGCACCTCCTCCTCCGCCGCCCTGATTGCCCCCCGCATGGCCGAATCGGTCGTAACGGGCCCGTTTGTCGGTGTCGGACAGAACGTCGTAGGCTTCGGCCGCCTGCTTGAAGTTTTCGATCGCCGCTTCGTCCCCGGGATTGCGGTCCGGGTGATACTTCAGCGCGAGCTTCTTGTAAGCCTTCTTGATCTCGTCGGCAGAAGCAGACTTCTCGACGCCGAGGACTTCGTAGTAATCGCGCTGGGACATGGGAGAAGTTTTCAGTTGTCAGTCTTCAGTTCTCAGTCAGAAGTCCGCACTGACTACTGATAACTGAGAACTAACAACTTCTATTCAGCCAACGAGCCACCGATTCCTCACCGGTGGCTCGTGACGTTCATGACTTCGAGTGGCTGAGGTGAGCTACTTCACAGCCCCTTCGACGGACGGCTTCGGTTTGCCACCGGAAACGTCGTCGGAGCGGGTGATCAGTACCTGAGTCGTCAGCATCAGACCGGCGATCGAAGCGGCATTGCGGAGGGCGTTCTTCACGACCTTCGCCGGATCGATGACTCCGGCCTTGAACATGTCGCCGTACTCGCAGGTGACTGCGTTGTAGCCGACGTTCTTGTCCTTCTGCCGGACTTCGTCGGCGATCACCGCCCCGTCTGCTCCACCGTTTGCGGCAATCTGCCGAATCGGAGCTTGCAGAGCCCGAGCGACGATCTCGACACCGATCTTCTCGTCACCCTTGGCCTTCGTCGCCTGGACGGCTTCGATGGCCCGGATCAGAGCTGTTCCACCGCCAGGGAGGATCCCCTCTTCGACCGCAGCGCGGGTCGCGTGCAGGGCATCTTCCATGCGGGCCTTAGTCTGCTTCATCTCCGCTTCGGTGGCAGCACCGACCGAGATCACAGCCACACCGCCGGTCAGCTTCGCGAGGCGTTCCTGGAACTTCTCGCGGTCGTATTCGCTTTCGGTGGCTTCGATCTGCTTGCGGATCTGGGCGACACGCTTCTGGATCTCGGAGTCGTTGCCAGCTCCGTCGATGATCGTGCAGGAGTCCTTGTCGACTTCCACCCGCTTGGCCTTGCCCAAGTGCGACAGGTCAACAGTTTCCAGCTTGATCCCGAGGTCTTCGGAGATCACCGTTCCGCCGATCAGCACACCCATGTCGGCCAGCATCGCCTTACGACGATCGCCAAAGCCGGGAGCCTTGACCGCACAGATGTTGAGGACGCCGCGTAGCCGGTTGACCACCAGGGCAGTCAGGGCTTCGCTGTCAACGTCTTCTGCGACGATCAGCAGTGGCTTGCCGGAACGAGCGACCTTCTCGAGCAGCGGAACCAGTTCCCGCAGGTTCGAGATCTTCTTCTCGTGCAGGAGGATCAGGCAGTCTTCGAGAACCGCCTTCATCGAGGTGGTGTCGTTGATGAAGTAGGGACTGATGTAGCCCTTGTCGAACTGCATCCCCTCGGTCAGGGTCAGGGTCGTGCTGTTCGACTTCCCTTCCTCAACCGTGATGACGCCGTCACGACCGACCTGCTCCATGGCGTCGGCGATCAGCTTGCCGATTTCGGAGTCGTTGTTGGCCGAAATCGAACCGACATGCTCGATCTCCTTCTTGTCGGTCACTGGACGGGCGAACCCTTCCAGGAACTCGATTGCGGAGTCGACCGCCTTTTCGATCCCCTTACGAACGACGGTCGGGTTGGCTCCCAGCGAGATGCTGCGGAGGCCTTCCGAATAGATCGCCCGGGCCAGGACGGTCGCGGTCGTGGTTCCGTCACCGGCCACGTCGCTGGTCTTGCTGGCGACTTCGTTGACGAGCTTGGCCCCCATGTGCTCGTACGGGTCTTCCAGTTCGACTTCCTTCGAAACGGTCACACCGTCCTTGGTCACGACGGGATTACCGAACGACTTGTCGATGATCACGTTTCGCCCGGTGGGGCCCATCGTGACAGCGACGGCGTCAGCCAGAATGTCCACACCCTTCTTGAGCTTCAGGCGGGCACGATCATCGAACAGAAGTTGCTTAGGCACTTCGGGGCTCCAGTGGAGAGTTCTCAGTTTTCAGTTGTCAGTTTTCAGTAAGCATGATCGCTTACTCGAAACTGAGGCCACAATCGAGTCGTCAGCTCAATTGTCATTACTGACAACTGATCACTGACAACTGACAACTACTTGACGATCTTGGCGAGGATGTCGCTCTCGCGGAGGATCTTGACTTCCATGCCATCGACTTCGATGTCCGTTCCGCCGTACTTGCTGAACAGGACTTCGTCGCCCACGACGACCGAGATCGCGACGCGTTCGCCGCTGTCGAGCAGCCGACCGGGGCCGACAGCCAGCACCTTGCCGCGCTGGGGCTTTTCCTTGGCGGTGTCCGGCAGAACGATCCCACCAGCGGTGGTTTCTTCGGCATCGACCGGACGGATGACGACGCGTTCATCGAGAGGCTTGAGGCTCATGCTCATTTGTGAATCTCCGAGGATAGGTTGAGGGTTGAGAGTTGAGGGATGAGGGTCAGAGCAAATTCGAAATTCGAAGCACGAAATTCGAAACCAGGAGGCAGCTGCCTCGTTCACTCACCACTCGCCACTCACCTCTAACCTGTCTGTGTGTGTTGTATGGCTGACGACTGAAAACTGATGACTGACGACTTCTCGTTTAGAACCCACCCATGCCACCCATGCCGCCCATTCCCATGCCACCCATTCCGCCCATGCCACCGTCGTGGCTGTGGTCGTGGTGATCGTCCTTCTCACCGGCAGGCTTTGGAGCCTCGACGATGATCGAGTCGGTGGTCATCAGCATGATGGCGACGCTGGCGGCGTTCGTCAGAGCGGAGCGGACCACCTTGGCAGGGTCCAGCACGCCGAAGTCGAACATATCGCCGTAACGCTCGTTGAGAGCATCGTAGCCGTAATTCTGCTCGGACGACTTGCGAACGTTGTTCGCCACGACCGAGCCGTCCATGCCGGCGTTCTCAGCAATCTTCCGCAGCGGCATTTCCAGTACGTTCTTGACGAGCTGCACACCGAGGGCTTCATCGCCCGCCAGCTTGAGCTTGTCAAGGCACTTGGAAGAACGCAGCAGGGCCACGCCTCCGCCAGGAACGACGCCTTCTTCGACAGCTGCGCGGGTCGCGTGCAGAGCGTCGTCGATCAGGTCCTTGCGTTCCTTCATTTCGGTTTCGGTGACAGCTCCGACATTGATCTGAGCCACACCACCGGCCAGCTTGGCAAGACGCTCCTGGAGCTTCTCGCGATCGTATTCGCTGTCGGTCTTTTCGATTTCGGCACGGATCTGAGCAGCGCGACCTTCGATCGCGTCCTTCTTGCCGGCACCCTGGATGACCGTCGTGTTCTCGGCGTCGATCCGGACCTTCTTGGCGGTTCCCAGGTCGGACAGCGTGACGCTTTCCAGCTTCAGGCCGAGGTCCTTGAACACAGCCTTACCGGCGGTCAGCACAGCCAGGTCTTCCAGCATCGCCTTGCGACGATCACCGTAGCCCGGTGCCTTGACGGCACAGACCTTGACGATGCCGCGCATCTTGTTGACGACGAGGGTCGCGAGGGCTTCGCCTTCGATGTCTTCGGCGATGATCAGCAGTGGGACGCCAGCCTTGGAGACCTGCTCCAGGAGCGGGACCATGGCGCGGGCGCTGGAGATCTTTTCTTCGTGGATCAGGATGCGGACGTTGTCGAGTTCGCAGACCTGATCGTCTTCGTTGGTCACGAAGTGCGGAGACAGGTAGCCGCGTTCGAACTGCATCCCCTCGACCAGATCGATCTCGGTCTGCGTCTGGCGACCTTCTTCGATCGTGATCACGCCGTCCTTGCCGACCTTCAGCAGGGCGTCGGCCAGGATGCGACCGATTTCCTTGTCGTTGTTTCCGGCGATCGAGGCAACGGTTTCAATCGCTTTGCGGTCGCTGGCACTGACCGGCTTGGCCATCTTCTTGAGATTCTCAATGACGGCTTCCACAGCCTTGTGAATCCCGCGGCCCAGCGACACCGGAGCAGCTCCAGCAGCGATGAACTTCAGGCCTTCGCGGAACATCGCTTCGGCGAGCACGGTCGCCGTGGTCGTTCCGTCACCGGCTGCATCGCCGGTCTTGCTGGCAGCTTCTTTGACGAGCTGGACACCGCAGTTCTCGAACTTGTCTTCGAGTTCGATGTCCTGAGCGACGGTGACGCCGTCCTTGGTGATCTTGGGAGCGCCCCAACCCTTGTCGAGGACGGCATTCCGCCCACGGGGTCCCAGGGTGCAGATGACAGCTTGGGCCAGCTTGGAGACACCTGAAAGCAGCTGCTTACGGGCGTCTTCGTCAAAACTGAGCAATTTGGCCACGGTGGCTCCTCAATTCTCGGCGTGACTGATTCGACTGACGAACCGGCAGCTTGCTGCCGGATTCGGTAGTTCTCGGATGTCGAGCCGAAGAGTAAGCAACCCCTGTGCCAGCGTGCGAAAAACTGACGTAAGTGTCTACACGACAATAAACTTAGACAATTTCAGTGCGACTCAGCCAACTATCATTCTGCCAGGTTGGCAGAACTGGCGCAATGTTCAAGCTGGCAGTCCCCTCGGGCTGCCGATTTCGAATCTCAAGCTGCACAAACACCAACGCAACGGCTTGTCGTGGACAAGCCGCTGCATTGCGGTTGATCGATGTTTCGAGAGATCACGGCGACGGATTGTACGGAGTCGCCCTATCGCCTTGCTGAGCGGCCTTGTACTCCTGCATCGCCCGCTCCGTATTTGGCAGCAGGAATTCCGGGCCAGCCGGGAAGTACTGGATATCGTCGCGGAGATAGTCCGGGGACGGCAGGGTCTGGCCACCGACCGTGGTCTGGCATCCCACCAAGGTTCCCATCAGCAGACATCCGGCCAGAAGTCCGAGCGTCCAGAGGTGATGTTTCGTGAGGTTCATTCCGTGGCTCACCGGTCGAGGATGACAGTTGCGGTCCCAATCCGTGACGTGCCGAGAGGGCAGTCACTAGGTGTTTCATCGTCCAGCGGCGGCAGAATCTTCAGAAAAATCGGCAAAACCCGCAAAATCGCCCCAGCCGGAACCGGATCCTACGATCGGACAACCGCGGCAATCCCCTGCCCTCCTCCAACGCAAAGTGCTGCCACAGAACGCTTTACCGCTCCTGCTGCAACTCTCTGAGCCAGATGGACCAGCAACCGGGCTCCGCTGGCTCCGATCGGGTGTCCCACGGAAATCGCTCCGCCATCCGGGTTCAGTCGATCCGGATCGAGCCGTAGCTCCAGGGCACACGCCAGTGTCTGTGCGGCAAAGGCCTCGTTGATTTCGAAACTCTCACAGCGGGCCAGTGGCAGCCCGCGCTCTTCCAGCTTCCGAATCGCATGAACCGGCCCGAGCCCCATCCGCGCTGGCTCACAGCCCACCGTCGCCCACTGCTCAAGGACGGCCAAGACCGGCCAACGGTTCCTCACTGCGGTCGTTCGATCGGCAATGACCAGCATGGCTGCCCCGTCGTTCAGGCCGCTCGCATTGCCAGCAGTGATCGTGCCGCCCGGTCCGAATGCTGAGGCCAGATTCGAAAGGCCTTCCAGAACCGTGTCGGGACGTGGGTGCTGATCCTGAGTCACGGAGCCGACTGGGACGACTTCAGCATCGAATCGCCCCGCCGCCCGCGCGGCTTCAAATAGCTGCTGGCTTCTCAGCGCGAACTGATCCTGCTCCTCCCGCGAGATCTGATAATCCTCAGCCAAGGTCTGAGCGGTGAGAGCCATGTGCCGGTGATCGAAGGGATCATGCAGGCCATCACTCAGCAGCGAATCGACCAGTTCCGTGTTCCCGTACTTCAGCCCCGTGCGGGCCCTCGACAGCAGGTACGGAGCGTTCGACATCGACTCCGTCCCACCGCACAGCACGGTGTGAGCCTCGCCCGCCCGGATCGCTTGAGCGGCCAGCAGCACAGCCTGCATCCCTGAGGCACACATCATATTGATCGTGTAAGCCGGCACCGTCTGAGGCAACTCCAGCCGCAGTCCGATTTGCCGGGCGATATTCATCCCCTGGCCGGCTCCCAGCACATTTCCGACGATCACTTGATCGATCAGGCAGCGGTCGATCCCTTCCAGGACGGCGTGCCCCGCCGCGCAGGCCAGATCGACTGCTGAACTGTTCTTAAAAGCACCGAGGAACTTCCCGATCGGAGTCCGCTTGGCCGCTACGATCACAATCTCGTTCATCTTGCACTGTGCTTTCCGCCATCGTGATTCGACCGATTCTCGGCAGACCTCTTCAGCTCGAAACTCGCGGTTGAATCACTCTTCGTCGTCATCCCCGACTTCTGTCCCATCGGGGCGGGTGAAGTTGTACTTCTTCAAGCGGCGATCCAGCGTGGTACGCTCGATTCCCAGCATGCGGGCCGCCTGGGACTTGTTCCAGCTGCTCGATCGCAAGACCGCTTCAATGTAGAGTCGTTCGACGTCATCCAGGGTCCGGCTGGCCTGGATCAGGCTGTCCCAGAGGCGGTAACGCGGATCAAACGCCGTCTCGCCTGTCGGAGTCTCGGGAACCGGTTCAGGAGTCTCTGCTGTGACCGCCGGCACCACAGCAGCGGCTCCTTGTGAGGGCTGAAGTTCCAGCTTCGAGAGGACGATGTCCTCGTCGCTGATGAATTCCCGCTCGCACAGGATCACAGCGCGCTCGATCACGTTCCGCAGCTCGCGAACATTCCCGGGCCAACTATGCCGGACCATTTTGTCGACGGCCGAGCGATCGAAGCCGCGGACCTTACTGCGCTGGCTGCGGACGAACTTCTCGACAAAGTGCCGAGCGATCTCGGGGATGTCCTCCGGGTGCTCGCGCAGGGCCGGTGCAACGAGCTCGATCACCTGCAACCGGTAGAACAGGTCGCTGCGGTACTTGCCGTCGCGAACGGCTTGTTCGAGATCGCGGTTCGTGGCTGTGACCACGCGGACATCGACGCGGATCGTCTTGCTGCCGCCGACCCGTTCGAACTCGCGGGTCTCCAGCACGCGCAGGAATTTCGACTGGATCTCGGCACTCATTTCCCCGACTTCATCGAGGAACAGCGTGCCGCCGTGAGCCTGCTCAAACTTTCCAGCCTTGAGTGCGGTCGCGCCGGTGAAGGCTCCCTTCTCGTGGCCGAACAGCTCGCTCTCCAGCAGCGATTCGGTCAGAGCTGCGCAGTTCACACAGATGATCGGGCCGTCATGGCGCGGGCTGTTGAAGTGCAAGGCCCGCGCGACCAGTTCCTTGCCAACGCCGCTTTCGCCGCGGATCAGTACCGTCGCGTCGGAACGGGCGACGCGGCCAATCGACTGCCGCAGCTTCTGCATGGCGGGGCTGTTACCGATCAGCTCGGACTCCATGCCGAGCTGGGCCTGGTACTCCTTGCTGCGCTGCTCTGAGATGATGAGGTTCTGGGCCAGCTTCTGACGGTCGCGGGTCTTGCGGACCAGCCCAGCCATATGGTCAGCGACGGCCAGCGTGTACTCCAGATGCCGACTGTCGAGCGGATTCGTCACCGATGTCGAGTACAGGTGAATCACGCCGATCGCGCGTCCCTCGAGCCGGATTGGAGCGCAAACGACACTCTGCGCTGCCAGCATCTCGAGGCTCTCGCTGCGTGAGAGTGTCGAATTGCGGGACACATCGTGCGCGAGAATTGCCTCACGGGTCCGAAAGACCTGATCGGAGAGGTGCGAGGAGAACCTGACATCCTTCGGCTGGTCTTCCGGAATCCGCATCGCCATCAGCTTGAGGCTGGCCGCAGCCTGCGACTCGTCGTCCTCGGGCAGGAGCAGCAGCGCGGCCATTGAGGCGGGGATCACCCGCAGCAATCCATCCAGAACAATCTCGCACAGCCCCTCGATATCGTCGGCTCCCTGCATCGACTGCGAGAGCTTGAACAGATCGGCTGCCCCGGCAGGCCCCATGCGGGTCGAGTTCAGTCCCAGGGGTTGATCGAACTGCGTCACCGACTTGCGTTCAATGACCTCGAAGCAATCTTCCTCATCGGTCGAGGGTGCCTGAACCCCCGAGGCGTCGTCCATCGGCGTCTGCTCAGGGTGCCGGGCCGACAGCTGGATGGCGAAATCGCCGACCGCGATCGTCTGACCGATCTGGACCGCGGTATCCCCATCAATCTTCGCCCCGTCGACGAAGACTCCATTGCGGCTCTGACAGTCACGGACATACCAGGTCCCGTTCCCGCAGAACAGCTCGCAGTGCAACCGGCTGCATTTCCGGTCGGGAACGATCAGGCTGTTGCCTTGAGTCCGCCCGATAGTCACACGCTGCCCCGGTCGGATCTCCAGAATCTGGAGCCGGGCGGAGCCACGTTGGAGGATCAGGTATCGGGTGTCGGACATCAGGGGGAGAGGTTAGAGGTAAGTGGTTAGAGGTGAGAGAAAACTTCTGGCTCTGGGCCCTAGGCCTTCTTCACTTCTGCTCCGGAATCTTCAATCCCATCTCACCCAGCAGCAGCTTCATGTCCTCCCAGACCGGCTTCTTGGCTTCGGGGTTCCGCAGCAGGTACGAGGGGTGATAGGTACACAGGACCTTGGCTTTGCCGTGGGTGTAGAACCGGCCGCGCATCTTGCCGATCGTCTCTTCGCTGGCCAGCAGATTCTGGGCGGCACACGTGCCCCAGCAGACGATGTACTCGGGCTGGATGATGGCGATCTGGCCGTCCAGATACTCGCGGCAGTGGTTCGCTTCTTCGGTTGAGGGAGTTCGATTCCCCGGCGGTCGACAACGCAGGATGTTGCAGATGTACAGCTCTTCCCGCGTCCAGCCGCAGGCCTGAATGATCTTCGTGAGCAGCTGTCCGGCGCGGCCAATGAACGGTTCCCCCTGGGCATCCTCGTCGGCCCCGGGGGCCTCGCCGATGAACATGACGCGGGCCTTTGGATTGCCGACTCCAAAGACCGTCTGCGTGCGTGTCGTGGCCAGTTCCTGGCAGCGGGTGCATTTCGCCACCCGGGCCTGCAGAGCGGCCAGCCGCTCCTCCCGCGATCCGGACATCTTGATTTCCGGAGCCACCCCAATGACCGGCAGTTCGGGACGGGCAGCCGCAGCTTGCTTGCGAGCCATATCGGGGACAGTGTCCTGAGGAGGAGAGGGGGCCACCGGGACCGTCGCTGCGACAGCTGGGGCCGGAGACGGTTCGGTCGCCGAAACCGCCAGCTTTGGCAAATGCCCCAGCCCGGCAGATTGCCAGCTTTGCAAGACCTGCTGCAGGGCACGACCGGTGGACATGGGGACGGTTAGAGAAGTTGAGTGGGGAATGGCCTCCACATCGTAACGAATGGATGCTGGCAGGTCGCATCTGCAACACTCTGGCCATTCGCAATCCGCCATTTGCAATCCCCCATTCGGCAAAGGCCCTCCCAGAAATCCCCATTCCCGATTCGACTCTCTGGCAACGAGTGGCAATAATCCCCTTCTCGACCGGTACCGGAGGCTCACCCCTCCTGCCCGACTCATCAAGGTTCATCATGCCCGCTGCCACGAAGTCTGTTCCCGACGCCCAAGGTCGCTTTGGGGAGTTCGGTCGTCGGTTTGTTCCCGAGACGCTGATGCACGCTCTGGAAGAGCTGACGGCGGAGTACGAGCGGGCCAAGGCTGATCCCGAGTTTCAACGGGAACTGGCCGACCTGTACAAGCACTACGTCGGGCGGCCCAGTCCGCTCTACTTTGCCGAGCGTCTGACCGAGTACGCCGGCGGGGCGAAGATCTACTTCAAGCGGGAGGATCTGAACCTCACCGGGGCCCACAAGATCAACAACACGCTGGGCCAGGTGCTGCTGACCAAGCGAATGGGCAAAGGCCGCGTGATCGCCGAGACTGGAGCTGGTCAGCACGGGGTCGCCACAGCCACAGCCTGTGCCCGGTTCGGCCTGCCGTGCGTCGTCTACATGGGTGAGGAAGATGTTCGGCGGCAGAAGCTGAATGTTTTCATCATGCGGATGATGGGCGCTGAGGTCCGCCCGGTGACCAGCGGATCGCGAACGCTGCGGGATGCGATCAACGAAGCAATGCGGGACTGGATGGCCAGCGTGGAAGACACGCACTACATCCTGGGCTCGGTCGTCGGTCCGCACCCGTTCCCGATGATCGTCCGCGACTTCCAGTCGGTGATCGGCAACGAATGTCGGCAGCAGTGCCTGGATCAGCTCGGACGCCTTCCGGACGAGGTGATTGCCTGTGTTGGCGGCGGCTCGAACTCAGCTGGGATCTTCTATCCGTTCGTCGAAGACCGTACCGTCGCTCTGACCGGAGTCGAAGCCGGCGGACGCGGCCCGAACCCCGGCGACCACGCCAGCCCGCTCTCTTACGGAGTCAAGGGAATCCTGCACGGCAGCTACTCGTATGTGCTGCAGGACGCCGACGGTCAGACGATGGATGTCCATTCGATCTCAGCGGGTCTCGATTACCCCGGTGTCGGCCCGGAACACAGCTACTGGAAAGACACCGGCCGCGTGACCTACACCGCAATCGAGGACGATGCGGCGCTCGCGACCTACCAGCTGGTCGCCCGCCAGGAGGGAATCCTGCCCGCGATCGAGAGTTCGCACGCGGTCGCCCAGGCGCTCGAGAACGCCAAGAAGCGTTCGCCGAGCGACGTGATCGTGGTCTGCCTGTCCGGACGGGGTGACAAAGACGTCTACGAAGTCGCCCGCCTGACTGGCAAAGACATCTAATGCCCCAATCAGCCGCAGGGCGCTAGCCCCCGGTTCAGAACCGAACGCTAGCGCGTTCCGGCTGATACCTCGAACCCCAAAGCCCGCTCGTAGCAGAATTCGTAAGAATTCTGGCGTCCTGATCCGCTCTCGACTGCCCTTTCCTCTCCCTCGAATGACATTGCCCCCGTCTTCTTCCCGCGTCGTCGTCCTGTCTGGCCCGTCTGGCAGTGGCAAGTCGACGATCGTGCAGCGAATTCTTGCGGAATCGCCGGTGCCGCTGCGGCTGTCGGTGTCAGCCACGACCCGCTCGCCGCGCCCCGGCGAGGTGCATGGCGAGCACTACTACTTCCTGACGCTCGACGAATTCACTCAGCGCCGGCAGGCGGGCGAGTTCCTCGAATGCGCTGAGGTGTTCCGCACCGGCAAGTGGTACGGCACCCTGAAATCCGAGGTCGACACCGCTCTGCAGCAGGGAAAATGGCCGCTGCTCGAGATCGACGTCGAGGGGGCCATGAACGTAATGCAGCTCTATCCGGACGCTGTCACGATCTTCATCACATTACCTTCGATGGATGAGTACGAGCGTCGCTTGCGGGGGCGAGGGACTGAATCGGAGGAGGTCTTGCAGCGACGTTTGCAGACGGCGCGCGATGAGCTTAGAATGGCGGGTTGCTACCGATTTCAGGTCGTCAATGACGAATTGGATCGGGCTGTGACCGAGATTTGCCAGATCCTGGCGGCTCAAGAGGCGGAACTTCATGCTCGATGAACTCAAGGAAGACTCGATCGTTCACAAGGTGGGCGGTCGGTTCAAGCTGTCGACCCTGATCCAGAAGCGTCTGGTCCAGCTGAATCGCGGAGCCCCCCCGCTCGTCGAGGAGCAGGGGAAGCCGACGATGCACACCGTCGTGCGCGAAATCCTCGAAGACAAGATCTTCCTGGATGCGTCGAACAACGTCGTGATGGCTGTCGATGATGCTCCTGATCTGGGTGGAGCCCCGAACCTCGACGACCTGTAAGCGATTGCAGTGACCGAGAAATTCAAGGCAGGCACCAGATGTTGGTGCCTGCCTTTTTTGTTTGACTAGAAGCTCGAAGCACGTCGGGCGAGCCCGACGGCTAATACGCGATGTGCACTAAAGAGTCTTTTCGGCGGTTGGCGCGGCCCCCTCGGCCGGCTTATCGGGAGCTACGGTTGCCGGAGTCGTTTCCTCAGCATCGGGACGACGACGCCCAGAACCACTGCCGCCGCTTCCACTGCCGGGTGGTCCGAATCCGCCGCCAAAGCCGCCGCCCCCGGGTGGACGGAGTTCGTCGCGGACGATCTTGCCATCTCCATTGGCGTCCAGTTTCTTCAGCCCCTCAACAACAGCCGCACGTTCTTCGGCAGAAATAGTTCCGTCGCCGTTCCCGTCGATCGACTCCAGCAATCGACCGGGCCGTCGTCCGCCACCACCTCCTCCTCCGGGCCCCGCACCTGGGCCACCGGCAGCGGATGGGGCTCCGGCACCGGAGCCATCTGCGGAAGGAGGCGGGGCGAGTTCTGCAGCGACGATCTGCCCATCCGTGTCCTTATCGAGTTTGCCCAGCGAATTGGGCGCTGCCGCGATCTCTTCAGCCGACAGATCTCCGTCCGCATCGGTATCGATGGCATCACGCAACGGGTTGGGACGCGGAGCCCCACCCATGCCGCCAAAACCACCGCCCATTCCGCCGCCACCTCCCATACCCGGCCCGCCACCGCCCATTCCCATCGCTGGAGACGGACTGGAACCGGAGTTATTGACCGGAGGCTGTGCAGGGTCTTCCGGCGGAGCTGGCGTCTTGTAGGACAGCAGCACGGGCTCCTTCTCTTTGCTGACAATCAGAGTGATCTCGTACTGGCCCTTCTTGAACAGACTGAACCAGGAGCACTTGATTTCGTTGTTGCCAACCGCCGAGATCGGCTCTGACAAAGCTGGAGAGAACGCCAGCAACGGCTTGGCCTGCTCCAGCGTCAGATCCTCATCATCGTCGTCCAGGCGATTGCCCAGGGCCTCCAGTGTCCGGGCATAGCCTTGCTGAGCGCGGAGCTCCAACAGCGTGACCGCCAGCAGGGCCGCGATCCCGCCCCAGACGAGCGTGCGCTCGACGGGACTGCGAGGCTTCTTCGCCGGTGGGACCGGAGCTGCACCAGCCGGATTGCTGGAACCTGGGGAGGGAGCATTCATGAGTGTCTTTCTGAATTCAGAATGGGCCGAATGGCAATGCCGCGCGCGATACTTGGGTTCAGCATCGCCTGTGGATCAGTGCAATGCAACCATCCGCCCGGATTGATTTGTGGTGGATTCAATTCCAGACTCTGGGAATCCCCAGGCGATGGCCGTTAGTTTCCCTTCGAAAACGCGGTGAACACCCCTGTCCCCTTGCCGATCCGCTCGCGGGGGTCTACCTTCCGTCTGGCACAGCTGCCTGCGGGGTTCACCGAAGGCAACTCTCACAGGAATTCGCATGCCCGCGACCGCCGCACCTCCCAAAGCCAAGGAATCTGCCACGATGGCCCCTGCTCACGATTACAAGGTCAAAGACATCTCCCTGGCGGACTTCGGTCGCAAGGAACTGGACATCGCCGAGCACGAAATGCCCGGCTTGATGGCGACCCGCGAAAAGTACGGTCCGAAGAAGCCTCTGGCTGGTGTCCGGATCACTGGCTCGCTGCACATGACGATCCAGACCGGCGTCCTGATCGAGACCCTCAAGGTCCTAGGAGCAGACGTCCGCTGGGCTTCGTGCAACATCTTCTCGACCCAGGATCACGCAGCTGCGGCGATCGCAGCCAGCGGAACGCCGGTCTTCGCCTGGAAGGGCGAGACCCTCGAAGAGTACTGGGACTGCACCTGGGACGCGATTATGTTCCCGGGCGGCAAAGGCCCCCAGCTGATCGTCGATGACGGCGGCGACGTGACCCTGCTCATTCACAAGGGTTACGAGATGGAGAACGGCGACAAGTGGGTCGACTCTCCCAGTGACAACCACGAAGTGAAGGTCATCAAGGCCCTGCTCAAGAAGATCGGCAAAGAGCAGCCCGGGATCTTCCACACGATCGTCAAGGACCTGAAGGGCGTCTCGGAAGAGACCACCACCGGCGTCCACCGCCTGTACGAAATGCAGAAGGCCGGCAAGCTGCTGTTCCCGGCGATCAACGTCAACGACAGCGTGACCAAATCGAAGTTCGACAACCTGTACGGTTGCCGGCACTCGCTGACCGACGGCATCTTCCGCGCGATGGACGTAATGCTCTCGGGCAAAGTGGCTGTGGTCTGCGGCTACGGCGACGTGGGCAAGGGCTGTGCCCAGGCTCTGCGGGGTCAGGGAGCTCAGGTCGTCGTCACCGAAATCGATCCCATCTGTGCTCTGCAGGCCGCGATGGAAGGCTACCGCGTGCTGACTCTGGAAGACACACTGGGCTGGGCCGATGTCTATGTGACCACCACCGGGAACAAGGACATCATCCGCCTGGAACACATGGAGAAGATGAAGGACCAGGCGATCGTCTGCAACATCGGCCACTTCGACAATGAGATTCAGGTCGACAAGCTGAACGCCCGGACCGACGTCAAACGGCTGAACATCAAGCCGCAGGTCGACAAGTACACCTTCCCGTCCAAGAACAGCATCTACATGCTGGCCGAAGGACGTCTGGTCAACCTCGGCTGTGCGACCGGTCACCCCAGCTTCGTGATGAGCAACAGCTTCACGAATCAGTGCCTGGCCCAGATGGACCTGTGGGCGACCAAGGACAGCCGTCCGATCGGCGTGACCGTCCTGCCGAAGAAGCTCGACGAGGAAGTGGCCCGGCTGCATCTGGCCAAGATCGGCGTCAAGCTGACCAAGCTGACTCAGGATCAGGCCGATTACATCAGCGTCCCGGTCGAAGGTCCTTACAAGGCCGAGCACTACCGGTACTAAACCGCAGAACGAATCGCGAAGCACGGGCCGCAAGCCCGTGCTTTTTTGTTGCGCGGACTACTCACTCGTTCACGAGTTCGTGGGCCTTTCGCAGCGCAGCCACGGTCCAGATGACCGGGTAGAGGGCCTCGAAGTACCAGAGTTTGGCGAAGTAAAACCCGATCGGGGCTGGCTCGGTCCAGGAGCCGTCCTCGACACGGCGGATCAGGTACTCGATGCCCGCAGCCAGTTGAGAGTTGAGGGTTGAGGGTTGAGGGTTGAGGGATGGCGGATGGCTGTTGGCGGATGGCGGATGGCCAGAGGCCACTGCTGGCGTCTGGCTCTCGCCTCTCGTCTCTCGTCTCTCGTCTTTCCCTGCCAGCAGTGCTTCCAGCGCCAATGCCGTCTCTTCGACCGACGACGGAGCCCCCTGGTCGCCGCCCCAGCCGCCGTCGGGGTTCTGGACCGAGAGCAGCCAGTCGGCTCCTCGCTGGGCGCGTTCGTTCCAGCGGTCGCAGTCTCGAAACGCTCGCAGGACACGCGAAGTCCCATAGACCGGGTTCTCGTCATCGGGTACGTGCTGATTCCCGAACCAGAGCGGGAGCCACGAGCCGTTGGGACGCTGGACGCGTTCGAGAAAGGCGAAGCCACGGTCGTGTGTCAGGCCCGAGCGATTCCACAGGCTCGATTCGGTGAGGTTATCCTGCAGGAGGCGAGGGTCGTCCTGATCCCATGGGAATGACGACTGTGAACGCCAGACCTTCAGTGCCCGCAAGCAATGGGCGGTGATATCGGGCGAGCTGCGGTCAAAGGGCAACGTCCCCCAGCCTCGGCAGAAGGTCGGGAAACCGCCGTCTCGGTTCTGGAGGTCGACCAGCCAGCGGATGGCACGGTCGATAGAGTTCTGAGACTCCGGCTGACACCCCCGACTCACGTCGGGGGCTCGCTGGTCCAACTTCTGCACTGCCAGGATGGCTCCCGGCGTGTCATCGGCGTCCGGCACTCCTCCGGGCAGATCGGTCCAGGCCCAGCCGCCCGGCGCGGCATTCGTGTACGGGTGCGTGACCTGATACTGCTGAGCGAGCAGCCACTTCTGAATCGACTGGCAATCGCCTTCAGGCAGGTCATCGCCCAGCGCATTCACTGCCAGCGTGGTAACCCACGTAGCCAGGTTCGAATCGATCGGCCAGCTGCCGTCCGGGCGAACTGACTTGATGAGAAAGTCGATTCCTCGAGTGACGACCAGATGATCGGTGAGCCCCATTGAGGCCAGGCTCATGCAGACAAAACTTGTCAGCGGTGCCGCTTCAAGGAACCCGCCGTTGGGGGGCTGAATTCTCTCCAGTACTTGCAACGACCGATCCCGCGCCAGCCAGCGGAGAGACCGCGTGATCGGGTTCCAGGTCGGCCCGTGATGGTGCCGGACCTGACCAATGGCAATCAGAGCCGGCAGTGCGTAACTCACTACCGGCAACCGCGCTGCGGCGTACCAGCTGGCCGGGATACACGCGAGCTCAAACGGCAGCCGCGGTACTTGATTCCAGGGAACGAGCCCCACGAGGGCACAGTGCGTGAGGATCGGGACAGAGAAGGTCTTGTCCTTCCCATACCGGCGGATCAGTGCGGGAACGCCCCCGGCCCGCTCGATGTAGGCGGCCGCCTTACGGATCGACTCGTCGCGAGTCACGATCTGATTGTCAGCCAGCGTTGTGTAGCTGGCGTCGGCTCCCAGGCTGCGGGTGGCGACCAGAGTCGCATGGCACAACATCGTGGTCGAGATGTTGCTGAAGCTCTTGGTCGTATCGCCCCAGCCGCCATCTTCGTTCTGCTGAGCCAGCAGCCAGACGCACCCACGTTCGATGAGCGAGCGGCAGGCGTAAGCCTGTCGAGTGGCCGCAGGTGAAGTGGCCTTGGCTGCGAATTGATGCAGTGCCATCGCCGCAGTGGCCGTCGAGAGCGCTGAGGTGGAGAGTTCTCCCCCCCAGTGCCCCGCCGCGTTCCGCTGGGACAGCAGATGATCCACGGCGATCCTGGTCGCCCGGGCGAGCCGCTCCCGATCAAGCACGAGGTTCTGCCAAACGAGTAAACAACATGCGTCCCGCGCTGTTCTGCAGAACGCTGGTCACGACCGTGTCGACTTCGTTGCCGACCTCTTTCGAGCCCGCTTCGACCACGACCATGGTTCCATCGTCGAGGTAACCGACTCCCTGGTTGTACCCTTCGCCTTCCTTGATGATCTTGATCCGCACAGGTTCGCCGGGGATGAATCGTGGCTTCAGCGCATTGGCGACATCATTCAGGTTCACGACCTGAATCCCCTGGATCGTGGCCAGCTTGTTCAGGTTCAGATCGTTCGTCACCAGACGGCCATTGAACTGCTTGCAAGACTCGATCAACCGCTGGTCGACCGACTTCCCCTTGCCAGTCTCGGTCTCGGCGACTTTCACCTCGACTTTGGGGTCCTGCTGCAGCTTCTTCAGGATGTCGAGGCCCCGGCGTCCGCGTGTACGGCGGACCTTGTCGTGGCTGTCGGCGATGTCTTGAATTTCCTGCAGGATGAACTGCGGGACGACCAGCTGGGAGTCCACGACGTGCGTCTCGATGATGTCGGCGATCCGACCATCGATCAGGGCACTGCTGTCCAGGACCATCGGGCGACCGCCCTTGAGCTCGCGCTGGAACTCCACATAGGGAATCACAAACCGAAACTGGTCTTTGGTTTGCATCATGAACGTGATGCACAGGTAGGGCAGCATCAGGAGGGTCAACATCGTGACCCCCGCCTGAAAGTCCTTGCCTTCGGAGCCCAGACTGCCGAACAGCGGCCCGAGTGCCAGATTGAGCAAGTGCGCCAGCAGAATGCCGATCAATAGTCCAAAGTAGATCACCGAGACCACTTCGACCCGCTTTTTCGGCAGCAGCACGTCGACCAGCAGGATCGACAGAGCAATCAGCGTGATGACGAAAAACGCCGCGACCTGGTGCTGGCTCACGATGTCCGGAGCGGCGCTATTCTCGCTGAAGCAATAGGCTGCAGTCGCCCCAATGCAGACGAAGGCGTACAGAAGTCGAACGATCAGCAGTGTCATGGTCAACCTTCCTGTCCCCACGCCGTCGCTCGGCCCGAGTCTCGGCGTGGAAACGACTCTGGAGAAAAATCGTAAGGCAACGCGGAGGGGAATTCCACCTTGCCCGTTCTCTAAGACGGGGAATTCTCGGTTTCCGTTCACCACAAATCGTTGCGAGGCTGCGAATTGCGAGAAATTGTCGATCGACTGACCTGGAATTCGAACCCGGTTGGCACTGGCTCGACCTGTTCAGTCATCGCCCCGACGAATAAAATCGATCCGATTCATGCCGCTGCATGCGGCAGCTGGACAAGCGTGGAGAAACGCACCGATGAACCTTCGCGAACAACAGATTCAGCAGGCGACCCGGCGTCACTTTTTGCAGACCAGTCCGCTGGCCCTCGGTGCGGTGGCGATGGCGACCATGGGGCGAGCCCCAGCCCACGCAGCCCCCGGAGTCATCAATCCTCTGGCCGAGAAGCCGGCCCATTTCCCAGCAAAGGCCAAGCATGTGATCTTTATCCATCTGGTCGGGTCGCCGCCGCATCTGGACCTGTGGGACTACAAACCGGAGCTGGTGAAACGCTCGGGCCAAGACTGTCCTGATGAGTTCGTGAAGGGGAAGCGGTTCGCCTTCACCAGCGGAACCCCCAAGCTGCTGGGGACCCCGCGCAAGTTCGCCCAGCACGGCGAAGGCGGCATGTGGCTCTCGGACGCGGTGCCGAATCTGCATGGCGTTGCGGATGAGCTGTGCATGATCAACTCGATGTTTACCGAGCAGTTCAATCACGCTCCGGCCGAGCTGTTGCTCTACACCGGTTCAGCGCGCTCGGGACGCCCCTCGATCGGCTCGTGGCTCAGCTACGGGCTGGGGACGGAGAATGAGAACCTGCCGGGATTCGTGGTCTTGATCTCCAGCGGAGTCCAGCCCAACGGCGGCAAGAACTCGTTCGGCAGCGGCTTCCTGCCTGCGGTCTATCAAGGCGTGCAATGCCGCTCGCAGGGCGACCCGGTCTTGTACGTGAGCGACCCCAAGGGAATGAACCGCGATCTGCGGCGCGTCAGCCTGGACGCGATGCGGGATCTGAATCAGATCCAGGCTCAGGAGATGGGACACCCCGAAACAACCACACGAATTGCCCAGTACGAGCTGGCGTTCCGCATGCAGATGTCCGTGCCCGAGATCATGGACATCAACAAAGAGACCAAGGCCACGCAGGAGGCCTACGGAGCGATGCCGGGTCAGGCGAGCCTGGCCAACAATTGCCTGCTGGCTCGCCGTCTCGTCGAGCAGGGAGTGCGGTATGTCCAGTTGTTCGACTGGGGCTGGGACTTCCACGGGACCGGACCGGGTGAAGGCCTTGAAGGTGGCCTGACGAACAAGTGCGCCACGATGGACAAACCGGTGTCGGCGCTCATCAAGGACTTGAAGTCGCGCGGGCTGCTCGATGAAACGCTGATCGTTATTGGCTGCGAGTTCGGTCGGACCCCTTTCCGCGAAGGCCGGACAGCGGGCGGCAACGTGCTGGGCCGCGACCACTTCCCCGATGCCTACTCAATGGTCCTGGCCGGTGGTGGGGTGAAGGGCGGTACTACGTGGGGCGCGACCGATGAGCTCGGGTTCTCCGTGGCGAAGGACAAGGTCCACGTCCACGACCTGCAGGCCACGATGATGCACCTGCTGGGCTTCGATCACGAGAAGCTGACCTATCGCTTCCAGGGCCGTGACTACCGGCTGACCGACGTGCATGGGAAGGTTGTGAACGGCATCTTGAGCTAGCAGGAACTTCCGAATGAATGTGCGGGTTCTCGCGGGCGGTCACGAGGACTTTGCCCAAGATCTGCATCCACCCGCACACGGTCGAGCAGAATGCTCCAGCGGTGCCCTGGATTCGATGGAGCCTTCGTGAACACGAGCCCCGCGATTGACGCACCTCCCTGAAGTCGGGACGATGGATTGGTGTTCGTTGATGGAACTGGCGGGGATCTTCGCGTTGAGCAACCGACTTCTGACAGTCTGGATCATCTCGATCGGGCTCGTGCTGATCGCGAGCTCCGAGTCTGCACTGGCCACGGATGCTGACTTCTTCGAAAAGAAGGTCCGGCCCGTGCTGGTCGAGCATTGCTTCGAGTGCCATAGCGGCGACTCTCAGGAAAGCGGCTTGAGGGTCGACTCGCTCGCGTCGCTGCTGACGGGTGGGGATCGCGGACCAGCACTGGTGGTTGGGAAACCGAATGAAAGCATCCTGATCCAGGCAATCCGGCACGACGACACGCTGCAGATGCCTCCGGAGCGCAAGCTGTCACAGGCGGTGATCAACGATCTGATGCTGTGGGTCAGCGAGGGAGCTGTCTGGCCGGATGCAGGTCCCGTGACCGTCGCTGCAAAACCAACCGGCGTCGAGCGGAAACCGACCGCAGAAGATCGCCAGTTCTGGGCGTTTCGCCCGCCGGTGCGGCACGCGATTCCGCAGGGGCCCGATCCGCGGAACTGGTCTCGCACGCCCATTGATCGGTTCGTGTTACAGAAGCTGAACGAGCAGCAGATTACGCCCAACGAGATCGCGGACAAGCGGACGCTGATTCGACGAGCGACACTGGCTTTGATCGGTCTGCCTCCGACGCCGGAGGAGGTGCGGGCGTTCCTGGCCGATGAATCTCCGGAAGCCTTCGAAAAGGTCATCGATCGGCTGCTCGCGTCACCTCGTTATGGCGAGCGCTGGGGACGGCACTGGTTGGATGTGGCCCGCTATGGGGACTCGAATGGGCTGGATGAGAACCTGGCCTACGGGAATGCGTGGCGCTATCGGGACTACGTCATTGAGGCGTTCAACTCGGATCGGCCCTACGACGAGTTTCTCCAGGAACAGCTCGCCGGGGATCTGCTGCCCGCCTCGGATCAGAACGATATCGTCCTCCGCCGAATTGTGGCGACCGGGTATCTGTCGCTGGGCGCCAAGATGCTGGCCGAGGACGACCCGGTCAAGATGGAAATGGACATCATCGACGAACAGCTCGACACCCTGGGCAAAGCGGTCCTGGGGATGACGCTGGGCTGTGCGCGGTGCCATGACCACAAGTTCGACCCGATCTCGATGCACGATTACTACGCGCTGGCGGGGATCTTTAAGAGCTCGAAGACGATGGACAACTTCAACGTCGTCGCCCGCTGGCAGGAGCGTCCGCTGGCTGTGCCGGAAGTCGTGGCCCAGCGCGACGCGAAGAAGGCCGAGGCGGATGCGGTTCAGGCTCAGATTCAGCAGTTGCGAGTCCAGGAAGCAGCCCGCGTCGACAAAGCAGGGAAGAGCCGGATTGCCGACTATCTGCTGGCAGCCGACCGACAGATACGCCGTGACGAGGTTCTGAAGACGGCTCGTCCGATTATGGAGGACGAAGCTCGCCGCTCAGCCCCCGAGACGATCTTGATCGAGGCCGAAGAGTTCCCGCGCGGGAATGTGATGCGGGATCGCACGAACTACGGAGTCGGCATCGGCGTCTTGGTGAACGAAGGCCCGCTGCCGAACTTCACAGAGTACGACATCGAGATCCCTTCCACCGGGATGTGGCAGATCGATCTCCGCTACGCAGCTGCGGCCGCTCGCCCCACCGAGATCCTGCTGGATAGCAAGATGGTGAAAGCGGATGCCACCGGTCAGGTCACGGGGAGCTGGACCCCGGACGGACAGAAGTGGTTTGTCGAAGCTGCGGTTCCGATCACGGCGGGAAAGCATGTTTTGCGGCTGGAAAACGACGGGCCGTTTCCGCATATCGACAAGATCGCGATGGGGTTGCGGAGCGATCTCCCCGTGGAGCCAGCTGACTCTGCGAAAGATTCCGCCCCCCTGGAGCCGGAGTACTTGACCAGCTGGGCTCGATTTCTGACGGCCCAGAAGGAGGTGGACGGAAGCCCGTTCCGCGTGTGGTGGAAAGTCCGGGCCGGAGAGGCCATCGAGCCGAAGACACCACTTGAGACCGCGTTGATCGCGGACCTCACTCCAGCAGAGATCGATCTCCCACATCTGGCGGAGCGAATCCAGGACATCTACGAACAGCCTGTTCCGGAAACCGCGGCGCTCAAGGCCGCAATCGACAGCAAGACCGGCCCCTACTCTCTGGGAGAAAGAGCCGACGAAACCTTCTCAGACGCGGTCGTAGCCCAGCTCAAAGTACTGAATGAGAAGGAAGACGAGATCAAAAAAGGGATCCCCCCTCTCCCGGAAGCGATGTCGATCACAGAAGGCAAACCGCAGAACCTGCGAATTCATCTGCGCGGCAGCCACACGACACTGGGCGAAGAGGTTGGTCGCCGGATGCCGCGCGTCTTCTCTCATGAAGAGTCGCTGACGATCCCTGCCGAGGTCAGCGGTCGCCTGGAACTCGCACGCTGGCTGACCCAGTCCGATCATCCACTGACGGCGCGGGTTCTCGTCAACCGGATCTGGCAGGCCCACTTCGGAGATGGACTGGTTCGCTCACCGGATAATTTTGGCAAGCTCGGAGATGCGCCGACGCATCCGGAACTCCTCGACTGGCTGGCGACGGAGTTCGTTCGCGGTGGCTGGTCGATCAAGCAGCTGCATCGCCTGATCTTGAACTCAGCTACGTGGCAGCAGTCGACCGACTGGAATGAGTCCGCAGCCTCAGTCGATCCCGAGAACAAGCTGTGGTGGCGGATGAGCCGAAGGCGGCTGGAAGCGGAAGCGGTGCGGGATTCGCTGTTGGCGATTGGGGGCGATCTGGATGATCAGATGGGCGGCAATTTGCTGCCGACCGGGAACCGTGCGTACGTGACCAGCACTGCCAACATCAACGTTTCGGTCTACGACAAGCCACGGCGGACGATCTATCTGCCGATCGTGCGGAGCGCTCTGTTTGACTATCTCACTGCGTTTGATTTTGGTGATCCGAGCTCCATGAGCGGACAGCGTGACCGCACCACAGTGGCTCCGCAGGCCTTGTTCCTGATGAACAGCCTGCTGGTCGCCCGGGAATCCGAGAAGCTCGCCCAGGCTCTGCGGGCACTACCCGGCGATGATCGGGACCGAGTGACGGAAGCCTTCGAGAGGTTCTACTCGCGTTCGCCGACAGAGAGCGATATCGACTCGTCTCTGGAGTTCATGCAGAGCTACGAGAAGAACCTGCAGATCCGTGGCATCGCCAGCGAGCAGAGTCGCCTGGAGGCCTGGCAAGCATTCTGCCGTGCGCTGATCTGTACGACCGAGTTCCTCTATGTGAATTGAATTCACGCCCCTCGGCCTTAGAACTGCCACTGCAGCCCGACGTTGATCCCTTGAGCCCAGAAGTCCTGTCGACGCATGTCGAGACGAATCAGAGATGGAGCTGTGAGTACCGATGAGGAGTCCCAGACGATGTTTCGCTGAGACTGCGAGACACCGGTCATCGCCATGAACTGATAACCCAGCGACAGGTTCAGGTTCTCCGCCAGTCGAATCCGGGCGTAGGTACTCAGGTCCAGAATCGGAGTGAACTTGTTCTGAGTCTCTTCGATCAGACGGTTGGGTTCAGTCGGTGAGAAGATCTGTTCGGTGGCGACGCGGTTCATTATCCGATTGACACCGAACGTCAGCTTCGGCTCGAATCCAAATGTGACCCACTTGCTGCGGGCCTCCATCCGGAGTCCGATTTCGGGACCGAAGACATGGTTGTCGGCCCGCGAACTGATCACGTGATCGGTCAGGGTCGCCAAATCCGAGCCCTCAATGTTCAGGCGATTGTTGAAGTTCACGTAGTTGAAGCCGAGCAGAGGCGAAACTTCCATGGCGACGTTCGGCGTGAGCGGCGGGAAGACGATCTTCGCATCGGCACCCTGCAGCCGGGATCGATACTTCACATCAACGCCCTGATCGAACAGGACAAAGTCCACCAGACTCGGAACTCCACCACGAGTCAGCGGGATGACCGGGATCGTCAGTTCGTTGAAGAACGAATTGGTGTCAAAGAACGGATCGAGGTTCAGCTTGCTCTTGGACTCGATCATGGAGAAGGCACTGGCTTCGATCGTGAACAGCTGGGTGGGAATTCCCATCGTGAACTTCATGCCGTTCGCGCCCTTGTTGTCGAGGCCGGACTGATCGATCAAGATTCCATTGGTCAGAATTCGGACCCCGGTCACTCGATCAATCGCGGGGAACGGCCCACTGGTATCAAGGAGGGTTGGTCCCCCCAAATCGACTGATGAGGGGTCGCGGTAGTTCAACCACAGGTAGTCGGCACGGAACCAGGCCTGGCCCAGCGTGCCTGCCAGCGCCAGATCGGTCGCAGCATCCCAGTCGTAGTCATTGACTCGCGACGAGGGCAACAGTTCGTGCTGCCACGTCGGCTGCTGGTGATAGTAAGTCGGAGCCCCATCCTGGTAGTAGGGGCCCTGATATTCCGCAAGCGGAAAGCCTTCTGGCCGTTGGGCTTGTGCAAAGACTGAGCAAGTCAATGCGAGCCAGGCGATCATCAGGCTGAGGGCGAGACGCCGAGGCATCGTGGCCGTTCCTTCCAAGGAGACAGCAGGAACTCCAGGGGCGAAATTCCCGAGGCAAACCGACAGCGCCGAGGCGCCACAGAGTACCGTCATCTCTGTATCGGTTGTGCCAAACCTGCGACTTGGAGCAAAAAGTCGGGTCAGGTAAATTTTGACGATTATCGGGGTTTTATCGACAAGACATGGGGCAACCCAGAGGGGTGGGTGGCCCTGCGAGAATAGAGAAGCCTGGCTATTCAGGAATCTCAACGTCCGCAAACTGCAGGCAGGCCATTCCCGAGTAGAGCCCCTGCGATTCGCAGTGCTGCTGATACTCCGCAGGCATTTTGGTCATCGACGCGGAATCCCACTCGATGATCAGCGTGGGGGCATCCCCCGCTCCCGCTTCCACGATGGAACCGGTCCATCCGGCGATACTGACTCCGGGGAACTCCGGCATCGACACGCCCTCTCGGACGCGAATCGACTTGCCCTCCCACCCGCGGCTGGCTTTCCGTTTGGCCATGACCGATCACTTCGAAGGTCGACGAACTGGAAACAGACGAACCTGAGCTTAGGCCACTCCGCGCTCGCCTGTCAAACGCGCAGGCCGGCGGATTGAGACGCTGGCACTCCCAGAGCCAGCGCGTCACGCCAGCTTCTGAGCTCCGATGGTCACTGAAGTCAGCGGATCGGGACCATATTTGGCAGCGTAGTCATTCACTTGCTGAGCCGTCAGTGACTCGACTTCGCGGCGAACCTCCTCCAAAGTCGTCACCCGGCCCAGCTGGAACCAGTCGCGGGCCAGACCAGAAGCTCGGGCGCTCGTTGATTCCTGCTGCATGATCAGCGAACTTTTGGCTCGGACCTTACAACGCTCCAGCTCTTCAGTCGTGATCGACCCTGCCAGTCGTTTGAGTTCGCCCAGCGTGACATCCCAGGTTGCCTGAGCCCTCTCGGTCGTGGTCCCGGCATAGACGATCATCCGCCCCTCATCCTTGAGCGTATTCAGGCTGGCATAGACGGTGTACACCAGACCGCGGTTTTCGCGAACCTCGGTGAACAGTCGCGAGCTGCTTCCTCCCCCCAGAATGCTGCTCGCTGCCCAGGCTGCGTAGTAATCCGGATCGTTCGGAGCCACGGCTGGGTAAGCCATCGCCAGATGGGTTTGTGCCGACTCATGCGTGAGGTGCAGCGTCCCGCCGGGCGCGCGCGTGGCCTTCGGAATCTTGGGGGCATTCCCCGTCCATCCGCTGAGCAGTTCTCGCACCTGCTGAAAGACCGCGGGGGCAGAGACGTTCCCGGCGACTCCCAGGATCGCCCCCTGGGGTACGACACAGGATCTGAAGTGCTGGCGGATCCCTTCGGTCGTGACGGCCTCAAGTTCCTCGAGAGAGCCTTCCGTGGGTCGTCCCCAAGGCAGGTCGTAGCAGCGTTTCCTCAGCTCCACAAACGTCTTGCGCTGCAGGTCATCTTCCTGAGCCAGCAGTCCCTGCTCGACGCCGATCAGCACCGGCTCGAAGAACTCTTCATCGAGATGCGGTTCCAGCAGAATATCTCGATAGATCTCAAACGTGGCGGGCAGGTTATCCGCCAGCGTCGCTCCCGAAAGAGTCAGGAAGTTCCAGCCCACTTGCTCATCACGCTGCACGCCCAGTCGATCCAGGGCGGAGGACAGCTCCCGATTGGGCCGCTTTCCCGCTCCCCGCGTGATCCAGTCGGCCAGCGCAGCTGCGGTCCCGTTGGCCCCGGTCGGCTCGTAGATTGCGCCCGCAGGAATCAGGAAGGCAAACGACGCCGAACGGACATCGGGCATCTCCTCCACCAGGACGGTCAGTCCGTTGGGGAGCGTGTCATGTGAGATCGAAGGCACAGGTGCGGGGATTCAGGAGTCTGGGATTGGAAGCCGAGAGCGTATTCGTTTACGGGACGAACCGCCATGCCGGGCGATCTCGACTGCGTTGGCCGCTGAGCGTGTTCGAACTGTTGGGAGTTTCGCAATTCCAGAGAACGTCTCACGAATACCGTCCATACCGATGAACTCAGGCCGCGCGCAGGCGCGACGCGCCTCGAGTGCGACTGTCAATCCAGGGTGCGATCGACAGTCCGGTCGGCTCCGGCACCCGTTGTTCCAGCCAGGCCACAATGCCGCTCGCGGTGTGGTTCCAGTCGGGCTCGTTCAGCAACTCGTGCAGGTGCCCCGCCAGAACTCGCAGTGTCTTGTCGGGAGCCGGGACCCCGACCCACCAGCGGATTGCCGCCTCGGGGTTCACCACCTCGTCGCGTTCGCCCTGCAGCAGCAAGACCGGAAGCTGCACCTGCTTCAGGTCGCTCCAGGCTTCGACGATCGCATCCAGCATTTGAAAGTACCAGTTCGCCGTCACCGACCGGCAGCGAAGCGGATCGGCCTCACGAGTTCTCCGCGCCGCTGGATCACGGGTCAGCTGCTCTGACCGGATCGTGGTCTGGAACCGCGTGCGGGGAGCAAACAGCGTGCAGATTCGCCCGAGCGTGCGTTTCCACGCAGGAATCCTCAGCTGGAGACCAAGCAGTGGGCACGACAAGACCAGCCCGGCCAGTGCCCCCGGTCGGGTCTGTGCATACCGAGTCGCAATCAGCCCTCCCAGGCTGTGACCGAAGAAGACAGTTTCGGCGGGCAGTTCGAGCGACTCAAAGACGAGGTCGAGATCGGCCAGGTACTGGTCAAACCGGTCCACATGTCCCGGCAGCCCACCGGAACGCCCGTACCCGCGATGATCGAGCGAGATCACTCGCCAGTGATGCTGGGCGAGAAGGCGAGCCCAGTGTTCGTACCGCTGGCTGTGCTCTCCGGCTCCGTGAACGATGACCAGTGTCCGGCGAGGCAGCGACCCGGCGGGGGCCGTCTGCCGGACGAGCAGTGGCAGACCGTCCAACGTATTGAGATGAAACGACTTCTGAAGAATCGTTGCAGAACGTTCGCAGTGCATGCGGATCGCCCTCCGGAAACTCCCAGTTCCCCAGGGGGAGCTATCGGCGTTCGAACGCGAGAGTCGCCAGCGAAATTGGAAGAACAATACCGCTTCCGGGCCGCCATTCACCTCGGCTGAAGACTCAGCGCGGCTTGTTCCGCTTGAGCCAGCCCTTGCGATAGAAAAACACCAGCAAAGCGGACGCGGTGGCGACCATGATCCCCAGGGAGAAAAAGTAGCCGTATCGCCACTTCAACTCGGGCATGTTGTATTCGGAGGCCCCGGTGTCGAAGTTCATCCCGTAGACGCCGGCGATAAAGCTCAGCGGGATAAAGATTGTCGACATGATCGTCAGCACGCGCATGATGTCGTTCGTACGCTGTCCGACCAGGGTGAGCACCAGATCTCGCATGTCCGCGCACATTTCGCGCTGCGTTTCGAGGACATCGATGATCTGAATCGAGTGGTCATAGCAGTCGCGGAAAAAGACCTGTGTTTCTTCGGCGATCAGTTCCGACTCGTGCCGCTGCAGCAGGTTCAAGGCATCCCGGTGCGGCCAGGCGGCACGCCGCAGCTGCAACAGCCCTTGCCGGATCTCGTGCAGCCGGTCAAAGGTCTCTGGCGACGAACCATCGACCGACGCATCCAGGGAGTCCAGTTCCTCTCCATATCGCTCCAGAACCGGGAAGTAGCTGTCGATGACCGCATCGATCAGCACGTAAGTCAGGTAGTCGGGACCATTGCGACGCAGCCGTCCCTGATTGGTCCGCAGTCGCTGCCGCACAGGATCGAGGCAATCGCCGTCGGGAAGTTCCTGAACCGTTACTACAAAGTCTTTCCCGAGAAACAGGCTGACCTGCTCGGTGGAGTGGTGGTCGACCGCACTCACCATTCGGACCACGATGAACAGGTGGTCACCGTACTCTTCCACCTTGGCCCGCTGATGGACATGCACGGCGTCTTCGAGGGCCAGCGGATGCAGACCGAACGCCTCTCCGGCCGCTTGCAGCCACCGGGGATCGCTGATGCCGTCAATATTGATCCACAGGATGGAGCCGGGTTCACGGAGTCCCGCAATTTCCTGGGGAGACTTCAGATCCCGCTCCGCCAGCTGTAACGCGTTGTAGCGCATCGCTGTCACGCGGACTCCGCTGCCGGTCGGAGGCGCAATGGGCTGAGCCGGAGTCTCCACAGCAGGAGGATTGCCCTCCGCGCGGCGAAACAGCTTCTTCCGCTTTTTCGAATCGTGGTGCTTCACCCGACGAAGTCCTCCAGCGGGTAACAGCCCATGTCTTTCCCGGATTCGTTCGCCTGATAGACCAGATCGTTATCGACATCAAGAGCCGTGAGCGCTCCGGTCTCTCCATAGACACATGTGTCGATGCAGACCCATCCCGGTAAGACCAGTGGAAGCCCCGTGTGCTGCGCGGAATGCCCACAGACGACGCGCTTTCCCGAATAGTGCGGCTTGCAGCGCGGCGAGATCCGGCTCCAGCGCAGCCAATGCTTGTCCTGCACCTCCAGCGGGTATTCGCTCTGAATTGTGGCGTGCGTGAAGATCGTGGTGTCGGTCTCGATGTACGGCTCGCCGCTGCGGATGAAGTCCAGATGGGCATCGGGAATCAGATCAAACCGCCCGCCATAGGACTCCAGGAACTCCAGGCCGCCATAGCGCGGCCAGGCGGCAGCCCATTCGCCCCCGGCCATCGCATCGAGCATCATCTCCTCGTGGTTTCCCATGATATGCCGCAGAGTACATTGCGAGCGAAGAGACAGCAGGATGTCGACACAGCGCTTCGAGTCGGGCCCCCGGTCGATCACGTCGCCCAGGACGACAACCGTGTCATCGGGCTGAACCTTGAGCGAGCGCACGAGGACCGCCAGTGCGGTGTTGCACCCGTGGATATCTCCGATTGCGATCGTCCTGCCCATAGGGAACTTCCCAACCAGTGAATCAGCCCGCGCGGTGGCCCGATCTACTTCGACTTCAGATCGAGGCTGACCTCGTTCTTGGAATCGGCCTCGATCTGAAAGACCAGCTCGGAGGGACTGACGGTCTGCACATCTTCGATCGTCGGACGTGGCTCCACCGACCCGAGGTTCCGCACGATGATGCGGCAGTTCCCCACAGCCGCCCCGCGAAACGCCGGGATCGAGAACTTTCCGCCCGAGATCATGGCCCAGGCAGTGGGCGCATTCGGCGTCTCGGACTCCAAGGTAATCGAGCCCCACCGCATCGGCTTCCCATCCAGAGTCACCGAGCCGGTCACTTCGGAACGCGGACCATCGAACAGGAATCCGTTCGTCTGCAGCCAGGCGGCCAGTTCGACTCGCCAGTTCTTGGCTCCCGGCTCTCCATCGGCCAGCCCGACCCCGTGCGGTCCATTCTGATAGATATGCATCTCGGCGGGGACGTTGTGTTTGACCAAGGCACTGTAGTAGGCCAGGGCATTCTCGACTCGGACCCCTTTGTCTTCATTCGTATGGAACAAAAACGCGGGCGGAGTCTGGGCGTTGACCTGAGTATAGTTCGACAGGTTCTCCAGCAGCGCCGGATCGCTGGCCTTCTCGCCCAGCAGGTTCTTGGCTGAGCCCCCGTGAGCATAGTCATCCTTAAGGCTGATGACCGGATAACACAGGACTGAGAAGTCGGGACGACAGCTGACGCGATCAATCGGGTCCTTGGCATCCGCAGTACCCGCATCGAAGTGCGTCGACACCGTCGAGGCCAAGTGGCCACCTGCCGAAAACCCCATCACACCGATTCGGCTCGGCGAGACCTTCAGAGCAGCTGCGTTCGCCCGCACGTAACGAATGGCCCGCTGAGCGTCCCCTAGAGGTGTCGGGTGCCGGTACTTGGGCGAGTGCCGGTACTGCAGCACGACCCCGGTGACCCCGATCGAATTCAGCCACTGAGCGATCTGGGTCCCTTCATGGTCATAGGCCAGAATCCCGTAACCGCCGCCCGGGCAGATCACAATGGCCGCTCCGTTGGGCTTCTCGGGCGAGTAGACACGCACGGTCGGGGTGTCTTCTTCTCCCGACCCCACCGCTCCCGGAGCCCCTTCGGGCCACAGCGGAATCGGAGCCGGCCCGACAGCCAGCGCCTCGGAGCATCCCAGTAGAAGCAGACAAGCACCGACCGCCCACAACCGTCCCATGCCGAGTCTCCCGATGAGGTTGATGGATCGAGGCATCCCCGCGTGCCCCGCCATTCGGGGATCATCGCACAGCGGCCCCAGGATGGGAATCCCACGAGGCACGTCGGGCGAGCCCGACGACGACACAGGGACGGCCCCAAATCCAACAACCGCGTTGCCGACAATTTCTCTCCACGGCCCCGCAATTCTTTCGACTTCTCAGTACACTGATCAATGCGTACGCTGGCTGCCCCTCCGAGGTGTCGCGACATGATTCACTTTCGACTTCACGTGTGGTTGTTGGTGATTTTGGGCCTGCTCACTGCCACGCCACTCTGGGCTCAAAACAACAACTTCAACAATCCCGGTGGCATCCGTATCGACGCGGGCGGCGTTGTCTCCATTCTGGCTCCAGCCCGCGAATCGGCAGCAGCAGCCAAGAAGCGGCAACAAGCGTTTCTATCAGCCAACCTCACTCCAGATCTGGCGAAGACCACTGTCACGCGCAGGATCTCACTGAAACAGCTCGATCAACAGCTGGCGGAACTGGCTCGCGATGGAAAGGAGATCCCGCTGGAGCTGCGATATCTGGCGGGGATCACTCAGATTGAGCAGGTCATCATCGACCGGGAAACGGCCGATCTGTCGATCCTGGGTCCGGCGGAGGGGTTCGCCCCCGATCTCTCCGGCCGGATGCGCGGGATCACGACCGGTCGACCAGTCCTTAACCTGGAGGACCTGCTGGTTGCCTGGCGAACCGTTCAGGGCGGTCAGACCACTGTGATCTGCTCCATCGATCCCACAGAGGAAGGGATTGCAGCTTTCAAGGCCTACTCCAGCCAGAATCAGGTCGCCGCCACGCCCGCCGCCATCGCGCAGATCTTTCAAACGATGGCCGAGCGTCTGGGACGGCAGACGATCACCCTGTCCGGCGTTCCCAGGGATTCCCACTTCGCGATGGTCCTGGTCGAGGCCGACTTGCGGATGAAGCGGATTGCTCTGGGCAAAGACCCTGCGGGAGTTCGCGGAGTTCCCAGCCACTTGTCCCTGATGCGGCTGGGCGATGCCTCCATGACGCGCTGGTGGTTCGTTCCGCTGTATGACCCGATAGGGGTGAATGCCGAACGCACACGGTTCGAGCTGTCGGGTCAGCGACTTCAGCTGCTCGGTCAGGACGAGTACACAAACTTTCAAGGACAGCGTGCAGAGGCCGCCTCGAATCGGTTGGGGACGACAAAGTTCGTCAAGGAGTTTACGGACCACATCCCCCAGATGGTTGAAGTGCAGCCCTCATTTGCGGAGCTACAGAATCTGTTCGACTGGATGGTGGTCTGCACGCTGATCGAAAGGCAGAAGCTGGCCGCAGCGATCGACTGGAGCCCGACCGTCCTCGGCGATTCCAAGCTGCTCCCGGTGGCGACCTATCCCGTTCCCGAAGGCGTCGACGCCGTCGCAGCTACGAACAAGATCGGACGAACAACGCTGGGGCTGGTGGGAGGAGTGGAACTCAACGTCAACAATGTCGTGACTCACACGGCTCCCTTGGCGAGCGATCGCGCCAAGCCCATCCCGCCCCCACATGAGTCGCGGGTTTGGAACGACTGAACCCAACCCACGGGCGGCCCACCGCCAATTCATCTTAAGCGTCGACTCGCGCAGCTCTTCATTCAGTGTGCGGCTCGTTTGCCGTCGGGCGAGCCCAGCGCTCAACCACCCGCTAATTCTTTCCATCCCTCCGGGATATTGCGACACAGTTGCCAGATTCGCAATCCGTCAGCTCTTAGCAGTTAGCCAGCAGAAGCCCCCCTGAGTGAAACGGCGCGTTGCCGTGCGATCAGACCTGAGGCCACCATGCGGAAGAGGAGGTGTCGGGCGAGTTCACTTGGGACGGAACATCAGGTTATTCCGCCCCCAGATCCTGAACCAATCGCGACGTTGCAGTTACTTCGCCCTCATCAACTCCCAGCACTTCGCTGACGATTCGGCGAAGTTGGTTCCAGACGAGATTCTCTGGCCAGCCTTGGTCCGACTTCTGCATTCGTTCAAACACCACGAAGTCGACCAAGTTGCCAATCGTCCCAACATCTCTCGGTATCGGTTCCATGGGCTTTCGTTGTCGCAACCAGATCACACCAAGTAGTCCGCTGACTACCAGAGGCAGATACAGGAGGGTATTTCCATACTTGCATGCAACAACCAGCGGGATCAGAGAGATGACTAAACCGCCGATTATGCCGACTCGAATTCTGCGATCCACAAGCGCGGGCAACTGTACTCCGAGCACCTCGCCAAGACTCCTCCAATCCTGAATCGTGACGGGATACAGCCATAATTCCCACGTGGCAGTTTGCAGAGTGCGTTTTCGAAGGGGATATCGAGCCTGCAGCTCTCTCAACACCGTGTCTCGCAGGCTCTGCTCGAAATCCATGTCGGGAGTTCCCAGGCGATTCTGACATCGCAACTGCTCCAAAATCTCATCGTAGATTTGCCCGACCGTGATGTCTGGACGTGGCTGTCCCGGTTCTCGCCACATCGGCTGATGCTTGTCGACAATGTTCAGGAAGAAACCTCGCTCCAGTTTCAGCCCGAACGCCTTCTCAATCCGGAACGCCAAGTCGAGCAGATCAACTCCCACGGCAAGCCTCCGCGAAGATCAGGTGATCGATCGGAAGTCTTGCGACCTCAGCGACGCGCGTGGTCAGTGCCAATTCAGTCCGCCCCCAGATCCTGGATCAGTCGGGCCTCCGGGGTCACCTCGTCATCATCCACTCCCAGAGCATCGACCATGACGTCCCGCAGCTGATCCCAGACCAGTTCCTCAGGCCAGCGAGAACTGGGTTGTCGTAAACGCACTCGCAGAACGTGATCCGAGAAGTCCTGGATCGTACGAATCGAAGGAGGAAATCTCTGCTTCTCCATGGCCGATCGCCAGAGGATGACGGGCAACACTCCCAGCGCAGCGAGAATCAGGTACTTCAAGGGAGCTTCGAACAGGAATGCCGCGAACCAGATACCCACCACGACCAGACAACCGCCGTTGTAGCTGACCTGGGTCAGCGTTGACCACGGAATCAGGGGAGGCTCGATCTCCAGCGAGGCGGCCAATCGATTCCACGCAGCCCGGTTCAGCGGCGGCGGCAGGAGTTCCGTAACCGGCGTCTCTGCCGCCAGGTCTGAGCGTTCCAAGCTCCGTTTCAGGGAGTCCAACACGGAATGAAGCGTCAACGTCCGCAGCTGGCTGTAGTCACCCTCCAGGCGATTCTCACGACGCAGCCGCTCCAGAAGTTCGTCGTAGATCCGCCCCACCGTCACATCGGGACGCGGCTGGCCGGGCATCTGCCAGTTGGGATGATGCTTGTCGATGATCTTGTGGAAGAACTCCTGCTCCAGCTGAAGCCCAAACACCGTCTCGATCCGGAACTGCACATCGAGCAGGTCAATCCCCATGGTTGGCTCCCGGCTGACGTCGGAACTCTTACGAGTTCCGCTACGGACCGCTACTGGAGCAGCTGATCCGCCACCATGTCCGGAGTCAGCGCCTCGGCATGCAGCGCTGCGGGTTGCAGTGCTGTCCACACACCCAGTTCGGATTTGTTGGCATCGGTCGCTCCGTAGATCGAGGTTTCGCCCTCTGCAGCTGTGATCGTGAGCCCTCCGACTCCGCCGTACTTCACGGCACCGGGCAGCAGACGCGGGTCCGACGCGGCGTTGACGGACGAGAACGCGAACCCGTTCAGGTCGACCAGACACTTGCCAACAGCTCCGTCGAATGTGGAGCGGGCCAGGAGGGCAATCAGTCCTCCGTCTCCGGTCCCCACCAGATGGACCGACTTCACGTCGGGGTGCAGCGTTGAGGTCCGGATGAGGGTCAACACGTCGCGCACGCGATGGGCCAGCAGAGGCCGGTTGTAGCAGTACGTGTAGGCCGGGAAACCCTCGTCAACTTTGTAGACCGGCGGCTCGCCTTCATTCAGAAACTCGCCCGTCAGGAACTGGTCGACCGAGGTGACTGCAAAACCTGCCATCGCCAGCTTGCGGACAGTAGGGGTTGGCTGTCCGCTGGCCTCGAACAGAGCCGACTTCCCGGCTCCGTCGATCCAGATCGCTACTCGACCATCGAACCGGTCTGCGTGATAGACTGAGACGATCGGCAGCTGGGTTCCCTCGCTCTTACGCCCGATGCGAGCGGTCAGAACCTTCAAGTCGTTGACATCTTTGGTGTCGACATCATCGGTGATGACTTCTTCCTCGACGGGCAGCCCGCGATCCAGCAGGACTCCCAGCACGGGACGGATCGACTCCTTGTACTTCGCCAGATCGGCCTTCGTCTTGGGCAGCAAAGCGGCCCACGCGGCATCGGATTCCTCGGCCATCTTCTGGCGCAGGGCGTCCGCCTTCAGAGCATCGGCGGGGACCGGGTTCTTCTCCGTGTAGACTGTCAGCTGTTCGCGGGTCAGCGGCCAGAAATCGAGCTGGTCGACCGGAGCATCCGGAGCAAGCTTCAGGTGCTTGGCGAACCAGCGGTACATCAGCTCTCGCGACCACTGGTTGTAGTTGTGGGGAAACTGCGAGTAGGTCTTGGCTGCCACATGATCCGAAACTCCGTAGTACCCGTAGACCTGCTTGAGCTCGGGCAGACCGCGCGTCTCGATATCGATCGTCCAGTCATCCGCCCCAACCATCCCGAGCGGCCGCGGAGCCATCAGTCCGGCAATCGCCACGTTGTTGATCCCGACTCTCAGATAGTCGGCGTTCTCACACTGGCAGCCGCCCTGCATCGCCGTGCCGACCATCACTGCGGGGAACGCCGCAGCGGGCCGGGGATCGAGGGCACACAGCATGAAGGTCTGCGTCCCTCCGCCGCTGGCACCGGTCACTCCAATGCGGGCCGGATCCACTTCCGGCAGCGACAGCACATAGTCGACCGCCCGGATCGAGTTCCAGGTCTGCAGCCCCATCTTGTTCTGCAGCCGCAGGCTCGCAGCCACATCGTTGAACTGGGTGCGGTGTTCGATTACCTGGCTGTCGGCGTTGCCGACCATGTCATAGTGAAAGACCAGACAGCCCATCCGGGCCAGCTGGACGAACCGGGCCTGCAACGGGGAGCGAGCTCCCGAGAGAAAGTCCTCGGCCCCTGAGGCGATCTGGTCAGCAGCGCCCTTCTCCCCCGCATCGTAAAAACGCCCCTCGGCCCAGTGACCGTGCGGACACAGAACCGCCGGGATTTGCCCCTTGGCGTTCTTGGGCCGATACACGACGCCCGAGACATAGTGCCCGGGGCGGCTGGCGAAGTAGACCTTATCGACGGTGTAGTCGCCGCGATCGAGCGTTCCGGTGACTACGGGCTGCAGCTCCGTCTTCTCCCACATCGGCCACATTCCGAGCGAGACCAGCAGCTGTTGTCGGATGCGCGCTGACTCGGCTTCCCAGGCCTCCTTGGAGGCCGGTGGAACCCACGGATGGAACTTGTCGTTCAGAGTCCGCTGCGGCTTGAGCCGCGCATCGGCGGGTTTGGTCCCGACCGGCAAGACCCGCGGAGCCTGGGCCCACGACTCGACGGCACCCAGTCCCAGCACAGCCAGACTCAAACAGAACTTCCAGGCAGAACGCATCGTCAGCTCCCACAGGTGTCTCATGTACGGACCAGTGCATCGTCGAGAGTTTGCCAGCAAGAATCAACGCTCGCTGATGGTTTGTTGTGGGGCGTGAGCGAATGAAATCCGCGCACCAGCCGCGAACTCGGGGGCTGCTGAGAATGTCTGATAACTCCGTCAGCCCTGCGGGTGTGCCGGACGCATGACTGCCTTCGAAGCAGTCGGACGAGGTTCGATTCCTCGGTGGGGTATTGGGAAGTGGGAATTGAGAAGTCTGAAGTGAGAAGGGTTCCAGCCTCGTCAAGACAGCATTGCTGTTCTGTTCTCACTTCCTCCTTCTCACTTCAACCTTCCTCCCCGTTCTTGGAGTGTGGTGGACGCACGCGACTTTGCGAAGGTCGTAGACCAGGTTCGACTCCTGGCGAGAACACTTTCGGTGAGCGATTCCGATGATTGAAAGCATCCAGTTGCGGCGGTACCAACTCGACGATGTCGATGCGGTCTACGAAGCCGTCATCGAGTCGCGGGCCGAGCTGTCTCAGTGGATGCCTTGGTGCCATGCGGACTACTCACGCGGCGATGCGTTCTGGTGGGTGGAAAGTCGTCCGGCGGCCTGGGAACGGAATGAAGAGTGGAGCCATCTGATCGTCGACGGGCAGGGGCGACTGCTGGGCAGTTGTGGGATTCATCGCCTGGACCTCCGCAACGGAGTCGGCGAACTCGGCTACTGGGTGCGCACATCGGCCATCGGGCGGGGAGTCGCAACGGCAGCCACAATCCAGCTCTGCGAGTGGGCCTTTCGCGAGCAGGGGCTGCACCGGATTGAGATCCTGGCTGCTGTCGAGAACCACGCCAGCCAGCGTGTGGCTGCGAAGGCCGGTGGAGTTCGAGAGGGAATCCTGCGTCAGCGATTGTCGCTGCACGGGCACCGTTACGACTGCACGCTGGATGCGATTCTGAAACCGAATCTCTGACGCTGGAGCCGGACGGTCAGGCGGCTGCCTGCAAAGCAGTCTCAAGTGGGTTCGACTCCCACCGGCGTCTCTCACCGTAGCGAGCTGACACTGCGGCCAGCTCTCAATCCGCCAAACTCTCAATCGGGTTGTGAGGCTGCCATCTCCCAAGCTGCGATCATCTGCACGCGGGCGGTCCCGCCTTCGGACACGAGTGACACGCGGGTCGCATCCGATCGTGTTGGCCAGACGCGCTGGGTCAGGCACTGCCGCCCGTTCGCGAAGACTTCCAGCATCGAACGATCGAGAAAAATCCGCAGCTGGACGGGCTCGCCCTCTTGGATTGGAAGCGGTGCCTGCTGCATCGTGACCCGCCGGCTGGCATCTTCCGGGTCCGTCGGACGCGTGATACACCAAGTGCGATACCGAATTCGTGGATCGAGGGTTGAGCGACTGACATCGATCGCCAGCTGTCCTGCTTCGCGATCGATCCAGACCACGGTCTCTTCCTCGCTATCGGGCGTCTGTCGCAGTTTGACCCCAAAGCGTTTTGCGGATTGCAGATCGACGGTCAAACTCAGCTCCAGCGTGTCTCCCCGCACCGTCTCGATGGGGACTGGCTGGTCGGCAAAGACTTCGATGTTGTTCAGTTCGCGCGGGTTCCAGCGCAGTCGCTCTAGCTCGGGAGCCGGTTCGATCCTGAGTCCCTTCTCGTCGAGAGACAGCACTCTGGGCAGGCTCATCACACCGCTCCAGCCGCTGGCGGCTCGTACGGGAGCGGGACGCTCGTCCATGCACCAGGCCCACAGCAGACGGCGTCCCTGATTGTCGAGCAGCGTCTCCGGGGCAAAGAACCCGCCCCCGGGCCAGTTCATCCGCTCGTGGGACTCCGCTGTGAACTGGTCATTCTTCCAGGTGCCGAGGAAGTACCGGGCACCGCGGCAGTGGCTGATGCACAGCAGCATGTGCTTGTCCCCGATCGGAAAGAAGTCCGGGCAGCTGACATCTTCAATCGGCTCGCTCCAGCGATCCCCGTGCAGGAACGGGCCGACGTGTTTCAGAGCCGTCATCTCTGGCCCCTTGAAGAGGGCGGGCTTGGCACCGCCAAAGATGGCGTAGTAGCTGTCCCCCTCCAGCCAGCCATGCGGGTCCCACGATTCATACTTGCCGTGGTTCGGGCTGCCGGGTTTGGGGATCGGGATGATCGGATTGGCGGGTGACTTCTTCCAGGTGATCAGCCGATCGTCTTGAGCCTCGGCGATGGCGTTCCCGACGCTCACCCCGTGATACAGGATGGTCGGGACCCCGGTCTTCGATACATAGGCATTCCCCGAGAAGATGCCGCGGTCGACATCACCAGGGGCCACATCGAGAGCGGTCGGATGATGCTCCCAGTGGACCAGATCGACACTGGAGGCATGCCCCCAGCAATGGACGGTGGTCGGCTCGACCGACTGGAACCGCTGAAAGATGTAAAACAGGTGATAGCGCCCCTTCCACCAGATCGCTCCGTTGGGGTCGCCGGGCATGATCTCCCCCTCTTCAGGGACCAGAAAATGATACCGTGGGCGATGATGGTCCTTTTGGAACTTGGCCTTGAGGTCTCGAGACCGGTTCACCAGCGCCCACGTATCGGGAGCTGGCTGCGGCGGGGTATACGAGGCAAACTTCTCGCGGCGCGGCTGGACGACGGATTCGCCTCCGGAAAGCAACACGATCTCGGCATCGGTCAGGGCTCGCTTCCAGATGGCTGCGTGGTCGATCAGTCCGGGGAAGCAGTCGTCACATTGCCCGTTGCTCGTCCCCGCTCCCACGGCCACCGGTTCTTTGTTTCCGGTGCGGATCATTCCCTGAACCGGCTTGCTGTCGAGGTTCACCCCGTCCACAAACAGTGTGAGCGACTTCCCATCGTAGCGGGCGGCGATGTCGTGCCACTCGGCAAAACCGACGCGGTCGAGATGGGCGGCCACCTGACCGCCCAGACCGGGCTTCCCCGCCAGACCCATTTCGAAGCCGATCCGCATCAGCTCGGGACCCTGACCAAAGTCATAGTTGAAGAAGTTGAAGACCAGCTGATCGTGCCCGCCCCCCTTGGTGAAGAACCCGCGGGTACTCCACTGGTCCGGGCTCGCGATCTTCAACCGGATCAGCCACGTGAACTGGTCACCCTCCAGCTCAAGTTCTTTTGCCGCTCCTTGCCCCGCATCGAGAAAGCCGCCCGTCAGTCGAGCCGCGAATCCATCCCCGCCGCGGGCCAACGACGCCTCGCGCTCGGCTCCCTCCAGTGGGATCGCCAGTTCGGCGCGGCCGCGCAGCTGGAGCGGACTGGCGGGCTCGGTCTGGTCGGTCGTGTCCCTCAGGTGCCAGACCGCCAGGGCCTCTTGAAAGAGCGGAGTCTGAGCGAAGACTGAAGACTCGCACCCGACACAGAACCACAGTGCGAGAGCTGCAACGACGAAGCGGACCATGCGGACACTCCCCAGACATCCAGAACGCGATTTCCTGTCGCCAGTCTAAGTGGAGCCATATCGAATGAAAGTCTTCTCCGAATTTTGCCGGGGAGAGAGCGAACCTTGGCGGGCCGGATTGTCTCTGGGAGGGCGAAGCCCATTCCAGAAAACTCCGTGACGGCCATGAAGACCACGAACCAGCCTCTGCAGACCTCACTCGCTCAAAGCGTGGCCGGTGAAGATCTGCAGACCGACGAGTTCATCGCCGTGCTTTCGACCACGGGGGAGTACCTCTCCCATGCCTGGGACCGCTGTGACCTGCCTCCTCACGAGGTCGTGCGGGTGCGTTACATCCCTTCGATCGCCGGGCTGCCGCTGAAGATCACGGGGATTTGCCTCCCATTCGTCTACACCCGCCGCAGTAATGACGTGGTGGAGATCATCGACCTGCGGATGACCGTGGTCGCCCGACTTAACACCGAGTGCGCTAAAGCGGTCTGGAAACAGCTCAAAGAGAAGGCGAGCCCGGTGAACATGTGCTGACCGCACATGGTTCGTCGATCTTGTGCTGCGTCCATGCTCTTGAGGCGGTTTGAATTCATCAGCCGTACAGCGCCCGCCCGCAGTTTTCGCGAGAAACCGGACGCTAGCGCGTACCGGCTGATTCCGAAGGCTTTGCCGAGACACAGCATCCGACTTTTTCCGCCGGAAAGGCAAACGAACTGACCCGGTCAGTTGAACCTCCAGTCGACAGGGCCTCCGCGCCGATCTACACTCGTATGTCCGGCGGTTGATGTGACTCGCGTCAATCGCCCTCAGAGTGCGGAGACTGCGATGCTCAATCTGATCGGCGACAAGGTTCGCCTGTGCGACGGGATCACCCGGCGGCAGATGCTCCGGATCGGGGCTCTCGGGATGGGAGGTCTGTCTCTGCCGAGCCTGTTGCAGGCCGAGCAGGCTGCCGGGGTGCGGAACTCTCGCAAGTCGGTGATTATGATCTACATGTGCGGAGCCCCCGCGCATCAGGATATGTACGATCTGAAGATGGATGCCCCCAGCGAAATCCGGGGAGAGTTCCGGCCGATTGCGACTAACGTCAACGGAATCGAAATCTGCGAGCATATGCCGCGGCTGGCCAAGATCATGGACAAGTGCGTTCCGCTGCGCTCGGTCTATGGGTCGCCGGACGGGAACCACGACTCGTTTATCTGCTACACCGGTCGGTCATTCCGCAATCAGCCACCCGGAGGCTGGCCAGCCATCGGCTCGATCATGTCGAAGCTCTCGGGCCCGGCGGTGTCCGGGATTCCGCCGTTCTTCGGGCTGTCTCCCAACGCGGGGCATCCGCCGTATGGTTCACCGGGGCACCCGGGGTTTCTCGGCGTTTCGCACTCGGCATTCCGCCCGAGCGGCCCGGCCCGTGACGATATGCAACTGCCCGCCGGGGTCGTTCTCGATCGAGTCGGCTCGCGCAAGGGGCTGCTGGAGAGTCTGGATCGCTATCGCAGTGAGTGCGATGCCCGTGGAGCGATGGCCGGGCTCAATGACCTCAATCGGCAGGCTCTCGAGATTCTGACCTCGAACAAGCTGGCGGACGCGCTTGATGTCTCGAAGGAACCGGCCCATGTCCGCGAGCGATATGGCAAGGGAGACGAGCGGAACTTCGGGGACGGGGCTCCACGCAACCTGGAACACTTCCTGATCGCACGGCGCCTGGTCGAGGCTGGGGCTCGTGTCGTGACGTTGAACTTCGGTCGCTGGGATTTCCACAGCGACACTTTCAACGGGATGCGGGACACTCATCTGCCGCAGTTCGATCAGGGGCTGTCAGCTCTGATCGAGGATCTGCACGCCCGAGGACTCGACAAGGATGTCGCGGTCGTGGCTTGGGGTGAGTTCGGTAGAACGCCCAAGATCAACACCGATGCCGGACGCGATCACTGGCCCCAGGTCGGCGGAGCACTGCTCGCCGGTGGTGGTTTCCGCATGGGACAGGTCATCGGCTCGACCGACCGCCTGGGAGCCGAGATCGCCAGCCGCCCAGTCCACTTTGGCGAGGTCTTCGCCACGCTGTACCACTGGTTGGGGCTCGATCCTGACACGGCCTACCTAGCCGATCTGGCGGGCCGACCGCAAAAGCTGGTCGACGGATACGCACCGCTGCCGGAACTGCTGTAGCCGCAGAGAAAACCCCTCAGCTCTCACACAACAACGCAAACAGCCGTCCCAGATTGGGACGGCTGTCGAGGGGAATCAGGTTGAGGGTGCTGTGTTACCGGACGGCCTTCTCGGCGTTTTCTTTCTTGATGGCTTCGTAGATCTCTTCACGATGCACGGGGACGTTCGTCGGGGCCTGGATTCCCAGACGAACCTTGTCGCCTCGGATGTCGACCACGGTAATGACGATGTCGTCGCCGATCATGATGCTTTCGTCGCGATGACGGGACAGAACGAGCATGACTTGCACTCCCTTCCGGGTTTTGAAATGGTTTGGCAATCCGTGCGCTGGCAGGCGGCACATATTCGATTGCAGCTGGACGGTGATCCTGATCGTGTGAGGAGCAATCAGGGGCACCCATGGTTTCGTCCGGATGGCAAGCTGTTCCGTCTCCGAAGAGTGTGATTTCTTCGGAGAGTCTGCGAGTCCCGGCGAGTTGGCCGGTCGTACCGACTGTAACGACACACTGCGAGTCAGGAACTCCCATGCGGATCACTGTCAGACTGTTTGCCCGAGCCCGAGACCTAGCGGGTACCGACCGGCTGGAACTGGAGCTGCCCGAGGCGGCTCGGGTGCGGGACGCTCGGGCGTGCCTGCTCCAGCAAGTCTCCGCACTGCAACCAATCATCAAGTCGCTGCTGCTGGCGATCGATGGCGACTATGCCGCGGACGACACTCTGCTTAAGGATGGCTGCGAACTGGCGGCATTCCCGCCCGTGAGCGGGGGGTGAGTTTTGGGGCAGTGGGGAATGGGCAGTGGGCAGTGGGGCACGTCGGGCGAGCCCGACGGCTAACCCCTCTGCACTTTTCACGAAGTCCACAGCTTCCCCACTTGAGGCCGGTCGGGCTTGCGGTATAGTCGATCACGGATCGGCAGGAGCCGGTCAACCGGTTCCTCTCCCGAAGACTGAAAGCCTCGTCATGCCCGGAGATCCGATTCTGGAAGTCTATTCCGTGGGACCGACCACCGTGGTCGGTTTTGGTGGCCGCGACCTGCTCGACACCGTCAACCTGGCGGCCTGCCGGGATGAGGTGGTTCAGCTGCTGACTCGGGAAAAGTGCCGGGTGCTGGCGTTCGACCTGACCGGGGTCAAGCTGATCCCCAGCGGTCTTCTGGGGCTGCTGGCTTCAATCCGGCAGCTGGGGACCGAAGTCCATCTCTACAACCCATCGGATGACGTTCGCGATGTGCTGGAAGTCACCAGCCTGAACAAACTGATGCCAGTGCATGAAGTCGATTTGGGCGAGAGAGACTAACTCCCGGCGAGGGGGAACCTTCCAAGCAGTCTCCGACAAGACCTCAACAGGTGCAGCAACGTGAATCAGCGACTGAGTTCGTCCGATGAGTTCCTGGCAATCTCTTCTCCGGAAGATGCCGGTCTGGTCCCGGACCGGTGGAATCGCGTGCTGTCTCTCGCCCAGAAGCTGACGCAGACGGAACTGCCGGGTCTGGCGTTCCAAGTCTCGATCCGCGGTAAATCGGCGGGTGAGTATCAATTCGGACGGCAGTCCCCGTCGCCCAGTGCTCCGCCGCTGAGGTCGAATTCGATCTTTCTGTCGGCTTCGATCACCAAACCAATCGTTGCGATGGCCGCATTGCTGCTGGTTGAGCGCGGCGAATTGTCACTCGGAGACTCGGTGGCGGAGTTCGTTCCGCTCCTGGCCAACGCACCCGCCAAAAAGACGATCACGATTCGGCACCTGCTGACTCATACCTCCGGGCTGCCGGACCAGTTACCGAACAATCGCGCCCTGCGGATGACCAAGTCTCCACTGAGTACCTTTGTCGAGGGAGCCTGCGAAGTGGGGCTCGAATTCCCGCCCGGACGCGGGGTGCAGTACCAGAGCATGGGTTTCGTGCTGCTGGGTGCTGTCATCGAAGCCATCACCCGAATGAAGCTGCCCGTGTTCCTGGACCGCGAGATCTTTGGTCCTCTGCATATGAAGGATACGACCCTGGGGGCTCCGGACCGCTGGTTTTCCGAGGAGCGGTTCCAGGATCGTCTGGCGATCGTCGACATGCCCGATGAACAACGCGGCGGGGACGATTGGAACTGGAACAGCCGCTACTGGCTCCAGCTGGGAGCCCCATGGGGCGGGCTGCTGACGACGACGGGGGACCTGATCCGGTTCTGCCAGGTGATGCTGGATGGAGGAACGAACGGGCTCGTCAAGCTGTTCTCCTATTCCTCGATTCAGGCTGCAGTGTCGAATCAGTTAACGACCTATCCGGATGTTCCCGAGGCCGACCGCCGCTGCCGGGGCTGGGGATTTGGCTGGCGTCTGAATTGGCCCACGCACTCGGCCACGTTCGGAGACCTGCTGGGGCCCCGAACGTATGGGCATTGGGGAGCCACGGGAACCTTGCTGTGGGTCGACCCGGACCGACAGGCGGCCGCGGCCATCCTCTCGACGTTGCCACTGGACAAAGGCAGCGGCCCCGCTTTGGCTAAACTCAGCAATGCGATCGTAGCTGCGATTCGCTGAATGGCCAGTTGCAGGTTGATGAGTCGGCGGAATTCCCTGTTAGCCGTCGGGCCCGCCCGACGTGCCCCATGGGGACAGCATTCTCGCTGTCTCGACATCACCATGCGAGAAATCTACGATCATCCCACGGTCGCAAAGTCGTTGCAGCCAGCGCATTTGGAACAATTCCGAATCTCCTTCGGTGATTGACCTCTTCCGTCGATACCCGATGTGAGGTACTGTCGTTCTCAGACCCGCCCCGGAAACGCACTCGGCCCGTCGGATCGCACCATGAGCACCCTGGGAAAAATCTTCGGTTCGCTGCTGCTGGTCAGCCTCTGTGTCGCTTTCTGGCTGACGGGAACGATGCTGGCCGGACGGAAAGAGTGGCTCGACAAGATCGACGCCAAGCAGAAGCAACTGGCCGCTCTCGAATCGGGACCGGAGAGCGTCGCATCGATTCGTCGCCAGTTTGAAGTGGCTCGCAATGAGCTCGACTGGGAAGTCGACAACTGGGGCCAGGCGTGGCAAGCTCCCAATTCCGGGGCCTCCCCGGTGGGAGACGGGTCGATCGAACTGGGCGTCGGAGCCAACGCGGGTCTGGGACGGGGTCAGCAGGATCCGGCCAAGCTGCCGGTGGTTTACGTCCTGGGCCCGGATGCTCAGGGAAAGCAGACCTACCTCGGCGATTTCAAGCTGATGGAAGTCCGTCAGGATACGGCGGGCGGCAAACTGACCCGGGTTCCTTTCCAGGGTGAAGTGCAAAGCTGGCCCCGCGGCGAACTCCGCGTGCGCGAAGAGATCCCCGGGAACTTCCGCAATCAGATGGCGGAACTGCGGACCCTGGCTCTGATCGCCGAGCAGCATGTTCGGCAGGAAAACGACCAGCTGAAGATTCAGGAACAGCATATCGCGGCATCGCAAGTCGCCGTCGACAAGCGAATGGCCGAGCTGAACGGCAACCCGGAAGCCCCGGAGAAGGCCGGAGAGGACGTTAAGGACGGGCTGGTTCAGACCCTGCGTCGCGAGGAAACGGCCCGCAATGCACTGGCGAAGGAAGTCGACGCCCTGCGGAGGCTGCTTAGCGACAAGCACCTGCTGCTGACCAAAATCCTCGAGGGCAATAACAACTCTGTGAAGAAGTTGGGAGCCGTTCCCGCGCGACCCAATCGCGTGGCCCAGAAGTCGGACCAGTAGTACGCGTGAGCGGCAATCGATATCGAATCGTTTATGACTCGCATCATTGCGAAATGGAGTCGTTTCGGGGACATTGGCTGAGTCGGAGTCGATCAGCGATCGGTGCCCCGTGAACAGTGTCTGTTCGGGCTGGGCCGCGCGGCGACCGACACAGGTCTCACACTTCCAGACATGACTCTCTCCTACCGCGACTCGGGCGTCGATCTCGAACTCTATGAGCAGGCCATGGGCCGGATTCCGGCTCTGCTGGCTCGGACCAATACGCCGCGCGTGATGCCGCTGCCTGGCGGCTTCGCCGGGCTGTTCAAGCTGCAGGACGCCGCGCACAAGTACCGCGACCCGGTCCTGGTCTCCGGCACCGATGGCGTGGGGACCAAAATCAAGGTCGCCCACATGGCGGGAGTCTACGACACGATTGGTATCGATCTGGTCGCAATGTGCGTCAACGACTGCCTGTGCCTGGGGGCCGAGCCGCTGTTCTTCCTCGACTATGTCGCGATGGGAAAGGACAACCCGGATCGGCTGACCGCCATCGTGAAGGGCGTGACCGACGGGTGCGTCCAGGCCGGAACCGCTCTCCTGGGCGGCGAAACGGCGATCATGCCCGACGTCTACAGCGTCGATGACTTCGATCTGGCCGGGTTCTGCGTGGCTGTGGCCGAGAAAGACAAGCTGTTGACCGGTGCCTCGATCCGCCCGGGCGATGTGCTGATCGGAGTGCACAGCTCCGGCTTCCACTCCAATGGCTACAGCCTTGTCCGCAAAGCGGTCTTCGACGCCGGGAAGCAGAAGATTGATACCCATGTCCCGGAACTCGGCAAAACCGTGGCCGAGGCCCTGCTGACACCCACGCGGATTTACGCCTCGCTGACAGCGGGAGTCGTTTCCAAGTTCGTAACCGGCGTTGACCTGATGGCGATCGCCCACATCACGGGCGGCGGACTGGGAGACAACATCACCCGGCTGCTTCCTGAAGGCTGCGCAATTCAGATCGATCGCTCCACCTGGACTCCGAACCCGGTCTTTGGCTGGGTTCAGGGGCTCGGCCAGATCGAGCGGGAAGAGATGTTCCGCGTGTTCAACATGGGCCTGGGGATGGTCTTTATCGTCCGCAAAGAGGCCACCGATCGCATGCTCGAACACCTTCGCAGCGTTGGCGAAACGGCGTCAGTGATTGGCCAGGTGACGGCTGGCGAGCAGAATTGCCAGTATGTGAACTGACGCGATCCGGTCGAAGTGAACGCGACAACACTCACCGAGTGTCGCGTCACCCCTCAGATCTCGTGTGCCTATTCAATACACGAGATGCAGAGCAGGACCAACTCCATTCTGTGTCTTTTCAGTGATTGTCACACTCTCAAGCTGGGGGAGACGAATCTCCGCCAGTTGCCTGACAGTGACAGTTCGGACTGCTACTTCAACTCTTCGATCAAGTCGTTATACCGTGCCACCATATCGGGCCCGCTGAGCGCCGGAGCGAGGGCCAGGGTTCCCTTCAGCAGAGACAGAGCCTGCTTCTTGAACTCGGTCCCAGCTGCGGCATTGGCAGCCGTGCGGGCCTGTCCGCCCAGGCAGGTAGCTGCGTTGAGGACGATCTCGTAATAGACCGGCGGCTTCTTCGTGGCCCGCGAATACATGACGCGCAGGTCGCTCCAGGCCTTGGTGGCTGCGGCCCACTTCGCGGGATCGGGGGTCTCGGACTTCTCGGCCATCCCCTGCAGGATGTGGGCACGTTCGATCTGCGGGTCCAGAGCCTTCGGAGCCGACTGAATCAGCGCTTCGACCTGCTTCATCGCTTCGTCGAACTCACCGCTGGCACGCAGCAGTCCCACAAACGCCGACTGCACCCGGATCAGCGCGGCCTGCACTTGAGGGGTCTTCTGGGGCATGGCGTTCCCGGTGTCGAGCACCCGCTGATACGCCTGCTTGGCGAGAACGCTGTTCCCGACTTCGGTCGCCCCGTCACCAATGGCGATCAGTTCTGGCAGGCTCAACTGCTGACGCGTGATCAGCTTGCCCAGGAACTCATCGATGGCAGCTTTGGAGCGATCAACCGCTTCACGAGCGGCGGTGATCTGCTCAATCGATCCGTTCTCCGCTTCCAGCACCTTGGCCTGTTCGGCCTTGTAGCCTTCTCGCAGCTGGCGGGCGATGTTGGACAGCACGGTATTGACCGGCGGAATGTCCTGGCCGGACAACAGCAGCAGGTCACCGCTGGCCTTCGCCGAGACCATGTCCTTCTTCGCCACATGGGCTCCCACAGCTGCGACCAGCGTCCGCAGCTGGGGAATGTCGAGCGATGCCGGGCTGGCAGTCCGGATCTTAGACTCCAGAGGAGCCAGCATGGCGATCGCCTGATCGGGCTGAGCCCCTTCGAGGAACAGCTCACCCAGATGCAGACGGGTTTCGGAGACGACGAACTCGTCCGCAGGAGAGGTCGACTTGGAGGCTGCAGTCAGGGCCTGTTCCATCAGAGCCTGCCCCTGAGTCCGGTGCTCCTTCGCAGCATCATCGACTTTGCCCGTCCGCTTGGCGTTCAGGTAGATCCGCCAGTGGGACTGCCCCACCAGACTCTGCGTCTGGGCAAATCGATCCGAGGCGGGGTTGACCTTCTCCAGCGCGGCGATGGCCGCAGGCAGGTCGCCCTGCGTCATCTTCAAACGTCCGAGGGCGATGCGGGCATCGTCAGCCTCGGCGCGATTCGGCCAGGTCTGGATCGTGTATTCGACAACCTCGTTCAGCTGCTTCTCCGCTGCGGGGCGGTCCTGCGCGGTGGCACAGAGACTCAGCGCCGCGTTGATCGCCAGCACGGCGGCCTGCGGGGCCAGCTTGGCTTCCTTCTTGTCGCGGGCAAACTGACTTGCGAGGGCAAACGAAGCGGCGGCGTCCCCTGCCTGCAACTGAGTCTGCGCCAGGAAGTACTCGACTTGCTGCAGCCGATCCTGGTTCTTTTCCTGGTCCTTCAGCTCCAGAGCACGACCGAACAACTTGGCGGCCTCTGCATACTCCTGGTTTTCGATGGCGACATCGGCGAGCGCCACAGCCTCGTCGAACGTTGCAGCCTCCATCGACTCTTCGCCCGCTGCGGAAGAGTACTTGCGGAGCAGCAGCAGGATGTCACTCTGGTAGGAGCTGTTGGCGTTCTTGGCATCGCGCAGGGCGCGCATGACCTTGGACAGCAGCTTCTTCTTCTCATCTTCGTCGGCGAGCTTCTCAGCGTTGGCGACGTGGACCTGGGCGACTTCCAGCATCACGCCATAGTAGGCATCACACTTGCGAGCACTGTTGCGGTCGAGCCAGTCTTCAGCCTCGAGGAGCATGTCGTCGAACTTGCCGAGCTTTGCCTGCAGCCGCGTGCGATACAGGAAGTTCTCGGCGAAGAACTGCATCATGTAGGGGCTGATTTCACGCCCCTCTTCCGGCTCGTTCGCGGTGACTTCGTCATAGATGTCGACCGCTTTCTGGTGGTTGCCCAGTTCCTCATTGATACGGGCCGTCCAGTGGTGAGCTGGCAAGCCGGGGGGCTGGTCGCTGTACGCATACCAAATGACATCCAGAGCCTTGTCGGCCTTTTGCAGTAAGGCCACCGCCTCGGGCTGCTTGAGATCGGGATATGTTCTCGCCACGTGATAGTCGATCATCGCCAGATTGAAACGGGCGTTGACCCAGTCGTCTTCGGCGATTAGCAATTCGTTGACGAGCCGCTTGGCGGACTTCTTGACGCGGGCTGGCTGTTCCTCCTGAGACGCTTTTTTGAGCGTCTCGTACTTGACCTGAAACTGCTTGGCAGCCTCGGCAAAACGCGGACGGGCTTCTTCAAAGGCGATCTTGGCCTGGGCCAGCAGGGTTGCCTTGCGGGCGGGATCTTTCTGGATGGCGGACTGCTTGATCGCCGAGTTACCAATCCCCAGCGACAGCACTCCGTACGTATCATAAGCCAGCGCCGCTTCGGCGTGGGTCGGGTGCTCCTTCAGGAACTTGTCGAGCTGGGTTCGTGTCTCCAGCCGCAGCCGCTCCGCCTCGTCAACATTCTCGCTGAACTGGGCGGCGACCTGCATCGAGCGGGCCAGCTCCAGGTCATAGGTCTCCTTGAGATCGTCCGGGATCTTCTGGTCCTGCTCCAGGTTGCGCAGGTAGTTCACGGCCATATCGCCGTAACCCTGCTTGCGCAGTCCGTTGAGAAGTTCAAAGTGGAGGTCAGCCGCCGGGGCCGACGTCGCGCTTGCCAGAGCTAAACCCGAAGCCAGTGCCCACACAAAACCACGACTCATGACCGTCTCTTCCCTGCCTGGCGGAGGCACTCTGCGGAGGAATTCTGTTGTACCGACCGGTTACTTCTTCCAGCTACTTCTTCTCGAAGGTCGGCTTTTCCATGCTGTCTTCAGGACCACCGGTCTTATCCAGCTTGTACAGCGGCAGGAACCGGTAATAGACCTCAAGATTCAGGGTGTTGATCGAGGTGCAAAGCAGGCGACCGCCTTGCTCACCGTGCGGGTCCTTCGACGGGAGTTCCGGATTCCAGCTGCCTTCGGCACAGCCCTTCTTCTCCTGCGTATCGATCAGGAACCGGCGGGTCGATCGGTTCCAGTCATCCCATTCCGGACCGGGCAGGTTATGCATCACCTGCGTCGCGTAGTAGAAGTAGTAAGAGTTGCGGGCCGTCTTGCCGGGCAGGTTCTGCATCATGTAGGCCATCCCCTCCATCTGGTCCGGGTCGGTCCGCTTGGCACCCAGGAACTGCTTGCTGAGCAGTCCCACGGCTGTCATGGCAGGCGACGGGCCCGAATCAACCATGTAGCAGCCCAAACCGCCATGCTTCCCCTTGGAGACCGACTTCAGGTACTTGGCTGCCTTCTCCAAAACCACAGGGGGGACATTCAGTCCCGCCATCTTGGCGCTCTTCAGGGCCATCAGCTGCCAGCCCACCACCGAGAGGTCACCCGCCGTGGGAGTGGTCCCCGGCGTGTAGTAGTGCCAGCCGCCGAGTTCCGGGTGTTGTGCCCGGCAGATGTAATCGACAGCGGCCTGGGCGGGAACCTTCAGACGCTGGTCCTTCGACATTCCGAACGCCTCGCACAGGACGATCGTGGCAACCCCCTGCACATACATCGGAGATGCCTGTCCGCCGTGCAGCGAGCCGTCCTTCTTCTTCAGGGCCATTTCACCCAGGAATCCGATCCCGTCGTTAATCACCTTCTGGTAGGGACCTTTGGACTTGTGAGTCTGACCGGCAGCCAGGAATGGCAGCAGCGCGAAGGCGGTTCCCCCTGCATCGGTCTTGGCGACGCCCTGAGCTGTGCAACTGGCGTCCTTGCAGTGACGCTGGTGTCCATCAAAGCTCCAAGAGCCGTTCGCATTCTGATGTCGGGCAATCCAGTTCAGGCCCCCAGCGACCGAACGCTCCGTGGCTTTGGTTCCGCCGGACGAGCCGACCATCGCTTCGCGCGAACCGGACCCGCGACCGCCGAACCCTTCTCCCGATCCGCCGCTCCCGGCGTTCTTGGAAGTTCCCTTACCGGTCCCAATTCCTCCACCGCCGACCACGGCAGCTCCGGGGCCAAGCGCGCTCACAGAGAACCCGCCCAGACCGCCGTAATCCGTATCGGTCGCAGTCGCGAATCCGCCGCCAGACTCCGTGAACGTCGCGGAATCGTCGTTGAACTGAGCTTCCTGCGCGAAGGTCGGAGCCTCCGTCATCATCAGTGACTCGGTCGTCAGTTCCGTCACTTCCAGAGGAGCATTGTCCACATCGAACTGAGTCAGATCTGACTCCGGAATGATCGTATCCATCACCGACTCGAACAGCGGGACTTCCCCGTTGTTCATCACCACAGCCACAGTCCCCGCGAGGAGGCCCACCAGCAGGAACGCCAAGGCATGCAGGGCGATGGCGATGCCCCAGAACTTGGCCTGCTCCTTCAGCCAGACCTTGGCCTCAGCCACGAAGGTGGCCATCGCCTTTTGAAATGCCGATGGTACGGGTGCCGTTGCCATGATTGAGGTCCGATGCAGAAGACGGACAGATTGGATCGGGAAATTCTCACGTGTCGAGAGTGTCGAGTCAATCCGGAGGGCGACGATCTGGCAATTCCGGCGGATTTCCCGCAGAGAGATCTTCAAGAAACGAATCGACTGTCGCCTCATCGTTGGTCGGAGCCCGCGGTCGTGGCGGCGTGGTTTTTCCGAACAGCTGGGTCAGCGCCACGATGAGTACCAGCGCCAGCACCAGCCCCACCACCCACGGAACGGTCAACCCTCCCGACTCAGGTTGAGACCGGACAGCCAGCGCTTCGTCATAGACCATCCGCCCAATCAGCAGCGGAGCGGAACGGTCGTTCCCGAGAGCATCCTTGTAGGCCAGCTTCTTCAGGTAAAAGCCGACGAACCGGGCATCGAAGAAGGCATCGGCCTGAACCTTCACTCCCGGAGGCAGATCAACAAACACCACGCAGTAGGGGAACGTCTGCGAATCCTGCGTCGGTCCCCAAGCCTCGTAGACGGTGGTGACGCCCGCAGAGTTCTCGGGAGCAGTGTGTTGGGCCATCCGCCGCACATGCAGCCGCACATCAACAAGTTGGCCGCGGTTCTGCTCGGAGGCCTGGAACAGGTGCGTAAACAACAGATCGGTTCGGGCTTGCTTCTGGAGTTCAGCCCCCGGAATCGCGTACGCCCATTTGACCATCCGCCAGTAAGCGGGCATCTCCTCTTTCGCCAGAGGAGCCAAGTCGGTGATGACCTGCCGTTCCTCTTTGAACCCTTCGATCTCGGCTGGGTCAGTATGTCCGGGATGAGGAACGACTCGTTCCTTCCAGGGTGCCGATGGACCGGCGGACGTCTCCTCTGCGGTCGCAATGCTGCGCCAGGCGTCCGATTTTCGGGTCTGCAGATACATCAACCCCACGATGCCCAGCAGCACGATCCCCGACGTCAATCGCATCATCTCGCGTGACGTGAAGAAGCCGGTCGAGGAGGGAGATGGCATATCAGGGGCCCCCCGCGTTGCCTTCTGGAAGTTCCACAAAGCTCAGCTTCGTCAGGGCTTCCCCCGAGGGCAGCTTCTGACGGGTGCAGGTGTCGATCACCTTCATCAGTTCATCGTACCGAATCCGCGATCCGACCTGCAGGATGACCTGCTTAAACGGATTGTCTTTGTCGTCCAGGATCACACGCAGCCGGGATTCCAGAGCCCGGATCTTGTCCGGGCTGTCTTCGCCAACCTGACCTTCGCCCACGGCGACGGACTTGATCCCGCCGTCAGGGCGGGAGTAGATGCTGATGATCAGCGTTTCGACACCCTCAACGGGGTTCGTGTTGCTAGTGTCCTGGCCAGCCTGCTGGTTCGTCTTGACCTGAGCAATCGCCTCCGGAGGAGGCAGCCGCAGCTGGATCTGACCTTCGACCGGGTCGGGTTTGAACGTCATCACGAAGAACGCCAACAGCTGGAAAGCCATGTCGAGCATGGCTGCCAGGTTGAGCTTTACTTCGCTGGGTTTGTCTCGTCGTGCCATGGATTAACCTGGTCGTTTGGCCTTCAGAGCAAAGTTCCGGAATCCGCGATCCTGACAGGCCTTGATGACCTTATAGAGATCGCGAAACTGCGACGATTCATCGGATCGGATCACCACAATCGTGGGCAGGTCGGACCCCGGAGCGACATCCTTGCCAGTGCGTCGCTTCTCCGCAGAGCGGCTCGCTTCGGCTTCCACTGCGATGTACTTCTCGAGCTCCACCTGCTGACCGTAGACAGTTAGCTTGCCTTCGGGCGACAGATTCATGACGAGCAGGTCTTCCGACCCGTCAGTGCTGACCGGCATGGCAGAACCCACCACCGGCAGCTTGAGCGTCATGTCGAGCGCAGCGGCCTTGAAGTTCATCACCATCATGAAGAAGGTGATCAGCTGGAACACCATGTCCAGAATGGGGGTCAGGTCGGGTTCGCCCCCCTCAGAATGCCCTGACATCGCGACGCCTCACAGAATTCGAAGGACAGCCAGTTTTCCCAGTCAGCGCGAGGCTTTATGCAGACGGCGGTGGTGCGGCCTGGGACGATGAGGCAGGTGCAGAAGACGGGCGCTTGGCCATGCTGGCCACCTTGGTGACCAGTTCTTCGGCTCGGGCAAACGCCTGGTCGCTCAGGTGGGTAATCCGATTGCGGAAGACGGCATGCAGGAAGATCGCCGGAACCGACAGCAGCACCCCTTCGAACGTCAGCAACAGGGCGTGCGAAATCTCGCCAGCCACCTTGCTGGCCTTCATCTGGCCCCCTTCGCTCTGGGCGATTTCGGCGAAGGCACCGATCATTCCCTTGAGCGTTCCCAGCAGTCCGATCATTGGACCCAGGGTTCCCAGGACAGCCAGCATCGAGATCTTGCGTTCACCTTCAGAGTGAATCACGTCGGCGGTCCGATCCATCGCGGTGCGGGCCTCCGAAATCCCCGAAGGCAACTCAGCGATACCGGCCCGGACCAGGCGAGAGAACTCCGACTGGTCTTCTTTGACGACCGCGTACATCCCCTTGAGATCCCGCTTCTCCAGCGAGGTCGAGCACTGCTCCTCGACAGACGGCGGAATGATCTTCGCCGTCTGGTACTCGGTGACGAGCTTGAAGCAGGTCGCAATGAAGTAGATCGACAGGATCAACAGAAAGCCTCCGATCCACCCGGAGGTCTTGATGATCCACATCAAGTTGCTCTCCTTGGCAGGAGCCGTTGCGGCTGGCGCACCAGCGGCCGGAGCCGCAGCCGGGGCTGCTGGTGCAGCCGCCGGAGCAGCTGCGTCCTGGGCAAGAACGGAGATGGGAGTCAAACTCTGTCCGACCCAGAAGCAGGTCAGGAGAAACGCACACCACACCAACAAGCGTTGCATTGTCATCGGTTCCGAGGTAGGTCGCACGGATGAGACGGAAGGGTAAACCCCGATAGGACCATTCAAACTATCGCGGTGTTCGTCGGAATGCAACGAATCGGACCGAATTGTTCTGACGTTGGGATTTCGGAGGTCAATTCACTCCGGACAATCAGACCCCCAGCTCCAATTCCAGGAACTGCTCCGGGGTCGTGGAATACCTGACCTGCATGATCCGCAAGGTCTCCCAGCGGGTGATGTGATGCGGGCTCTCGAACTGGGGGGCCTCAGCGGGCAGGTTCAGCAACTGATCCTTTCGAATGATCATCGCCCGGATCTTGCGTGTGCGGATTTCGCCCGCCGACTCGGACGTCAGGCAGACCAGATAGCGGGCTGTCGTCGCTGGCAGTTTCAGATCCCGCTTCAGCGGTGCCTCTGCAAACTTCTCTGCCAACTCATTTAGCACCTGATTCAGAAAGTACCAGGTGTCCTCTTTGGGGAGCGGCAGCAATGGATTTGCAGCTGTGGTGCGTTTGGCACTGGCAAGGACCGCTTCGACAGCGGACTGATTGAGAAATACCTCCTCGCACGACTTTTCCATCAGGGTGCGAATCAGCAGTTTTCCGTCAACGAGCAGGTTCAACGAGAAGTTCAGCCGGTTCAGGAAATCCCGATTCCGCCAGGCTCGGCGCGAACGCCAACGACCAATTCCCCAGCCAATGACGGTGAACACCGCTGCCGCCAGGAGCTTGGAACCGTGGTCCCGAACTTGTCCAATCCATTGCTCAAGCCAGACGGGCATGGGGTGTTCTCACGGGGTGTTGTTCGAATCCGGCCAGACATAATGGGTGGAGGGAAGCAGATCTGACAGCTGATTCGCAACGATGTCGCGCCCCGCATCCAGAACTTCCACGATCGAATCTGGCAGCGGCGGCAGTTTGACCCGCTTCATCACCTGATTCAATCGCCTCAGCAACTTTCTCGCGTCCCGGTAATCCTCCAGAAAACGCTCCTGGACGAACAAGGGAATGAACCGGGCCAGCTGGTCGGTCGGCTCGCGTGCGGCGATGTTGACCACGTTCTGAACGATCTGCGGGTCGACGCAGCTCATCGCCGAGTAGTAGCCCTCCAGCCGCCCTGGCTGCCGGTGCGAAAGTTCCGCGTCGATCAGCAATTCCGTGACAATATGGCCCAGGAAGCCGTTGATGTACTGGTCTCCCGGCAGGTGTTCTCGGAACAGGGCCGTGAGCCGCCCAGTCACTTCATGAAATCCGAGAGTCGTGTGAAACCAGTCGTCATCCGCCAGATGCTGCAGAATGCCAAGGGCCGTTTCGTGCTCGGGAGTGCCGGGAATCCATTGATCCAGCAGCGGCTCCACACGCTTGGGCCGCATCCGAACCCGGCGATCCACGACCGATAACCAGTCGGGCACCGCCGTTCCCGCCAGCAGGTACGGACGGTCAAGAAAACGGATTCCATGGGCCAGATAGTTCATTCCGGTTGCGTCGCCTCCATGACGGGCGATCAGTCAATGCGGATTGATACCACGTTGACGGTCGAACCGGCACTGATACCATATCGCTCCGGTATTGTGGTTCAAGCGTGGGCCAATTCCGGTATCTCATTCGTGGATCGCTCGACAAAAGCTCTCACCCGATGTCCCTTCTCTCTGTCGACCAGCTCTGTGATCGGATCATCCGGCTGCGTCTGGCAGAGCCCGAGGTGATTCAGTCCGTACGCATTCAACTGCCAACGAATTCGGTCGAGGTGCTGTGCGACACACTTTACAAGCAGCAGGTGCTGACCGATTTTCAGGTCGAGCGGCTCAAGTCGGGTGACACCGACGGGCTGGTCCTGGGCAACTGCAAGTTGATGTACCGGGTCGCGTCGGGGAGTTTCGCTCGCTTCTATCGCGGGCAGGAATTGATCTCGCACAAGCAGATCGGAATCAAGGTTCTGCGTGACCGCTGGTCGGCGGACAAGGAGTTTATCAACCTGTTTCGCCGCGAAGGCGAGATCGGCAAACGGCTGCAGCACCCGAACATCGTCCCGATCTACGAGGTCGGGACCGAGGGGAAGTTTCATTACCTGCTGATGGAGTTCGTCGAGGGCGGGAACCTCCGCGACTTCCTCAAGATCCGCAAAAAGCTGCAACCGCTGGAGGCGTTCCGGTTCGGGATCGATATTCTCAAGGGGCTCGAGTATGCCCTTCGCCAGGGAATCACGCACCGCGATCTGAAGGCCACGAACGTCCTGATGAGCAGTACCGGAGTCGCGAAGCTGATCGACTTCGGACTGGCTGCGGATGAGTCGATGGTCAACCGCGTCGGAGGCGGGGAACTGCAGCAGGCTCTGGAGTATTCGACCCTCGAAAAGAACACCGGAGCCCCCAAGAACGACCCGCGCAGCGACCTGTACTTCCTCGGCGGCATCCTGTTCGAGCTGGTGACCGGGCAACCACCGTATGCCCGCACGCGGGACCGCGACGAACGCAAATCGTTCAACCGCTATCGCGATGTTCCGAATGTCGAGAGCGTCGAGCCAGCCCTCCCCAAGGTCGTCTCGCAGATCATCAACCGGATGCTGGCGATCGACCCTCTGGCCCGGCATCAGACCCCGACTGAAGCGATGGGCGATCTGACTCGAGCTGTCCAGCAACTCGGCGGTCCGGTCCGAGACGATAACAGCAAGCCCACAGTCCTGTGTGTGGAGAACCGCCCCAAGCACCAGGACTTCTTCCGCGATTATCTGTCGTCGCGCGGGTTCCAGGTGCTGATGATCAGCGACCCGCAGCGTGCCCTCAAGCGAATCAACGAGAACCCGCCCGAGTGCGTGCTGGTGATGGGCGAGACCTTGGGCGACTCGGTGGCCGACTATTTTACGCAAGCGATCCGGGCCGGGCGGGAATCCAAGATGGCCGGCGTGGTAATTCTGGCGGAGAGCCAGAAGCCGCTAGCCGCCTCCATCAGCGTGCCCCCCGGTCGCGCCCGCATCCTGCACCAGCCAGTCAATCTGAGAGACGTTCGCAAGGAGCTGGAACTGGCGATCGAGGCTCGGAACAAGTCGTTGTAACTGCCTCCTCTACGTGAGAGCGTGACCATGCGTGCCCTGCTGCTGCTTTTGACCGGCCTGCTGTCCCTGGTGGCTCCGCTGCAGGCGGCCGCCCCTCCCAACGTGGTGCTGATCATCTCGGATGATCAGGGATGGAAGGACTACTCCTTCATGGGGCATCCGCAGATCCGGACCCCGCACCTCGACAAGCTGGCCAGCCGGTCGCTGGTCTACACCCGCGGGTACGTCCCCGACAGCCTGTGCCGCCCCTCGCTGGCAACGATGCTGACTGGCCAGTATCCCAACCGGCACAAAATCACCGGCAATGACCCGGCTCTGACCGGCGAGTTCGCGTCCATGACGCGCGCAGCTGCGATGAAGACTCCCGCGTACTCCCAGCTGCGGGTGCGTTACAGCCAGCAGATCGACTCACTGGCCAAGCTGCCCGCCGTGCTGAATTCTCAGAAGGGTTATGTCTCGCTGCAGACGGGCAAGTGGTGGGAGCGGAACTTCGTCGACGGAGGTTTCACGCACGGGATGTCGCACGGCAAGACCGGTGAAGGCGGCCGCCACGGGGACGAGGGCCTCGCCGTCGGGCGGCAAGGGATCAAAGCCGTCGAGGAGTTCATCGACGGAGCTGTGAAAGACCAGAAGCCGTTCTTCCTGTGGTACGCCCCGATGCTGCCGCATACGCCACACAACCCGCCGCAGCGGCTTCTCGACAAGTACAAAGACAAGACGCCGCACCTGCCGATCGCCAAGTACTGGGCGATGTGCGAGTGGTTTGACGAGACTTGCGGAGAGGTCTTGGGAGCGATCGACAAACGCGGCCTGACCGACAGCACGATCGTGCTGTATGTGACCGACAACGGCTGGGTGCAGGCCGAAAATGGCGAGGGCGGTGCCTTCGGCGGAGGACGCGGGAAACGCTCGCAATACGACGGAGGCGTGCGGACGCCGATCATGGTCAGCTGGCCCGGACATGTCGCTCCCCGCCGCGATGACACACACCTCGCCCACTCAATCGACCTGTTCCCGACGATCCTGGCTGCAGCTGGGATCGAAGACGCGACACTGCGGTCTTCGCTACCGGGCAAGAACCTGATGAGCGATGAGGAAGTCGCCTCCCGCACCCGCGTGTTCGGTGAAATCTACGAGCACGACGTCAAAGAGATCGGCGTCCCCGCCACCAGCCTACGCTGGCGGTGGGTGATCGACGGGGAATGGAAGCTGATCGAACCACACCGGTCCGTCGTGGCCGACGGGGTGACTGAGCTGTATCACATCACCGCGGACCCGGACGAGGCGAAGAATCTGGCCGAGGCGGAGCCGGAGCGGGTGAAGGATCTGCGGCAGACCCTCGATGCCTGGTGGACGCCGGAGTAGGAGATTTTCGCTAGAGCCGGTTTCAAAACCTGTTTGCAGGGCTTTCAAGCGGGTCGCCGCCGGATGGTCGTTTTCTACAACCGTCTGAGCACGATGACCATGCAGGCGGCATGAACGAGGCC
>JBIIOI010000130.1:0-4790 GCA_044337025.1 Planctomycetaceae bacterium
TCCTCTGGGTGTTCGCGCGCCTTCTGGCGGCAGCAGGCGGACCGCGATGCCTATGAAGCGATCAGCCAGCGGATGACCGACCCGCGCTGGCAGATTCCGAGGTTTGACGTCACGCCCGATGCGGACAGCCGGTTCTTTGATCCGTACGATGCCGACAAACCGCCGCTCCCGCCCGATGATCCCGCCGCTCATGAGTACATGCACTGCGTTGACGGGATCAAGAGCTATAAGAGCTGGCACAAGTTGGGAGACAGCTTCTCCGTCGAGAACCCGCACTGGCTGGCCAAGTACGGACTGTCGCCGGATATGATCAATCCGGCAACGGGTGACTACACCGGTCGGCTGCCGACACTGGAGAAACTCACCCTCGCGCAATGCGTCGAGCTGTCACAGATCCACAGCCGCGACTTGCAGACACAGATCGAGAATTTGTATCTGGCCGCGCTGGACGTGACGTTCGAGCGCTACCAGTTCAACGTGCGATATCTGCCCGAGCCGTTCGCGAATCTGACCAATACATTTCTCCCCTGGCGTTCGGGAGACAACACGTCAGCCAGTTCGGGGATCGGGGTCTCGAAGCTTCTACCCGCCGGGGGACAGGTCGCGGTTGAGCTCGCCAACAACACACTCTGGTTGTTCTCGTCCCCAACCAGCACCAATTCGGCGTCAATCTTGTCGTTCTCGCTGGTCCAGCCATTGATGGCGGGTGCCGGGCGCAAGGTGGTGTTGGAAAACCTCACACAATCCGAACGTGATCTGCTCTATCAGACTCGCACTCTGGCCCGCTTCCGGCAGACGCTGTTTACCAACATCGTCTCTGACGGCGGTGGCAGCTATCTGAACTTGATTCAACAGATTCAGCAGATCCGCAATCAGCAGCAGAACATCGAGCGACTCAAGCGTCAGGTGACATCGCTGCAGTCGAACGCCAGCCAGAAGGGGAACATCGTCCGTGCCGAGCTGGCTGCGATGCCCGCCGATGTGGAAATCCCCGAGTTGATCGAGGCCAAGCTGGTCTACGATCCTGAGCGCCGGATGCTGCTTTGGATGGACAACGTCATGACACCCGAAGAGCTCAAGCTGCTCGATGGGCTGACCAGTGATCCCGAACTCCGAGCCGCCATTCAGGAGATCGTCCAGACGATATCCGTGGTTCCGACCTCGCTCGACGTGCTTCAGCTGCTCAATACGCTGGCGAACGCCAACAACAACTTGCGGTCTCAGGAGCGCGGACTGCAGGACGGGCTGGATACCTTCAAGATCAGCCTGGGGCTTCCACCGGATCTGACGCTGACGATCGATGACTCGATACTCGAGCCATTCATGTTCATCGATCCCCAGCTGAGTAGTCTGGAAACCGAAATCACCGACTACGTCCCCAACTCATGGTCGCGGATCGATGAGCAGGCACCGACGCAGGAGCAGTTGCAGCTCGCGAACAATGAGCTGGATCATCTGGTGAATCGAGTTCAGACCGAAGTTCTGGCGATCCTCGATCAGGATGTGGCAAACTTGAATGGTTCGATGGAGAAGATTCTGGGCCGCATGGATAGTGCCGAGGAGCAGGAACGGCTGAAGACCGATGTGGGGCGCGATCTGCGTTCGCTGGAATCGGCTCGCAACCGGCTCATCGAACTGCGGGGATCGACACAGCGGATTTCTCAGGCAATCGAGATGGCCGGAAACAGCCCCGCTGATGTGGTACCGCCCGCCGATCCAGCCAACGAGGAGGAAGACGCTGAAGAGAAGCTCACGCCCCAACAGGAGCTCCGATTGGAGATTCTGTCCGTGCATCAGGATCTGCTGCAGCTCATTCGGAATTTGACGGTTGTGCAGGCCGGACTGCGCGTCGATCAGATTGTGGTCCCTGAGTTCACCATCCCGATGGAGGAAGTCGTCCAGCACGCGGTTGAGAACCGTGTCGATCTGATGAATCTGCGGGCCACCGTCGTAGACGCCCGACGCAAAGTCGAGATTGCCGGAAACCTGCTCCAGTCGAATGTCGATGTGATTGTCGACGGAGACATCCGAAACTCCGGGGGAAACCGCCCGTTTGACTTCCAGGGCGATCGCAGTCAAATCCGTGCGGGGCTTCGCTTTACGGCTCCCCTCGATCAGATTCAGGAGCGGAACACCTACCGATCAACACTGATCAGTTACCAGCGGGCACGTCGTGACTATCTGGCACTGGAGGATACCGTCAAGAATCAGGTCCGTAGAAACTGGCGGCAGCTGTCCGTACTCAAGCGTAACGTGGACACCAGTCGCTTGGCCCTGCGACTGGCTGCCAAGCAGTACGAGTCCGCCGTCGACGAGTCGACGGCTCCGGCTCCAGTGGGAGGCGGTTCTGGTTCGCGAAGTGGAGGACTTCAAGGAACCAACCTGACAAATGCGCTCAATTCGATCATTTCGGCGCAAAACAGCCTGATCGGGTTCTGGGTGTCATATGAGCAGAATCGGCTCGGCATTTATCGCGATATGGGTATGATGGAGATTGGACCGGATGGGATCTGGAACGATCCCGTGTATCGTGGATCGCTCGATCAGGACACTCAGGAAGGGTTGCCTGCTCGGCAAAACCTGCCAGATGGCGGACCTGACGATGGACAACCGGAAGCCATTCCCACTCCTCTCGACGCTGACGGTCTTGGCGATCTTGGTGACCGCCGGAGCCGTGATGGCGGGAGCAGTGAAGCCGCTGGAGTTGTATTCGCGGCTGATGGGGAGTTCGAAGGCGGACTACTCCCGGTTCAGTACGAAACCGGCGGAGAAGAAGTCATTCTTGATCTCGCTGCCCGTCCAGGGAAATCTGGACAGCCAGGGGAACGCGGTCCTGACTAGCGCGGTCGAAGGCACGACCACGATCATCAGCATCATCCCCGAAGGGACGATCGTCGAAAAAGATCAGGTCGTCTGCGAACTCGATTCGTCTCAGTTACGCGAGAAGGCCAAGCAGCAGGAGATCACAGTCACTCAGGCCGACTCGGCCATGGCCCAGGCCAACGAGAAGCTGCAGATCACGAAGACTCAAAACGAGAGCGACATCGCAGCTGCTCAGCTGAAGCTGGATCTGGCCTTGCTCGACCTGGAAAAGTATCGAGACGGGGAATTCAAGCAACAGCAGAAAGAGATGAAGGGCAACGAGGCCATCGCCAGCGAGGAACTCGTTCGCGCCAAGGAGAATTACGACTTTACGAAGACGCAGGTCAAAAAGGGCTACCGCACTCAGAACGAAATGGAAGCCAATCGCATCGCCTGGGAGCAGGCGAAGCTAAAGCTGCAGGGAGCTACGGAGAAGCTGCATCTTCTCGAAGAGTATGACTACAAACGCAAGATCACCGAACTCGAGGCCAACGCCAAGGAACTCGCGCGGGAAGTCGAACGCGTCAAGCTGAAGGCCGCCTCCGCCCAGACCCAGGCCGAGAAAGACTACGAGGCCCAGAAACTCACCAACGGCGTCGAGCACGAAAAGCTCGAACGCCTGAACAAGCAGATCGAAGCCTGCACGATGAAGGCCCCCCAGGCCGGTCAGGTGGTCTACGCGAACATGCAGTCCAACAGCTTCCGCAGCAGCGGCGAGCAGATCGAGCAGGGAGCCACCGTTCGCGAACGGCAGTCGATCATCAACCTGCCCGACCTCAGCCAGATGAAGGTCGATTGCCGCATCCACGAATCGCTGATCGGGAACATCCGGATCGGCCTGCCTGCCAAGATCTCGATCTCGTCATTCCCGGATCACATCTTCCAGGGAACCGTCTCGCACGTCTCATCGGTCCCCATGACCGGTCGCTGGCCGAACACCGACCTGCGGGAATACGAGACCGAAATCAAGCTGACCGATGGCCCCGAGCTGATCCGCAAGCTCCGCCCCGGACTGACCGCTCAGGTCGAAATCCTGGTCGATAACCGCAAGGACGTGCTGCAGGTCCCCGTCCAGGCGGTGCTGGCTGTCGCCGACAAGCAGATCGGCTATGTCCTGACGCCCAGCGGCCCCGAACGCCGCGAACTGCTGGTCGGCCAGTCCAACCAGTCCACCGTCGAGATCAAGGAAGGGGTCAAGGAGGGCGAACAGGTCATCCTCAACGCCCGCAGCCAGTTCCCCGAAGAGATCGCCCTGCTCGAAGCCCAGCTGAATGCCGAGAAGGCCAAGCGGCTCTCATCGGACAAAGGCTCCGAAATCCCCGCAGCCCCAGCTGCTCCCCCAGTCTCACCCGGAGCCGGTGGACCTCCTGGAGCGATGGCGAGCGCCCCAGGTGCCCCAGGCGCTCCTGGAGCTGGCGGCCCTCCTGGCGGCGGACGCGATCCCAAATCTCGTTTCGAGGCCCAAGACACCAACAAAGACGGCAAGATCACCGAAGACGAGGCCAGCGACCGCATGAAGGGCGAACGCTTCAAATCGACCGACGCCAACGGCGACGGAGCCATCACCCTCGAAGAATACACCGCAGCCATGTCCCGCTTCATGGGCGGCGGCGGAGCTCCCGGCGGCGCCCGCCCCGAGGGTGGCCGCCCCGAAGGCTCCTCAGGCGCCCGCCCGCCGCAGTAGCTTCTGGGTGGCCGGGTCTGAGGCTCGCCAAACGCCCGGATCGCTGACACTCCTCAGCCGAAACTGGCGAAAACGCACCGCCCGCCGCTCGGAAAAATTGTTCGCAAACAGGATTGCGTCGAATTCGGGAAGCTGCAAAAATCCCGATCTGTCGTGCCTCGCACGACTTACTCCCTGGTAGCTCAATGGTAGAGCGAGCGGCTGTTAACCGCTAGGTTCTAGGTTCGAGTCCTAGCCGGGGAGC
>JBIIOI010000131.1:0-4772 GCA_044337025.1 Planctomycetaceae bacterium
ATGCTCAGGCCGCAGCCGGTGTTCACCTGCAGCTGGCAGTTGCCAGCGGGAGAGAGACCGTTTCCTGCCAGCTGAGTCGCATCGACCGCTACAAACCCACCGGCCACGCTGATCCCGCAGCCGGGAACGACGCCGAGGCTACAGGCACCGATTGGCCCCAGGCCCGGTCCTGCGATCGTCATCACATCGACAAAGACGCCATCGGCGTTCACGCCGATCCCACAGCCGGGATCGACGGTCAGCTCGCAACCGGTCTCGGCAGGTTCCAGCCCCACGCCCGCGAGGTCGGCCACCTTCACCCGCAGCTTGCCATCATCGGCAGTGCCCGGAGCGTTGACCATCTCCAACCCGCAAGCCGGTTCCGGAACCTCGGCAGCTTCGAACGACCCGATGTCCCAGTGCAGACTGAATGTGTTCCAGGTCACCGACACGAAGTCGTTGGCTTTCACCTCCGAGTACGGCGAGTAGGCCGGGACCGTGATGGCTCGCTCATCGCTGCCCGCTCCGACGTTCAGCTGGACCTGCCCAGCGTCGCCTTTCAGGATGTCGGCCACGACGTCGCCGTGGAAGTACCAGCCGCCGACCACTCCGTACCAGTGCTTGGCCTCGTGTGAGTAGTAGACATCGATCTTGTCGCCCGCATCGACGGTGGCTGTCTTGCCGAAGGCTACGCCTCGGAACCCCTGATCGCCGTACAAGTCGATCTGCTTGTCGGTGCGTTCCCAGTTCCCCGCCTCGTACTTCAGCAGCCACGCCTTGGCTGGAGCCGTGTCGCCCTGCTGCAGGGTGTCGATCATCTCGGCCTTGCGGATGATCGGCTGGGCATCGCCGAGACGGACGACTGCCCACTTGTTGGCTCCGGTGGCCGGTTCCTTCCACAGGATCGTGGCTGAGCCGCTTCCGCCCGACTTCAGGAAGCCCGTCTCTTCATGCTCGATCTCCGCGAACGTGTCGCTCTCTTCGTCGACATTGAGCCGCACCGGGCAGACACCGCTGATGACAGCCAGGCCGATTCCATCGACGTCCAGTGGCTCCAGCAAAATGCAAAACCGGCCGGGATGGTCCTCCTTATCCGGGACCACACCGACCAGCAGGATGTTGTTCTGAAATGTGTCGAGGCTCTCTGGTCGTAACTTCGCCGCCGTATGCGCTGCACTTCAAAAAGGAATACGGAAATGCGGAGAAACACCAATACGTTGACTGGTTTCTGCCTTTCGCTAGGGAGATTGCCAGAGTCCTCACGGAAGATGGCAGTTTCGTGCTGAACATCGGTGGCAGCTACAACAAAGGGGCACCTACTAGGTCGATTTACCACTTCAAATTGCTGATCGCGCTGGTTGAAGAGATCGGGCTGCACCTGGCTCAGGAGTTGTTCTGGTACAACCCTGCCAAGATGCCCGCTCCAGCGGAATGGGTGACCGTTCGCAGGATTCGCGTCAAGGATTCCGTTGAGTACGTCTGGTGGATGAGCAAAACCGAATGGCCCAAGGCATCGAACCTCAATGTGCTGAAGCCCTACAGCAAGGACATGCTCCGGCTCAACGCTCGCAAAGTCCGCGAGACCGTCCGACCGTCTGGCCATGTTATCAGCGCAGGTTTTGACAAGATCGACGCTGGCGGATCAATCCCTTCCAACATGGTTAGTTATGAACAGACTCCGGAAGACGTCCTGAAGTTCGGAAACAACTCAGCCAACGATCAATACACGATCCGTTGCAAGGAAGCGGGAATCAAGATTCACCCCGCCCGTTTTCCGGCAGCGCTCCCGGAGTTCTTCATCAACCTGCTCACTAACCCAAGCGATCTCGTCGTCGACCCGTTCGCAGGTTCGAACACTACGGGGGCCGTGGCGGAAAGACTCAAACGGCGGTGGATTGCGATGGAGTTAAACGAAGACTACCTCGAGGCTAGCAAGTTCCGGTTTCCTGAATGAGCTTCCGTAGTCTGCATCGTTTTTGGAGGAGATCCGGCAATAAGACTCATCAAGTCACCAATGGCATGCAAGTAGCGACGACCCAACAACGTGCAAAGCAGTGGAATGAGAGGTGCTCATTCTGCCCCAGGTGAAGCAATTCACAACCAAAGTACCAGCGGAGATGAGAATCGAGGAATCATGAACAAACAAGACCCACTGAACCTTGCCAACTTCTACTCTGCCGAGGCTGAGGCGTTGATGGTCAAATACAAGCAGATCGAGCACCTGATCGGCCTCAGCCACCACTCCCCATCAGAAGGGATATACTGTGAATCGCTGCTGAAGGAATTCCTCCGCCGTACACTGCCTCGACACGTCTCGGTGGACAGCGGATTCGTCCGGCGGGTAAGAGACTGCGATAGAACTTCCGAAACAGATAACCAGCCAGCAGACGCAGACTTTGTGACACCGCAGTTGGACATAATCATTCACGACACCCATCGTTTTGCACCGCTCTTACGATCAGAGGACTTCGTGGTTGTGCTTCCGGAATCCGTTCGAGCCATCATAGAGGTAAAGAAGCGACTTACGGCGAACAAGTTGAAACTCGCGGTCGATACTCTCGCCCGAGCCACCAATCTGCTGCAACGATGGCGGTACGACCAGAATCGGCTATTCACGGGGATATTTGCTTTTAGCCTCGGTGACGACCTACATCCCAAAAAGAAGTTGATTTCCAGCTCGATTCAACGAATATTCCAGAGTACGGCGGACAAGTACAGCAGTGATCGCGAACTTCCTTACCTCACAATGGCTCTGCCACAATTCGCCCTGCAAGCGACCAACCGACCGGGTTGTTTCGATTACTTGCAAACCCGTCCTGAAGGTACGGATGTGCCGAATGTAGCAAGCCAATTTCTTGTCTTCTTGCTTTCGCATTTCACTTCGCCAGGGAGCCCGTTGATTTACCCAAATGACTTGCGGAGCCGTCGGCAATCAGCGTTCCAATTGTCTCCACCAAGGAGACCGGGGGCTTAGGATATCTGGTTGATGAAACGAGGCTATCCGGGGCGGCATTTCGCTTGCGAAAGGGTGCGGTAGTTCGTCCGAAGTGACACTCAACGATCTCGGTTGCAGCACCAGCGTTCACAGGGAACGGTCATCGTCTCTTAACGCTCCCGCCGGACCGTTTCACCCAGTAGCCTCGATCTTTGTTCCATCGTCAACTCAGCCTCGGTCGCAGTCATAAGATACTCGACGATATCACTCCAGCGGTAACGCCACACTCGCACACTGCCGTCCGACGAGGCCGTTACGATCCGAGACTCATCAGGAGTAAAGCTCGCGTCGTTCAAGCCAGACTCATGTCCTTCGAGTACGATTGGTCGACGCTCATCTGTGACCGACCAGACGCGTGCCGTTTTGTCCAACGATGCCGTCAGCAGCTGGCTACTGGACACATCAAAGCGAAGACTCGTGACGCGAGATCTGTGATCGGTCATCTCTCGTACCAGTCCTGTGCCATTCCCCTGCCACAGCAGGACCTCATTTTCTGAGGCTGTCGCGACCCATCGACCATCACGGCTGAGAGCCGCACAACGAATGCCTGATGAACTCGACTGCTGACCTACCTCCGTCGATACCACATGCGAAAGACCGATCGTCCACAACCGAACCTTCTCGCCATCAACTGTGACCAGCTTCGCTGAATCTGCCAGGAACTGAACGACGCTCTCGGACCTGCGTCGCAAGTTGCATCGCGAGGCGGTCCACAAACTCGATAAGCAGGTCCTGAAGTGGACGCGGCGACTGCTGCTGAAGAACCCCGAGAACCTCGACAACGACAAGGGCGAGTCACGCCGGTAGGAAGAAGCGTTGGCCCTCAACAAGTCGCTTTCCACGGCCTACTACCTGAAGGAGGACCTGCGGCAGTTCTGGGAGCAGGCCGATCGGCGGTCCGACAAACGGTTCCTAACACGGTGGATCCGCAAGGCACCAAACAAATCAGAGTGAGTGTCCGGATTCGGGATGCTCAACGGGCTGACAGACTGCAAGTCCATCGCACGCCTCAATCCTCACGCAGCGCGGCATGAACAACCGTTGATTGCCGCCGCTCCGCGCCCTCCCACCGCCAAATCGCCACGTTAAACCAGGATGTCGTGCAGCACATCCCCTTCGCACAGCGGCAGTGGCCGCCCCAGTTTGTCGACGATCATCGAGTGCGGGTCGATCCCCAGCTGGTTGTAGATTGTCGCGTTGAGGTCGGACGGGGATGTCGGTAGATCAGCCGGTTCGGCGGCGTAGCGATCACTCGCGCCTCGCACCATACCCCCTTTGATACCACCCCCCGCGAGGACGCTCGTGAATACACGCGGCCAATGGTCGCGACCGTCCGCCGCAGCCCCCGCGCCGCCGACCACGGATTGACCCAGTCGCGGTGTACGGCCCATCTCGCCGGTCCAGACCACCAGTGTTTCGTCGAGCATCCCCCGATCGGACAGGTCGTCGAGCAATGCCGAGGTTGCCCGGTCGGTGACGGGGCACAGGCGCGTCGACAGGTCGATGAAGTTGCGAGCGTGCGTGTCCCAATAGACGCTGACGTTGGTGATGCCATCGTTCGGCCAGTAGACGGTGACCACCGGCACCCCCGCCTCGACCAGTCGCCGCGCTTGCAGGACCGACTGGCCATGAATGTTCATGCCGTACCGCTCGCGCGTGGCGGGCGTCTCGCGTGTCAGGTCGAAGGCCCGGGCGACCGACGGGGAGGAGGACAACTCGTACGCACGGCGATAGTGAACGTCCAAAGCCCGCGATTCGTTGGATCGTTCCGCGTCGAGCACTCCCAGTGAGTCACCCA
>JBIIOI010000132.1:0-4699 GCA_044337025.1 Planctomycetaceae bacterium
GGGCTGGAAGGCGATCTCCGACGGGCGAACTCGGGAATGGCAGCTGCACCAGAGCGATGATGCAGTCCGGGTCTATCCGATCTTTCAGGCTCAGCAGCGTGTTCAAAAGACTGACGGAAAGCTGGAGTGTACGAACCAGTCAGTTCTCACACATCTGACCGCCGAAGCTGAGGGCGTGTACAGCGCGATTGTCATCGATTGGGATCGCAGTCGCCGCCAGCAACCGGTTCAGTGGGCCCCCCTGACGGTCGTTGAGGATCGCCAGCGCATGGCCCCGCATATGGCCTGCGCCGCCCGTTGGAAGCTGGGGGACGACCTGTGGATGGTCTACCATCAGTCGTCCAAAGGTGACACTGCGCGGTCAGTCCTGGGGCTGCATACCCATCACGAGACCGTCATCACGCGGGTCAAGGACGGCAACTACGAGCGTCTGGTCGAAGTCGAGTCGTAAAGTCGCTGGACTCTCCGAGTCCAGTGAATCGAGGTGATATCCTGAGCCAGCGAACAGGTAGCAGAATTCGTAAGAATTCCGCCGTCCCAGAGTTACGTCTCAGGTAACGCGTATGCGTTGACACAACACCAGCGGCCTTGAGCCTACTGGAGTGTCTGGCGCAAGATGTCGGGAGGTCTCAGGTCCAAAGATTGGACGGCAGAATTCTCACGAATTCTGCTACCTGAAATCTTCGCGTCGATGGAGCACTACTTCTTGATCAAGACTTCCGACCCCACGGTCAGCAGGTCAAAGGCATCAGCGATGTCGCGATCCTTCAGGCGGATACAGCCGAGGGAGCCAGACTGTCCGATTGAGGCCTGATCCGTGGTTCCGTGAATGCCGACTCCCTCGCCCAGGTCGATGAGATACTCACCGAGCGGGTTCTTCGGGTCATCGTGCTCAATCACGCCATCCGCACCGTAGTAGGTCGGGTCGCGCAGCTTATCCGCGACCTTGAAGTTCCCGACCGGCGATGTGATGTCTTTACCAATCCCCACCGGCAACAGTGCGACAAAGTGACCGTGCGAGTGAATTGTCAGCTCCATGTCGGAGAGATCAACAACCGCTGAGAACGGGCCCTTGATGACCTTCAGCTTCTGTCCCGGACGGATCTTCTTGGCGTCAGTGCGATTGAGCTTGGCGAGATACTCCCACGAGACATTGTTGTCCTTCGCGATGTTCTGCAGTGCATCACCGGGCTGGACTACGTGGCCTTCCATGTAGTGCGGCTGGGGAGCGAAATAGATCCGGTAAGCGATGGCCCGCAGGCGCTGGATCAGCTGGGGACGGGTCTCAGGCTGCTTCCAGTAAAGGTTCGAGAGCTGGAAGTTGGCTTCGACATCTTCGCCGTCTTCGATCAGCTGATCGATCGCAGTGAAGTCCACACTCTCGACGGACTTGGCCGGAGAGCCGGACTTCCGGGACGGAGCGGTTGTTTCATCAGCAGCTGGAAACGCAGCTGCGGGGCGTTCTTCAGGGAGATCGTTCTCCGCTGTCTGGACCTCTTCCGCTGCGGGGGCCGGAGCCTTCGTCTTGGTTCCGAACTCAGCCGGTTCGGCGGTTCCCTGAGTTCCGAAGCGAGTTCGGCTGCCCTTGATCACGGTCGTGGAAGGACCGAACGGGTTGCGGCTGTTGCCCTTCTCCGCACTGGCAGCTGGGTCGGCGGTCACCGCAGGAACGGTTCGCGAACCGCTCACGGGAGTGATTTTCACCTGGCTGCGAGAGAACGGGTTCCGGGACTGCTGCTCAGTTGCAGGTTCGGCGGTGGGAGCTGGAGCTGGTGGGATATCCGCCGCCGGTGCGCTGTCCGTGCTGGTGGAGCTGTCCGCTGCGACGGCTTCCTCGGGGAACGAGCGAGCTGTCTCTTCCTCATCGACGACCGGTTCGGACTGCTCTTCGACGGCAGCCATCCCCTCTTCTTCAGCCGTCTCGCTGGCCCAGTCGGGGGCCTGTTCATCGACAGCTTCGGGCGCTTCGTCGAGGCTGGCAACCGGGGCCTTGGGCTTGAGCAGGTCCAGCTTCCAGGCGACCGTCAGGGTCAGCCCCGACAGCATCAGGAACCAGAAGGGGAACGTCTGCCAAGGTTGCTTGCGGTGTTCGCGTCGCATAGGGGTGTCCTCCATGACGCCCGGTTCAACGGTTATTCGTTGGATGGTGGAGCGGTGGATCGAGTCGAAGCTGCAGGGACTTCAGCGACGGGGATGCTGAAGTAGCCGTCGTCATTCATGACGTTCTCTCCCCGGTTGTACTTCCAGAACCGTGTGGGATCGAAGCTCGTGCAGCCTGTGAGCAACAGGCCGAGGCTCAGGAGGAACAATCTGCGGGAAACCTGACGCATGGACGACTTCTTGCGCAGGAGAGGACGGAGTGATTCGGGACGGAAGTCCCCATGAGGGCGCGGACTGTAACTCGGGTCGGTATTTGCTCCAAGACCGTTTCTCTGAGGAACCGCGTTTTGCGGCGGAGGAGCCTGGGGCTTCGCAGAATCTGCCGAACCAGAATGCGGGCCAGCGTGTCTGCCGGCTTGTCTCAAACTCTTCTGGAACCGGGGTTTCGCTGCATGGCAGCTCCTCCGATCCACCAGATTGCATGGGACAGCCCTTGCCTCCCCCTGGAGGTCAGGTCACATTTCGGATCGAGTTGGCGTTTCTTGCGAAATCCCAATTCTGACCGCCTCCGGTGACGTACACTGGAGCAACGGCTCGCGGATGGGAAAACGCGAGGATCGAATCGAGCCGACCCAGTCGGACGTCCGATAAGCGATGATTCCCGCAGCGTCGGCATGAGGGCCTCGGTGCCCCGTCCGACCAGAATGTGCCTGGCCCCTCTTCGCTGCCGATGCGAAAACCCGCGAAGAGGCTGGACGGAGCACAAGTCGTTTCCCCGCCGAGACTTCGCGGGGGAACGCTGGAGCAGATTTCGTGTGGTCTTTGCGTCAGGCGCAAGTCGCCATCATCGTCGCCGGGTGCCTGGGAATGGCCTACACCCAGCTGACGACGTCCGCAGTTGTCATTCAGTTTGCCCGGTCTTTGGGCGCCACTGGCGTCCACATCGGAATCCTGGGAGCGCTGCCGACCGGGATGCTGTTTATGCAGTTCGTGGCGGCCTTCGTCGCCAATAAGCTGACCTATCGCCGTCCCCTCTGGGCCGCTGCGAATATCATTCAGCGGCTGTCGTATCTGCCGATCGCCCTGGGGGCCTGGTTCTTTCCAGAAGTCCCCGCGAGCGTCTGGCTCTGGTCGTTTCTGGGTGTGGCTGCGATTGAGCAGGGGCTCGGTCACTTCGGGACGCCGCTCTGGATGTCCTGGATGGGCGACTACCTGCCGCATCAGGGACTCAACGAGTATTGGGGCATCCGGCACCGCTGGTGTCAGTACTCAGCGGCCGCATGTATGCTGGGGTGTACGCTGTTCTTCTGGAGCGGTTCCGCGGGGATGATTGCGGCCTTTGCGGCAATCATGACCTTTGCGTCGATCGTGGGCGTCATCGATATCGCCCTGTTCAAGAAGGTTCACGAGCCCCCCGTCACGCCTTCGAAGGCGATCGGGTTCTGGGACTCGTTCCTGGCACCGCTCAAGCTCAAGAGCTTCCGGACCTACATCGAGTTCATGAGCTACTGGCACGTTGCTTCGATGGTCGGGGCTCCGTTCATCAGTCTGTATCTGCTCGAGTACGTCGGCATGCAGCTCTGGCAGGTCCTGGCCCTGTGGACCGTGGCCTGGATCGGGGGAGCGATCTTCTCCCAGCTGCTGGGCAAGCAGGCCGAACTGCATGGCAACAAGGCTGTGTTGCGGATCTGCGTGGCCCTCAAGCCGATCAACATGCTGTGCCTGATGTTCGCCCCGCGTGACCCCCAGCTGGCCTTCTGGGCCTTAGTGCCGATGTTCATGCTGGATGCGGCCCTCAACGCCGGATTCCTGATTACGAACAACGGATTCTTGCTGAAGCACTCTCCGACCGAGAACCGCACGATGTATGTCGCTGCCGGAACCGCGATCGCGGGGATGGTTGGCGGAGTCACCGCGATCATCTCGGGTTTCGCACTGACCGCGATGGAGGGTGTCTCGCTGCCGCTGGGACCGTTCCAGTTGACCGGGTATCACGTGCTGTTCGCGATCAGCATGCTGCTGCGAATCGGGGCGATCCCGCTGGTGAACCGGATTCAGGAGCCCACCACTCACCCGCCGATGCCGGTCTTCTCTCCGCAAGTCGTGGTGGTCACGGTGCGTGTCTACCGCTCACTCGAGGGGACCGTCCGCAGTCTGCGCCCCGATCCGGTTCGGGCTCGGACACTGAAGTCGCGTCGGGCAGTTTCCGGGCGCAGGTGATGCAGAGACCTGTAGTGATCGAGCCCACAGAGCTGATATGATCCCGGCATGCTGACGATCTATGTGGATGCCGACGCCTGCCCTGTGAAGGACGAGATTTATCGCGTCGCGCTGCGCTATGCGATGCCGGTCAAAGTGGTCGCGAACAACTGGATGCGCGTCCCCCAGACTCCGCTGATTGAGCTGGTCGTCCGCAGTGAAGTCGGTCTGAACATCGTCGACGACTGGATCGCGGAGCAGTCGGGTCCGGGGGATATCGTCGTCACATCCGACATCCCGCTGGCCGCACGCTGCGTCGCCAAACAGGCCAAGGTCCTGGACCCCAAAGGGCGCGTCTTCACCGATGCCGACATCGGCGAGGCCCTGGCGATGCGCGATC
>JBIIOI010000032.1:0-58870 GCA_044337025.1 Planctomycetaceae bacterium
ATACCGCCCATAGGACGGAAACCACGACAGCGTGATGAGCATGACTGAGCACTCCTTTGCTCAACACTCATGCAAATGCCTTGCCAACTGAAAGTTGTTGTGGAAGGGTTTTGAAACCGGCTCTACGGACACAGTGTGGCCACTGCTTAGGGGACGGACTGAAAACGTGTAATCATGCTCGGTCTCCTCGACGTTCCCTCGGAAAGCGTTCACCAGAAGCTGAACTGCTTGAGATGCGTCCATAGAAATCGACCTGCCTGAACGTGGTTACTGGAGTTCTACCGACCAGCTGCGCAGAACTCGTCCGTAGTTTGGCGATTGTCGATGCTACGGTCAATTTCGATGGATCCCACCTTCGAGTCAAAGTCGGCTGGTTATCAATCGTTTGGGCATTGCACATGGACGGATTGCGACTTTGCAGTAGCGACTACGACCGGTTTGCGCCAGCCGAGAACATCATCGGTACTGGAAGCTTCTCGACCTCTGAGACTTCCGTTTTCGCTCGTGGCGAGACTGCGTGCAGGAGCTCGTGTAGGTTACGTGCAATTGAGACTGTTGAGAAAACGCCCGTGTGTCGGCCTTCCGGACTTTCTGAGACCGAGTCATCATCGCGCCGCTTCGTCCGGTTCGAAGGCTGGCGATTTTGATTGCGCATTCCTTCCGAGTGTGATATTCTCTAAAGAGTGTTAACCCTATCCAGCAGTTGGCTTTATGAACAGTTGCAATAATCAGACATCCAGCGCAAGAAACGTCTCCGCGGAGCGTGGTGCTCGGAAAACGGTGCATCCCTAAGTATGCGTCGGAAGCCTCCTCACCTGTTTCAGAAGTCTTTGTTCCCGCTCGGTTCCGACAGCCGGGCACCCGTTCGCCATAGTTCCCAGCCACCACAAGGAGGAACCACTCATGCAGTACAAGACGATCATTCTCGAACTGTTGCAGCAGCGACCGCAGCTGCACGAACATCTGCGGCGGAGCGACGTTCTGCTGGAGACGCTGAACGAGCAGGCCCAGCGGCTGCGGACCCGGCATCTGGAGTGGTCGGCGATGCTGGTCGAGGTGATGCCGGAGAGCGAAACGAGCCAGATCACGAGAACGGCGTTCGAGCTGGCTCTGAGCGAGTGGGAGGCGGGGCTGACGGACGAGTCGGTGCCGGAGAGCTTCGAGCCGCCGCGATGGCGTTCATCCGCCGTCCTTTGTCGCCCGAGTAAAGCCGGATCGGTACGCACGGTCGCTGTTTGACCGGCTCCCTTCGGATGCGTTCAAGCGTGAAGGGACCGCCGTCGTCACCGACATCGTGTTCCTGAGGAAACGCGGGCCGGGGGTACCGGCTCGTCATGCGGACCCCGACTGGCTGCGGACGGAACCGGTCTCCGTCGAAGGACGTGAAGTCCCGGTGAACCACTACTTCACCGAGCAACCCGAGATGGTGCTCGGCACCTGGTCGACTCGGGACACGCTCTATGGTGGCGAGGGGATTTCGGTCCTTGGGACGGGGAACCTGCAGAGTGATCTGGAGCGGGCGGTTCAGCAGCTGCCAAGGTTTGAGCCGCTGGCAGTGGCCGCGAAGTCGGTTGCGTCGGCTCCGGCATTCATCCCGCCTCCGGCCGAGCGGTATGTAAATGAGGGAAGTTTCTTCCTCAGTCCCCAGCGGGTCGTGCATCAGGTCGAAGGCGGCCAGGGAATCCCCGTCGTCTATGGCGGCACGACGCTGCGGGCCGATGGCACGATGACGGGGCAACGGCTCTCTGCCCTCATCGAGTTGCGGGATCAGGCTCGTCGGGTGCTGCAGTCACAGAACGAGGGCTGGCCTGCGGAGCATCGCGATCAGGCCCGCCTTGAACTCAACCGCACCTATGACCGGTTTGTCGCAGCTTATGGTCCGATCAATCACACGACGTTTGGCCGCACGAAGGACGGAACGGTCACCCGCCGAATGCCGAACCTCGTCAAGTTCCGCGAAGACCCCGATGCGATGCTGGTCATGTCGCTGGAAACCTGCGGCCTCGGCAGTTTGACGGATCGCATCTCGACTTCCCCGGACTGAATCAGACGCTCTCACTTCGCCCGCACCAGATCGATGCGGTCTGGCGGGGCATGAGTTCCGGCAACACGCTGCTGGCCCATACGGTCGGGGCTGGGAAGACATTCACGATGGCAGCCACGGGCATGAAGATGAAGCAGACCGGGCTGATCCAGAAGCCGATGTATGTCGTCCCGAATCATCTGCTCGAACAGTTCTCTCGCGAGTTCATGCAGCTCTACCCAAACGCTCGGCTGCTGGTGGCCTCGAAGGACGACTTGTCGCGGGACCGCCGCAAGTTCCTGACGGCCAAGATCGCCAGCGGACAGTGGGACGGCATCATCGTCACTCAAAGCAGCTTCGAACGGATCGGCATGTCACGCGAATATCAGGAGCAGTTCCTGCTCAAGCAGATTGAGGAGTACGACGAGCTGCTGCGGCAGCACTCTCACGACCGGGGCCAGAGCCGCAACCTCATCAAGACGATCGAGAAGCAAAAAGCTGCCCGAGCGGAGAAGCTGAAGAACCTGCTGGCCGAGGACAAGAAGGACGACGGCTTGGAGTACCGATGGCGTGTCCCTTCTCGCGATGCGGCGGGTAGTCCATCAGACCCAGTCGAGGCTGGATGTAGTTCACCAGCGATTGGATCGGCGGAGCCAGAGCTGCGTCGGGTGAGGCCCTTGTCGCCAGCAGTTCATTGAGCAGGCCGGTGCCGCCTTTCTCCCACAGGTGGGACAGCGCAGCCTGCGCCCACTCCTTCTTCTTCTTCTGCGGGTCCGCGTGCAGTTCGTTCGCGCACGCCCACACGTGTTCGCTGGCGTGATATCAATCGAGGATTCCTTCGGCATCAGCGAAGTGCTGGTCTTTAATCGCCCAGCAACAAGGTCCCCCATCAGCAGCGAAGATCTTCTCTTCGGCCTGCAAATATCCATGCCGAATTGCCAGCTCATACAGAGAACGTCCGAACGATTGGTAGTCCCACTCCTGGCCCCAGATCATTTGTTTGTGCCAGCGTTCCTTCTCATCTTGGCAATAGACACAGCCGACGCGCATCTGTCGCCAGACCTGTTTTTGCTGACCCGGATGTAAGGGATCAGGCTCTGTTTCCTTCGTCCCGTACATGATCCCATCGCAGCTGACGTAGATTCGCTTCGGAGTGATGATCGGCTTCGGAAGCTTCTCCGGAGTGAGTGGATGTTCCTCGCGATACGCCACCTCGGCGAGTCGCTGTTTCTCCAACGCCCCTCCGACATGTTGCACCAGTTCCCAGATCGTTTCGCCCGCCAGATGCACCTCGTGCTGATCCGCGACCAGCTGCTCCACCCGCGTAAAATGCTCGGTCACGGCCAGCTGGCAGACCTTCTTCGCGAAGTGTTTCGTCACACGCTGAGGACCACAGCAGACAACCGAGTCGGCAGGCGTCTGCCACTCGCCACACTTCCGGCAACGATACCGCGTCCGCTCGTATGTGACCTCGCCGGGGCTGAAAACCCGAATCAATATTCCGGGCCTGCGGCCCGAGCCGCTCATCACTGTCACCGGACGCCGCCCCTGGTTCCGCATCGACCGACCGCAACAACACGGCCGGCGACAGGCTCCCCCACCGCACTCAACCCCGGCTCCAACACCGCCCGCCCCGCCCGCTGCTTCAGCGGCTCGACCCGCTCTTCCAACTCCAGGGCGTCGAGTGTCGCCACGTCCTCAACAATTTCCGAGACCCGCTGACCATCGACTTCAACGACAATTCGCACGTTCATGACCACCCTCCTTGGGCTCATGAGACGTCCTGCCTCAACTGACCAGCCGCGAACATCCTGCGGACACCTGATCCATCGTACACCCATAAAAACCCAGCGCCTACCACCATTCGGCGAATGCCCCCCCCCAACGGCGTTCAATCCGTTCATGCTTGCAACCACCATTTTCTATCGAGATACTCCAGATACGGCACCTGTAGCTCAATGGATAGAGCATCGGTCTTCGGAACCGAGGGTTGGGGGTTCGAGTCCCTCCGGGTGCATTCTCTTTTTTCTGCGTATCGCTTCGATGTAACTCGCTTCGCCGCCCTGGGTTCGGCGCGTATCTCGCGAGCCCGTTTGGGAGTTACGGCGACTGACCCTCGGTCTCCAGACCGCAGTTTTGGGGGTTTTTGAGTGCAAATCGATGCAAAAAGTGCTGTTTTGATGCGAACTTGATGGCACCAATATTGGCACCTTTTTGACCGGCTTGGCACCACTGTTGGCACCTTTGATGCTCGAAAAACTGACGGTCAATTTTCCGGAAGGTCGCCAAGCTTGGGGCCGGTTTCGAGCTCGCCTCGTGACCCACACGGTTGGCCCACGGGGACTACCTGGTTTCAAGACGGTCTATCGTACATTCTGAGAAACTGTTCCGCCCTGAGTGACAACCGGTGCGTTCACGCGTGGCGGTGCCGGGAGCGCCGCGATCGCTGCCTGCTGGTCGGCCAGTTCGATATCGGTATAGGTCTGCGAATGGTCAGCCGGATATCGGAGTGCCGCAGTTAGCATTCTGAAGGTCCAAAGAGATGCCACGAAAGCACCGGCAGTCCATCAAATCGACATCACCTCACCAAGCGGTCACGGAAGCTTGCGGTCGGTCCTAGTCATGCTCCACATACCATCCCATCCAATTGTGATCTGGGATGAATTTGCAGCCGCGAATTCGTCGGCCGCTTGAGACACTCCCCATTCTCCCGTCGCATCGCCGTACACACCATAATCATGTCCACATAGAAGCCCTCCAGGGCGAACCTTCGACCACCAGGCTTTCAAGTCACGTCGAACAGCTTCGTAGGTGTGATCCGCGTCGATGAACACGAAGTCGAGCGAACTTTCTGGAAACTCCGCGGCTACCTGCGCCGATTCTCGACGCAACTCGAAGCGACGCGTCGCAGCATGACTGGTCCACCACAGCGTCATCCGCCGAAGCCGTTCAAAACCTGCCGCATCCAGGAAATCGAGACCACTTCCTTGAAACGGTTCCCAGCGGTCCACCATCCAGAGATTCAGTTCCGGAAACGATTGCAACAGGACGTCCGAGGTGTACCCATCCAGGACTCCCACCTCCGCTCCCCAGCGGACCGGGGAGAGCGGACGCAGCCATTCGATCAGTTGACGCTGGCGATCAGCGGTAGTTCGCTGAATCTGGAAAATCTCTCGCGATTCGTTGAACCATTGAAAGATCTGGCACCGGTCATCGATTTGTACCGATGGATACCATTGAGGCCACGTAGCCTTCACAGCGGATTGGTCTTCGGGCGCGTCGTTTCGTTCAGCGAAGTCGGCCAACTCCGCGAAGTATCGCCGACAGAAATCGGTTCGTCCGACAAAGGCACCGGCATTCAGCCAGCATCGCCCATGGGACGTGGCTGCACCCGGCAGGGACCTCTCGAACATCACATACTGAGGCAACTCCGGCCAACAGGCGGCTCCCGTTGCATTGAACAGCAGGTCACACGTGAAGTGCATCCGAAATCGTCGAACGATTTCATCGGGATGCTCCACGATCAGCACATCTCCGGAGTCAAGACCTACACAATATTCACTTGTGGCATTTGCCAAGGCGTCTGCCGTCATCCGCAGCTTATTAACATTTCTCCAAGGCTGGACGCCGCGTCCCAGCACCTGAATCTCGCAGCCATATCGAGCAAAGCATTCTTCAATCAGGCCGTTCGGTTTGTCAGGGCGCAGGCCATTGTTCCAGGTCACAAACGTCGCCGACTCGCGGTAGGCACGATGCGGCGTCGCCACCGCCCTGACCGCCTCGGTGAAGAAATCCCAAGCTTCGTGTAGTGGTCCCGGGCAGTGAACGACCAACGGCGATGTGCCGAAAAGTGTATTCCTCAGACGGATCACGCCTGCTCCTCGGATGGACACCTCAGTTGTTCAAACAGATTCATGTACTCCTCCGCCATCCGCAAGGCGTGACCATGTTCCATGGCATACTGCCGTGCGCTGGCTCCCATTCCATGTGCCCATTCAGGATTCGATTCCAACCGTGTCAGATGCTTAGCCAGATCTGAACCCGATCGATCGGCGATAATTCCATTCACCATCGAAGTAATCACCTCAGGGACAGCTCCCACAGGCGTGGCGACGACGGGCAGGCTACTGAACATCGCTTCCAGGAATACGAGCGCAAACCCCTCCATGGTCGACATCAACGCAAACGCGTCGAACGCCTGGTAGTAGTCACCCAGATTCCGGTCGGCAAAGCGGAATGCGTATCGATTGGGAATCCGCGAGTTGCAATTCTGGAGCAACTCCGCCTGCATCGGCCCCCAACCGAGGAAAAGCGCCTTGAATCGGCGAGGGAGTTGAGCCAAGGCATCGATGATCAGTTCCGGTCGCTTCTCAGGTGAGAACCGGCCGACGTAACCCACCACGAAATCATCAGTAGAGAAGCCGAGCGCTTCACGCACCGCTCGACGGCTGCGAGTCGTGGCAAGCCGACTTGTGTCCACTCCATTGAGGATGACTGTTCCGGGAAACTCCTGACAGCAGGTGTCATAGACCCGCTGGCTGACGGCCACTGCAAGATCTGTCGACTTTGCTGATCGTCGCAACAATTCCTGCGTCCATGGACTGTCCCCGTGGGCGATATACAGACTAATGGCTTTCCGTTGGTGGTCATGGCAGACGTACTGGTCCAGTTCCAACCCCCAGTGCAAGACGATATCCGCCGTCTGCAGTGCCCGTGTAATGTCCTCTCCTGTGGCGGCTCGTGCGGGACACGGGAGATCCCGGGCCACGGCCAGGTCGATCGCATTTCCGTCAATGACCAAGCACTCGGTAAGTCGGGCGCGTTCGGGATCCAGGAATCGCGCCAGATCAATCAGATGTTGTTCGGCTCCACCTCGGAATAAGCACGGCCCCACATGCACGACGGAAAGTGGCCTTTTACGACGGGAGGGTTCACAACTTGTTCGCTCTGTCAGCACTCCTGACGACAGCTGACCACTCGACAATACTCCCAGGGAAAGTCGCGCCGACGAAGCGCCCGTTTTACAGACGTCCCAACCTTTCGTTCCGAGCACTCCAGATGAGGTGTACCCACCAACGGACTGTTTTGATCCGTGAGGAATCCACAAACTCTCGGGAACATGAGATTCAGAGTCTGGCATCGTCGGATCAACCTGTACGCTCGCACAACCTCTTACGGCCACTGCCCAAGACTGATTGTGTCACAACGCTTCTATGGTCAGCGTCGACCGTTGTCGATGACTTTCTTGTCTGCACAAAGAGGCAGAAGACGGGTTCTATCGGTCGTAACGGCAAGTCCGCGCATGACGGCTTACGGAAGAGCTCCCACAGAAGGAGAATTGTCGGAGCGACGAAATGGCGAATCCGCCGTCAGAATGAGATACCCATTTGCTCCCCGAACACGTGATCGAACACTGATCTTGGCCTGTATCGTTGCCCAGCGAAGCAGATCCTCTGTTTCCCACTCTGCTCGAGTCTGATCGCGTTCCCAGACATTGCCAGCGACGCGACAAGCAGATGTCACCCCGGCCTGCTGCTCAGCGGTGGCCTCTACGCCAGGTGAATCCAGAACGAGATTGTTCTTGAGTTCAAATGGCGTACTACGCGGGTCGGTCCCCATCAGTCCAATCCAAGACCGTTGCTGAAAAAACGTGTTGTGCTCAATTCGAAGGTTGGGACCGTCTCCATTTGCATCGGGGGACTTAAGCTCCATATTGATTCCGACATGCCCACCATCGACAACATTCTGAGCGACGACTTGAGAGCCACCTTTCAGTGCCAGGACGATTCCCGTTGCGGTGCCTTGCGACACAAATGTGTTGCCTCGCAGTTCCAGGTTCCAGATCGGATGATCGATCGCCTGAACCCATAAGCATTGGCCAGTTCGCTCCGATCCGATTCGACATCGCTGCATCACCAGTGGCGCATCTCCTGGCTGACGATTGCAGGCATCGATCTGAACGACCGCCAACTCCTTAGGGTTGGCAATCACTTCCAGGTCCTCCAGGACGATGGCAGTGCTGTCGAGCAAATGAATCGCGTGCTGATCAGAGATCGACTTAATTCGAAATCCTCGCACGGTGACATTCTGGCTCTCCGCAACCTGCAGGAGCGGCGAGAGAGGGTCCAACGGCACGAGCTGAGCTGCCTCTGGAGATTCAATCGTTATATCCCGCATGCCTCGAACCTGGAGATTGACCTCGTACGATCGGTTGTCCAGAACCCGGATCGTGTCTCCAGACTGAGCCGCGGTCAATGCTCCGGTAATTGAACGGAAATCAGAATCAGTCTGGTCACGAGAGACGGTCAGGACGCGTTGCTTGTCGACCGAGGTCCCTTGCGGAGCAGGACTCTTCAGCCCCTGAATTCCGAGGCGAGATTGGTTCATCCATAAGAATGCGATTACTCCCAGAACCACGGTCGCCATCCCCGCTACGATTCGCATCCGCAACTTACGTAACTGCGATGGCGACCGAACAATAATCGTGTCAGCCATCGGCACATCAGCTCCCTTTTGAAGATCGAGAATGACACCCCGGATCTCCTGGCTGATTTCCTTCGCTGACTGATAACGGTCCTCGGGGTTCTTTTCCAACAACCGCGAACAGATGTTCGACAACACTGCCGGGACAGAGGGCGAACTGTCAGTCAGCGGCTTTGGGGTCGTCGACAGCACACGTGTGGCAGTATCCGCGAAGTTCTTTCCTTGAAATGGAGACCGCCCCGTGACCAGGGCGTAGATCAGACATCCCAGGCTGAACAGATCGCTCCGCCCGTCAATCGCGGTTCCATTGACCTGTTCGGGAGACATGTAGGCTGGCGTTCCCAGGAGCGCCCCTTCCTCACTGTCTGAAGAAATCTCCTCGCCCACGCGTGCGAGACCGAAATCGGAAATCTTTGATCGACCGCTGCCGGACTCGACCATCACGTTCGAAGGTTTGATGTCACGATGAACGATTCCGTTTTCATGGGCTGCCTGCAGGCCCTCTGTGATCTGCAGGATCAGCTGCAGCAACTCCATGGGGGTAAATCGTCGACCTTTCGCAATCAGCTTTTCCAGCGATTCCCCGTCTACGTACTCCATCACGATGAAGGGGGTCCCCTTCACTTCGTCGATACGATGAACAACGACAATGTTGGGGTGTGAGACCGCCGCCGCGGCCCGGGCTTCTCGAAAGAACCGCTCATGGGCCACCGATGACAATGAGCGGTCCTGGCGAATGAACTTGACGGCAACCACGCGACGTAGCGAATCGTCCCAGGCCTTGTAGACGACTCCCATTCCCCCGCGTCCCAGTTCTTCCTGAAGGTGAAAGCTTCCTACCTTGCCGAAGGCACCTGGTTCGTTGGTACGCTCAATTAGGCTGCGATCGAGAACCGGCAGATCGCACTTGGTCGTGTCGCCCGATCCTGGCTGCATCACTGCCTCATCTTCGGGGATATGGATTCCTATTTCGGATCGTAGAGGCGAGAGGCATCTCGATGCAACAAGGCCTGACGTTCGAAACATCCTCGAAGTCTCCCGCCGGGGTGGCAACCCTGCGCGTCGCATATGCTTTATCTGGAAATCCAGTTCGGAAGCTACGGCAAGCAGTTGCTGCCAAGCGTGGAAGCGATCCGGTCACTTCGGGCCGTGTATCTAAGTCCCTGGCGTTCCAGCTGCCACTGCCGGTGTATGGCTCGCCGCGTGACGCGAACAGTTTGCCCACAGGGCTACCCAGTTTTGAAACGGTTTATCGTGCGTTCTGAGTAACTGTCCCGCCCTGGGGGCCAACGGGTGCGTTTACGCGTGGCGGAGCCGGGAGCGCCGCGATCGCAGCTTGCTGGTCGGCCAGTTCGATATGGGTATAGGTCTGCATGGTTAGCCGGATATCGGAGTGCCGGGCCAGCGTTTGGGCGGTCCGGGGTGAGACGTGATTGCGGGACAGGCTGGTGATGAACGTGTGGCGGTTCGAGTGGAAGTCGGCGTAGCGCCTATTGTGGTCGCAGTAGGCCAGGAAGTCCGACGCCTCACGCCGTTCGCGTTCCTCGGGATTCGCCGATTCATCCAACCACGCATCGTGGGCAGCCTCCAGATCCCGCTTCATCATCTTGGCGGTCTTGCGTTCGATGCATCCTGGGACCATCTCGGAGATCGGGAACAGCAGCTGGTCTGGTGAGATTCTTCCCTGGGACGCCAGCCAGTCCTGCATCTGCTGGGCGACTTCGGCATGCAGGACCTGCGTATCCTGTCGTCGGCGTTTGCTGTACGCAGCTGCGACCGTGACGGTGGGCGGGCCACCATGCAGATCGAATGACTTGGTTGTCAGGCTACCGATCTCGCCCTTGCGGTAGCCGGTCCAGGCACTCAACACGTACATCATCGCCCGGTCGGGCCCGGAGATCGATTCGATCGGCTTCCCCTTCCGCGCTGCTACGACGAGTCGGGTGAACTCGTCCGGAGACAACGCCCGTCGATCATGGCGGCGGTCGACCTTCACGTTGACCATCGAAAGGTGGATCAGCGGGTCGTCCCGCGGTTTACAATTAACCACCGCGACAACCACTGCTGCCCGTGCTTGGAAACGACAAGAATGAAATGAAAAAGCGATCAGTGCGATTGCACTCTGGTGCAATCAGGGACCACTTTCATTAGCACTGACCCACCCTTTTTGCTGAGGATCAAACCACGGTGGGAATTGCGTCTTGGCGTCGTAGATCGGTGGGTCGCTGAAGTGGCATGTATCTAGCGCCCAGCGGTCGATCGCCACCAAGTGTGCCCCTGCAAAACGAGCCCCATTGACGTTGCAACCTCTAAAGTTACCAATCCAGGTAGCCCCTTCCAGGTTTGCGTGTTCGAACGACACATTTGAAAATGCGCCTTGCAACTTGGCTCCAGACAGGTCGCAATCAACAAACGTTGCTCCTTGAAACGACGCATACCCTCCCAGGAGCTGCGCGCGGCAGAGTTGTGCCTTGTCAAAACGTGCCCCCTGAAAGGAACTCTTCCCCCCTTGCAGCGTCGCCTCTCGCAGATCGGCCGATAAGAACGTTGTATGTTGAAAGGCATTGTCAGGTCCGCTCAAGGCGCCATTACGCAGTGCAAGACGATCGAAGGTGCGCATGGGGCCTGCTTGTGAGTCACTCGCGAGCTGACGACGCTCTTCTTGTAAGTCAGAACGAGCTCGTCGCAGTTCCTCCTCCACGTGCCGCAACTTCTCCGCTTGCTGAACGTTGACGATCTGCGAATTTCGTAAGGCGAATGCCGTGGCGACGATATTGATGACGAGGACCACCACGCAAGAGAGTATAAACAGGGGCGTTTTCCGTCGCATGGAGAGTCCTCCCGTAAACCAGCGGTATTCGGTTCGCAGGTTGCTCCATCCGAGATCAATAGTCAAGCCGATTTGGCCGCACACTCTTTGAAGCATCGCTTCGACGAGCATCGCTTGGCTTAGGGGGCGAGCTGCACGATCTCCCGCTGCTGGTGAAGGTGGCCTGCAAGAAGCGAGATGAAACCGATGAGATGACCAACGTGGTCAAGGGGTACAAACGCCGGGATTCGGGCATCGCGACGCCCCCTCCTCCCCCGATGCCCGCACCCGGCAGCCCCGCGACGATCCCGTTCTCCGCCCCGGTTGCTCCGCGTAGCGGAGGAGCACCGTGGAAGCGGAATTGAGAGCTGACCTGGGGGACATCGCTATGTCCTCTGCTGATCGGGCAGCTCCAGTGGTAGCCCCACTGAGTTATGTGCTGCCGTTCCCGCCGAGCGTCAACCGGTATTACCGGCATGTGGGCTACCGCACCGGCACGGCCGGATGAACCCGCCGCGATCATCCTGCTCATCGACGTTGCCTTGGCTAAAGCTGCCGTGCCGTTGCATCCGCTGCGGCGGCCTCAGCCGCGAAGGTCGAGAGTACCGCGAATGCGTTTGCTCTCTCCTCGCGGGGCGGGTCGGCCAGCCTCTTTCTGGCCAACTCCAGGTCCAGCTGGACCTTTTCCTCCGGATGCCCGTCGCCGTGATTGGGACACTCTGACCGAAGGTCAGGTAATTGACGCAGTCAAAAGGGCGTGTGGGACTCGCTCCAGCACGCCGGGGTCTACCTCGACGACAGCCAGGTCAAACGAGCTGTCATCGAGATGCACGCGCCATGTCGTCCCGGTCACGCGACGGTCGTCATCCGACCGTTCACTCCATCATCCGAAGAAGTCACGCCATGCCCACCATCGTTCACGAACGAGATATCGAGCCTCCAGACATTGCCCCCGATGAGCCGCCCGTCATCTGCGAGCGGCTGTTCAAGGTCACCACACCGGACGGCACCGAGGAAACGTACACGCCGGACGAAGCGTGTGACCTGATCGCCAGCTCGGTTGTCGAGCAGTTCTGGGACTGGTTCCTCAACCCTGCGTCGAATCGTCGGTTCAAGCCCCGCATCAAGCTGTACGAGGTCTACTGAACGTGCTGACGCTCCGTCCTTACCAGCAGTACCCGGTCGATGCGGTGTATCACCACCTGCGGGAGCGTGACGACAACCCGGTCGTCGTGATCCCCACGGGTGGCGGTAAGACACCCGTCATGGCGACGATCTGCCGCGATGCGGTCCAGCAATGGAACGGTCGCGTGCTGGTCCTCGCTCACGTCAAAGAGCTTTTGCAGCAGTCAGTCGACAAGCTGCGATAGGTCTGTCCTGACCTGCCGGTGGGCGTATACTCCGCCGGGATCAAAAGACGTGATACCGAGCATGCGGTGATCGTGGCCGGAATCCAGTCGGTCTACAAGCGGGCGTGTGAACTCGATGCGTTCGATCTGGTGTTGGTCGATGAGTGCCATCTGATCCCCGCCGATGGCGAGGGGATGTATCGGCAGTTCCTGACCGACGCCAGGATCATCAATCCGCATGTTCGCGTGGTCGGATTCACAGCCACGCCGTTCCGACTGGATGCCGGTCCGATCTGCCGGGCCGTCACGGACGGTTTGAAACCGCCGAGGGGCTGTGCAGCGGGGAACGACTCCCGAGGAAATGACGACCAAAACAAACCGCCCTCGGCGGACCATTTCCTCAATGCGGTCTGCTACGAGGTCGGCGTCCGCCAGCTGATCGCCGATGGCTTTCTGTCCCGGCTGATCTCGAAGGCCGGACTGGTCAAAGCCGACACGTCGCAACTGCATGTCCGGGCCGGAGAGTTCGTCGCCAGCGAAGTCGAGCAGGCGATGGACGATGCTCAGCTGGTCGAAGCAGCCTGTGCCGAGATCGTCGAATGAGGCGATCGAGGGCAGCGCCGGCGAGACGTTCGCTGCCGAGGAGTTTGGTCCAGTTCTCGAACGGGAGGTTCGTCGCCACGATCAGGCGATTCCGTTGAAAACGCACGTCGTTGTCGAAACGGGTCAGTTCAAGAAACGTATGAACGTCAACACGAGTAGGATCGCACCGATCAAGAGGTTGAGAAGCAGAAGCGAGGTCAAGTTCTGAAGTCGGCGATTCAGCCTCTCGGCCTCCGTCTCGACTCGCTTGGGGGCGGGACTCTTGGCAGTTGCTCCTGAGACTGAACTGGTCGCTGCGACCGAAGTCCACTGATGGCCGTCGTCACCCAAGGGCGGCACCACGATATAGTACATGCATCGGCACTGTTCGCAGCGAATGAATCGCCCCAGCATCGAGTCGTCGACTTCACTGGTGCGGTGGCATCCCGGGCAGGTGGTCGTTAGTGACATGATGTTGATCTCCTCAGGCAGGTTCTCATTGAGGCGGGAACGGTCAATTCCCGAGATCACGCCGTGATCAGCAGCGAAATCGACTCCGGTAGCAGGTGCCCCAGGCTCTGGATAACGTCCCCCTTCATGGCACGCCACAGACCGCCGCGGCGGGAGGCTCCGACGACCACGGTGTCGACACCGTGTGTGACCGCGATATCGAGCAGCGACTCTGCGACATCCGAAGCGGTCGTATACAGGAACCGGCAGGGAACGTCGTACTGCTCCGCGAGTTGCAGTGAGCTGGCATGCAGCGCCATGGCCTCGCCGTCGGCTTCGAAGTCCTTCTCTCTGGCTCCATCAAACTCGACAGCCACGTGGCGAATGAACAGCAGCAGAATCTCCGCATCCTGCGACTTCGCATGCTCGAAGGCGAACTTGAGGAGACGCGGATTGCCTCGCGTGGCCACAAGGAACTTTCGAGTTGTGCGATGCCGGGGCTTCGCCCCCTGATCGTCCTTTGTTTCTGATTGCCTGCTGAGTACCAATGACTCCACCGGCGTCTGTGTGGAGCCGGAGACCGGTGCCAGGATCCACTTTCCTACGCTTGTGTAGTTCTTCGAAAGGAATCTCGCGACCAGTCCCAGCCCCATAATCGCCCCGGCGAAAATCAACGCCCGCGGCTTCTCATAAGCGATGGTGACCCAGACCGCTCCCATGAAGATCGCCAGCACCAGCATGGACCAGCGTTCCCACTCCTTGATCTCCAGCTTCTTGTTGGTCCCACAGACAGCCAGATTGATCGCGATCGCGCCGACAACACCGATCGCATACAGCTCAGCCAGGATTCCCACATCGGGAGCCAGCAGCACAGTCACCATCGGAATCAGTGTGCCAAACACCAGCGGCAGCACCGGCATTCCCCAGCGGTTCAGGCCACCGAAGAAGCCGGGCAGCTCCTTATCTCGGGCCATCATGAACTGAATACTGACCAGATCCGAAATGGCCGTGTTCACAGCTGAGAGCAACAACGCGGCAAACACAAGACCAGCCACAGCTGCGAACTTGGGGCCGATGTAATAGGCAGCCATGACTTTCAACATGTCATCGCGGTGGGCGGTATAGGCCTGAGACGGGTCCCCGTTTCCGAGGACCGAAAGCGGGATCGCCTGCATCGCAAACGTGAGCACCATGTTCAGCACGACGATCTCGACCAGTACGGGCCAGATCGACCAGCGGGCCGTGCGGGCGACCGGCTCTTTCATGATGCCGGTCATGTTGGCGACTGCTTCCACTCCCGAGATGGCCAGGATGATCCCGACGAACTGGGACCACCACTTTCCAGGATTCCCTGTGGGAGCAGTAATCACTGCCTGACTGATCTCCGACGTTGATCCAAACGCGATGATCATCGTGAACGCAACGGTGGCCAGCGCAGCAATCAGCGCCAATGTTCCCGCTTTCGAGGGACCGAAGTAGTTGATGATCCCCACGAGCAGAATGGCCCCCGCTGCCCAGAGGTGGGGATGTCCCACGTGGCAGTAGTGAAAGGCATCCAGAGCCGACAGCGCCGCCGTGACAACGTAGTCGGCACACAGCAGCAGCCCTCCAATCACGGCGAGGCTTTCGGACCGCTTGCGAGCTGCGGAGTAGACCCCGCCGCCGTCCGGGAAGTTGCGGCAGATGACCTCGTACGCCCAGCCGACAGCAACCAGGAGCAGGCACATCGCTCCCATGAACCAGACGCTGGCATGGCCGGTAAACGAGAAGGCCAGTCCGAGCACATACAGACGACTGGTACCCCAGTCCCCAAACAACATCGGCCCGGCGTGATACCAACTCAATACGCGCGGACGCTTCCCCTGGACCAGCATGAATGGCTCCTGGCCTGCTGCCGCATCGACGTATCGTCAGCGCGGACCTGAACATGTCCGACTCCAGAGCCGGGGCTCATCGGTCGATCATTGGCGATAACACATGGAGACTGGTGCCTAACAGACACCAGTGGAGTCGCTCGATGCCCAAACGGGATCGGCTCTCTGATCGATTGTCCTCAGACGCCTGCGAGGTTAGCTGACGGGTTCGGAACTGGACTGCCCCGTTCGGTGGACCACCGAATTCACCCCAAGATTTGGTTCCCCCGCTCCGCAGTACTGCGAATTCGGCGAATGCATGTGTCTGAGGGAGATTCTCCTGTCTGATCTGGTGAAGGTCAATCAGCGTTTTTCATGTCTTTATGCGGCCCTTATGTGTCCCGGTTGTCTACTTACCCACATTTTGCGCAGCCCCTCGTACGATTGGGACGAGTTCAGAAGCAGGACTCAACGTGTCAAGGAGATTGTGATGGACATCGTGTTTCTGGCTGTGCTCGCGGGCTTGTCCCTGCTGAGCGGGGGCCTGATTGCCGGTTGCAACCGGCTGGAGAAGAAGTGACATGGACCCGATTCAACTGCTGGCTGCCGTCCTGGCGGGTGGCCTGATGCTGTATCTGCTGTTCGCCATGCTCTGTCCGGAGTGGTTCTCGTGAATATCTATGCGATTGCGGAGATCATCGCGTTCTTTGGTGTGCTAATCGCCCTGGTGAAACCACTGGGCTGGTACATGGCCAGAGTCTATCGCGGCGATACGTGTGGTTTGGATCGTGTCCTCTCTCCTTTAGAACGATTGTTTTACCGGCTGAGTGGAGTACGCAGCGAGGAGGAGATGTCGTGGCGACAATACGCCACGGCGATGCTCCTCTTCAATCTGCTGGGACTGCTGGCGGTCTATGGACTCCAGCGGTATCAGGGATCGCTGCCCCTCAACCCGCAACAGCTCGGGAATGTGCCGCCCGATCTGGCGTTCAACACGGCGATCAGCTTCGCCTCGAACACCAACTGGCAGGCCTACAGCGGCGAATCGATGATGAGCAATCTGACCCAGATGCTCGGTCTTTCGGTGCAGAACTTCCTGTCAGCGGCGACAGGGATGGCTGTCCTGGTCGCATTGATTCGCGGACTGACCCGCAAGAGCGCAGAGACGATCGGCAACTTCTGGGTCGACATGACTCGGTCGACGCTTTACGTCCTCATGCCGATGTCGTTCCTGCTGGCCGTGGCACTGGTGTCACAGGGTGTGGTCCAAAGCTTCCGCCCAGCGGTCGAGGTCTCACGACTCGAGCCGATGACCGATGCGGACGGGAAAGCAGTGTCCACTCAGACGATTCCGCTGGGCCCTGCCGCTTCGCAGATCGCGATCAAGCAACTGGGCACCAACGGAGGCGGCTTCTTCGGAGTGAACTCGGCTCACCCACTGGAGAACCCGACCCCGCTCAGCAACTTCCTGCAGGTGCTGGCGATTGTGCTAATCCCGGCGGCGCTCTGTTACACGTTTGGGGACATGGTGAACGACAAGCGACAAGGCTGGGCTCTGCTGGCCGTAATGCTGGTGGTGTTTGTGCCGATGCTGGGGCTTTCGCTCTGGGCAGAGGCCCAAGGGAATCCTCGGATCAACAGCCTCGGGGTCAATGCCGTCGCCACCACGGAGCAGAGCGGCGGCAACATGGAAGGCAAGGAGACCCGCTTCGGTGTCGGCTCATCCGTGCTGTGGGCCGCAGCCACCACTGCGGCCTCGAATGGCAGCGTGAACTCCATGCACGACTCATACACCCCGCTGGGTGGATTGACTCCAATGTGGTTGATGCAGCTTGGCGAAGTCATCTTTGGCGGCGTGGGGAGTGGTCTCTATGGGCTTCTGATCTTTGCGATCGTGGCTGTGTTTATTGCCGGACTGATGGTTGGTCGAACACCAGAATACCTCGGGAAAAAGATCGAGGCGTTCGAAATGAAGATGGCCGCTCTCGTGATCCTGATCCCCCCCATGATCGTTCTGGGAGGGACGGCTCTGGCTGTGTCGCTCGATGCGGGGCGATCCACAGTCAGCAATCCTGGACCACATGGGTTCAGCCAGATCCTCTACGCGTTGTCCTCTGCGGGGAACAACAACGGCAGCGCCTTTGCCGGAATTGGGGTCAACAACCTGTTCTACAACACGCTGCTCGGGATCGCGATGTTTGTGTCTCGCTTCTGGCTCATTATCCCCGTCCTCGCAATCGCGGGGTCACTCGCCAGGAAGAAGCAGACTCCGACATCAGCGGGCACGCTGCCGACGCATACGCCGCTGTTCGTCGTCCTGCTGGCGGGGATCGTCGTGCTGGTGGGAGCACTCACGTTCGTCCCGGCTCTGGCGCTCGGACCGATTGTGGAGCATCTCCAACTGACAGCGAGCAACTAGCGCTGGCACGTCGGGCGAGCCCGACGGCTAACACTGGAATTCGTAAATCGCATCACTCATGAGTAGGAATCATGTCTAGCAAACAGACCCGTCCATTGTTCGACCCGCCAATTGTTCGGCGGGCCTTGTGGGAGTCAGTCCTCAAGCTGAATCCCCGGCACCAGATCCGCAATCCAGTGATGTTCACGGTCTTCCTGGGAAGTGCTCTGACGACCGTCCTCTACCTGCAGGCGCTGTACCGTCCTGGGGCAGAGCCAGCTGGATTCATCCTGGCCATCTCAGCCTGGCTCTGGTTCACGGTGCTGTTCGCCAACTTCGCGGAGGCCATGGCTGAGGGACGCGGCAAAGCCCAAGCAGATGCCTTGCGGAGCTCTCGCAAGGACGTGCAGGCCAAACGCCTTCGCGAACCGAAACGGGATGCAGCCTCCGATGTCGTGGCGGCCTCTCAGCTGCGGAAGGGCGATTTGGTTCTCGTCGAACCCAACGAATACATCCCGGCTGACGGTGAGGTCATCGAAGGGATCGCCTCCGTCAACGAAGCTGCGATCACGGGCGAAAGTGCTCCCGTCATTCGCGAGAGCGGCGGCGACCGCAGCAGCGTGACCGGCGGGACACTGGTACTGTCCGACTGGCTGATTGTCCGCATCTCGGCGAATCCCGGTGAGACGTTCCTCGACCGCATGATCTCTCTCGTGGAGGGTGCCAAGCGGCAGAAGACTCCCAACGAAATCGCACTCGACATTCTGCTGGCAGCCATGACGATCGTCTTCCTGCTGGCCTGCGCGACGCTCATCCCGTTTTCGCAGTATGCGGTCCTGGCTGCAGGCAAGGGTGTTCCGATTACGCTGACCGTGGTGGTCGCATTGCTGGTCTGCCTGATCCCGACAACGATCGGGGGACTGCTCTCGGCGATCGGGATTGCTGGGATGGACCGGATGATTCAGGCGAACGTCATCGCGACCTCGGGCCGGGCCGTTGAAGCCGCTGGTGACGTCGATGTGCTGCTCCTCGACAAGACGGGGACGATCACGCTGGGGAACCGGCAGGCAGTCGAGTTCCTGCCCGCCGAAGGGGTCACAATCGAACGGCTGACCGATGCCGCGCAGCTCTCATCTCTGGCGGATGAAACTCCGGAAGGCCGCAGCATTGTTGTCCTGGCGAAGGACAAGTACGGACTGCGTGGCCGTGACATGCAATCGCTGCATGCGCACTTCATCCCCTTCACAGCTCAGACCCGTATGAGCGGTGTGGATGTCGAGAACCGCAAGATTCGCAAAGGTGCCGCCAATGCAGTCGAAGCTCATGTGAAGGAACTCGGCGGCGAGTTCCCAGCCACATTGAGAAGCACCGTCGACCAGATCTCCAAGAAGGGAGGCACTCCGCTGGTCGTGTGCGAAGGGAACCGCCCGCTGGGTGCGGTCTACCTGAAGGACATCGTCAAAGGCGGTATGCGCGAGCGGTTCTCCCAGCTGCGATCGATGGGGATCAAAACCGTGATGATTACGGGGGATAACCCGCTCACAGCGGCAGCCATCGCAGCCGAAGCGGGGGTCGATGACTTCCTGGCCCAGGCGACGCCCGAAGCGAAACTCAAGCTGATCCGCGAGTACCAGGCCGGTGGGCGACTTGTCGCGATGACCGGGGACGGGACCAATGACTCGCCCGCACTGGCTCAGGCCGATGTCGCGGTGGCTATGAACAGCGGGACACAGGCCGCCAAAGAAGCGGGGAACATGGTCGACCTCGACTCGAACCCGACCAAGCTGATCGAGATCGTCGAGATTGGGAAGCAACTGTTGATGACGCGCGGAGCACTGACCACGTTCAGCATTGCGAACGATGTGTCGAAGTACTTTGCGATCATCCCGGCGGCGTTCGCCACAACTTACCCCGAGCTGACCCGGTTGAATGTCATGGGTCTGGCCACTCCGGCCAGTGCGATCCTGTCCGCGGTGATCTTCAACGCCCTGGTGATCGTGGTGCTGATTCCACTGGCCCTGCGGGGAGTGGCTTATCGCGCCGTGGGTGCCGACCTGCTGCTACGACGCAATCTGCTGGTCTATGGGCTGGGTGGTCTGCTGGTTCCGTTCGTCGGGATCAAGCTGATCGATCTGATTCTCGTGGCCTGCGGGCTAAGCTAAGAGGAGAACTCACATGAAGACTCAAATGAGACCGGCAATCGTTCTGTTTGTCTTGTTGACCCTGACCACTGGCGTGGTCTATCCGCTGGCGGTGACCGCAGTGGCGACGGTCCTCTTTCCGCGACAAGCATCCGGCAGTCTGATCCACGAAGTCGATCGGTCGGTCGGATCGGAATTGATCGGGCAATCGTTTGGCTCTGCTCGATACTTCTGGGGGCGTCCATCGGCCACCGGACCGGTCCCCTACAATGGGCTTGGTGGCAGCGGATCGAATCAGGCGACGACGAACTCGGCACTGCTCGACGCCGTCCGTGAGCGAATCGCAAGGTTGCAGGCCGCCGATCCCGGAAACCAGTTGCCAATCCCCGTTGATCTGGTCACAGCCTCGGCGTCAGGGCTCGATCCGCACATCAGTCCTGCAGCTGCTCGCTACCAGGTCGGGCGTGTGGCACGAGAGCGAAAGTTGCCCCGCGAGCAGGTCGACGCACTGATCGCCGCTCACACGGAACAACCGACGCTGGGTGTTCTGGGGCAACCCCGAGTCCATGTGCTGAACCTGAACCGGGCTCTCGATTCCGCGAAATAGTCGCCCCAAGCGTTTAGACTGCATCCATGTCTGCTGACCGTCCTGATCCTGATGCCCTGCTGGCTCGCGTGCAGGCCGAAGAAACCCTGAAGCAGCGCGGGCGGCTGAAGATCTTCTTCGGCATGGCCCCCGGTGTCGGCAAGACCTATGCCATGCTCGAGGCGGCTCGCAAGGTCGCCAAGGAGGGAGCGGACCTGATCGTCGGGTATGTCGAGCCGCATGCCCGGCCTGAGACCTACGCTTTGGTGCTGGGGCTCGATGTCTTGCCGAAGAAGATGGTCGACTATCGCGGGCGAATGATTCCCGAGTTCGATCTGCAACTCGCCTTGTCGAGGAAGCCTCAGATCATCGTGGTCGATGAGCTGGCCCACTCCAACCCACCCGGTTCGATACATCCCAAACGCTGGCAGGATGTGGAGGATCTGCTCGATGCCGGAATTGACGTTTACACTTCGCTGAATGTCCAGCATCTGGAGAGCCTCAACGATGTCGTGGCTCAGATTACATCGATCCCCGTGCGGGAGACCGTGCCGGACCGGGTCTTTGAAGAAGCTGATGAAGTCGAGCTGATCGACATCTCGCCAGAGGATCTGATCGACCGGCTGCGGAGTGGAAAGGTCTATGTCTCGACACAGGCGGCGCGGGCGATTGAGAACTTCTTTCGTCGCGGGAACCTGCTCGCTCTGAGGGAGCTGGCCCTCCGCAAGACTGCCGACCGTGTGGGGGCCGAGACCGTTGACTATCGCCAGACCCACGCCGTCGATTCGATCTGGCCGACGTCCGAACGCTTGCTGGTCTGCGTCGGCCCCAGCCCCATGTCGGCCAGGCTGATCCGGGCCACGCGCCGCATGGCAGCCAGTCTGCATGCCCCGTGGATTGCGCTGCATGTCGAAGCCAATGCTTCCCGTACCATGAGTCCCGGAGATCGCCAGCGTCTGGAAGAGAACCTCCGCCTGGCCGAGGAGCTGGGGGCCACTGTTGCCACGGTCGCTGGAGAGGCCTTCGCGTCCACGGTCATCGACTACTGCCGGCGGCAAAATGTCTCCCGGATTATCGCTGGCAAGCCAAAGTTCCTGCGCTGGATGGAATGGTGGAGAGGCTCGCTAGTCTCCGAACTGATCCGCGAGAGTGGGGACATCGATGTCTACGTCATCAGCGGAGAAGGCGCGGAAACAACACAGCCACAAACCGCCCGCGACCGAGCCCCCCCAGCCTGGAGACCATACTTCTGGTCGCTGGCGGTCGTGGTGGTCTGCACGTTGATCTCGTGGGTTCTGTCTCGTTTCTTCGAGCCGACGAATCTGGTGATGATCTACCTCGCAGGCGTGGTGGTTGTCGCCTTGTCTCAGGGGCGCGGCCCATCGATTGTTGCCACGGTCCTGGGTGTCGCGGCGTTCGACGTGCTGTTTATCCCTCCGTATGGCACCTTTGCGGTTTCCGATACCCAGTACCTGCTGACGTTCGCGATCATGCTGATCACGGGTGTCGTCATCAGCGAACTGACAGCCCGTGTCCGCTCACAGGCGATCCACCTGCGTGATCGCGAACAGCGAACGTCCGCGCTCTATGCCCTCAGCAAGCAGCTGTCCGGGCTGTCGACCCGTGAGTCGATCCTCTGGTCAAGTCGTGAGATCATCCAGCGCGAGCTGGGGGTGACGGCGTGGATTCTCGGTGTTGATGGAGAAAGGCAACTCTCTCAACCGGAGTCCGCCACGGAGGCTCCGCCCGCATCGGACGACGGCGTGGTCCGCTGGGTCTTTGAGCATTCACGACCTGCCGGGCCAGGCACGGACACACTGCCCGGCGCCTCAGCGACCTATCTTCCTCTGCTGGCCCCCAGCGGAATTGTGGGAGTCCTCGGCGTACGACCGCGTGAACCCCAGTCCCAACTGGCACTCGCCCAGCGAGACATGTTGCAGGCCTTTGCCTCGCAGATCGCGGGAGCACTGGAACGCTGCAGTCTGGCGGAAGTTGCCGAGCACACTCGTCTGGAGATAGAGACTGAGCGACTCCGGAACACACTGCTCAGCACCGTCTCGCACGATCTGCGGACTCCCCTCGCGACGATCACGGGAGCAGCCAGCACCCTCGTCGCTGGACCGGGCCTGGAGGAACACCAGCGGACCGAACTCGCCGAGTCGATCGTCGATGAGTCCGAACGGCTCAATCGCCTCGTCGCCAATCTTCTGGACCTGACACGACTGGAGTCGCACGCCATCCAGCTGCACAAAGAGCTGCAACCGATCGACGAAGTGGTGGAAGTCACCCTAGCCCGCATGGGGCGTCTGTTACGTGACCATCACGTTCAGTCTTCAATCGCGGACGATCTCCCACCGGTCGCCATTGATGGTCTGCTGATGCAGCAGGTGCTGACGAACCTGCTCGACAATGCAGCCAAGTATTCGCCACCCGGAACTGAAATCGAACTGGTTGGTCGACACGCCGGACGGAATCTCATTCTGGAAGTTGCTGATCGAGGGCCAGGCCTTCCCGTGGGCGAAGAACGCCTGATCTTCGAGAAGTTCCATCGAGTGGCGGGGAACGCTCGGGCCGGCACCGGGATCGGACTGACGATCTGCCGGTGCATCGTGGAACTGCATGGCGGGACAATCGCAGCTGAGAACCGCGAAGGAGGAGGAGCCCTCTTCCGTGTCACGCTACCGCTTCCACCCGAGAACAGTTTCGCAGCCCCTCCGTCCCAGCTGTAGAATCGCAGTCACCCGATTCGAGTCGAGGCAACAACACCCGATGACGAGTAACGACCAGCCACGGATTCTCGTCATTGAAGACGAATCGCAGATTCGCAAGTTCCTGCGGATCTCCCTGGAATCCCATGGTTTCGTGGTCACGGAAACTGATACTGCCGGGAAGGGGATCGGACACGCGATCACCGAACCTCCCGACATTGTGATCCTGGACCTGGGGCTGCCCGACGAGGATGGATTGACGGTCATCAGTCGTCTGCGGGAATGGTCCAAGGTGCCGATCATTGTCCTCTCAGCTCGTGGGCGGGAATCTGACAAAGTGGCTGCGCTCGACGCGGGCGCCGATGACTATTTGACCAAGCCGTTCGGAGTCAGCGAACTCCTCGCCCGCTTGCGAGTCGCCCTGCGCCATTCCGTACAACGAGCCGCTCCTGGAGTGGATAGCGTCTTTCGCGTCGGCGATCTGATCGTCGATCTGGGACGCCGCGAGGTCACTCTCGAGGACACCCCGGTCCACCTCACACCGACGGAGTATCGACTGTTGCAGGTCCTCGTCAGCCACGCCGGTAAAGTCGTGACTCACCGCCAGCTTCTCAAAGAGGTCTGGGGCCCCGACAGCGTCTATGAGAACCAGTACCTCCGCGTTTACATGGGCCAGCTGAGACGCAAACTCGAACAAGATCCGGCTCGCCCGCGATACCTCAAAACCGAAGCCAGCGTTGGTTATCGGCTGGTGGACGAATGATGTGAGTTATCAGGGATCGTTCCCACTCGGCCTTCCCCACACGTTCAAAAGGCCGATGGCCGTGACTTGATCTCACTCTGAGTTCCGATAAGGCCGGTTGAGGTTCCGATAACGAAAAACTTGCGTAATCGCCTTTGCGTCGCAATGCACTCCGCAGCAAAATCTTGCGGCAACTTTATTTCATGCAATGTAACAATTTTCCGAATCCCGGCGCCTCCTTCCACAAGCCACTTGCGAAATCCCCGCAGGTGGCTGTTTTTTTGACATTCCATCCTTCAAGCCTTCAACGTGAAAAGCAACTCACCTGAGAAGTCAATGTGTACGGTTGGGGGAGCGAAGCTCCCGCTGAGCCGCGACTTCCTGAAAACCTCGCTCCCTGCGCCTCTCGGGATCAACCGGAATCTCCGGAACACTCTGTCAATTCAAAACTTCCGACGATTTTGGACTTCCGATCGTCCGACGTGTATACTGGTGTGCTGCGGATTGGCCTCTTTCAGTCCGTATTCTTGGCAGCCGTCATTGTTCCCGAGGAGGGTCAACATGTCTGTAGAAACTCTCAGCGAGCCGGAGATGGAGATGGAGCCGAATGACGCCCCAGAGACCCGTTACCAGGGCGAGTCGAACGAGTTCCAGTACCGCCCGCTGTCGTCCCTGGCTGTCAGTTCGCTGGTGCTGGGAATCCTGTCTCTGATCGGGATTTTCCTGTGGATCGTGTTGCCGGTGTCTGTGCTGGCCCTGGCGCTCGGGGTGCTGGCCCTCGTATCGATTCGCAAATGGCAGGGCGAATACACGGGCAGCGGAGTCGCGTTTGCCGGGATCCTGTTCTCGTTGGTTTCCATGTCGGCGGGAGCTTATGTGCAGGTCAATGCGTACCGCCACGAGGTCCCGTCCGGTTTTGATCGCATCAGCTTCATTCGGGACATCTCGGAGAAGCAATTCGTGACGGGTCGCAAGGGGACTCAGGTCAACCCGGAAGTCGAAGCCCTTGTGGGGAAGAAGATCTTCTTCAAGGGGTTCGTCTACCCGACCGATCAGCAAACGGAGTTGACCTCGTTCCTGATTTTGAAGGATAGTGATCAGTGCTGCTTCGGCGGCAAGCCCAAGCTGACGGACATGGTCGGCTGCGTCATGGCGGACGGGAAGACCTGCAACTACCTGGCGGGTCGCGTGTCGGTCGCCGGGACATTCAAGCTCAATCCGAAGTACACGGGTCAAGAACTCGACCCGATTTACATGCTCGATTGCGAGATCATGGAGCGGTCCAAGTCGGACTTCTAGTGACCACGCGGAGCGAGAGGAACAACTCGGATGACACACGTCCCGCATCGCCCGCTGATCGCCGGTTGTCTGCTGCTCGTCGCCGTCAGTGGCTGCACCGAGTCCAACGAGGGATTTCGGACCTATCAGGAGTCCGATGGTGACGCGGCGACCGTCGTCGCTCAGCCCGCGAGTCCCGAGGCCTCCCGCGCGCCAGACAGCGTTCCCGTCGCCCCAGCCCAAGAGCCGGCTCCAGTCGTTGTGGCCTCGCCGGTGGAGAACTCAGCTCAACCCGACCAGACCACGGGGCCCGACACTCAACCTGTGTCGGTGAGTGTGACCCCGGTTGAGCCGGTGGCAGCGACTGCGAACAGCATCGTGCCCCCCGCTCCACCGCTGGCTGAGCCGATTCAGCAGATTTCCGCCTCGATCCCGACCCGCAAGATCGAGCTGTTGATTCCCGAGAAGTCGTTCAAGGTCGTGGGCCCCGAAGAGGCGGTCCGCGTCAGCTTCGACGACCTGGACCTGCTCAAGGTTCTCAACGCCGACCCGGTTCCGCTCAATATTGAGCAGCACATGCCCCCGTGGCTGCTGGCGCTGACCGGCACCCGCGTGCGAATTCGCGGCTATATGTACCCCCCAAACAGGGAAACAGAGTTGCCCGGGTTCATGATGGTCCGTGACACGAAGGACTGCTGTTTCGGTCGCAATGTGCTGATCTACGACAAGATTGGCGTACACATGCGGGAAGGGCTCACGACCGACTATCTCCAGCTGCGGCCATTTGATGTCGTGGGGGTGATGACGGTCAAGGCCCGGATTCTGGATGGCAAACTCGAGTTTCTGTACATGATCAACGACGCCATCGTCATCGAGGGATAGTCATGCCCGAGCCCTTTCCCGCGCTGTCGCTGTTTCAGACCCCGCTCGGGTGGTTTGGATTACTGGGCACCGCCGCTGGGCTCAAGAAGATCACCTTCGGGCATGCCACAAGTCAAGCAGCTCGCGACGCTCTCGCAGTGGACGACTTGGTGGAGCGCGACTGGAACCCCAGCTTGCGTCAGCAGTGCGAAGCCTTCGCCGCTGGGAAGAAGGTGAAGTTCCCCAAGATCCCGCTTGATCGTGATCGCCCGCTGACGGAGTTTCAGCAGCGTGTCGTCGACATCGTTCGAGCGATTCCTCGGGGCGAAACGCTGACCTACGGTCAAGTCGCCGAACTCGCTGGGTCCCCCGGAGCAGCCCGTGCTGTCGGCAGCGTCATGGCCTCAAACCCGGTGCCGATCGTCATTCCCTGTCACCGCGTCGTCGGCTCATCCGGTTGCCTGGGCGGGTTCAGTGCTCCGGGTGGAGTCGAGACGAAACGGAAATTGCTCGAAGCCGAACAACTCGCCTCGTTGCGGTCGTGAGTGCGTCAGGGACTGGCTTCCCGACCCAATGGACAGGACGGTCGAAGAGTGGCGACTGAGTAAAGCGAGACGGTTCGAAGGACTCTCAAGAACTCGCCTGAGAATTCCGCCGTTCCCGCCCCGCGCGTGACTTTCCCTCACGAGCCGGTTATCTGTAAGGGCTCAATGGTGGCGCTCGCCATCGACTTGCGATCACCTCTCTTGAGGCGGAAGATCATGCTTTCTCGACGTTTGTGGCTGGCGAGTCTGATCCTGTGTGGAGTCTGGGGCTGCGCGAAGACGGCACCACCGGCTCCTGCTGCCGGTGGTGGAGCTGCTTCAGGAACTCCCGCGAATGGGGCTCAGACACCCGAGGCGACAGAGACTCCGACGTCCCGTGGTACGATCGGGGTCAGTCTGCTGACGTTCGAGAACCCGTTCTTCAAGGTCATCGCCGACAACATCGAAAGCGAAGGCAAGAAGCATGGCTACGAGACGATCGCCTTGAGCGCGGACGAGGACCCCGCCAAGCAATCCGACCAAGTCAACGACTTTGTCGTGAAGAAAGTCTCGGCCATTGTGCTCAGCCCTTGCGAATCTCGCTCGATCGTCCCGGCGATCCAGGCTGCTAACAAAGCCGGAATTCCAGTCTTTACTGTCGACATTCCCTGCCTGGAAGAGGGTGTCGATATCGTCAGCCAGATCGCCACCGACAACCTCGGCGGCGGTCGTGCAGCTGGGGATGCGATCATCGAAGTCCTCGGTGAAGCCGGCGGGCAGGTTGCAGTTCTGGAATATGCTCAGGCAGAGTCGTGCCGACTGCGTGTGAAAGGGTTCATGGAGGTCATCAAGGCCCACAACTCCGAGGCGGCGAATCCGATCGAAGTGGTCGGAACCTACGAAGGGGGAGCCGACCGCGAGAAAAGTGCTGCAGCCATGAAGGACATCCTGCAGTCGAAGCCCGATCTCAAAGCTGTCTTCTGTATCAACGATCCATCAGCACTGGGAGCACGGGCCACATTGGAGCAAGCGGGAAAGGCCGATGCCGTGACGATCGTCGGCTTCGATGGCCAGACCGAAGCCAAACAGGCGATCAAGGAAGGGAAGATCTACGCCGATCCGATTCAGTTTCCGGACCGGATGGGGATCGAGGCTGTGAACGCCATCGTGGCTCACTCGAAGGGGAAAGAAGTCCTTGCCGAGAACCTGATCCCGACGAAGCTGTATAAGAAGGCGGATGCCGATGCGGACCCGAGCTTGAAGTAAGCCGCACGTCGAACAAGCTCGACGGCTAACGAATCCCCATCTCAAATGGATCACGGGGATCGAGCAGCAGTGTCGCCTCGGCATTGACGAAGGCGGTCCCGGTGATGCGGGGGATAATCGTGTCTCCGTCGCGGCGGTAGGAGCCTTCGAAGACGCTGCCGATCACGCTCTCCTGCCGCCAGATCTCGCCGGGAGCCAGCTTGCCGTCCGAAGCCAGGCAGGCGAGTTTGGCACTCGTGCCGGTTCCGCAGGGGGACCGGTCATAGGCACTGCCCGGGCACAGGACGAAGTTGCGGCTGTGATTGGCCGAGTCGCCGGGGGCTCCGAACAACTCGATATGGTCGATCTCTCCGCCATCTTCGCCGGTGATACCGTGGGCCTCCAGCGTGCGGCGGACTGCTCGGGAGACTTCCAACAGGCGTTCGACGCGGGCGACTTCGATCGGCTCGGCGTAGTCCTTCACCAGAAAGAACCAGTTCCCGCCCCAGGCGATATCGCCCGTCAGCGGACCGATGCCGGGAACCTCGATCCGGACATCAGCTCGAGTCCGGTACGACGGGACGTTCTCAAGAGTCGCTCGGTTCTCCCCGTGGTACTCGAAACTCACGACTCCCACGGGCGTTTCGAGCGTATGCAGTCCCGGACCAATGCGGCCCAGGTGAGCCAGCGTCACCGCCACTCCAATGGTACCGTGCCCGCACATATACAGCGGGCCGACGTTGTTGAAAAAGATCACCCCGGCTGCGCAGGTCGGGTCGACCGGCTCGCAGAGCAGGGCTCCGACGATGACGTCAGAACCGCGCGGTTCGTTGACGATGGCGGAGCGCCAGGGATCGAACTGGTCGCGAAAGATCTCTCGGCGCTGGGCCATCGTGCCGGTTCCGAGGTCCGGAAAGCCGGAGATCACGCAGCGCGTCGGCTCGCCGCCGGTATGGGAATCGATGATCTGGATGCGGCGCATGCTGGCTCGACAGGTGGGGGGCATCGGCCCGACAGAGGGGACTGAAGCGTGCGGAGCAGAATACCAGCCGAATCCCGAGTTCGCACGGTTCGCTTTGCTCCGTCTGTTGCCATTTCCCCCGGCAATTGCGGGCGGAGCGGGCTGACCCCCTCTTGACTTGGGATCGCACCGGTTTAGACTGACAGAGAGAGTTTGCCCGTCGCGCCCGAACTGCGGATGGTGCGGATTATTCGGGTGTTTCCTGAGAGACGCGGCACAACCGTCGTAGCAGGGAACTGAATTGAACTGCAGCCGCGTCCTCGGAGTCCCGAATCAGAGGATGTGGAGTCGAGCGCGAAGGGATTGCGCGCTGCGGAATTTGCCGGTGTCCCGGTGAAGTCCGGCGTCAGTGTCTTGTGCAGCCCGGTCTGGGTTACACATCCAATCCGTCTCGCTGCTGGCCCTCTTCTGAAAGGCCTTTCTCATGGCTGCTCCGTCCAAGTCCGGCCCCGGTGCTGTTGAGTTTTCGCTGATCGGTGTGTCGATCCTGGCGCTGATTCTGCTGGTCACGACGATCATGTTCGCCAAGAATCACGGCGAGGCTGTCGCGGTTGCCGAAGCCGCGAAGAAGAGTGAATCGACAGCAAACGGGGTGATCTCGACTCTGCAGGCCGACATCGAGGCCCTGAAGAAACAACTGGGCTACAATCAGGCCGACGTCGGCGTGGGAGATCCAGCTCCAGCGAATACGGTTCGCGAAAATATGGGACGCGACCTCAAGGCGTTCGCCGGTGATGACAAGCTGACGGTGTCCGCCGCCTTACAGCAGCTGTTCACCCGGCTCGAAGCGGCCACTTCGGAGAACGCCCAGCTGAAGGCCAACCTGGAAGCCGAAAAGGCCCAGTTCCTGGCGATGCTGAACGGGAACCAAAACAAGGTCGACGGATTCAAGGGCGACAAAGAGAAGTCGGAAGCCGACCTGACCAAGCTCGTGAAGGACCGGGACGAGCTGGTCCGTCAGAAGGATGCCGAAATCGCCAAGTGGCAGCAGTCGTACCGGACCGAGCAGATCGAGAAGGAACAGATTCGCGACGAGTCGGCCCGCAAGGCGAAAGAAGATGCCGAACACATCTCCCGCCTGAACAAGGTCGTGGACTACCAGCGGCAACAGCTCGAAGAGATCCAGAACCTGAGCTTTGACGTTCCCGATGGACACGTCACGAACGTGGACAACACCAACGGGACCGTCTGGCTGGATCTGGGACATAAAGACGGCCTGCGTCCGCAGGTGACCTTCTCGGTCTACAGCCGCACCAACAAGGGGATCGCTCGCGGACCGGAAGATGTGAAGGCCAAGATCGAGATCGTGGAAGTCCGCGATACCTCGGCCATCGCTCGAATCATTGAAGAAGAACGTGATCGTCCCGTGGCGATCGGCGACGAAGTCTTCTCGCCCGCCTGGAACGCCGGCCTGACCGAGTACTTCGCCATCGTCGGAAACGCCGACCTGAACAAGGACGGCGTGATGGACGAGAAGGATCGCAAGATCCTGAAGGATCAGCTCGCCAACGCCGGGGCTCAGATTGAAGTCGAAGTGAACTCGGACGGAATCCGCGAACCCGCTGAAGGTCTGATCACCGTCCAGACCAAGTGGCTGGTCGTGGGCGATGTGGGTGACCCTGCCTCAGCTGTGGGTGACGATGCGAAGCTGCAGCGGATCTTGGCTGTGCAGAAGCAGCACGAGATGCTGGTTCAGGAAGCCCGTGAACACGGGATCCGGATCGTGTCGATGAAGGACTTCCTGACCTACCTGGGCTGGAAGCCAGAATCGCGGCTGTACATTCCTGGCTCAGACGCTCCGTTCACCTTGAAGGCCGGTGCCCGCAGTGCCGGGGTCAACGATGGTGTTGGAAATCGAGCTTCGAATGCTCCGATCTCCAAGGCGATCCAGGTCAAGAAGTAACCGACCTGGTGGGATTGTTTACACAACACAGGACGGGTGATTCACCCGTCCTGTTTGTTTTGGGGGGCACGTCGGACGAGTCCGACGGCGAATAGACGAACTCAATTACTCATCCAATTTGGGACTGCGGCGCTGGGTCTTCTTCTCGGACCCCAGACGCTTGTCCTTCAGCCGTCGTGCCTTCGAGGCTCGCGAGGGCTTCGACTTCTTCCGTACTTTGGGGACGATCAGCGAAGTTCGAATGATCTCCCGCAGCTTCTCGAGGCAGTCTTCGCGATTCCGCGGCTGGTCCCGATAGAGCTGGGACATCACCAGCAGTTCACCCTCGACGGTGAGCTGGGGTTCCAGCTTTGTCAGCACGCGGAACCGAACCTCTTCCGGAATCGAAGGGGACTCTGCGGGCTTCCAGCGCAGCTGGACCTTGGAGTTCACTTTGTTGACGTTTTGCCCGCCGGGTCCCGAACTGCGCGCGACGGCGAACTCGATTTCGGATAACGGGATCCGAAACCGGGCGTTAATGTCGAGCCATTCGGGGGTCGTGGACATGAGTACGTGGCGGGCAGAACCTGGATCAAGCGGTACGAACCCCTTCGGACACCAAATCTTGGAGAGGGTTCACTCAGCGGCTCATGGCTGCGGTCAGCTGATCCAGGTCCGAAGAGAGAGCGGGGTCCGAGTCCTTAAGCTTCTCGACGCGCTGGCAGGCGTACATCACGCTGGCATGATTGCGACCGCCGAAATAGTCACCGATCGTCGCAAAGTGAGATTGTCCGATCTCGCGGGCCAGATACATGGCCACATGCCGGGCTGTAACGAGCGACGACAACCGGCTGGCCGACCGCAGATCGGTCAGCTTGAGACCGTAATGGCGGGCCACTCGCTTGGCGATCTCGTTCAGCGTCAGGGCCGACGTTGTCGTCGCCAGGAACGAGGCCAGATCGTCCGGGCTGATCGGCCCCTTGGTCCGGACCTGCCGCAGCCGACCGACGATCTCGAGAAGTTCACCTGGAGTCGATGGCCCCCGTTTGGCCAGCACAGCCACAGTGGGCTCCGGCAGGACAAAGCTGAGCGACCCGGCGAAATGCTCGATCAGTTTTCGGCGGCTGGAATCTCCGGGAACCTGCAGATCGACCAGGATTCCTCCCTGGCACCGATTCACGAGTCGACGGTTGAGACCTTTGACTTCACCGGGCGACTGCCGTGCGGTGAATAACACTCGTCCGCCGGCCGCCAGCAGGTCGTCGAGCATGGCGACCAGCTGTTGCTGGACCTCGGGGCGGGTCTGCAGTTCATGCAGGTCGTCGAAGATCAACAGATCGATCTTCTCGCGATGGGCCTTCTGGAACTCGCGAATCTGCGATTCTCGCGCGGCCCGTTGGAACTTGCCAGTGAACTCCGCAGCTGAGGTCCGCAGGATGCTGGTGGCGGAATGCTCGTCCAGGACTTCGCGGTGCAGCTGGCGGGCGATGTGCGATTTCCCAGAGCCCGCTGGGCCGATCAGTGTGACGATCGGAGTCGTCATCCGCGGATGCCGGGCTTTGAGCCGCATCACGGTCTGATACGCAAGCTGATTCTCGCGCACAACGAGGAACGCATGCGGTTCTCGAGGGAGCGTGGAGCGCGCCATGGTGCCGATCTGAACCACGTCCTTGTCTCCTGACTCATGCGACTACGGAGCGTCGTCGTCGAGTGTTTCCGTCCTGGTGCGAAATATTCTAGGCTGCGAACGATTCCAGGTCATCGGCAGTTTCTGCCGGACCGATCCGAGGCCATCATCTGAAGCTGCCGAGCAGACTCGGAGAGTCTGACATCTGTGCTGGAGACACCATGAAGATTGAACACCTGGCCCTGAACGTGCCTGATCCTTTGGCGATGGCCCGCTGGTATGTGGACCACTTGGGGCTGACAGTCAAGCGGCGGTTCCTGGAGGCTCCGTGGGGGCATTTTCTGGCCGATGACAGCGGGACCGTGATGATCGAAATCTACGGGAACGCCAAGGCTCCGGCGCTCGACCTGCCGAGCGTTGCGCCGCCTGCGCTGCACCTGGCCTTTCTCTCCAGGGACATCGCGGCCGACGTGGCACGGCTGTCCGCAGCCGGGGCGACCCTCGTCAGCGGACCGGAGACAGCGGCCAATGGGGACGGGCTGGCGATGCTCCGCGACCCGTGGGGCGTCTGTCTGCAACTGGTGAAGCGGACTCAGCCGATGATTTGATCGGCAGCGTTCTGACGAATTCCGTGACATCCCGTGGAGGCCAGCGGGTTTGGAAGAGATCACGACAGCACCGCCTCGCTCTCGCGAACCGGCACTGACGGCAGCTGCGCTGCTGGCTGTCGGGATCGTGATCGACCGGTATGTTGCTGTGTCGATGCACCAGTGGTTGATGGGTGGTCTGGTCCTCAGTGTCGCGGCAATCAGTGCTTGGCGGTTCTTGACGCACAGACTTCTCACGACGGCTATGGTCGCGATCCTGCTTGTGATGGCGGGCGGGGCGCGGCATCATCAGTTCTGGTCTCTGAGAGAATCGCAGAGCATCCACGCCCTGCCGCGCGAGTCCCAGCCGGTGCGTGTGGTTGGGCGAGTCGCCTCACCGATTGCGATTCGCAACAACAATCGCCCCGGTGTTCCCTCGTGGATGCGGCTGGACCACTCGGTCTTTCTGCTGGAGTGTGAACAGCTGATCGGCTCCGGCGAATCGTCCATCTCCATCAGCGGGCTGGTGCGTGTCGATGTCGCGGGGCATGTGCTGCACACCGATCGAGGTGAACAGGTCGAGATCTACGGCCAGCTCGCGATCCCGGATCCGCCGCGTAACCCTGGGGACTTTGACTATCCCGAGTACCTGCGAATGCAGGGAATCGACCGGCTGATCCGTACCGACCATCCCGACTGCGTGCGAGTCGTGAGCCAGCCAGCGGGACCACTGTCATGGCCGGGGCGGCTCCGCAATGCGGTTCGTTGGGAATGCGACTGGCTGATCTTCGATCACCTGCCCCGTCCGATCCGCCCCGTTGCGATGTCGCTACTGATTGGGGACCGCTCGGACCTGCGCGATGACACCGAGACGGCCTTCATACGCAGTGGCACGATGCACATCCTGGCGATCTCGGGATTGCATATTGGCGTCCTGGCGGGATTCGTGTGGTTACTGTGCCGGGCGCTGCAGCTCAGGTCGCTGACCGCTTCGCTGTGCGTGCTGGCTGCGATCCTGGGATATGCAGCCATTGCCGAGAGTCGTCCGCCCGTGATGCGGGCGGTTCTGCTGGGAGGGATCCTGGTTCTCGGTCGAGCCACGGGGCGACAAACGGGCGGAATGCAGTCGCTCGCGTTCAGCGCGCTGGTTCTGTTACTGGTACGCCCGTCGGACCTGTTCGATATCGGAGCCCAGCTGAGCTTCGTGGCTGTGGCTGTGATTATTCTGGTCAGTCCCTGGATTGCGGAGCGAACGCAGGAGTCATTCACCGACAGCCTGCTCGCGGGGGAACGCTCCTGGGTGATGAGAGCGCTGTCCGCCACGGGACGCTGGCTGCTGGCGGGATATCTATTGACCGCAGCTGTGTGGCTGGTGACGGTTCCGATCACGATGCGGTCGTTCCATCTGGTGGCTCCCGCCGGGCTGGTGGTCAACGCGTTGATTACGCCGTTTTCGACGCTGGTGCTGATCTGCGGGTATCTGTTTCTGGGGACGGGACTGCTGATTCCGGCGTTGGCGAAGTGGGTGGCGATTCCGTTCAGCGGGTCACTGTCGCTGTTCGTCCAGATGGTGGAATGGTCGGCCCAGCTGCCGGGCGGATACGGCGAGACCCCAGCCCCCGCGCTGGGATGGGTACTCGGGTTCTATGCTTTCTTGCTCGCGCTCGTTGTGGTTCAAGCTGCACATGTTCGGCGGTGGATCTGGCGAGGCACTGCGCTCTGGACTCTGGGCTGGATCGCGGTCTCGGCCTGGCCTCGTTCTGAGGAGCCAGTTCTGCGCTGCACGTTCCTGAGTGTCGGGCATGGTGAGGCGATTCTCGTGGAGTGCCCCAACGGGCGAACCTTGCTGTACGACTGCGGATCGATGGGCGACGGACGCCGCGCTGCCCGGGCTGTGCAGTCGCTGTTGCGTCAGCGGCGAACCGGTCACATCGACGCGTTTGTGATCTCGCATGCCGATTCTGACCACTACGACGGAGGGATCGACCTGATTTCGCAGACGCCTGTGGGGACTGCTCTGCTGACCTCACATGGCCTCAACTTCGAGCAGGAAGGCCTCGCCGAGCTGTTCGACGAGCTGACAAAACGCGGCACGAGTCTGAAGCTGATTCAGACTGGCGATCGGCTCAAACTCGATCCGGAGGTGACGATCGAAGTCCTGCATCCGACTCCGTTAATCGTCGACAAGCATGACAACGCCAACAGCGTGGTGTTGCGGATCACCTATCGCGATCAGACGATCCTGCTGACGGGCGATGTCGAAAAAGACGGAGCCGCTCAGCTGCGGGCGAGTGCGCTGGCTCCGGTTGATGTTCTGATGGCTCCGCACCATGGGGGTAAGTCCGCCAACACCGCAGAGATGGCCGACTGGGCTCGACCGACGCATGTGATTGCCAGCTCTGGAGCAGACGTCACAGCCACGCTGGAGAAAACCTATCCGCTGGCTCAGTCGGTTCTATGTACTGCAGCTGCGGGCGCGATCCGCGTCGAGATCAGTGAGCAGGGACAGGTGACCGTAAAGCCGTTTCAGCCCCCGCCGCCCTGAAGCGAACCGTTGGAACTGGCTACAATCCGGCAATCTCCACCCACAGCCGGTGACCGCCATGATCCAACCCGTCAGCTGCCCGATCTGTAAGAAAACACTGCCACCCGAGGTGCTGGGTTCGAAATGGTTCCCGTTCTGCAGCCAGCGCTGCAAAGAGATCGACCTGTCTCGCTGGCTGGATGGCAAGTACGCCGTCGTGCAGGAACTCGATCCGCAGGAGCTGTATTTTCAACAGCTGGACGGGGAACTGCCGTTGGATGGGGAGCCGGATGAGCAGTGACTACAGCGGACGCCGTTCGGCAGTGCGGTCCGTTGGATCGACAGGGCCTCAAATGGATCGACAGGGTCTCTAAAAAGCAAAACGCGGCAGCCACAGAAGTGACCGCCGCGTTTCACAAGGTTTTCATCACTGCTGCGAGATTCGCAGCGGATCAACTACGGAGCTGGGGTTTCAGCTGGCTTCACAGCGTCTGCAGCAGCTTCACCAGCGGCCTTGGCGGCGTCGCCGGCGGCTTCACCAGCGGTCGTGGCAGCATCAGCGGCTGCGCTTTCGGCAGTCTTGGCGGCGTCGTTCAACGCAGCGCCAGCGCCTTCCATCGAGGCCTTCATCGCAGCAGCTGGATCAACAGCCGGTGCCGTCTGAGCTGCAGGATCGGTCTTCGGTGCGTCAGCGGCTGGCTCGCAACCAACCATCAGTCCCATGGCCAGTGCCAGAGCAGAGATGCGCTTCATGTGTGTTTCCCTTGTGTGTGGTGTGCATGAAACATGCACGAGGTTCCGCGTGGCCCGCACGAGTCGCGGGACATTCAATCAGACACCAGAATACGACGAAAATTCCCGACGAAAAGGCACTTTCTCGAACTTTCCAAGAGTTCGGAGTCCCGCCCCTCCAGAAACCACAAGTCCGCTGCCGATCCGTCCGAAATCCTGAGAGCGTCGACTGATGTGTCGAGCGGATGACCGCTTTTCGTCGAATTCCCGACGTCGACCAGTTATCCTGCAAACACATCCCAGACTTCACCCAGAGAAGTTTTCGTCCCGGAGATCGGCCCGCTCGTGCCCACATTGCCAGATCGCACGGTGAACTGGCTGTCCGAACATATGGTTCGCTGGCGGTGGGGGTTGCTGCTGGTTGCGATGGCAGCCACTCTGCTCAGCTATGAACCGGCCAGCCGGCTGACTCTGGACGAGTCAATCGAGTCGTTCTTCTCTCCGGACGACCCGTTGCTGCTTCGCTATGAGGTCAGCAAGCAATGTTTTGGGGGCGACGAGTTCGTACTCGTGGCCTACACCCCCGCCGCAGAACCCGGCAGCAGTCGCCCGCCGAACTTGACCTCCAACGCGGTACTTGATGAGACAGCTGCGTTTGCAGACGAACTCAGCCGGGTGCCCGGGGTTCAGGCATCCAGTACGCAACACCTGCGGAAGATGTTTCGCCCGCCCGAAGTGCCGCCAATTCTGATTCGGCTGATCACGGGATCCCTGCTGGATCAGGCCCGCGGCATTCTGGTCGGAGAAGATGGACAGACGATCGCGATTGTCCTGCGGCTGCTCCCTGCCGGTCAGTCGCCGGTCTCGCGCCGCGAGACGATTCGCCAGCTGCGAGAAGTGGCTGCCCGGCACACGCCCAAGACCTATATCGCCGGAGAGCCGGTGCAGGTGCAGGACATGTTCCTTTCGGTTGAGCAGGACAGCCTGCTACTGGGAGTGACGTCCTCAATTCTGCTGATGCTTGTGATCGTTGGGATGTTTCGCAGCTTGCGGTGGATGGTTCTGCCGCTGCTGGTTGTCCAGCCCGCCCTGATGTGGACGAAGGGACTGCTAGCCTCGACCGGGATTAAGCTCAGCATGGTCAGCTCGATGCTGTCTTCGCTGACGACGATCATCGGCGTGGCCACCGTGATGCATGTCGCGGTCGAGTTCCGCAGCGCCCGCGCCCGAGGCGATCGGTACGCGGCCTTTCGCGAAGTCGTTCGCAAGTTGGCCATCCCGATCTTCTGGACGATCGTCACGACGGCGGTGGGGTTTGGCTCGTTGCTGACCAGTTCGATTACCCCCGTGCGCAGCTTCGGACTGATGATGCTGGTGGCGACCTTACTGGTCGCTGTCGCCTGTCTGGTGTTTCTTCCAGCCGGAATCCTGATCGGGAGTGTTCAATCCGATCCGCGGCACAGTTCCGCAGAGGATCGCCTGACTCTCTGGCTGGGACAGTTGTTTGAGTTTGTGACGACGCGGCGCTGGACGACCATCAACGTTTTGGTCTGTCTCACATCGGCGGCCTGCGTGGGGCTGGAAGGAGTCCAGGTCGAAACGGACTTCAGCCAGAACTTCCGCAAGGACAGCCCGATCATCGAGTCGCTCGACTACTTCGAGTCCCGGTTCGGCGGCGCGGGGACCTGGGAAGTGAACTTTTCGGCTCCCGCAGAGCTCGATGAAGCGTACCTCGACAAGGTGCGGAAGCTGGCCGAAGAGTTGCGGAAGGTCAGCGTCGATAACGAGCGCGGCCAGGGCCAACTGACCAAGGTGGTCGCCCTAACAGATGGTCTCGACTTCATTCCGAAGCTGCGAGCCCCGACGCTCGAGGACCGCCGTGAGCTGATGCGGCAAATGCAGCCCGAGTACGAACCCGCTTTGTACAATCACGAGCTAGGCCGAATGCGAATCGTCCTCCGGGCTCGCGAACGCCAACCCGCAGAGGTGAAACTGGCCCTGTTGGCAAAGGTCCGCAGCCTGGCCCGCGAGACATTTCCTGATGCGGAAGTCACCGGCCTGTATGTCTTGCTGTCGAGCCTGATCCAGAGCCTGCTCCGAGACCAGATTGTGAGCTTTGGTCTCTCGATCCTTCTGATCATCGTGTGCGTCTGGATTCCGTTTCGACGACTTTCCTGGGCCTTGATCGCCATGTTCCCGAACGTGTTGCCCACGCTGTGGCTGATTGGCGGCATGGGATGGATTGGAATGCCGATCAACATCGGGACCGCGATGATCGCCAGCGTGTCACTGGGCCTGACGATCGATTCCAGTATTCATTACCTGGCGGGGTATCAACGCGCACGACAGGCCGGGAAGTCGCATCACGATGCGTTGAAGGTGGCCTCGACGGAGATCGGGAAAGCGCTGGTGCTGGCCAATGTGGCTCTTGTGATCGGGTTCTCGGTGCTCTCGCTATCGAACTTTCTCCCGCTGGTGTACTTCGGAGTGCTGGTCAGCTTCGCCATGCTCAGCGGTCTGGCGGGCAACCTGATTCTGCTTCCGTCCCTGATGCTGGGATTGGAAGAAGATCTGTCCGTAGAAGCCGGGAGCGAGACCGAATCCGTCCAACCCGGAGCAGAATCTAACGCTCCACAGCCGCCGGGTATTTGACTCCCGTGGTGCGAGGCCGGGCATCGAGCGCGGGAAATGGGGCGCCCGACTGTTGGCGGCGCAGCGCAGCAAAATAGCGATCCTGTGCCCGGAGTGTCTCCGACCGCTGCTGCGTGAACCCCGGAGGACGGTTTCCCGTGTCGGGCCCGATGTTGATGTCGGGAAACGGGTCGTGGATCTGGGCCTCGCGACGCTCATACTCAGCGGGCATGAACGACAGGGACGGAAACGCCGTCGTGTACGGAGTGATGCAGCCCTGCAATAAGCAGGTCAGAGCGATCACAGACAAGGCCGACCGACGCATGAAATGATCCCTGGAACCCCGTGCGACGGGTGAGATGTACATCATGACCGAAAACGTGAACAGGCGAATTCTGCCGATTTCCGATACAGCTCGGTGATTCGAAATGTTGACAGACCTCAACAGGCCGTCAAACCCCTGTGACAACTTGGTCGCGTTGATTCGATACTGCGGGGATGTTGTCTTTCGAAGACATTGCTGCAAGTTCATTGGTGAAAGCGTGTTGCGATGAAATCAGCTTGCACCGTCATCCCGATTGGCATCATCCATGCAATTTCGGGCTCTGGACTGAAGAGTCAGAGAGCACGATTCTCAAGTCCCCTGCGCGACAGGTCGCAGCCCGCGACGGCTGCGACCTGTTCATTTTGATAAGAATCCATTGCGCCTCGCGAAACAGATTGTACGTCTTGGTTAGCATTCCACGGGGCGCTGCCATGCCTCGTTTGGCGGCATCAGTAGCCGATCATCTCGTGAGAGAACAACTTGCGTCGTTTCTGGTTGTGCGAGTGTTCACGACTTTTGACGCGGCATTTTCATTGCCTGAACAGTGACTGTCTTCCCATCGCGGATTGAACTCGATTGTCAGCCGGTCGCGCGGCAGACGAACGAGTCCGCGATGAACGGGAATCGTGCTCCAACTCTCAGTCAAAGGTCTCAAGAATGTCTCTGTCTCTGCGCGCTTTGTGGAACGATGAAGCTGGCTTTCTGGTTTCGTCGGAACTGGTCCTCGTGGCCACACTCCTGGTGATCGGTCTGATCGTCGGGCTGTCCGAAGTTCAGCATGCGGTCGTCGCCGAACTCAATGACGTGGCTGACGCCGTCGGATCTGTGAATCAGTCGTTCCAGTTCGCGGGACTGTCGTCACGCAAGAGCAACGGCTGTATCAAGGGAGCCATCTCTGGCTCACACTTTGTCGACCAGGTCGATGACTGCGACAACAACCAGTGCGATCTGTCCTGCGATCGCCCGACGAACGAAGCTCCGAAGGGTTACTAACTCCAATGGGTGCCCGGTCGTTCTTGTGAGAGAGCGCGACCGGGAGGCCCCAGGGTGTGAGGGGAGGCTCAGCAGCTGCTGACCTCCCCTTTTTTCATTGAGCCGTATGGCAGCTGCGATCCATTCACTATCCGTCAAAACGAAAAAGCTGCCGACCGGCGAACCGATCCGCAGCTTCGAAAAACCGACACTCGTCCTGTATGGCTCAGCAGGATGCTCTGCGAGACAGGCGATAAACAGGTTGCGTCTAGCACAACCTTTGCGTTTATGGCCAACGCGTTTTGTTGGTCCTCCGGCACTAGGCGCGAGCAGTCGGGTCGTTCGAGATCGTAGAGCCGCACCTTGGAGATTTGCACCTCCTCGGCTTGGCCGGTCACCTATTGTAGCATCCCGAGAGAGTCTGCAATTGGTGTTCTACTTCCTTCGGCGAATTTTCATCGGAACTTGCGTTCGAACCCGGAGGAAGCGGCGAGAAACTTATCGCAGGCTCGCGAGTAACACCAGCCCGGAATCTCGGTTCTTGCGATTGACGCTGGTCGGAATCACGTAGTCACACTTCGCCGTTCGGATATACTCCGCCACATTCACACTTCGATTACGGACTCGAAAGGCCCTCGGCATGACCGAGTCTTCGGGGCTGCCAGTCAGCCCTCGGTCATCGTCACTGCTGCAGCGGTGGACCGCCTTGCCGCCATCGCTCAAGGGGCTGCTCCTCGGCTCTTTCGCCGCGCTGTGCTACAGCTTCACGAACGCCGGGCTGCGGCAAGTGGCTGTTCGTACGGATGTCGATTGGGCGATGTGGATCGCAGCCTGGAAGGTCGCACCGACGGCCGTTGCCAGCTGGTTCCTGATGGCCCGCCAATGGCGCGGTCCGGGTTCGCTCGGCCCGACGCGTCAGGTCATCGGCTCTCTGATTCTGAACGGACTGCTGATGCAGTTTTTTGGAAACGTCATGTTCCAGTTCGCGCTCAGCCGCGCGGGTCTGGCACTGTCGGTTCCACTCTGCTTCGCTTCGCTCATCACAACGAGTGCGATTCTCGGTCGTGTGATTTTGAATGACGCGATCCGCCCGCGCACACTCGTCACGATGGCCCTGCTGATGCTGGCTGTCGTCTTGCTCAGTCAGGGCACGAAGAGCAATTCCAACACGGCCCACCTGACCTGGCAGCAGATCGCCTGGGGAGCTGCTGCCGCGCTGGGGAGCGGGACCGGCTTCGCCTTCTCAGGAGTCGTTGTGCGCCGCTCGATACGCAGCGGTCACCCGATCTCGGTCGTCCTTGGCGTCTCCAGTACCGTCGCTCTGCTGCCCATGCTGATCGCAGCTGCTCGAGTCGGCTGGTCACCGCTGGCGAGCGGATTGAACGGGACGGGCTACGCCGCTCTGCTGATGGCGGGAGTCCTCAATGCCATCGGCTTCTTCTCGGTCTCTGAAGCCCTCAGACACCTCCCCGTCGTGCGGGTGAATCTCATCAACGCCAGCCAGGCGGCCATGGGCGGGCTGATGGGAGTCTGGATGTTTCACGAGCCGCTGACAGGCTGGCTGGTCGCCGGCACACTGACCACCATCGCCAGCCTCGTCGTCCTCGGCACCGACCGAGAAGCGTGACGCAGTAGGACGGCCTTTCCAGGCCGTCCCCGTCTGGCCATCTGCCATACGCCATCTGCCATCCGCCCCTCAGATTTGACACCTGCATCGCTGCCTCGAATACTCTCCCCATGAACGATCTCTCCCAATACACCCGCCAAGTCGCCCAGCAGGCCCGGGCTGCCAGCCGCCAGCTGGCACTCACCTCGGGCGAACAGCGGAATCAATGGCTCCGCGCCGCAGCCGCCGGGCTTCGCGCTGCCACGTCGAGTCTTGTCGCTGAGAATGCTCGCGATCTCGAAGCCGCTCCCGGATATGGACTCAACTCAGCTGCGATTGACCGGCTGCGGCTGACTCCGTCCGGAGTGGAGAAGCTGGCAGCTGCACTCGAAGAAGTCGCCTCGCTACCCGATCCGCTGGGAGGGATCATCGACAGCAACTCGCGCCCCAACGGGTTGCTGGTCACCCGCGTGCGGGTGCCGCTGGGCGTAGTCTTCTTCATCTATGAGTCGCGGCCCAACGTCACCGCTGACGCAGCGGCCCTGTGCGTCAAGAGTGGCAACGCGGTGATCCTGCGAGGAGGCAAGGAAGCGCTGCACAGCAATCTCGCGATCTACCGTGTGCTGAAGGAGACGCTACTGGCTTGCCGGCTCCCCGAGGATGCGGTCCAGCTGGTCGAGACGACCGACCGCGAGGCCGTCGGCCAGTTCCTCAAGATGCCCGAGTTCATCGATGTCACGATCCCTCGCGGAGGCAAGTCATTGATCGAGCGCGTGATGGCCGAGGCCAAGATGCCAGTCATCAAGCACTACGACGGGATCTGCCATGTCTATGTCGACAAGTCGGCGGACCTCGACATGGCACTCAACATCCTGATCAACTCCAAGTGCCAGCGGCCCGGCGTTTGTAACGCGGCGGAGTGCTTACTGGTCCACGCCGAGATCGCTGACAAGTTCCTGCCCCTGGCGGGTCCGGCCCTTCAGCAGGCCGGCGTGGAAGTTCGCGGAGATGCCCGCATCCGCGAGTACTGGCCCAATGCCAAGCTGGCGACCGAGCAGGACTACCGGACTGAGTACCTCGACCTGATCCTCTCGGCTCGCGTGGTCGACTCGCTCGACGAGGCGATCGAACATATCGCGAACTACAGCTCGCACCACACCGAAACGATCATCACCAACGACCTGGCTGCATCGCGTCAGTTCGTCGCAGCTGTCGATTCCTCCGCAGTGATGGTTAACGCCAGCACCCGCTTCAATGATGGCGGTGAGCTGGGCCTGGGAGCCGAGATCGGGATCAGCACCGACAAGTTCCACGCCCGCGGCCCGTGCGGATTGGTCGAGCTCACCAGCTATAAATACGTTGTTCACGGAGATGGACAAATCCGAGGTTAGCCAGCGCACGGGGCCCTCATTCCAGCCACCAGCTGATCAGTCCATGAAGTCTCCAGTGATCGTCAACGGTTCGCAGCGCAAGATGCTGCACTGGGAGCAGGCTGCTCCGCTCAACGCCTGCCATCTGCTGGAGCTGGGGCCGAATTGTCCGGTCACCTGGGAGCAGTTTCAGAAACTCGTGCCGCACATTTTGAGGACGCTGGGGATCGGAGACCTCTCTGCGGATGCCCGCAGCTCGCACTATGTGATTGAACCCCAGGCCTCGGTCTATGTCGTCGAGCGAATCGTAGCTGAAGGGGACTTTGATCGTTGTCAGGAAACGGCGATCGAGCGCGAGTTGCTGCGGCCGTTTCCCACTCGGAGTTGTCCGATCCGGTGGCTGTGGATTGAGGAAGCCCAGCCTGCGAGCGGACAAATACCCCGGCGAGCGATCCTGGCCACCTATCGGCATGCGATTGCCGACAGCGTGTCGATTCGGCTCGTCTGCCGCCAACTGATCGCAGCCTGCTGCGGGCGACCTGTCGAGGGGCCGCTGCCGGTCTACTCGAATCAGCTTTGGAGCGACCTGCGCCGCGGTCCCCAGCCACCCAGGTTCGTGGGCCTCCTGCGGTATGCCGTCGCGGAGCTTTTCGGCCTCGCTCGCAGTCTCCGTCCGCAGACTCGCAATTCATCCGGGCAGGAACGACCGATCGTTCGGCTGCATGCGGATCGAATCCCGGTCTCGCAGCTGCAGGAGTCGGCCCGAAATCTGGGAGTTTCGGTCCAGAGCCTGCTGTTCGCCGCGATGGGCGAGGCCCTGTTACAAGAGCCATCGTATCGGAAGCCCGGGTGGCTGCGATCCCACCTCACGCTGCAGTGTCCTGTCGATCTGCGGAAGTTTCTTGTCGCGTCTTCCCGACAGGAATTCGGCCAGATGTTGGGAGTCTATCTGGTGCGGATCTCGCTCCGTGGGTCACTCGCTTTTCGGGATCTCGTCGCAGCCACGCATAGTCAACTGGAGTCTCACAAGCAGCGGAGTTCTGCGGCGTACTATCCATGGGCGATGGCACTGCTGTCGTATGTTCGAAACGGGCTTCCGCGCCGAGCGGGGGCCAGTCTGCCGATCCTCGGCGGGCTGAGTAATGCCAACCTGAACGAAGAATTCCACCCGGAGTTCGAAGCTGGGGAACTCATCCGCTACGACCGCACAACGCATCAGGGGAATGTCCTGCCCCTGATGTTGTCGATCACCAGCTTCGGCAACGAGGTCTCGTTTCTGTCGACCCGCCGGGAGTCGTTTCTGGACGACGAAGCATTGGCTCGGGTCGTGACTCACATCGCTCGGCGCTGCCTGGATGTGGCCGAACAGAAGGGATCGGTCGCTTCGTAGGGCGGACCTTTCCAGGCCGTCCCGCAGGCGAACAAGAGGCAGGCAAACCACAGAGTCCTCCAACGGAGTAGAGGTTTTCGCATTCCGAAAAGCGATGTGCGTCAGCAGTCACTCCGAGCGAGACGGGCTGGAAAGCCCGTCTTACAGTTCGGACGGGCCAGAGGGGCCCGTCCCACACCTTTGACCCTATGCCAGAGTTTGTACCGGTTCGGTCGGCGGGCTGGCTGGGTCGAGGAAGGTCCGGTGCCAGTGCTCCAGCACCATCAGGTTCCACAAGCGGTAGCTGTGGTCGAACTGGCCGCTCGTGTGCTGGGTGACCAGATCGCGGATCGTGTCGGGGTTGAAGTACCCGCGGGCCAGCGATTGCGGCGAGAGCAGCGTCTCCTCCATCAAGGACCGCAGCTCGTTGCGGAACCAGTGATCGATCGGGACGCCGAACCCCATCTTCTTGCGTGTCTGGATCGAGGCGGGGAGCAGGTCTTTGAACGTCTCGACCAGAATCTTCTTGCCGCGCCCGCGCTCGAACTTCAGGTCGAGCGGCATCCGCGCTGCCAGCTCCGCGACATGGTGATCGAGGAACGGACTGCGAGCCTCCAGGCTGGCCGCCATGCTGGCGATGTCGACTTTGGTGAGGATGTCACACGGCAGGTAAGTCTGCACATCGACCGCAGTGGTCCGCGTGATGAAGTCGCGATCAGTGCATAGCTGATAGGCATCGAGCAGGAACTCAGCTGAGTCGAACCCGGCGATGCGGGCTTTGAACTCCGTCGAGTAGAGCCTGTCGCGGGCGTCGTTGTCGAAGATCCCGATCCAGCGAAGGTACCGCCGCTCCGGGGACTCGGCCATCCCGGACAGGAACCGTTTGAGGCGGCGGCGAAATGACTTCTGCTCGACGCGGGCGGGGATCTTCTGCCACAGCGGCCAGCCGCAGATCGACTTCACGAACCCCGGCAGGCGGTCAATCTTCCCCGCCAGCAGGACTGCTTGATAGCGATCGTACCCCGCGAACAACTCGTCCCCGCCATCGCCGGACAAGGCCACCGTTACCTTCTGCCGCGTCACGCGGGACAGGTACATCGTCGGAATGGCTGAGCTGTCGCCGAATGGCTCGTCATAGTGCCAGATCAGCTCCGGCAGCATGTCGAGGGCTGCGGGCTCGACCATGTACTCCTGATGATCGGTCCCCAGCAGCTTGGCCGCTTCGCGGGCATATTCGCGCTCGTCGAACTTGGCGACCGGAAACCCAATCGAGAAGGTCAGGATCGGGCGCGATGAGAGTGACTGCATCAGCCCTGAGATGATCGTCGAGTCGATCCCGCCCGACAGAAACGCCCCCAGCGGAACGTCCGACCGCATCCGGATTCGCACCGCCTCCGTGAGTGTCTCGCGCAGCTTGGACTGCCAGTCAGCCGCACTCCAGTATTGCGAGTGTGCGAGCGATGGATCGGCGAACGAGTGCGAGACATCCGAGCGATACGGCGGGGTCCAGTACCGCTGCACGCTCAGCTGTCCCTTCTCGTAAACGGCATAGTGCGCCGGCGGGAGCTTGCGGTACCCCTTGAGGATCGTGCGCGGGTGCGGCACGTATTGATAGGTCAGGAACAGGTCGATCGCCTGCGGGTCGACCTCGCGCGGGGCTCCGGGGATCTGCAGCAGCGACTTCAGCTCGCTGCCAAAGCTCAGTCGGTCCGACTCCTGCCGATAGAGCAGCGGCTTCTTCCCCAGCCGATCGCGAGCCAGCAGCAGCCGCTCGTTCCGATCATCCCACAGGGCAAACGCAAACATCCCCCGGAACTTCTGCAGGCACTCGATCCCGTACTCTTCGTAGGCGTGGACGATGACTTCCGTGTCGGAGTGCGTCGCGAACTGGTGCCCCTTGGCGAGCAGCTCTTCCCGCAGCTCGACATAGTTGTAGATCTCCCCATTGAAGGCGATCCACACCGAGCCATCTTCATTCGACAGCGGCTGATTCCCCGTTGAGAGGTCGATAATCGACAACCGCCGAAACCCCAGTGCCACACCGGCTTCCGGGTTCCCCGTCGCAGCTGCGATGTGCTGCCCCTCCTGATCCGGCCCGCGATGGACGATCAAGTCGGTCATCCGCCGCAGCTGGGCGGAATCGATCGCCGCCCAGTGGCGGGTCCAGGCAGCTCCGGCGATTCCACACATGCAGGGCAATCTCAACGATGGCGGTGGGGGTCGCTCGTATCTTGAGGATTGCGGCTACCGGTGGGAAGGCGGTGAGTCACTCGAAGGGGTGGCGAGGTCAGGGACAAACTCAGAGTCTGGTCTCGACCCCGTTGACCCGCAGCTTGAGCAGGCTGCCAAAGTCAGGTGCCACGAAGAGCGTATCCCGACCTTCTGCGCCGGTGATCTCAAGCGTGCCTCCCAGTTCTCCCTTCCGCAAGAAGATCGTGTCGTTTCCAGATCCCGCTTGGAGGGTTGACGATTCAACGGTTTTCAGGTGATCGATGGAAATGGAATCGTTGCCATCACCCGCATAGAGATCGAGCCGCGTCGCTTGCAGATCAACCTGAAGGTTATCGGCTCCAGCACCGGCATCCAGAATGACCTGTTCCCCGATCCACTTTGTCGAACGGAACGAGTCCAGCCCATCTCCGAGTTTCACTCGACTCACCGCCCCGAAAAACGAACTGCCATCAATCAGCACTCGGTCATTTCCCTGTCCCAGATCCAGCTGCATATCTGCCATACTGCAGGATGTCAGCGTCAGTAAATCGTTTCCCGAATCTGTTCCACCACCTCCATAATTAATTCCGGTCAACGAAGTATAGTTAATGAAATGCGTTTCATCGTTTCCCGCCCCACCCCGGATCGTGGGGCCGAACATCATCCCGACATTTCGAAAGGTGAGCTTGTCGTTTCCCGCCCCCATGTCGATCTGCATCTCGTTGTTCCCGCGAATACCTTCAAACAGGAGAGTGTCATTTCCTGTGTCTGTCCCACCCGCCCCATAGTCAAAAATGTTAAACCCAAATGCCCGAATGGTGGTCGTGTCGTTTCCCGCGTTTCCGGCCACATAAAGGTTGTTGGGACCGAGGAACCATTGATCCTCCGAAGACACCGAGTATTCCAGAGTGTCATTCCCCGAACCGAGGTCTACCAAGAGTGTCTGATTGCCAGTTTGAGGAAACAAGTCATCGATCCGTACGGGGCCAATGAGTCCGTTGACTGTCGTGCCAATTCCTTGCACATAGACTTTGTTTGCGTCAGAGAAAACTCTGATGGAGTTATTGGCCCCGTCCCCCAGCAGGCTGACTGTCGAGCCGTTCGTATTGCTCACCGTCACGTTTCCCGCTGGGAGAACGCGCGGTTCAAGATTGCGAATCTCTGCCGCCGCCCGTACTGATTGATTCTTCGGCCGACGTGTGTGGCTGGTGAACATTCGCATCATTCTCTCCGAAGCCTGAAATGTGATGGTGTAGTTGTAGCCTGAGTCGATGCCGCGAGGCAATGTCGGCCCGTCGATCGACCAGTGTACGGAGTGTGCGACGCGGGGTGGCAGTCGCCTTAAGAAGTTCTGGACAGTCGGGGTGGAGGGGTCAGCAGCGCAGCGAATGGCCCCGCTCGTCCGGCGAACAGGCTGAAGCGAAAGTTCGACCTCACCGAATGTATGCAGGAGCTGTTGGAGCAGGGGATCATCGAGCTGGGACGCGGGCACTCGGATGTGCGAGACCTGTTTCTCAAGCGAGGAACCAATTCTTCGAAGGCCCCTACTTCCGCCAACCGCTCTCTGACCGCTCCCAGGAGCACCAGAAGGTCATCACGGACGATCCGCTGTACGAGCCGCTCCAGAAGATCGGCGTCGACGAGGCCGGTATCCGCCGTCTGTTCAAACAGTTCGCCCGCGAACAGATTCAGAAATGGATTCGCATCACCGACGCAGCCATCAACGAACGACCGCAGGCGTTCCCCGGCTTCAAGACCTCCCCAGCTGCGTTCCTGATCGACGGCATCCAGAACCAGCGAATGCCACCCGACTGGATCTATGCCCACGAGAAGGAGCAACAACGCCGCGACTGGGAACGACAGCGACAGCTGCAGTCGGCCAAGGAGTCCGAACTCCGGCAGGTCTACGAGTCCGAACGAGCGGACCGACGGGGCGTGGGACGGGCACATCTGCCCGTCCTGCGTCCCTTGGCCTATCCCAGCTCAATTCAATCCGTACCGAGAATTGTCCCCAGCGACCTCCGCTCTGGCTCCCCTCTCCCCCCGGATCACTCAGAGGCGACCTTCGGTTCGCTTCGCAACTTCTCAGACAAGTTTTCGGACAGGGACAATTCTTGTCAACTGCCCTTGTTGCAAGTCCTTGACTGACAAGTACGCCAGACCAAACCCTCTTCGTAAAGACTCTCGTAATTTGCTGTGCGAAAGACAAGTGCCTCGTTTCATTCCAGCGGCAAATCAAAACCTTTGCGGCGGGGGCGGTCGAGTAATCGGTTGGCTTCAGGGTCGTCGATGAACTGCTCCGTCTCGGGATCCCAGCGCAAGGGGCGATTCAGCTCGCGCGCGATGTTGGCCAAATGGCAGATCGTCACGGTGCGATGTCCGGCCTCGACAGGAGCGTTGAGCGGCGCTCCTTTGCGAATCGCATCGAGCCAATTCTCCAGATGCGGACGAGCGACATGACCGCCGCCTTTCCATTTGTCGATTGCGGCAGCGTCGGGGCCGTGGGAGATGAGGCCGGGAGGATCGGTCTCGAAGTGATTGCGACGCATCTTCAGCAAGCCTTTCTCGCCGTGAAAGACGATGAAGTCCGGCCCGTTTTTCAGACTCCCGGCGTGCGTTGAATCCCAGGGGGTGAAGTGCAGTTCGATTCCGTCGGCGTACTTCATCGTCACCGGCCAGAAGCGACGATCGGAAGTTGAGGTTGCAGAGTCGCCCACAGGAGCCGGTGTCTTCGACTTCCAGTGCGGCCACAACTCAGCCACGGAGTTCGGATCGACTGCACGCACTTCAACCGGACCAGTGTCATCGCGACCGAGGGCGAGTTGCACCATGTCGACCGTGTGTGCTCCCCAGTTCGTCATCAGGTGCCCGGAGTAGTCTCGAAACAGATCCCAACCGCGCCACAACAGGTCGCCGACTTTGAAGTCTTCCTTCATCCACAAATGCCGATGATGCGGTCGCAATCGAGCTGGGCCGCAAAACAGGTCGAAGTCGATTCCGCCAAACGCTGGCTCTTGATCGAGCGACGGCATCGGCAACGGTCCCGGATAGTTCGGCAATTCGACTTTCGAGATCCGCCCCAGTCCTCCGTTGCGGATGAACTCGCAGGCGAAGCGATTGACTTCCATCGTGCGCTGCTGGCTGCCGACTTGCAGGACTCGGCCCGTGCGCTTCACGGCGTCGGCGAGCAACCGGCCTTCGCGAATCGTCACGGTGAGTGGCTTTTCGAGATAAACATCCAGTCCCGCTTGCAGCGAGAGAATCGCAGCCTGTGCATGATGATGATCCGGCGTCGCAATGATGACGGCGTCGAGTTGGTCCTTGGATTTCGCTCGATCGAGCAAGCGGCGGTAGTCTGGAATCGTCGCGCACTTCGCGGCATCGGCCTGCGTGAAATGAGCGAGCACTTTCGCGAACTCGCCTTTCGGCTCCATCACGCTCGCAATCCGCAGCAACGCGCAATCACAGATCGCTCCGACCGTGACCGACGGTGGCAGATTGCCAATCAAGAACTTGCCGCGCACCCCCGTGCCGATGACGCCGACTCGAACGAGGTTGTTGGCCGACCGTTCGGAATCAGCCTTCGCAGTCATTGGCCAAGCGGTGGCGAGGCCGACGGCACCGAGAAACTCCCGACGAGAGAACGTCATAAGGCCAACTCCTCTCTCGCATACTTCAGACTGGCGGCGATGTTGGCGTCTTCGAGTTCAACCTGCCTGTCGAGCGAGAGCGAGCCGACTTCTTGCAAGCTCTTCGCCGGGTGTTCGCGCACAAAGCGAACTGTTCGTGCGAGGTCGCTGCCAGAGACCTGCGGCATTGTTGCCCAGAACTTCTCGCTGAGACACGGCACCTTGAGCGGATCGCGGGTGATGAGTTCCAACACCATGCGGATGTCGGGCTTCGCGCGTGTGAGGATCGCAGCGATGCGCTGCAAATCGAAGCTGCCTTGCCCCAGCGGGATGTCGGCGAGCAAGAAACCATGGTCGTGCTCGCGCAGGGCTTGATCCTTGAAATGGACTGTGAAGGCATGCGGAGCCAATGCCTCTATCGCACCATACGGATCGTCGAGCAGTGCGAAGCTGTTGCCGGTATCGACGGTCGCGCCGATGAACTCACAACTCAGATGCTTGTAGAGCGCCAGTCGCTCGTCGATGCGCTGATCTTTGTGATTCTCGACAGCGAGTCTGACGCGATGCTTCGTGATGATCGGCACCGCGAGTTCAAGCATCCTCAGTGCCTTCATTTCGGCTTCGCGAACTTCGGCGAGCGACGTGAATTGTTCGTACCGCCGCCCCGGCATGACGACAGTGCGAACGGCTTGCACTCCGACCTCTGCCGCCGAACGAATCTCGGCCTCGAACCGCGCCAAGTCCGCCTCGTCTTTCGGCGGATTCACGATGCCGTCGATGAAGAGCTTGTGCTCGGCCGCGAAGTCACGCAACGCCTTCAGACGCGTCGCATCAAGCACGCCGAGCGACGCCTGCATCCCTCCCGCACCGATATCGCGGCAGTGCTTCAGAAATGTCAGTGGTTCGAAGAGATCAGATTGGGGATCTCGCTGCTGCAACCATTTGCGACGGATTGCGCAGTTGAAGGCGACCAATCCCAAGCGACTGCGTTGCTGCGCCACTGTCGCCGCAACGACCGATCCCACCGTCGCCGCCGCGATCGCGCCCAATGCCGTACGACGCGTCATTGTGGGATAGGCTTCCAGACTGTCATCTTTCACGACATCACCTCGCTTAAATCGATTGAGTAGGCCGCATGTGAGAGGGTTCTCATGAGTCCGATGGCTCCGATCAAATTGTGACAGGGTAAGCAAATACGTCGCATCTCCGATGCCGTCGCCTTGCGACGCTTCGCTCGCCTTACCACCACGTGCGTTTCCTCCACCAGTACCAGCCGCAGACGGAGAGCAGCACTAGCACCATCGTCCCGGCCGTTGCCGCAATGGCCCCGCGGGACATTTCAGGCAAAGCCCAAATCACGCCTGCCGCCAATGCCGCTCCAGAGGTAAGAACGAATACCTCTTGAGCTGCCGCAGCTTCGTACCACCTGAGTCGGCTACCCGACTTTGCAACAGTCTGCTCGATGGCTTCGTGGACGGCCTTGAAGCCACTCATCGATTGAGGCAGCCGAGCTCGCCCCGTCGATGTGACCACGTCGAGTACTGGACCGACATCGCGAGGGTGGACCCAAGTCGAACAGATCCCTCGGATTTCATCGAGCCGAAAGGAGCATTCTGCATCGGGACCGGTCGCCATGAATCGACTCGGCGTGTGGCATCGAAAGAATGTGATTGTGCCCGCCGACAAATTGACGATCACTCGGCGATAGCTCGCCTCGCCGGGATTTCCGTACTCGGCTGTAATGACTCCACCGGAAGCAATTACAAGGTGCGGTTCGGTTACTGCGTGACTCGTGAACTTGGTCATTACATCGTGACTTTCTGCCATGTTTGACGTTGGCAACAAGAGTCGTGGAGCACGTCCTTAGCGTACTCCTTTGCTCGCTGGATCACGCTCATTTCGCCTGCATCAGTTTACGATCTCTTCGCGCTGGACAACGCCGACGCGAGTGGCCCATGACTCGAACAATCGAGTCATCGACTGCACTCGTTCTGGCTGCTGAGCAGCAAGATTGGTGGTCTCACCGGGATCGGAGGTCGTGTCGTAGAGTTCCCATTCGCCGGAGCGCGGGCCGGTCGATGTGATGTTGCCGTCCTCGGTCACCGCCCCATAGGCACGCACCAGTTTCCAACGGCCTTGCCGCACCGCTTCATTCCCCATGCGTTCCCAGCAAAGTACGCGATCGGCTGGAATCGTTCCCGTGCCGCGAAGCGTCGGCAGCAAGCTCAGCCCTTCGGCAGCCAGCACGTCTTGATCACGAAACGATTTCGGATGCCGCGTGCGAGCGGCGTCGAGGCACGTCGCGTGAATGTCTATGACATGCCCGACATCCGCAATGATCCGGCCCCTTTGCTCGCGAGCAATCCCCTTCGGCCAGTGTGCAATGAGTGGCGACGCGATCCCGCCGTCATTGACGGATACCTTGAATCGACGGAACGGAGTGTTGCTCACCTGCCCCCACAACGGACCGCGCACGGTGTCCGAGCCGTTGTCGCTGAGGAAGAGAATCAGCGTGTTGTCGAGCTGTTCGCGTTCACTCAGTCGCTCTACGACGCGCGCGAGATTCTGATCCACTCGGTCGATCATCGCTGCGTAGGTGCGCATCCAGCGGTTGCGAGTCTCCTTCTTCGCCTGCTGAGCTTCGATCGTGACGCTCTCATCCAATTGCGGCAGTCGCGCGGTCTCGGAGACGAGCCCGAGTTGCTTCAGTCGCTCGAAGCGTCGTTGACGAGTGATTTCCGGGCCGACTTTGTAGGTGTCGGCATATCTGGCGACATCGTCCGCGTGGGCTTGAATCGGCCAGTGTGGAGCGGTGTAGGCGAGATATCCGAACCAGGGTCGCGTCGTGTCGGCACCGTCAAGGAACTTCAGCAGATAGTCGGTGAACGTGTCGGTTGTGTAGAAGTCGGGCGGCAGCGACTCGACGACGCGACCATCGCTGACAAACCGCGTGATCGGTCCTTGGTTCTTCCACGAAAGAAACCCAGTGAACTGCTCGCAAGCCCCTCCGATGAGCGCGAACTGCCGCTCGAACCCTCGCGATCCAGGCCAGTTCTCCTCGGCCTTCCCCAGGTGCCACTTGCCTGCCATGAAGGTCTGATAGCCGGTTGCTCGCAACACTTCGGGCAACGTGACGATGCCCTGCGGCTTGAGCCCCAGATACGCAGGCGAGCCGACTCGTTTCCAGAGTTCGTTCTTGTCCCCTTCTTCGTTCATGTCGCCAACTCCGGCCTGATGCGGATATAGCCCGGTCATCAGCGACGCTCGTGTCGGACAGCATTGAGCACAGTTGTAGAACCGTGCGAACTTCACCCCGTTCTGCGCGAGCGAGTTGAGCGTCGGGGTGCGGATCTCGCCTCCATAGCAGCCGATGTCCGAGTAGCCCATGTCATCGACCATCACGAGCAAGATGTTGGGGCGTTCATCCGCCGCGCAAGCAAGTTGAGCACTCAGCCCCAGAATCAAAAGAGAGACTGCCGTCAACGTCTTCATGCAAGCTCCAATCCCTTCAGCCTGCCGGTCGAGGTGCCGAACGATTTGTCCTCGAAGCCGAGTTGGTGCAGCACGCTGACATACAGATTGCTCAGCGGCACGGTGCCGGGAGCGATGGCGAGGTGCTGGCCGTGCTGGAAGCGACCTCCGGCGAGCAGCACGGGAAGGTCCTTGTTGCTGTGACTGTTGCCGCTGCCGAGATTTGAAGTGACGACGATGGTGGTGCGGTCCAGCAACGTGGCGTCTCCCTCGCGCGTGTTCTGTAGATTCGTCAGCAGCGTTTTCAGTTCGTCGAAGAAGGCACGTTCGACACGTTTCAGTTGGGTGATGTTGCCTTCGTCCTGGCCGTGATGTGAGAGGTTGTGATAGCCGACGTTGACGCCCGGCACGGCGACGGTGTCCTGGCGGAAGTAGCCAAACGTGATGACGCGCGTGCTGTCGGTCTTGAACGCGAGATGGGTCAGGTCGCAGACGCCGCGCAGGTTGGTGATGATCTCGTCTGGAGCGAAGGGAGCGGGCGGTTTTGAGGTCACCTGAGGCTTCGGTTGGTGAATCCATTCCTCGGACTTGACGAGGCGCTTTTCGGTGGCGCGGACCGTTTCAAAGTACTCACCGAGCTTTTCGCGGTCGCGTCTGGAAAGGCGACTCTCCAGGTCGCGAGCTTCATCCAGCACATGATCGAGGATGCTCTTGCCGCGACCGATCTCGCCCAGAACCTTGGCTTTGTTCGCCGCGCCCTCCTCGGCAAAGAGCCTGGCGAAGGCATCGCCGATACTTTTCTCCGCTGGCACCATGCTGCCGCCGTCGGTCCAGCCAAAGTCGTTGGCCCCGGCGCTCAACGCGAGCGAGTCAAAACGCGTGTGCTGGCCGAGCGTGGCGGCGACGTACTGGTCGAGCGAGCGGCGGTTCCGCTCGGCCGAGGGTATACCGGTGAAGATGCGCGGCTGTGAGGCGTGACCGCCGCCGACGCCCGGATGCTCCAGACCAGAGACAATGCTGAAACGATCCCGGAGGTCAGCCAGCGGGGCGAGATACTCCGTGAGCTCGTAGCCGGCTCCGGATTGCTTCGGAATGAGCGAATCCCGGAAAATGCCAAGCGGCAGACAGATCAGCAACAGGCGGCGCGGCTCTTTTCCAGCCTCTGCGGCATGGGCGATGCCACCGAGCGATTCGAGCCACGGCAAACAGAGAGCGACGCCGGCTCCACGAAGGAAGCTGCGGCGGGAGGCGAAGGCGGGCTGAGGATTCATGGGTGTGCCTTGGTTGGCTTATGGATTGGTAAACACGGGGTTGGAGACGATATCGAGTACGAGCGACTTCATTCCGCTCTTCTTCTCGCGGACGTTGGTCGCGATGTCCTTGAGCGGTTGGCGGTCGGCGAATCCAGGCACTCGGCCGAGGGCGAAGCTGGCGAGTTGGTGTGTCAGATTTTGCGTGACGAGGTCTTCACGCTTCTTCACCAATTCACGGAACTCCTGAAAAGTGCTGAATTGGCCCACACCCGCCCATTCATCGGCGGAATCGACGAGTGGGCCGTCGGAGAGTTTGGCGCGGGCACCGGGCCTTGGTTCAACGAGGGCTCGGTAGTTATTTCTCCAACCACCAATGACATCGAAGTTTTCCAGCGCGAAGCCGAGCGGGTCGATTTTGCGGTGACACGAGTTGCAACTGGCAATGGTGCGATGCTTCGCGAGTTGCTCTTTGATCGTGGTGGCACCGCGAATATCCGGCTCGATGGCCGGTACGTCCGGTGGTGGCGGCGGCGCGGGTGTGCCAAGGAACTTTTCGAGCACCCAGGTGCCGCGAATCACGGGCGAAGTTGTGCTGCCGTTTGAGGTGACCGCATGAATGCTCGCATGGGTCAACAATCCGCCGCGCACCGTCTGCGACTTGTCCAAACTCACGCGTCGGAAATCAGGGCCGACCACGCCATCGATGCGGTAGTGCTTCGCGAGGCGCTCGTTAAGCATGGTCCAGTCGGAGTCAATGAGATTGGCGAGGGGCAGATCGCGCTGGAGCATCTCTGCGATGAACTGTTCTGTCTCCCCACGCATCGCAGCTTCGAGTTCGGCGTCGTATTCGGGATAGAGATCGGCATTCGCCTTCATCACGCCGACCTCGCGCACGCGCAGCCATTGTCCGGTGAAGTCCTTGAGAAAGCGCCCGGAACGCGCATCCGCCAGCATCCGTTCGGCCTGATCACGGCGCTTGGCCGGATCAAGCAGGCTGCCATCGGCCGCCGCGCGCAGCAGGTCTTCATCTGGGGCAGAACGCCAGAGGAAATAGGACATCCTCGACGCAAGAGCGTAGGCGTCGGGACCGCTGGGCGGTTCTTCGTGGTAGAGGAATCGCGGCGAGACCAGCATCGCGGTCAGCATGCCACGGAGCGCTTCGTCGGGCTTCATTGTCTTCGCGAACTTCTCATACAGCGCTCGGTACTTCGCCACAGCGGCGTCATCCACGGGTCGGCGAAAGAGCTTCGGCGCGAGATGCGCCGCGATGGTGGCGGCTTTCTCTGGCGTGGGCTGCGTCGGATCGATGTCGCCAAACAAAGTGCGATGCCCCTGAGGTGGCCAGCTTTCATACACCGGTCCCTCAATGTTGAAGGAACGGATGGCGATGAAGGGACCGGGCTGGTCAATCATTGTGCGGCCCTGACTGTGCGGTGCGCCATCCATGATCGTGAACACCACGCGGTCGCCCGGCTCCAGGTAATAGCGGGCCTCGACCTCGCGCGGTTGCTCGTCGGTGAAGGCGAAGATGCTTTCCGCTTTCGGCAGCTTGCCTGAATAACCCTCATGGACGGTGAACTTCAGCCGCGCGGGCTTGCCGTGGTTCTTCAGCGCATAGGCCACCGCTTTCACCCGATACCAGCCGCGCCCGGCGGGAAGGCCGAATTGGGGCTCACCGCTGAAATACTGCTGCACGGTGATCACGGCGTCGAGCTGCGGGCCGTCGTCGGGTTTCGGCGGGCGCAGCATGCCGTTTTCACGCACGGGGAAACGATAGCCATAGGCGGGGTCGTCTTTCGCCGCGGCCTGTATCTGCAGGGTGTGCTTCTGCTCGACGGGCCCGAGTTTGTCGAAGTTGGCCAGACGGTCCTCGAGGCCCTTACGGGCGAGTTCGATGCCTTTGCGATTGCCCTCATGAAGTGTCATGGTCTTGCTCACCGTCTCGGGCCGCTTGGCCGGGGCGATCGCACGGGCCAGGACAAACTCCGCAACCTTCATGTATTCCTGCATCTGCGCGGCAGAGAGCATCAAGGCACCGCCGTTGTTGTCAAATCCGTGCTCCCGCAGGTCCTCGGGAAACCCCGCCGTGAAGTCTCCATGCACGTCCAAGAGGTCAGCGATTGTGTTCGCATATTCGACACGGTTGAGCCGCCGCAGCACGACTTCGCCGCCGGTCCCTTTCAGCACCGAAGCGGCACGGGAGATCTCGCTCTGAATCCAAGCGGTGACTTTCTCGACCTCCGCAGGCGTCGGCTGCTTGGCGTCCTTGGGCGGCATCTCGCCGAGTTGCAGGTTATCGAGCACAAGCTGCCAGTTCTCCGCGTCGGCCTGATTCGCGGAGACCTTCAACTGTCCAATCTGAAAGTCGGCCTTCGGCTTCGTTGCGCCATGACACTCGACGCAATACCGATTTAGAAACGCGGTGACTTGAGGATCGACTTCGCCAGCCATCACGCATTGCGCATCACCAACGCAGAATCCAATAGCCGCTACAACAAACATCGAAATGGCAGAACGAATCATGAGTTCCTCAAGCCTGCGCTGTAGGAAATGAGTGCCGTTCCAGTGTCGAGCGGCCCATGCGATCCAGCTCATTTTTTCGGCCCTCCCACCATGTGGAATCTGACCTTCGGCTTGGCGGCCTTGAGCGCTTCCAGATCGGCGTCGGACCAATCACAGGAGTTCCAGATTTCTACGACTGCGAGATTCGGCAACGCCTTCAGTGCCACCAATGCTCCGTCGTCAAGCTGCACAACGCTGAAGCTCACGATCTTGACTGAGCCAATCTCCGCGAGTTTGCTCGCGGTCGCCCGATCGAGACTCGCGTGTTGGATTCCGAGCCATTCCAGGTTCGCCAGCGCTGCCAGGGGTTCGAGATCGGCGGCGGTCACCGGATTCTTCGGCTTGCCGTGACTCTTCGCGCTGGTGAACGCAAGCGTCAGCGATTTGAGCGTTTCTATCTTCGCCACAGCGTCGGTCAGATCGCGCATCGAACCTCCGGCGGGCGGGGCCTGTTCTCCCGCGTGCAAGGATTCGAGCGAGCGCAATCTGGCGAAAGCCTGAGCTCCGGCCTTGGTGAGCGGACTTTCAGGGACCGTGGCCCAGTGACCGAAAGAAAGCGTCTTCAGTTTCGGCGCGTCAGCCGCCGCAGCGACGATTTTGTCATCGGCGAAGACGCCGAGTCCCGCGTGCTCCAGTCCTGCCATCCCTTTCAAGAGGATGGCCGCGCCTTCGACCGGCAGCATGACGTGGTCCAAGTTCAGGCGAGTCACCTGATCCAGTTCGGCGAGCGCGTGGTAGCCCTCGAGCGATCCGGGCGGGAACATTTCCGAGAACTGGCCAGGGCCGGTGCCATTCAAGCTCAGCTCGCGCAGCTTCGTCAGACCTTTCAGCGCTGCGAAACCCTTGCCGGTGAAACGTGTCGTGCCGGTAATGCGGATAGCTTCGATCTCCTGATGGGCGGCGAGCGCGGCGATCTCGTCGTCCGTCGGAGCGAGGTCGATGCCGCTGGTGTCCGCCGTCCCTTTCCAGGACGCAGTCACTTTGCCGCCCACAGGTTCGATGGTGAATTTCGACTCGGCCCCCACCGCCGGGAGTGCGGCGGACAGGAACAGGATCAGCAGGAAGA
>JBIIOI010000095.1:0-14919 GCA_044337025.1 Planctomycetaceae bacterium
CCAAGGCCTCGTTCATGCCGCCTGCATGGTCATCGTGCTCAGACGGTTGTAGAAAACGACCATCCGGCGGCGACCCGCTTGAAAGCCCTGCAAACAGGTTTTGAAACCGGCTCTACGCAACCGAAGAATGCCGCCCGCAACTGAGAAAATGGTTTGATAATACCTCCCTCGACAAATCGACACGAATATTTGCCGCTTGGGGACTTGGCAAACTTGGAGATCAAGCCGCTATCGATTACTTGATTCGAATGCTGGATGATCCAGACGAATACGGCGACACCTATTTCAGGCCAGGCGAATCACTTCGCGCTGCTCAAGCGGTATGCGATATTCGCGGCTGGGCGTTTGAATGGCACAAATCATCTGTTGCGAAAACAAAGGATCTCGTCTCAGCCTCAAAAAAAGAGGGCGGGCGTGGCCCGGTTGAGTGCTGACTTGTCGGCGGGCGTGGCTGGGGCGAGTCGAGCCCAAAGAGGGTGGCTGGGGTCGACCAACGGGAGCCCCCAGCTGAAGCGCAAGTGGACGGAGCGAGTTGTCATTCAGATCGAGTCGTACGCGCGCCTCGCTGGGGGCTCCGCTTCGCTATGACCCCAGCCACCCGATCTGATCACACATGGTGATCGCAGGGTGGCCCGGGCGTGGGCGGGATTCCCATTTTCAACGAGCTGTCAGGCCGTCAGTGCCGTCTTGGTTTTCGTTGCTGAACCGCGTGGCTTCTCCGTTTCGATCGGTTCCTCGTGTGCAAACTCCCGAATCAGCTGGAGGTGGTGCAGGTCTGCGATGGAGTTGACGATCTTGTCGGGACGATAGGCAAACCGTGACAGGTCCTCCAGGCGGGTTCCTCCGCTCAGCACCAGAACCGTTTTGAATTCCAGTTGGACGCCCCCCAGAATGTCGGTCTCCATCGTATCGCCAATGACAATGGTCTGGTCGGTCCCCAGTCCTAGTTCCTTGCGAGCATCGCGTAGCATCACCGGACTGGGTTTTCCCACGCTGAAAGCCTTTACACCCGAAGCGGCCTCAAGCATCGCCACAATCGATCCACACCCGGGACGAGTTCCGTCTTGAGTCGGACAGTTTGGGTCCATGTTGGTGGCAACTAGCTTCGCTCCCCCCAGAATCATCTGCAACGCGGCCTCGGCCATTTCGAAGTTCAAAGTGCGGCCCTCACCGACAACGACATAGTCGGGGTCTTTGTCGACGATTGAGTATCCATTGGTATGCAGCGCATTGAGCAGTCCACCTTCACCGATCACAAAGGCGGTCCCGCCGGGCTTCTGGCGAGCGAGGAATCGAGCTGTCGCCATCGCGCAGGTGAAGACGTGCTCCTCTTCTACATCGATCCCAAGACGCTGAAGTCGTGTAACGACATCACGACGGGTGCGCTGGCTGTTGTTCGTCAGAAACGTGAATGGAATGCCAGCGAGTCTTAGCTCACGAATGAACCGATCGGCCCCCGGGATCAGCTGGTTTCCCCGATAGATGACTCCATCCATGTCAATCAGATAGCCGTACATGGCGCGCCTCTCGAGCTTCACAGAGAGGCGACTGTGAAGGTCCTCTTGTCGTTTGGGCCCGACTGGATCCCTACATCGGCAAATGATATGCCAATCGATCTCCGCGTGCATTTTCCCTAGGAACATTGGACCTCGGGTTCGACCGCCTTGAGCCGCAGCACGTGAATTCAGTGAGCATGCAAGGGAATTGGGCAAGTTCAAGGAAGCGGGACGCAAGGCTCTCCATCAGGCGGCTCCGAATTGAGGGTTCGGCGGGTGGCACGGTCTGAGGCTTTGCGAAGGCCGTGGTCTTTGGGGGGTAACACCGATTGACGTTGGGGGACCTCCCGATGTCCACAGCCAGGAATGCGTTGGGTGTCACGGTCGTGCTGAAGGTCAAGAACCCTCACCCCCAGCCCCTCTCCCGGGGGGAGAGGGGAGCAGGAAGAAAACGCCGGGGTGGCACTGTCATCGGAGTCGCGAGCGTCCATTGCAAGCGGATTGTGGTTTTTTTCCTCATAGGTCTTCGAAAGCGTTTCCCGTCCATGGTGAGTAGAAGCGCGCAGAAGATGTCTCCCCCAGATCAGTTCATACGAATCTCGCGATACTGCGGCGTGGATCTCTCAAACTGATTCTGGGGGTACTTGTACGACGACAACATGGACACCTGTGCGGCATGATGGTGCTGCGACTCTTGATGAAATCTCCCGGGGTGTCCGATGTCAGTGAACTGGACCGAGATCGTCGAGCGTTCGATCGCGGTGCGCGTTCCATTGGAGTTGCCTCGAAACATCAAGCTGCCATGTTTGCCTCAATCAGTCATTGAGTTTACGTCGATCTCCAATGATCCCGCAGCTGGCCCGGAGGAACTCGCCAAGGCGGTTCAATCCGACTCCGCATTGACTGCGGCACTGCTAAGGCAAGTGAACTCGACAGCGACTGGGTTGCCTCGACGAGTGGCCTCCGTGGTGCAGGCCATCAACCTGCTGGGCACCCGCAGGACGAGAAATCTGGTGCTGGCATCGGCATTGCAGACTGCCTCTGCGAAGTTCCACTCGGCGTTGATCAGTCACACTCGCTTTCAGTTGGAGAACCGCACACGAGCCGTATTTGCCCTCCATGTGGCGCAACAAATCGGGGCCGACGCAGAGATCGCGAATCTGGCGGGGATGCTGCAGGACTTCATGCTGCCCTTACTGACGGAGGCGTTCTCCTCGGAGTATCATGCGGCTCTGGAATCGCACAATGACCTGATTCAGGAAGAGCAGCAGAGGTTTGGTTGGACTCACGCGGCGGTGGCCGCCTGGGTCATGCATGATTGGGGGTTCCCCGAGGATCTGGTGGCGTGCGTCTTGCTGCATCATGATGCGGAACGCGTGCTCTCTGACGAATCGCTGCGAGAGTCCTCGATTGGAGCGGCCTTCGCCGCAGCCTGTCTTCCGGAAAGTCTGGGACAGTCGCCCGCCGGTTTTGAGTCTCTGATGCAGCTTCAGAAAGAGGTTTCGAGCTTCTGCATGCTGACCGCCGCTGCCGACGTCGACGATGAACTGGATCCCGAGGGGCACGGCGACAGTCTCTGCACGCGACTCGGAAGACTGGCTCAAGCCAATCTGGAACAGCAGCGACTGGACACTGTCAATCAGTACCGGAAGCTCGGCAATTATGTGCTGCAGGACAAGCTGGGCGAGGGAGCCATGGGCGTCATCTACCGGGCTCAGCATGACCTTCTCAAGCGATCGGCAGCCATCAAGGTCTTGCGTTCCACGAACATCAGCACATCTTCGCTGGCTCAGTTTGAGACGGAAGTCCAATTGACCTGTCAATTGACCAGTCCCAATACGGTGCAGGTCTATGACTACGGCGTGACGCCTCAGGGCCTGTTCTATTATGTGATGGAGTTCATGGAGGGTGTCACCTTAGATCAGATCGTGCGGAGGTCCGGGCCGCTCCCCGAGGGCCGAGTCATTCACTTCCTGCGGCAGGTCTGCAACTCACTGGCCGAGGCCCACTCGTTCCGACTGATTCACCGCGACCTGAAACCCGAGAACATTATGGTCTGCACTCGAGGGGGTGTTCCCGATACGATCAAAGTTCTGGACTTCGGATTGGCCCGAATCAGTTCCCGGACCCCGGAGCGAGACCATATTCCCGCCTCGCTGAGCGGCACCCCGAATTACATGTCTCCAGAGTCGGTCCTGACGCCCAAGACAATCGACGGACGCAGCGACCTCTATTCGCTGGGGGCTGTTGGTTACTTTCTCCTGACCGGGACGACGGTCTTTCCCGCGGCGACGATCCCCGAAGTCCTGCAGGCTCATGCCTTCGTGACACCCGTCCCTCCGTCTCAGCGGATTCACTCTCCCATCGACGCGGACCTGGAGGGTGTCATCATGCAGTGCCTTTCGAAAGCTCGTGAAGCTCGACCGGCAAACGCCGCAGTCCTGGGACGCATGCTCGACAACTGCCAATCCGCCGGGAACTGGAACCCGTTCGAAGCACCACAGACTCGGTTTGAACAGCAGGTGGTTCGTCCCCAGGAAAGTCTGTTCGAGAGCCCACCCGAATCACTGGGCGACACAGTGATTCGAAGGTGAACTGGTATCCCAGTCGCGCCCCGGGGGCACCAGGCGAGTTACGGCTGTAGCTCGATCTCCCCGGGCTGCCAGGTCTTGTTGAACCACGGTTCGAGCGGCCCATAGAGGCGCAGGATCATGAACCACCCCTTGCCGGGTAACGTCTGCACCCAGTTGTTCTCCTGACCTTCCGGTGGGCGCGGGCCAAAATAGACATCGACGGACCCATCCGCGTTGGTCTTGATCGCTTTGTTCTGGCTGGTCACGCTCGGGGACTTCTGATCTGTCTGGACCATCGATCGTGTCTGGTTGTCATAGACGATCACCGACCAGAAATCCTTCACCGGGACATTCGGAGGCAGACGCATCTTGTAGGTCTTTCCTCCGTCGAACGGCTTGCCCTTCGAATCCTGGACCGCCCAGGGATACTGCGAGCCCTTGCCGACCATCTTCAACTCCATGGCCGGGGTCACCCCGGTGGCAAAGTAGTAATACTGAATGTAGCCATCCATGTTCGTTACGCCGGGGGCGCTCTCGAACTGATAACCGCCGAAGAAGGGCAGACGCCAAGCACTGTCCGGGAAGAAGTAGGCATCCTTCGATCGCACTTTGAAAGCGATGGTACGGGCTGTGACGGCGCCGATATTGGCTGCGTCTGCGAGGATCTTCTTCATCCGCTCGTCGGGCGCGAAAGGTTGCCCTTTGACGATGCCGATCGAGGCAAAGAGGCCCAGCGTCGTCGGATCGCTCCCTTCCGGGGGCTCTTCCTGGATGACCTGGTTCAAGAGTTCCCAGAATGCGTAGTCGCCGGGTGCGACAAACGTCGAAGGGACTCCCGAGGCATTGACGAACTTGACCTCCGGAGGATTCGCAGCTTCCGAAAGCGGATAGATCTTCAGGTGCTTCTTGACCGAATCGACACCGGGCTTTGTCGAGCCATCGACGAGGAAAACGCGAAAGAAGAGCCAGTTGCCAAACGTGCTCGGTCGCAGGACCACATAACCGGGTGGGATCTCGCCCTTGTCGCCGGGTGGCAGAACCAGATACTTGCCGCCTTTGCCCCGATCTTCACCAGTAATTCCCACATCCGCGACCCAGCGATACCAGAAATCGTTCACTCCGCCCAAGACCGCGGGCGGGACCTCCACAACGAGCGGGCCCTTCTTGGTGTCGAGCCAGATGAAGTTGTAGATGGTGTTGTCGTTGGCCGTGAGTTCGACCGTCCGCGCATCGACGAGGTTCTCCCAGATGACATCGGTCTGGTTGTCCGGCCCGAACTTGCGAAGTGAGTCCCGCATGCCGGCCTGATTCACAATCGGAATCGCCATCAGATAAGCCTGCAGCGCGCGAGAACGATCCAAGTTGTCATAGATCTTTTCGACGGTGTCGTCCGTCGGATATCCGTAGCTCAGATTCAGGGGACCGATGGAGCTTTCGATCTTGTCCGGCACAGCCACACCTGGGGCGATAGGCGTCGAGTACTTGAGCAGCGGTTTCTCCCGAGCTGGAGCAGGCTCTTGCCCTGATGTTGCTCGGATTGCGATGAGAAGTGTCGCGAGAAGAAGTACGACCACCCCACCCGCGAAAATGCCGATCCGACGAATTGCCTGCACGCTCTCGCTCCTTTCGTGGTGGGAATACGGACGACTTCCAGAGCCTCCGCGTCCCAGCTGTCACGGCCAACTGATGCTCGACCACTGAAGTCTGATCGAACACGGTCACGCTACACGCCGTCGGGCGGGAATGCGAGCGAATCGCCTGAGATTCTGGCTTGTGTCGTACGTTCTTAAGGGTTCGGCGGGTGTGGCATGGCACTGGGGGGCCGTGGTTAAGTCGTGTTGAATTCGACCGGAACCGCGCAGCAGGAAGAAGTCCTTGCACGAACGGGAGCACGCCGGGTCACCTCAAGTGCCAAGGCAAGCAGGTCGGCTCAATACGGCCGGGCCCCTTAACAGGTTGTCCCAATGGGGACGAACTCCGCGAGCGGACGACGTAAGTCCTCTGTGCCAGACCGAGTGCTGCCTGGCACCGCCAACCACTCGGAGGAGCGATCGGAGCCATCGTATAGTTCTCCTGTGTGCCCCCCTGACGTGACGTCGAGGGCTCGCCAGTTCTCATTCCCCATGTGTCAGCCTCTGGCGTTAACTCACTCATCATAACCCCTCTTGCTGTCCCGGAACGCGCAGCCTAGACTCCCGCCGTCTGCGAGGGATCGATGCGCGGTGTGGTTCTCATTCTGGTGACTCTGCAGCTGCTCCTGAACGGAGTCGCTCACTCGTGTTTCCACGTCCCGGTGCCCGGCGGCGCGGGCCATCAAGGCCGCCCGCACATTCATCTCACGGGGCACTCGCACCACGCGGGTCATGTTCATGGCAGGCATGGGCACTCGCACGGCACTGCGGACGAGAAGCCCGCACCGGCTGACGTCGCAGCTGTCCCGATGGAGCCTGAGCACGATCAGGATGCGGCCTACCTCAGCTGGGATATCGCGTCGGTGCCTGTGCCTCGGACGATGGTTCCGGAGCTCAATATCGCTTTGGCAACGTCCGTGGACTGGTCCGCCTCCCCATCGACAGGTGGCCGCTCTCTGGCCCAACACCTCATTGATCGTCGGTCGGGCCCCGGTCCGGATTGTTACGCCCAGCGAATGCCGCACCAGCTGAGAGTCTAGGACTGCGTATTTCGGTAATTCCCGCTGCGCCCTGTTGAGCTCTTCTCGACAGAAGGCTTTCTCCATGTAGCTGCACGATGCCGGGCTCTCGGCAGTCTTGTTCCGACTTACTCGTTTCCGCGATTCAGGTGTCCCATGACCCAGCCGCGTGGTCGCTTTTGGCGCTGGCTTGTTCTGATTGTGTTCACCGCCGCTTTGGTGGCGGTGGCAGCCCGGTATCGAGACCGATGGATCGCCTGGCTGCGCCCCGCTGCGCCGGCCCCGGTTGCCGAGAAAGAGGCTCCGCATGCTCAGGAACAGGCCAAAGTTCTCGAACTGAGCAAGCAGGCTCGGGAGAATCTGCAGCTTGTCTCGCGTCCGGCGAAGCTCCAGGCCTACTGGAAGTCGATCCTGGTTCCTGGAGAGATTGTTGACCGACCGGGGTTGTCCGATCGCGGCGTCTCGGCCCCGGCGGTGAGCGTTGTGACGCAGGTCCACGCCTTCCCGGGCGACACGGTTCATCCCGGTGACAAGCTCTTCACGCTGCGGCTGCTCAGCGAGTACATCCAGAACACCCAGCTGGAGCTGTTCAAGGCCACGGGCGAAACGGTCTTGATCCGCGAGCAGCAGGACCGCCTCAAGAAGGCCACGGACACCGGGGCGATTCCACAGTCGCGGTTGATCGAGCTCGATCAGCAGCTGCGTCGGCAGGAAACCGCCATGCAGGGGTTTCGTCAGGATCTGCTGACACGCGGGCTCAGCACCGAGCAGATTGCGGAGGTGACTCAGGGGAGATTCGTGGCCTCGATCGATGTCGTCGCGCCGCCCGCGCCCCAGCCCGCGAACGAGGTTTCGCCCGACGGCGGGATGAGCCCGCTGGCCTACGAAGTGCAGGAGCTGAAGGTCGACCTGGGTATGCAGGTCCAGGCGGGGCTGCTGCTGGGTGTGTTGTCGAATCATCAATCGCTTTACGTGGAAGGTCATGCGTTCAAGCGCGAGGCCCCGGCGCTGGAGAAGGCCGCCCAGCAGGGCTGGCCGATTCAGATCGAGTTCGCCGAGGACGATGCCTCGCACTGGCCGAAGCTCGACCAGGTGTTTCGCATCCGCCACTTGGCCAACTCGATTGACCCGGAAAGCCGGACGTTCGACTTCTTCATTCCACTGGCCAATCAGTCGCACGCCTATGAGCAGAGCAGCCAGTCGTTTGTGGTCTGGAGATTCCGGCCGGGGCAGCGCGTCCGCCTGCATGTGCCGGTTGAGGAACTGAAGGACGTAATCGTTCTGCCCGCAGCTGCCCTCGTGCGGGAGGGGCCGGAAGCCTATGTGTTTCGGCAGAACGGCGATCTGTTCAATCGCCTGCCAGTCCGAGTTCTGCATGAGGACCGGCTGAGCGTCGTATTGGCGAATGATGGCAGTGTGGCTCCCGGGTGGTATCTGGCTCAGAGCGGGGCGGCCTCTTTGAATCGCGTGCTCAAGGCCCAGGCTGCCAGCGGAACTCCCGCTGGCTTCCATGTTCATGCGGACGGCAGCGTCCACGGCGCTCACTAGAGCATTCTGCTCGACCGTGTGCGGGCGGATGGACGCAGAGCTTGGGGAAAGTCCTCGTTGCCGCCCGCGAGAACCCGCTCAGTCTTTCGAATGATGCTTAGGGAGATCCAGATGCTGAATGCCGTCATTCGCTTTTCGCTGCGTTATCGCATGCTGGTCGTTGTCATCAGCCTGGCGTTCCTGGTCTACGGGACCTATCTCGCCACGCTGATGCCGATTGATGTATTCCCCGACCTCGACCGCCCCCGCGTGGTCATCATCACCGAGTGTCCGGGACTGGCCACCGAGGAGGTGGAGACTCTGGTGACGCAGCCGATCGAGGTCTCGCTGCTGGGTGCCAACGGTGTCGAAGCAGTGCGCAGCCAGACCACAGCTGGGCTGAACGTTATCTACATCGAGTTCAATTGGACCACGGATGTTCGCGCGGCCCGCCAGACGGTGCAGGAACGCCTGACTACGGTGGCTGCGATTCTGCCTCCGGGCATTCTGCCGCAGATGACGCCCACGGCCTCGATCATGGGGCAGATCGTCATTGCGGGGATCTACCGCCAACCGGGGCCGCGCGGGGGAGAACTGGTACCGGTCGGGAAGACCGGCCTGATGGCGGAGTTGGCTCCGAAAGACAGCCCCGATGCGAAATTGGCAGTGTGGCGTGTGACGGACCGCCATCGCCCCAGTCAGTGGCAGGCGGTCCCCGTCGAGAGTGTGGTCTGGTCGCCTCCACCTGCGTGCAGCGTGACTCTCCAGATCGAGGGGCACTCGCATAGGATCACCATCCCGTCCGCGGAAGAGCAGTCGATGGCGCTGCGCACTGCTGCGGACTGGGTCATTCGTCCGCGGCTCTTGAAGACCCCGGGAATCGCGGAGGTGTTCATTCAAGGCGGCGACCGGAAGCAGTACCAGATCCTGGTCGATCCGGCGGCGCTTCTGGAGTACGGAGTCTCACTGCAAGACGTCGAAGAGGCACTGCAGGAAAGCAACATCAACACCAGCGGCGGGTTTGCCGTGCAGGGCGAGACCGAGCGTCCGATCCGCGTGCTGGGGCGTCTCGGCCCGGACTCGGTCGGCGTGCTGGACGATCTGCGGAAGGTCCCCGTTCAGGTTCACCCGGAGCGGACCGTGCTGCTGGAACAAGTGGCCCAGATCGCGGAAGGCCCGCAGTTCAAACGCGGAGACGGCAGCATCAACGGTCGCGCGGGAGTGGTGTTCACCATCGCGAAGCAGCCGCACGTTGACACCCGCGCACTCACGGATCGAATCGAAGCGGCCTTTCGAGAGGTCGAGTCCGGCTTTCCCGCCGATGTGGTGGTGAACTCTGAGCTGTTCCGGCTGAAGACCTTCATCGATCGCGGCATCTTCAATGTGGGAGAGGCCCTGGTGATCGGGGCCTTTCTGGTGCTGGTGATCCTGTTTCTGTTCCTGCTGAACTTCCGCACCACGTTTATCACGCTGACGGCGATTCCGCTCTCGCTGGTGATTACGACGCTCGTGTTCCGCGCTCTGGGAGTTCTGACGGGAACGCACCTGTCGATCAACGTGATGACGCTGGGTGGCATTGCTGTGGCGATGGGGGAACTCGTCGATGACGCCATCGTCGATGTGGAGAACATCTTTCGGCGGCTCAAGGAGAACAATGCCTCGGCGAATCCCAAGCCTCCTCTGCGAATCGTCTACGAAGCCAGCATGGAGATTCGCAGCGCGATCGTGTTCGGGACAGCTGTGGTGATTCTGGTGTTCCTGCCGCTGTTCGCGCTGTCCGGAGTGGAAGGGCGGCTGTTCGCTCCGCTGGGGGTAGCCTACATCGTGTCGATTCTGGCCTCGCTGATCGTCTCACTGACGGTGACGCCGGTCTTGTCGTATTACCTGCTGCCGCAGTCGCGGGCCGCCCATCATGAGCAGGATGGCTGGCTCTTGCGGAGTCTCAAGTTCGGAGCCGGGTACTTGATCCGGTTCAGCATGGCTTACCCCAAGCTGCTTCTGTTGGTCACATGGGTGGGAGTCGGCTTTGCAGCCTGGGAGCTGGCTCAGCTCGGGCGGAACTTCCTGCCGCAGTTCGACGAGGGCAGTGTGCAGGTCAACGTGACGCTGCCGCCGGGGTCGTCGCTGGATGCTTCAAATCAGACCTCGAAGTTGATCGATGACAAGTTCCGCAGCATGCAGAAGTCGGCTGATCGACCGGATGGCGAGATTGTTCACTTCGTTCGCCGGACCGGGCGAGCGGAAATGGATGAGCATGCCGCTCCAGTCAACGTCAGTGAATACATCCTCAGCATGAATCCGCAGAGCGGACGCGACCGGGAAGAGGTTCTCCATCAACTGCTCACGGACTTGCGAAAGGAGATTCCCGGTGTCGATATCGAAGTCGAACAGCCATTGGCCCACATGATCAGCCACATGGTCTCCGGCGTCTATGCCCAGATCGCCATCAAGGTGCATGGGGACGATCTGGATGTCCTGCTGGCGACTGCCGAGCAGATCAAGACTGCGGTTCAGGACATCCCCGGCATTACGCCTCCAGTGATCGAGCCGATTCGCCAGACCGAAGAGCTGCACATCCAGCTGCGGGCGGACGATCTGGCCTTCCACGGAGTGACTCGTGCTTATGTGGCTCGCATCGTCCAGACCGCGCTGCAGGGAGAGGTCGTCTCGCAGGTCCTCGAAGGGCAGCGGCGGTTTGACCTGCTCGTCCGCCTGGAAGAGGGGTATCGCACTGACTACGCCAACCTCGGTCGGCTGCGGATCGACCTGCCCGGGGATCGTGGGCAGATCGAATTGCGGGAACTCGCCGACATCGGAGAAGGGGTCGGACCTAACTCGGTCAATCGCGAGAATGCCCGGCGGCGAATCGTCGTGCGCTGCAACACGCAGGATCGCGATCTGGCCGGTGCCGTGGCTGAGGTGCAGCAGCGCGTCAGCCTGCGGGTCACGCTGCCCGAAGGCTACTTCGTCGAATACGGCGGCCAGTTTGAAAGCCAGCAGCGGGCGACGACACTGATTGCGGTTCTAGCCGGAATTTCAGTGATCGGCATGTTTGTCGTGCTGATGATTCTGTATCCCTCCGTCCGCATCGTGCTGCAGATCCTCAACGCATTGCCGACTGCGTTCATCGGAGGAGTGCTGGCTCTCGTCCTCACACGGCAGCCACTGACCGTGGCCAGCCTCGTCGGCTTTATCTCGCTGGGAGGGATCGCTGTTCGCAACGGCATCCTTCTCGTGACCCACTACTTCCACCTGATGAAGGAAGAAGGGGAGGAGTTCTCCGAAGCGATGATCCTGCGCGGGAGCCTGGAACGCCTGGCCCCGGTGCTGATGACCGCGTTGACGGCTGGCATCGGGCTGATTCCTCTCGTCGTCGGAGGGCAAGAGCCGGGGCGTGAAATTCTCTACCCGGTCGCCACGGTCATCCTCGGCGGCCTGATCACCTCCACACTCTGCGAGTTCCTGATCCACCCCGGTCTCTTCTGGAGATTCAGCGGCCGCGACGCGGTCAAACTGACTCATGTCGAGGACTCCGCAGAAAACCCGAACCACGGGCTCGACTGATTGCCATTCACAGCTGGGGCTCTGTCCCACTCACCTCAACCATCCGCTTGCTGCCAAGCAGGCCTGTTCCTGTTCTGGAGAACCGACAATGACTGCAATGAACCGCTTCCCGCTCTTGGTTGCCTTGACCGCTGTCTCGATGGCAGTCGGGTGCGAGCCCGCCGCTCCCCCGGTCACACCCGACCCTGCTCCCGCGGCGGCACCGGCGGATGACCATGGTCATGTCCACGAAGAGGGACACGAACACGGGGCCGGTCCCCACGGAGGAACGCTCGCGGACTGGGGCGGGGGGAAGTACCACATCGAGTTCACTGTCGATCATGAGAAGCAACAAGCCACTGTCTACGTGCTGGGAAGTGATGAGAAGACGCCTACTCCGATCCAGCCAGCTGAAGGAAAACTCCTGCTGACGATCACCGATCCCGCGATCCAGCTGGATCTGCTGCCCCAGTCACTGGCGGGTGAGACTGACGGCAAGGCGTCCTGCTACGTCGGCCAGCACGAGAAGCTGAAGGTCGCGAAAGATTATTCCGGCACGATCAGCGGCGAGGTGGATGGCACCCCGTACGCCGGTGACTTCCAGGAGGAAGCTCATGGGCACGACCAAAAGTAGGCTCGGTCGGCACGTGGGGTGTAGTCGTTTCTGATTGTGAAGTTCGGGGATCTGTCAGGCAACGCAAAACTGCTGTTCATCCCGACGCGATGGGAGAGAGGGCCAATCGCCGCAGCGTTCTCGCACCCCTGCCGGGATGCCGGTCGCCATCGACTCGTGTCCGGGGTCGATCAGCAGGCACTTCGAGTTTCCGTAGAAACCGAAGTCCCCTCCTACACCCAATGAGAGTTTGGCCAAAGTCGTTCGTCGCCAGACGACATGATACATTGGCGACTGGACTTTTCGAGACTCAAACACTGGGGACTTGTGATGAAGTGGATCTGCGCGGTGCTGCTGGCTGTGGTCAGCTCAAGCTGTCTGGCTGAGGACAAGGCTCATGCGGGAGTCGAGCGACTGGCCGGCAAGCGGGTTTTGGTTCTGGGTGACAGCAATACCCAGAACGGGATGTACCTGAGCTTCATCGAGTTCTTTCTGCAGAAGCAGCATCCGGAACTTCGCTTTGACATTGTCAACGCGGGGCTGGCCAGCGAGACAGCTTCGGGGCTGACCGAAGAAGGGCATCCCGGGCCGCGGCCTTGTATTCATGAACGGCTGGACCGGGCGCTGGCCGATGTGCAGCCGAAGCTCGTCATGGCCTGTTACGGGATGAACGACGGGATCTACAAACCTCTCGATCCCGAACGGACCCAGGCCTTTCAGGACGGCATCACCCAGCTGGTCAGCAAATGCCAAGCTGCCGGGGCCGAGGTCATTCTGGTGACGCCGCCAGCTTATGATGTGGATTGTCATGGCGGGCTTGAGAAACAGAAGTTCGACTACAACACCGTGCTCGATGCCTACTCCGAGTGGGAACTGACGACGAAGCCTGGCGGAGCGACAGTCATCGATCTGCACGTCCCGATGAGCGCCCTCGTGAAACCGATGAAGGCTACCCATCCGCTGCATCGCCAGGGAGATGGCGTCCATCCCACCGAGATCGGGCACTTTGTCATGGCCCATGCGATCATGAAGGGGCTCGGACAGCCTCTCCCGGAAGGGAACCTGCCCGAACAGTTTGCAGCGGCCCAGGCCGACCCGCTGTTCAAGTTGGTTCGCCAGCGGCAGGCGGCGCGGGCGAATGGCTGGCTGACCTATATCGGCTACACCCGCGTCAACAAGACCACTCCCCCGCACGAGAACGACATCGCAGCTGTGGAGAAACAGGCGGCCGAGGCACTGAAGGCGATCGACGCGCTGCGAATGGCCCGCTAAAGCAAGGTCCCGGACTGGAAGCTGATCCGCTTCTATGCCGACAACGACGACGGCAGCGACAGGCTAGAACTCTACGGCCTGCGGGATGATGTCAGCGAAACGAAGAACCTGGCCGCCGAACAAGTTGAATTGGCTGTGGCGTTGAACTCGCTGATCTCCGGCCTTCTGAAAGAGACGGACGCTGTCGTCCCGGTGCGGAACCCGGCCTTTGGAGGTCCGGAGCCCGCCGCTCCGAAAGACCCGCTGCTCGGCTGGAAGGCCCGCCATTGCTCCGCTGTCGTGTGGGATGACAGCCTCGCAATCACGGCGACTGGAGCGGACCCGTTTCTGGGATTTGCGGCGGGTCAGCTCCCTGCGGGAGCCAAGCTCCGATTTCGAATCCGCGGCAACGAACGGTCCGGAAGAGTGGCATGGCTGCCAGCGCCCGATGCCAAAGAGGCCCCGATGCCAGAGGCTTACCAGGTGACGCCGGGCGAGTTCACCGAGGTCGCGGTGTCGATTCCGACTCCAGGCGACAAGACCGGCATCATCCGGTTGTACCTGCCCGCGCCGGCAGAACTCGACTGGATTGAATTGGACCAGCCGGGAGCGAAAGCTCGGCGCCGGGAATTTGGTGGGGAGTGACTGACCTGACGCAAGAACCTTGCAGCTTCCCAATCCAGGCAGTAAAGTAAGCACACGCCTACAAAACTGACTGGTGCTCTGCGATGTCCCGACCGAACCAATCTTTCGAGCAGCGAAAGAGGCTCCTGCCGATCGTCTGTCAGACTTTTCGGGATCTTGGCTATCGTCGGACGACCACGGCGGAACTGGCTCGGCGCTGTGGAGTTCGAGAGAACATCCTGTACCGGCTGTGGCCCGACAAGAAGGCGATGTTCCTCGCGTCGATCGATGACATCTTTCAGTCGCGTGCCGATCAGTGGGGGCACATTCTGGAAAGCGTGCTCGATCCCCAAGAGCGGGTCGAACAACTGATTGCCTTCGAGACCGAAAACCAGAATGAGTTTGGGTTTTATCGAGTGATCTTCACCGCCCTGGCGGAGACCGATGACGAAGAGATGCGGGAGACGCTGATCCGCATGTACCGACAGTTTCACAAGCTGATCGTGAAGCAGATCGCCACGGCATGCGAGCGACGGCCTTCCGGGCCGAACGCCAGTGATTCCGCCTGGGGCCTGATTGGGTTGGCCACGATCTCCAACATCGTGGTCGAACTGGATCTGCTCGGTCCGCGTCAACGCAAGC
>JBIIOI010000033.1:0-58503 GCA_044337025.1 Planctomycetaceae bacterium
AATATCTGGCTGCGACGCACGTTTCAACTCCCCGCATCGGATCAACCATCCCGGTTGGCTCTGCGGATTCACCATGACGAAGACGCCGAAATCTATCTGAACGGCACGCGCGTCCTGGAGACGAAGAAGTTTCTGACCGACTACGCGGTTCTGCCCCTTGATCAGTTCCCGCGCTCGATGCTCAAGGAGGGTGAGAACCTGCTGGCGGTCCATTGCAAGAACACCGGCGGCGGGCAGTACATCGATGTCGGTCTGGTCGAGTCCAACAGCTCGCCGGAGCAACTCGCTCTGGAAGCGGAACAGCAGGCACACCGCGACAAGATCGCTGAGTTCGATCGCCAGATCGCCGCCTTTGAAGAGTCGATGAAGCCGCACCTCAAGGGAGGCGAAATCGACGACTTCAAGTCCGAGAGCGTTCGCGAACGTGTCCTCCGCAAGCACGTCGGAAAGTTCATCACGCAGGAACAGCTCAAGAACTACAGCCAGCTGCGCAAGCAGCGGCAGGCACTGCGAGAGAGACCGCCGCGCAGCATCGGAATGGCTCTGGTGGTGAAGGAGCACGGGAAGCAGGCTCCGCCGACCCATGTGCTGATCCGTGGCAACGCCCACGCGGAAGGCGAGCGGGTCGAGCCGCGATTCCCGAGCGTGCTGACCGATACAGTTCCGGTCCTGCATTTTCCCGCGAACGGAGCCTCGACTGGTCGTCGCCGGGCCCTGGCCGATTGGATGGTCAGCTCCGACAACCCGCTGACCGCCCGTGTGATGGTGAACCGGCTCTGGCAATGGCACTTCGGCCGCGGGATAGTCAAATCGACCAGCAACTTCGGGCTGCAGGGGGATGCCCCGACGCACCCCGAGCTGCTCGACTGGCTGGCTGCAGAGCTGATGGAGAAGAACTGGGATCTGCGGCATATTCACCGCCTGATCCTCAGCTCCAATACCTATCGCATGTCCTCGCGCGGCCAGACAGCTGCACTGGAGAAGGATCCGCTGAACGACCTGATGTGGCGTGTCGACATGCGCCGTCTGCGGGCCGAGGAGCTGCGCGATACGATCCTGGCGACCAACGGCACGCTCAACCTGGACACGATGTTCGGCCCGAGCATCTACCCCAAGATTGAAGCTGAGGTTCTGGCCGGGCAGTCGCGACCGGGAGCTGGCTGGGAGAACTCCTCGCCGGAGGACAAGGCTCGCCGCAGCATCTATGTGCATATCAAGCGGTCACTGACCGTCCCGCTGCTGGCTGCCTTCGACGTGGCGGATTCCGACTCGCCGTGCCCGGTGCGGTTCGCGACAACGCAGCCGACGCAGGCCCTGTCGATGCTCAACAGCGTCTTTCTGAACGAGCAGGCTGCGATCTTTGCGAACAAGGTCGGCGAGCAGTCTGGCCCCGAAGCGGCGAAGTTCGTCGCGGGGGTGCTGGAGCAAACGTTGCAGCGGACTCCGACTGCACCCGAGATCGACCGCGGCGTGAAGCTGATCGCCGACCTGCAGCAGGAGCATCGCCTGAGTGATGCTGACGCCCGCAAGTATTATTGCCTGATGGCCCTGAATCTGAACGAGTTCATTTACCTGGACTGAGGCCACAGTACCAATTTGAGCGCCCCAGAAAAAAGTACGGCCGCGACACGAGAAAATAGTGTCGCGGCCGCGGCCCGCACTCCACTCTGGATTGTGAGATGCGGTATCTTTCCGGGGACGGCCCCGGTCGAGAGAGAGTCTCGATACCGCCGAAGTGGCGCGTTGCTGAGAGGGAATATCGTCGGAACTGCTCAGATCTCGCCTGACCTCCAGAGGTTATTTTGGTCAGAATTCATCAAAAACCGGGGGCGGCGTTCGTGCAGCTGGAACCGCGCGGGGAGAAAGCTCGGGAGATCGTGGGGCTCGGTCGGTGTAAGTCGTTGACACCAGAATTCTTACGAATTCTGCTACGTGTCTTTGTGACGTCCCTATTCTGCTGTCGGCGGCTCGTAAATCGGAGCGTGGCGGAACGGAGTTTCCAGGATCAGCACGCACATGACGGTGAAATAGAGCCGTCCGGCCCCCTCGCTCCACTCCAGAAACGCCCCCTTCGGCTTCGTCGGGTGCCAGCTGCCGCCAGTTTTGCCACTTCCCGAGGCCTGATGACGCAGGAGTAGCCCCTGCACCTGGGCGAACCAGGTCTCCCAGGACTTGCCACCCAGATTGTGCAGCGTCTGAGCTGTGTAGTACCAGGCGTAGACGTTTCGTTGTCCTTCCTCCCAGACGGGCCGGTTCACCTCCGAGGTCAGGAGCTTTTGTCCGTTCTCGAATGCGTCCAGCGTGCGCGGCCAGCCAAGCCACTGTCGGCAGAGCAGCCCCTCGGCCGACATCGACCAGAGCTGCTCCTTCTGCGACGGCTCATCCGGGCGATAGCGGTAGCGTGATCCATCCGCGATGTCGACCTGCGTCGAATCCAGAAACGCCGAGGCCAGCAGGAACGTCTCCTGCGGCACCTCGATCTTGGCCATCCGCGCCGAGTGCAGAGCCATCAGGGCCCAGCCGGTAACCGACAAGTCCCCGATCCCATCGACATCGAGCGGGCGATACTTCCAGCCACCCAGTCGGGGATTCTGGGCGTCGATCAGGAACTTCACGGCCTTCTCAGCTGCGGTTCGCAGTGTCGACGAGGCGGGCTCACCCTGAGCATCCGCCAGAGCCAAGGCCTCGCACAGGACGATGGTGCCTTGCGCATGCGTGTAGAAGTGCGCCGTCCGGCCCTCTTCCTCGGAATCAAACAGATCGCCGTTCCGCTTCTGCTGCCCGATCAGCCACTCGATCCCGCGGGCAACCGCCTTCTGGTGCGTTCCCTGCGACGGCGTGTTCCCATCGCCCAGCAGGGCGAGCAGGGCGAGAGCTGTCGCTCCGCTGTCGGTATCGGCTTCGCGACTCTCCGCCCCTTCGCTGTAGGGGCCGGTCATCTTCCAGCGTCCATCGGGCTGCTGCTGCCGCACGATCCACTGCAGGGCCCGGTCGAGAGCCTGACGCGCGTTCTGATTGAACTCCCCGTCGGGGGCCACTGCGGACTGCTTTCCGGGCCGCTGGGTCAGAGCCCGCGATACATCGACTGGCTGCACGACCGGCTTGGCGTTTGGGTCGGAGCCGGAGACGGTATTCTTGATGGACTCCCGCGCCGCGGCGCGCATCTGGTCCTGCAGCGAAACCGATTCCACGACGACCGGAGGAGCATCCTCGCCGGTACTCTTGACGGCCGTGGTCGCCCAGCCGAGTTCGATCGGGTCCACGACCTGCTCCCGCTGGACCGAGAAGGCCAGCAGTGCCAGCATCACAGCCAGCCCCAGATGAGCCAGCAAACTGACGATGAGCCCGGGCAAGCTGGCCCGGAAGTCTCGGCGGAAGCGAGCGACCAGCCGCTCATGGAGCTTGGCGACGATGTCGGTCGTTGTGCCGCGGACCTCGATGCTGGCGCGCGGCGTCCGTCGGGGCGCGGTGCCTCCCGCTGGGGGTTTTCCCGAACCGGAGGACGAATCGGCCATCCCTGCACAATCCTGAATGGAGCAGACAACGTCGAAGCGATGGAATCTTAGAGGGAGGCTCATTGCCTTGAACAGCCTTTGGAGCAACGGTCATCCTCCGAGGGGGACATTTCGAAAAGAAACAGATCGTCCGGACGTTCGACGACTGCTGCCGCACGAATTAGATTCAGCGAGGTCGGGGATGTTTCCTGACCCAAACATTCGAGCAGATTGAGAAGGGGCCGAACGATGTGGCGTCACTTACTGTTTATTCACTTCGTACTGTTCTGGGGAGCTTCAGCGAACGCTCAGCCGATCCCCCTCCTGGGCGTTGACTGCAATTACGCACTCGACATGGCGCGCCGGGGGCAGACCTGGAAAGACGGTGTGGAGCCGGTCGACCCGATCCAGCTGTTTGCAGAGCAGGGGTGTCGTCTGGCGCGGATTCGACTGTGGGTGGGCGACACGGGCTTCTCGAAACTCGGCGAAGCGACCGAGGCGGCGCTGCGGGCGCAGCGGGCGGGGCTACAGCCGTATCTGGTGATCTTTCTCAGCGAGGATTGGGCCGACATGGTCAAGCAACCGGCTCCCGCTGCGTGGCGGGAGATGCCGCTGGAGGCCAAAGTCGCAGCTGTCCAAGCCTATACAGAACGGGTCGTCACCCGCATGACAGAGCAGGGCGTCCACATCGAGTTGTTCGAAATCGGAAACGAGATCGATTTTGGGATCTGTGGAGAGTTCGAGGAAGAATGGCCCAAACGTGTCAGCCTGGAGTACATGCAGCAGCGCGTCTGGCCGCGCATGACTCCGATCCTCAAGGCGGCCCAAGCCGGTGTATTGAAGGTCCGACCGAACGCGAAGTTCGTGATCCATCTGGCGCAGTGGAACAAGGCTGACTACTGTCTGGCATTCTGGAAAGAGATGCGGCGGGCCGGGGTGCGGGTGGATGTTCCCGGACTCAGCTACTTCCCGACCTCTTCCAAGGCGCCAGAGGAACGATCGTGGGCCTACTTGCAAACCCAGGTCGATCGCATCTCGTCGGAACTGGGGACGCCGGTCCTGATCTGCGAGACGGCCTATCCCGCGACAGCTGACTTTGGAGGCCAGTTCGCAGAATGGAAACATCCCGTGGAAGGATATCCGCTGAGCGATGACGGTCAGGCCCGCTGGGTCGCCGACATGGCTTGCAGAGTTCGCAGCAGCCCGAGTTTCGTCGGTGCGGTCTACTGGAGCCCGGAATGGTACGGCGGCGGCCTGTGGGACGCCTTTGCCCTGTTCGATGCTCAAGGAGTCGCCCGTCCGGCGGTGCGGTCGTTTCGACCGTAGTTTCGCGGCACGTCGGGCAAGCCCGACGGCGAACGGGGAATGACCCGATTCAGACCACTTTCTCTCGATGAGAATGGCTGGACAGAAACCGGACGCTAGCGCGTTCCGGCTGATCAAAATCAGCCGCCGGGCGCTAGACAGCAGTGGCACAGTGGCACACGGCGCTGACCGGAGCGGATGGCCGCTTGACTTCAGTCGTGCGTGCGCCTGGCTGGGGGCTTCGCTCAGATTCCAGCCACCCCTGTCGGTGACGTGAAATGCGTTTAGGCCCGAGATCGTCAGAAGCTGACCGATATCGTTTCCCGACCATTGCGGGTGCAGAGCGAGCGAAGAATGGTGATATCGATATTCTTCGCGATCGCTTTTGCGGAGCCATCGGCCATGGCAAAGTTACAAATGTCCAAATGGAAGCTGCCAATGCCAAAGTACCAGCCTAGACCTCCCGTGGGATGAGGGCCTCGCCATGCGGTATCGAACGGCGATATCTCGAAGTTTGAGATACTATTGGGGCCCGCAGAAATTGTGTCTCTCAAATCTTCGCGAACTCTGGCACAGCAAGAGTTGCTGTCTCCCCAAAATCCAAACAATGTCTCTCCGAAAAGAATAGTCTGCGTGGTCCCGTCCAGGACATCTCGCAGGTTGACTTGGCTGTTTCGAAAGAACATTCCGTTGTCGAGCCGCGGAAGAACGAATCCGCTGGCATCAGCGGATGGCCAATAGCCCATACACCCTCGATAGCTGGTATAGCCCAAGTTCCGTGGACGTTGAGGGTTCAAGCTGGCGCTCGGACAGACGTACGGTTCGATGGGAACCTGAAGCATGTTCCAATTCGGAGCTGGTGATATTTCTGTCTTGGGGTATTTGAAATCGAGCTGGACGGTCCCTTGGTCCATCTGGGGAAGAATCATGGAGTGCCATCCATAATATTGGGAGTATGACCAGTTCGACAGGGGAAGCTGAACTTTCGAGCCGGGCACGGGTAAGGGGTTCATGGACCCAAACGTTGCGATCAACGAACTGTTGTAGATAATTGGAAGAGTGATGGGTGACACAAAATCATTTTGGGCGGTTAATTGAATGTCAGTCGGTGTCATGGAGTCGATATCTGTATCTTGAATCCACCCCGATGGCATCGTCCGAAACGTATCGTGATAGTTGTGCGAAGCCAACGCGATCTGTCGGATATTGTTGAGACAGCTACTCCGTCGGGCCGCCTCACGAGCTCGTTGGACGGCTGGCATCAACATGGCTGCCAGCAAGCCGATGATCGCGATGACTACAAGGAGTTCTATCAATGTGAAGCCACTTGGATACTTTCGCGTCAAGCAATGAATCGGGCGCTGGTTCTGCATGACGACTCTTCTGATAGGATGCCACACCATCATGGATTGAACGCGAGTTGATGTTTCGCTCGCTTTTCAGTGTAGGAGTCTGGCTGCGGTCACCGCAAGTGAGCTCGCGCGGTACGAAAAAATGCAGGTGTTTCGCGAAGCAGAAACCAAGCCTCGCTGGCTGGCTCTGCAGCCTACTTGTGTGCCTTGGTACAAGAGGTTGGCTCTCGATTCCAACTCCCATGTCAGACCTATTTCGGCTGCGCTACTTCGGTCATTTCATGTGACAACCGAGGACACTCCGTGCTGATGCCGACTCACACGCCCCATTCGAGGCGCAGCAGGTCGCCGGAATCGAATCCCAGGACGGCCCATTCGCCGAGGGGGTCGCACTTGAGATCGACCACGCCCGCGGGGGCGGCGCTGGCCCAGATCAGGTCACCGTCGGAATCGAGCCAGTAGACATATTGCTCGATCGTGGTCGCGATCAGCCGATACGGCTCGTAGCTGGCCGAGACCTTATCGACGGTGCCCTCCAGCACGTAAGCCCCCAGGCTCACGCCATCGCCGTCGAAGGCCTGGACCCCGTGGCTGAAGTTGGCCAGATAGATGATGTCGCCCGCTCCGGTCACGCTCATGGCGCCGACGTTGGACCAGACGCGTTCCTGCCACAGCTGGGCTCCGGCCAGGTTGTGGCAGCAGAGCAGGCCATTCTCGGCGGAGCCAAACAGCACGGGCTCGGTGCCGCAGAACTCAATGAAGTGGAGGGGGCGTACGGTCTCGAAGCGAGCGATCTTGCGCTTGCGCTCGTTCAGGACCATATTCGTGCCATCAGCGTGCGAGACAGCGACGTGATTCCCAAACGGGGTGGTCGCGACGCACAGCACATCGTCGTGGGTCTCGTACTCCCAATCGACCTGCAGGTTGCGATCCATCCGGATGAGGGTGCGGTCGCCGTCGACTCCGTAGCCCCACTGGCCGTCGTCGCTCCAGGCCATCTGCAGGAATGGAGCCCGCGGATGCGTCACAGCTGCGATCTTGCCCAGCTTGGTCAGGCGGTACAGCGTCGACGAAGCATCGCAGACAAAGACTTCGCACGATTCGCGAGACATACCGAGCGACACAATCGCACCGTCACCTCGAAACGACCACTTCACGGTCGGAGGCAGCCCCTGTCCCTCGCGCAGCCATTTCTTGTCGAAGGACGGGGACTGTTCACTCATCGCTGGGTAAACTCAACCTGCTTCAGTTGTTCGACGGCAGTCCGCACGTCGGGATCGCCGACCGGATCGACCTGACCGATCACGTAGGCCACAGCCTGATCGGAAGGAATCTCGATATCCGGTTTCACTCCGATCTTACCGAGCGTGTCGCCGTTCGGGGAGTAGAACTTGGCTGTCGTCATGCGAATCCCGCAGCCGTAACCCAGATCGTGGTCATAGATGCTCTGGACCGACCACTTGCCGAAGGAGTTGCGACCGACCAGCTTGGCCCGGCGATGATCACGGAAGGCACCCGCCACGATCTCGCTGGCACTGGCGCTGTTCTCGTCGATCAGCAGCACAATCGGGATATTCCAGGTTCCCGGAGCATGGGCGGTGTGGGTCTGATTCTGGCTCGGCTCGCGTCCCCGCGTCGAGACCAGCACGCCATCGGCGATGAAGCGATCGAGCAGGTCCACAGCTGTGGTCAACAGTCCGCCCGGATTCTGGCGGACGTCCAGAACGAGCGACTTCATCCCTTGAGCTTTGAGGTTCTTGAGGGCGTTGTCCATCTCGGTCACGGTGCTCTTCTGGAATCCGGTGAGCTGGACATACCCGATTCCGGCGGACGAATCGATGATCTTCGCCAGCGGGATGCTGCGAACGGTCACTTCGCGACGAATGCAGGGAGCCTCGACCCGGCCGACTCCCGGTCGTTCGACGATCAGCGTGATCTTCGAGCCCGGCTGACCGGTCACCAGATTGGCAGCTTCGTCAGTCGTCATGACTCGGCAGTCGTGCTTGTCGATACCCACCAGCAGATCGCCCGCCTTCAGGCCCGCCTCAGCTGCAGGGCTTTCGGGAAGCACCTGGCGGAGTTTCATCCCCTTGCCCAGATCGGCTTCCATCACAATGCCGACACCGACGAACTGTCCATCGATGTTGTTAAACAGATCCCGCAGGCGACCGGGCGTCATCACGTTGCTGTAGTCATCGCAGCAGTTGCAGGCTCCGAAGACGTACTCCATGACAACCGCTCCGGGCTCGAGGCCGACTCGATCCATGGACAGCTGGCAGATCTCGCGAATCAGGTTGTTGGCTTCAAACTGGCCACGAACCGGCTTGTTCCAATAGCGGGCCCGCAGGTCTTTCCGCAGCAGCTTCAAACGGTCGGGATCGGCCCCGAACAGGTTGTTGTCCAGGAAACGTTCATTTCCCAGTGCCAGCCACAGGCTCTCGGTCCCATGGGCCACGATCGAGGTCGTGTCGAGGACATCGACATAGTGAGTCTGGATCATCTCCAGAACCGAGTTGAACAGCTGAATGCCGTTCTCAGCGGGCAGCTTGCGGAGCGATTCGCGGAACGACAGGTCGTCGTAGCGACGCTCGATGGAGAACTGAAACTGCGAGCGACGCAGGGCGTAGGTCAGATTCGGGTTGGTCGGCCACTTCTTGAGGGCCGACTTGTAGAGATCAATCGCATCGGTCCATTGATGCTTCTGCTCCATCTGAGTCCCGGTGGCCACGACCGTTTCCGGATCACGCGGGGTCGGAGCCTTGTCGATCGCCCAGGCCGATTGAATCAGCCCGCCAGCCACCAGGCAGAGTCCGAGGAATTGAGCATGCCAGTTCATCGCCGTCCCCTCGCAGTTCACCCACGTTGTCCCACAAGCCCCCTCGGGACCGGGTACGGACTGCACAGTTGCGGTCCGCACCGACGTTGGTGTTGAGGCAGTGCCTCACGCGTGTTCGTATGCGTTGCCGTTCAGCAACACTCATTGAACTTAGGCCACGATGCCCGAACATGAGCGAGGCTTCAATCCCCCTTCTTCAGAGAAACTTCAGAATCCGCCCCGGGATTCGTCATCCGGTCCGGCTGCAACGAAAACAGGGGACTCTACCGGGCGTGAGGGTGGTAATGAGTTTAGCGGGAATGGTCATTGGTCATTAGTCATTGGTCACTTGTTGTTGGTTCTTAGTTCTTAGTTCTTCGTTCTTCGGTGGTGGGCTGGTCGCATTGGGGCAAGGTGACTCGGAATGTGGTTCCCTGCTTTTCGTTCGAAGTGAAATCGATATGTCCGCCGTGGGCTTCGACGACGGCTTTGGTAATCGCGAGGCCCAGTCCATGGCCTCCCGAGGCTCGTGCCCTGGAGGTGTCGGCTCGAAAGAACCGGCTGAACAGCTGTTCCTGGGCTTCGACGGGGATTCCCCGTCCCGTGTCGCGCACAGTTAGCACAACGGACTCCTTGTCCGACTTCAGCTCAACATCGACTCGCCCTTCGGGGACGTTGTAGTAGATCGCATTGCTGATCAGGTTCATCGCCACGCGGGCCAGATTGGTGGGGTCTCCGCGAACCACGGTGGGAGTGATCTTTGCCTCCAGGGTCACGCGCCGCGCAGCTGCCAGGGGGCGAAGCTCTTCGATGACTCCATGGACCAGCGTGTTCAGGATCACGACTTCCTGCTTCTGCAGGAGCTGTCCGGCGTCGGAGCGGGCGAGGGTGAGTAGCTTGTCGACGAGCTTGGTCATCCGCCGGGCCGCCTCCAGGCACCCGGTCAAGGCGTCGCGGTACTCCTCGGGAGTTCGGGTCTTTGACAGAGCCAGTTCGGCCTGCGTCCGCATGACCGACAGCGGAGTCCGCAATTCATGCGAGGCATCGCCGGTCAGCTGAACTTGGCGGGCAAATGCCTGCTCCAGCCGGTCGAACGTCGTATTGAGTGTCGAGGCCAAGGCGACCAGCTCCTGGTCGATGCCGCTGACATCGATCCGCTGCGACAGATTCTTCTCCGAGACCGCGTCGGCCTGTTCGGAGATCCGGCGGATCGGACTCAGTATCAAGCCGGAAATCCACCAGCCACCCGCCAGTCCGACAATGACTACTCCGGCACCCAGTCCGAACAGCTGGAGCCCCAGTTGCCGGAGTTCCGCCAGTTCCCCGCGCATCGATTTGCCGACGACGATCCAGCTGCGATGTGGCCCATTCATGCGAGCCCGCCGGACGGAATTGACAGTTTCGAAGACGGGGCGACGAATCGGACGTTCAGCGACGATGGCCAATTCTTCGACGGTCGGAGCGTTCGGCGTCGACTTCAAGATCGTTTTGTCACGCCGCACGATTGCGAAGAACCAGTCCTCTCTGCCGCTGATTTCGGGGGGAGAGAAGTCCGAGCGAAGCCGGCGTGGTGTCTCGGGAAAGTCCAGATTGGCCAGCCGCCGCTCGATGTCCTGGGGCGACAGAATGTGATGGCCGAACAATCGGGCTTCTGGATCGACCGGGACGTCGGGCTCGGCGGGCTCGGGTTCCCCTAGCGTCTCCGGGGGAACCCCTCTCAAGCTGGCGTCCAGGTAGTCGGCCAGGGCTGTCAACTCGACATCGATCCCTCCCATCCGCATGGAGCGAATTCGGGAGTAGAGCAGCACTCCGAATACCAACACGATTCCCAGCAGCACCAGGCCATACCACAACTGCAATCGCCGACGCAGCGAACTAGCCATGGAGGTTGTCTTCGTCGGAGTCGGAAACGGGGGCCTGCCCAGTGGGATGGACAATATACCCCTGACCGCGACGAGTTTCGATAAACCCCTTACCCAGCTTCTTGCGGACGTTGGAAACATGGACCTCAACGAGATTCGACAGCGTGTCGTCGTTCTCATCGAACAGGTGGTCGTTAATCTGAGTCCGCGTCACCAGCTCCCCGCAGCGCAGCCCCAGCAGTTCCACCAGTGAGTACTCGCGGGCGGTAAGTGCGACTGGCTCCTGGGCACGCGTGACGGTTCGTGTGCGGGTGTCGATCCGCACCTCGCCCAACTCCAGGACGGAGTCGGCCTTGCCCGCCGAGCGGCGGATCAAGGCTCGTACGCGGGCAAGCAGTTCTGGCAGCCCGAACGGCTTCACCAGGTAATCGTCGGCTCCCTGGTCGAGGCCATCGACCCGATCAGGCTGGGTGTCGCGGGCCGATAAGATCAGAACGGGGGTCCGGTGAGTCTTCCGCAGGCGGCGCAGGAGTTCGAGCCCGCAGATTCTGGGCAGCATCAGATCGAGAACGATCGCGTCGTACTCCCAGGTCGTGGCCTTATAGAGCCCATCGTGCCCGTCGGCGGCATCGTCGACGGCGTATCCATTCTCGCGCAGGGCCTGGACGACCAGCCGGCGCAGATCGGGTTCATCTTCGACAACCAGGATGCGCATGATCGGTGACCGGGAAGGGGAGCCTGAGAACTGTAGCTGGCCCGGTCCGAGAGTTCTCGCCAGCCGTCCCAGAATGAAAAATCCGGCGAGGGGTGTGACCTGACGACCAGGCCACATTCCCCTCAACCGGGAGCGAGTTGGAGAACGGACAAACCGATCGGAGTCAGTCTGTTCGTGTCCCCATCGTAGGAGAGGGAACCTTAAGCCAAGATGAAGCGGACGGAGATTGTCACAATTTCGGGGAGATCTTGATGGCCGGTGGTTGCAAGTGTTGTCCCCGAAGAGACTTTTGGTCCTCGTTAGCCGTCGGGCTCGCCCGACGTGCTCTCACCCGCTACGCCAGCCACAGCAGACTGACGGCGTCGATCGTCGTATCGGACTTGCGGGGCTTGACCTGATACTCGGCCACCTTCACACCCTTCTCGTCCAGTTGTTCGGTGATCGCGTCGATCTCGCTCTGGAGTTCCGCTTCGAGCGCCTCGATGTCGGCCTGGATCGCCTCCGCTGTCTCCTTGGCCCGGGTCACGTCCCCCTTCTGCTCAGCCGCTCGACTGGCGGAGCGGACGGTGCTGGCTGCTCGTCCGACATTCGTCGCGGTCGCCAGCTTACGACCGAACAAGGCCCCCAGCACGCTCGTGCCGAGCTGGACCGCAGCTGTCATCATCGCGCCGCTCGACTGGGCTTTCTCTCGCTCGACCGCTTGTTCGGCTTTGCGGAGGCGTTCGTTCAGGGTGTCGAGCTTGGTTCCGTATTTCTTGCGGAGTTTCTCGATCTGCAGGTCGCGCTCCTCGCGGGCGGCGTGCTTGAGTCGGGCCTGGAAATCGCCGACCAATTCCTCAGGATTGGCGTACTGGTCCAGCGCTTCGCAGTAGCCGATCGTCAGGCAGCCTTCGCGGTAGAGATAGTTCTTGAGACCCGTCTTCCAGGCGGTGTAGGACTTGGTCTGAGTGATCGCCGCCGGAGCGGGTTCGAACTTGGCCCCCTCAGCGGGCTGAGTCGCGAACGTCATCTCGTCGGGGTTCAGCTCGTCGCTCCCCTCCCACGGATCGTCGGGAACTCCGTCGGTCACGTCGCACTGCCGCGCGACGTTCTTCCAGAGGTCGACCCCGGCCTTGGAGTCGACGAAGTGCATGCGGGCTGTTCCCAGTAGGGCGGGGCGGTAGGTCACATCGCCGGCTCGGGTCACTTCGCCATAAATCTGGCGAATCTCAGCCGGCAGCACAGGAGCCAGACCGGCTGTCGATACGACTGCGGCGGGCGTCGGTGCCGAGGCAAAGACCGGCGGCAGCGGGCTCGCACTGGGCGGAGCGACGGGAATCCCCTTCCGGGCAGCCATCAGCGAGCTGATCTGCTCGCGAGTCAGCGGCCCGCGCAGATACGACAGAGCCCAACGGGTCTGCATCACGACCGGAGCGTCCTCGTGAACGTTATTCAGTAGGAACACTCGGTTGCCGAGGCCCGAGAGAATTCGCTCGACCTTAGCCCGGTTGAACGTCGCCCCCGCCTGCGAAGAGGCTCCTTCCAGGCCGTCCAGCACGCGCATCTTGTCGCGCTCGGTCTGCAGCCGACCGAGGAACCAGGTCCCGGCGTTGGACAGGGCCTTGTAGTCGAGGTCGACCGGGTTCTGCGTCGCCAGCACCAGCCCCAGGCCATACGCGCGGGCCTGCTTGAGCAGCGTCAGCATCGGGATCTTGGACGGTGGGTTGGCGCTCGGCGGCAGATAGCCGAACACCTCGTCCATGTACAGCAGTGCCCGCAGGCTGGATGTCCCTGGCTGTTGCCGCATCCAGGAAATCATCTCGTTCAGCAGCAGCGTGACGAAGAACATCCGCTCCTGATCGTTCATATGGGCGATCGAGATGATCGACATCCGTGGCTTTCCGGTCTCGGTATAGAGCAGCCGCTGAATGTTCAGCGGTTCCCCCTGGGACCACGACGCGAAGGCCGGAGAGGCCAGCACGTTGTTGATTGTCATCGCCAGCTTCAGCCGGTCCGCAGCCGGGAAGATCTGGTCGACATCCATGATGCCGATCGAGCGGAACGGAGGGGTCTGCACCTCGCGAATCAGCGTGGCCAGATCAAGCGACCGCCCGGCCTTCCAGGCGTTATCGAGGATGTTCGACAGGAAGATATGCTCGCGGCTTTGCAGCGGGTCGGCATTCAGATCGAGCAGCGTCAGCAGCCCGCCGACTGCGGCGGAGATCCGTTCCCGCATCGCGTCCGCGCTCTGCTGCGTCGAGGCCGGCGGAGCTTCGAGCGACTTGAGTATGGTGAGTTGCAGCCCCGCGTCGCTGCCGGGGGTATAGATCGAGAGTTCGACCGCATCGCGGAACCTCTGAATGCGATCCTGAGGCTGATCCCAGTCGGCCAGCCCCTTCTTCCAGAGTGCGGCCCGATCAGCAGCGAACTCGTCGACTGACATCCCTTTGCGGGTGGCCTCTTCCTTCTCGACCCACGGACGGAACTCCGCAGCAGTGAGCCCCGGAAACGTCAGCAGCAGATTCCCGAGGTCGCCCTTGGGGTCGATCACGATCGACGGAATGCCGTCGATGGCAGCTTCCTCCAGCATCGCGATGCCGAGGCCCGTCTTGCCGCTGCCTGTCATTCCGACGATCACCGCGTGAGTGGTCAGATCCTTCGAGTCGTACAGGACGGGGTCGGGTCCCGTCTGCCCCGCTTCGATATCGAACGAACGACCCATGTAAAAAACGCCCAGCTTTTCGTAGGTGCTGCTGTCCAAGTGTCGATCTCCGGCGAAGTGAAGAGGGGCTGCAGCCTGATATCTTGCGAATTCGTCACGGAGATGCCAGTCCGCGTCCCAGCCACGGCTTCCGGGCCATGCGTTTTGCGCCTGCCTGACGAGAAGATCCGGCGGAACCGCGAGTTTCGAACAACCTTGCTCCCGCGCATGCGGCTCGGCAGGAGCCTCTCGCTCCCGGGCCTTGCGTTTTGTGCACGGCAACCTGTTTCTTCACACTGGAGAGCTTTCTGCTGACTGAAAACTGAGAACTGACAACTGAAAACCTGCCCACTGTGAAACAGTGCGGCACCATGCGTTTTGTGACTCAGTCCTTGTTTCAAGCTGCCGGTTGGGGCAGAATCTGAGAAACCCTGTTCCGGTGAGTCTCGTCATGCAATCTCTCTTGCGATGTCTGTGTTTTGGCGGGGCACTGATCCTGGCGGGGTTCGCGGCGAATTCGCCCGCACTGGCTCAGGGACGAACACCTGCCAAGACTGCCAAAGATCCGGTCGAGTCCGCGAACCTGGAGTTCGCTCTGTCCGAAGAACAGCTCGACGGCCTCCGCGAGCAGACATTCGATCTGCTGCTGAAGACTGGCAAGAAGGAAGCGGGAGTCACGCTCAAAGAGTTCCTCCGCAGCAAGCAGTTCAAGGACCGTTTCAGCACCATCGAGTACATCCCTGCCGAACAGAAACGCTCTCGCAAGATCCCCGCCGACCGCGTCTTTCAGCTGGAGCAGGGCGAGGTGCTTTATGAGCTGGCCTATCTGCCGACCCAGCGGTTCTATGTGCTGGTCGATGTAGCGAAACGGACCGAGGCCGTGGCCGCCAAGCTGAAGGAGAGTCAGCAGAAGTTCTGGGATCCACTGAGCGAAGCTGACCGTCAGAAGTTCGTCGACGAGGAAAAAGAGTTCCTCAAGAAGGTCCAGACGCAGTTCAGCACACTGCCGCTGCAACTGCACGAGACGCAGTATTTTCTGGTGCTGAGCGATATGCCACCGGCTCACGTCGTGCCGTATGTGCGACAGCTCGACAAGATGAATGAGGCTCTGGGGCAGTCGTTCGGATTCGCTCCGGGGCATAACGTCTGGCTGGGCAAGGCGGTGATCCTGCTGTTTGAGAAGCAGTCCGACTTCGTGGTGTTCGAGAGCGTCATCATGACCAACTCGGCTCCCAGCGGGGTGCAGGGGCTGTGCCACCAGTTCTCGAACGGGCGCGTCGTGGTCGCCTGCTACCGAGGAGACAGCCCAGAGTTCCTGGGCGCGGTCCTCGTTCATGAAACGGCTCACGGCTACATGCATCGCTACAAGTCGACGACCCACATTCCCGTCTGGCTCAACGAAGGGATCGCCGACTGGATCGCCGGAGTCGCAGTGCCCACGACCCCCGAAGTCCGTCGTCGCCAGCAGGAGGCCGCTGCCAATCTCCGCATGACCGGCAGCTTCGAGAAGAAGTTCTTTGAGGCCTCGACCATGGAACGCTGGCAATACGGAGCGGCCAGCGCAATCGTACAGCAGATGATCCAGGCCAACCCCCAGCTGTTTCAGCTGTTCTTCAATGGAATCAAAGAGGGCCTGACCTGGCAGGACAGCCTGCTGCGTTCGTACGGGATGACGCCCGAAGAGTTAGCGCGGGCTTACGGGAAAACGATCGGGCTGCCGAATCTGACACCTTGAGTGGGAGTCTCCCAGGCTTCCGCGGGCTTACCTGGCCCGAGCAGATTGGGAATTCGCTGACGTCCCCTGAACCGTCCACGCGAGTGATAACCAGCTGTTTTCGCTGTTCAGTGTGTTGAGTCTGAGCGTGACCGGGCCACCCTGGTCACGCGCGAATTGACGTTCGAGCGGCCACGTGGTCGGTTGGATGCGCTGCTGAACCTGCTGCTCGATCGCCTGACGGACGGTTTCGCTGAATGCGCCAGAGCTGACAGCTGCGTTGTCGACGCTGATGGTCCCCGGGGTCATGATCAGTGAGTTCCCTTCGATTCGGGATCGCAGGGGAATCCGGATGCAATGCTCATCGGTCGGCGGTATCAAGTCGACCTTGAAGGCTGTGACGATCGTGATCACCGCCTCGCCGCTCGTGAACTCGATCGAGACGGGATTGTTCTTGGCAAGAACCAGCCGGGTGCCGTCCCCTGCAGTCGGTTCCGGCAGGACTTCCTCGGTATCGATCGGGATGGGGACCTTCTGGGTCTCCTCGATCAATGTCGGTTCCGAGGGAGGCGCTCCGCGCGCGGGAGGCAGGATAGGGCCGATGATTGTTGGCTCCCCGAAGCCCGGCAGCCAGAGTTCCTCGCTGGCTGGCCGAACGGGGACTTTCCTCGCGCGGCTCGACACGGGCTGGCTGATTCGAGGATCGAAATTGCCGCTCAGCAGTTGCTGCAACTCGGCCTGCCAGCGGGTCAGATCGCTGATTGCGATCTCGCGTCCGCCCAGCGGCAGCCGGGCCAGCCAGGCATTGATCGCGTCGGCGTGCAGGGCCACATGCAGGATCGGAGCATCGAGCGGGGTGGCGGGTGGGTTGTACTCGGGCACAGTCCGGACCGAATCCCAGGCCAGGCTCGCGATCAGCTCCCGGTCAGTCGTGTGGACGCGCGTGCTGGGGGCCTCGATTCCGAACTGAGGCAGAACCTGCGGTAAGGTCTGCAGCAGCCCGCGATTGAGCGACGCCAGTCTTGAGTCGATCGCCTTGTCGAACTGCGGGGCGACGCGCTCGGTGATCCGGCTGGCCGTGATCCGTTCTGCCTCAGGCCGCCGCTGTTCCGCGACACCGAGGGCATACTGCGAGACCAGAGGGCCCAGAATCGGAATGGCGATGGCCGGTGTCATGGCCGACCAGTTCCGCTGACTCGGGTAGAGCCAGGCGGCGGGGCTGCGCGTGAGCAACTGGGTTCCGTCGAACTGCACCGATTTGGCAATGTCGAACCGGTGGTTCCCTTCGGACTGAATGACAGCCTGCGAGGTCCGGTTCTGCGTCTGATTGCGAGTCGTGCCGCGCAACAAGATGTCAAAGCGAGCCTGATCGGGATCGGGGATCAGCTTGACCCGCACCTGCGTTTCGGTCGACTGGGAGCCGACGACCTCCGCTCCCAGAATGCAGTCCCGCACGGGGCCATCTTCCTGGGACTCAACACGAATCAGCTCATCCAGAAAACGCTCTGTGGCTGCGATGTGGATTCCGCACCCAGGGAGGAACTGCGATGCAGGCTTGCGGGTCGTCATCCGCTGCGGGAGCGAGTTGCCGGACACCGGGGCACGTGGATCAGTCACCACGGCGGGTGTCGCGGGCCATGGTCGCACAGCCTGACGCTGAGTGTAAGGGGCCGGTCCCAGCGACTGCGGCCGCCACGGAAACGGCGGCCCGGCCAACACAACTCCAGCCGCCAGCACGATCACGGTGGTGATCGAACTCAGTCGGAACGGGAGTGATCGAGCCGGATGGGGCATCAACACAAACACCAGAAGGAGCGACAGCTGGCCACAGACCAACAGCCATCCTACCCCGCTCCCGGCCTTCCGACAGGAGAATCTCCCACGGTCCGCTCACAAACCGGGTTCGAGCGATCGAGCTCCGTTACGACCCCGAATTTTTCTCCAGTTGGTCGAGGTTCTCCAGATTCCAAGATTTCACTTCTTACCGATTTCTCCGGCATCCCAGGCGGCCCAGAACGATTCCGGAGAGCGTGTCAGCGACCCGTTCTCGAACTCGATGTCGAGTTCACGCAGAGTCGGCATCCCGCGCACGATGTCGAGCCCCTCGGTGATCTTCTGCGGTGTGAAGATCAGCCGTTCCAGCCCCAGCCCCTCCAGCGGGCTCAAATCGGTGATCGGCGTATTTGCGATGTTGAGACGTTTCAGCGTCGTCATCCGGGCGACGACTTCCAGGTTCGCGACCTCGCTTCCCTGGATATCCAGACTTACGAGCGAGATCCCCGCCAGAGCAGTGAGATCGACAACCTTCGTATCCCGCACCCAGAGGGTCTTAAGCGGCAAACCCTGCAGCGGCGTCAGATCAGTCACCGGCGTCTGGCACAGGTTCAGTTCCTCCAGCGGCATCCCGCTCAGCGGCGACAGGTTCGAGATGCGTGTCTCGCGGCAGTAAAGTCCCTTGAGCGGCAACCCCGTGATCGGCCCCAGGTTCTCAATCGGCACTTTCTCCAGGGCCAGGGTCTCGAGCGGCATTCCGGTCAGCGGTTCCAGATTCGTGACCTGCGTCTGCGAAGCGTCCAACAGTTTGAGCTTCATTCCGGACAGCGGGCTCAGGTCCGACACGAGCGTCTGCGTAATATCGAGTTCGGTAATCGGCAGGCCCCGCAGCGGCGACAGATCGGCCACGCGCGTCTGTCTCAGCTGGAGTGTTTCTAGCGGCATCCCCGCCAGCGGCGAGATGTCGACGATCGGGTTCCCCATCAGATTCAATCGCACCAGTGGCAGCCCGCGGAGGGGCGATATGTCGCGGGCCCCCGTCTGCATCAGGTCGGCCCCGATGAACTTGCCGCCGACCTTCTCAAAACGGGCGTTGGAGTCGACCCCCAGCTTCTCGCGCAGCTCGGAAGCTGTGAGCGGCCGATCGTCGTCGGTCGGTTTCTCGGCAGGCGTCACTGCGGCTGGCGGCGGAGTCTCAATGAGTAGCTCCGGGGCGGGGTCGCAGCCGCTGATGACAGCTGAGATCGAGAGAAGCATCAGGGACGGGCCAAGTCGAGTTCGCATCAGGAATTCCAAGAGTCTCTGTTCCACGGACAGTCGGTCGCCGAGTCACGCTCAATCGCCCGACGGCGACTCGTCCCCAGTTCGGCCCGCAGCGCGTCCCCCTTGCCAGACAACACCGGGGGACTCTTCGTACTCGTCTTCGGTTTCCAGCACGTCGATCACCTCAGCGGGGGCGGGCCAGCAGCGTGACTGGATCTGGAGGGCCAACTCCTGGGCATGGTCCGTATCGCGGGCCAGGACATTCCAGGCCGTGTCGTACGAGGTCCAGCCTTCCTCGCCCGGGGTACACTGGTGCGACGTTGACCAGGAATCATCGAGCGGCTGGTGCAGTATGCACTGAAACAGCCGGACCTTTTCGATCTGCGGGGACCGTTTGCGAATCTGTGTCAGGAGTTCCGCTGGCGCGATCCCGCAGCCGAGCAGACGATCTTCGAGAGCCTGCTGCAGTGGATCGCTGGCATCCAGCGGTGACGATTTCCACAGCCGCTCCATCAGCCGGGCGATCCCCTGGATCGTCAACGACGTGACCGAGCCCAGCCGGATCTCCAGGATCGCCTGCAGCCCCTCTCGGAACTCAGCGACCTGTTGGAGTTGTCCATACGCCGAGACCCGCTGCAACTGATTGGCGATTGCAGCCTCCGGGTTCAGGGCCGCTTCACGCTCGATCGCCGGCAGGGCTTCCTCCGGGCGATCCAGCTCGAGGAGCGCACAGGCCCGATGATGCTGCACCCATGGCTCGTCCGGAGCCAGAGCTTCGAACCGGTCGAAGTAGGTCAGCATCGCCGGATACTGTTCCAGGGCATAGGCTCCCAGCCCCGCCCGCCAGGCAAGTTGCGGGTCATCGCACCCTTCGCGAATCGCCAGATCGAGCACAGCCAGGCTGTCTTTGGGACGCTCGGTGCGCGCATAGACTTCGGCCAGTCGCAGAGCCGCTGCGCCGAGCTGGCGGTTCAGGCGGAAGCTGCGAGCCAGGCAGCGTTCCGCGTCGCCGTAGCGTTCGTGATCAAAGTGGAACGAACCCGCGCGGGCGTAGTTCTCGGCATTCTGGGGATCGAGGTCGAGAGCCTGCTGGTGCAGCGACTCGATCCGATCAAGCGGGATCAAGACGTCGAGATCGACACCCGACGGCAGCGGTGGGGGCGGAACCGGCTCGCCCTCTTCGTTCAGTTCCTCCTGCGTGAAACCCATGCGGAGCGAGTGCCCCAGAGCGGCCAGCATCGACAGGACTGTGGAGGCCTGGTTGTACGGCTGATGGAGGGCATTGGCCCATCCCCAGATCGCGGTCAGTTGTTCGTCGGGGCTGGCGGCGAACCGCAGCAGGTGCAGCAGGATCGAGGCCTCTTCCGCGCCGGAGACGGTCGCGGGTTCAATGGCGAGCAGCTCGCGCAGGACCTCGGCACGCGCCTCGGGGCCCTCGGGCAGCCGCATGTACATCGCCTGCACACGTTCGCCCCAGTCGGGCGGCGGCGTGTCTTCACCTTCCTCGGTGGAGTCCGACTGAGCCTCTTCGGATGATTCCGCAACCGGTGGGACAGCGGCTTGTCGAACCGCAAACGGTCCGACAGTCACATCTCCGACCAGAGCCAGCGGAGTCGCGGGGATCGACGGATCGAGCAGCCGCTCCAGCCGCCGCAGCGTCAACCAGTCATGCGCGGTTCGCGCGGCTTCTCGCAGTGGACGGGCCAGCGGCTCCAGCTGATCGACCTTGTTCAGAATGCGATGGACGGCGATCAGCCGCAACCGGACCTCGAACCAGTCGCTGAGGGAATCCAGCTCCCGGAACTTGCGATCCCAAGGCTTCAGGCGATTGAGCGCCGCCTCGAACTCCCCGCGGCAACACTCCTCGATGAACATCGATCGATCATAGATGTATGCAAACCGAGGCGATTCATCGCGTGGCGGCAGAGGGATCGGAGTGACCCCCTCGGGCACCGTTTCACCCGTGTCAACGACCTTGGGGAACTGGGCGAGCGCGTCCGAGCGGCCCGCCAGGCTGAGAATCTGCCGCGACATCGGGACATAGTTCAGGTGCGCGTTGTACGGGTTGTGGAACTCAGCACACAACGGCCAGCCGAACTGCACCGCATCTACGGCAGCGTCCAGATTGCCTTGCAGGGCGAGCAGAGTGGCCACATCGTCAGCACTGGCGACGCGGCGGCTGACTTGATCAGCCCCCTGCATGTTGAGGCTCTCGCGGGCGAAGTGCAGAGCCATGTCGAGGTCATCCGCCGAGCGGTAGACCTCGACGGCGAACTCTCGGAAAAGAATGATCCCGTCCCGATCCCCCATCCGCCGGCAGACCTCGATCCCGTCCGTGATGCACTGATGCATTCCGGGCGAGTTGTATCCCGACACATGAGCTGTGGCGTTCGCCAGGTGCTTATAGACGCGCGGCAGCATCCAGGTGCGGTTGTATTCGTACTCTTCTTCCGCGAAGTCCGACTGGAACGCTCGCGCCCGGTCCTCATCCTCGAGCAAAGCAATCAGCTCGATCGACGCCTCGATGCAGTCGCGCGGCGCGAACTCATCGACAGCCTCTCCATACAGGTACAGTGATCGCAGATAGGGGCCGAGCTGTCGCTCTACTTTGGCGAGGCGGCGGGCCTCACCGCTCAAGCGGACGGCAGTGCGGTTCCGGGACTCGCTCATGGCTGCGCTGATCTGAGATCCGAGTTGCTCCAGCCGGGCTTCGAGTTCTTCCGGGTCGTCTTGGCTCATGGCTCTGTTCCGAGGCAGCGAGAGATGTGACGGAAGGCAACCTATCCGATTTGAGGCCGGATCGCACGGCGCGTGCGCCCCTCAGGTCACTCGGACTGCTCCCGTTCAAAGAGACAGGGAGATCATCCACAGATTTCGCAGATTGACGCAGATTAGACGAGGCCGAAAATCGGTAGTGGGTCAGTTTGACCGTCAGAATCAGCCGGAGTGCGCTAGCACCCGGTTAGTGGGGCTGAGAACCGGACGCTAGCGCGTTCCGGCTGATGAAACTGACCCACTACCCGAAAATCCGCTTCCTATGGGACGTCGTGCCAGAACTCGCGACGTCGAGATGCCTGGAAATCTGCGCAAATCTGTGAAATCTGCGGATCGCTTCTGCTGACATGCGAGAAAGACGAAAGCGCTCCCATGACTCAAGTGGATCGAGCAGCGTCTACCAACCCAGCGACATGTTCGTCTCAATCGCCTTTTGCGCCTCTTGCAGGTCAGTTCCGGTCTTCTGGCAATAGAGCCGGATGGCATGCAGCTTGTCGCCGGAGGCTTGGGCCAGGCATTCGCGGGCGATGTCGCAAGGCGAGGCCTGCGTCTCCAGACCCAGCAGCCGCTTGGAGATCACCCACAAGTCGCGCGGTCGTTTGCTGACGCGCAGGATCTGATCCTCGGGATACAGATCGACAGCCAGCGCTCGGGCGTCTTCGATTGAGTCGGCCCAGCCGATCATGATGTGGCCGTTGGTCTCGATCTCATACAGAGGCATCGTCGGCTCCTTCCGCGCGGTGAGTGACTGGGCCCTTAGACCTTGGCCAGGGGGACGTTCTTGGGCTGATTCGGAACCGGGTCCGAATGCAGGAACAGCTTGCGAACCAGGCTGTCGAGACCGAACCAGGACCCGGTCGGCAGCGCGGCGATTGCCAGCAGGGCAATCACCTCGATCAGGTTCTTGTTGACGAACAGCGAGTGTTCGGGGCCCGGCGGCTGGGGCACACCCGGCCATGGGGGCAGTACCAGATAGAAGTTCAGCAGCATGAAGGCACCGGCCAGCGCGGCAATGCGTGTGCCCAGCCCCAGCAGCAGCAGAGACCCCAGAATCAGCAGCCCCCACATCGCCCGCGAGCTGGCGCGATGCAGCGGAGTGTCTTCGGGAGGCAATGCCCCCAAGGCCAGTTGGTTCGGCTTGAGCAGCTTGCCCGCGGCCTTCTTCATGTCGGCATCCAGGGCCCGCACCGGTCCGACAACTTCCGACCGCTTGGCGGCCATCTTCTTGCCGATGCGGTCGACATGGTCGAACTGGAAGCTGACTTGAGCCTCGGCCAGGGCGGCCTCGTACTCCTGGATCAGGTCCTTGTAGGCCTGGATATCACCGTACTTGACGTTGAACTCAGTGGAAGAGCCGACGCTGGCGGTTCCCATCGCCAATTCGGCCTTGGGAGTCGTGCGGAAGATGACTCCAACACGGTCCGGGTCGGCGGAGAGCAGGGCGGTCAGCTTCTGAGAGTAGGCCAGGGCGTTGGCCTTCTTCTCGAGCGCGATCACCGCCTTGTAGAAGTCGACATCAACCTTCTCCGCCGGGACCAGTTCCCCGCCCGAGGTCAGTGGAACGCCCTCGTCATCGGCCCGCACAAACGAGTCGCCCTGCGGCACGATTCCGGTGGCCTGCTTGAGGTGATTCAGCCGCTGGGTTTGCTGCGGGTCAGCAAGCTTCGTCGCTAGTTCAGCGATCCCCTGATAGAGAGCAATGTCACTGGCCGAAGCCGGGACGGGAGTCGCCCCGTCACGCAGCGGATTTCCGTCCGGGCCGCGCTTGTAGAAGTTGCCCCCAACTTCCAGGACATCGACCATCTTCTTCAGGGCCTCGGCTTCGGCGGGGAGCAAGCGATTAGCGGCGACCAACTGTTTGTGGGCCGCGTCGAAGCTGACAGGCTTGTCTTTGACTTTGGACAGATCGACCGAGGCGGGCAGGGTGTTGAGAGTGACCGCTGCCTTGCCGGCTGGGTCAATCAGTGCGGCCAATTCCTTCTGCTGAGCCTCGTCGAGCTGGTAATGAGTGGTGAATCGCTGCCGCCAGGAGGCCCAGCGCTGGTTCATCGTCTGCAGATCGAGCCATCCCAGATCGTCAGGATCGCCCGTCATTGCCCGAAACTGATTGCGGAGCGGCCCTTGGGCTTGCTTCAGATACCCTTCCGCCGTCCACGGAGTGGGAGACTCCAGGCTGTCGTACTTCCACAGCCCTTCGTACAGGAACTGCCAGCCAATCGACAAACGCAGCACCACTATCAGTGCAGCTGCCACCACGGTGACTCGCTTGAGGTCGTTCACGCCCCAGTTCCCCACAACTTCGGTCCGGACAGGAGGCTCTCGTGAGAGGCAGCACTCCATAGAAGAACATAGGACTTTAGCGAGGTCCCCACGTGAATGCACCCGAAACTCAGCAGATCACCAAAGATGGGGGGAGACGAGGAGGGCAGTGGGGAATGGGCAGTGGGCAGTGGGGGCCCAGAGACCGAGTCTTACTCGCCCAGCAGTTTCACCAGCGCCGGCTCCATTGCCTCGGCCCAGATCGTGTATCCCTTTTCGCTCAGGTGCAGAAAGTCCGAAGCCACTTCGGGCAGGAATTTCCCGTCGGCATCCAGCAGCTTCGGGCCGATGTCGAGGAACGTGATCTGGTTTTGGCTGTCCAGCTTGGCCAGTTCCTGATTGATGGCCCGAATCCGCGCCCGGTGCGGGTTGGCGGGGTCGGCTCCGCGCGGCAACAGTCCCAGCAGCAGCACCTGGGTCTGCGGGGACTTCTCGCGAATCTTGCCACAGACGGCCGTGATCCCGGCCACGATCTCGGGGTTGGTGTTCTCGCGAACGGCATGGCCGACCATATTGTTCGTCCCGATCAGCACCACTGCCACCTTGGGGGCGATTCCCTCGAACTCTCCGTTCTCAAGCCGCCACAGCACCTGCTGAGTCCGGTCCCAACCGAACCCCATGTTGACGGCCTGGCGCGGGGCGTAGAACTTCTGCCAGACTGCGTCGCCGGACTGGCGATTCGACTTCGGCGTACCGCCCCACATGTGAGTGATCGAATCGCCGATGAAGACCAGCTTCGGCGGAGCTGTCTTGATCGCATCGCAGACAGCTGCGTGCCGCTCGGGCCAGTTGTAGAAGTCCTTTTCGCAGGCCGGGGCCGCGATGACGGCGGTGTTGGGCAGCTCTTCAGAGTACCCTCCGGAGAACAACCCGGCCCATAGACAGAGTCCCAGACACCAGAGTCGCATGATGATTTCCCGAGAGTTCGTGTTTGAATCGGATGGGAGAGGGAGGAGTTCTCCCTCTCCCCCAGGAAGACTTGAGTCGCAGTGATCGATCGATTGGGGGAGAGGGCCGGGGTGAGGGGCTAAGCATGTCCCCCTCACCCCAACCCTCTCCCCGGCGATGCCGAACAGCGTGCAACTCGCATCGATTGCGGGGGCGAGGGAGAAGAGGTCGTTCCAGGTCGCGATGTTGCGCGAACTCAGTGCCGGTTAGATCTCAACGATCCGCCCGGAGGCGATACTCTGAGCTTCAGCCAGGCAGATCTTCAGGGCATCCAGGGCCAGTTGGCCGCTCAGGATGCGTGGTTCGCGGTTCATCACGATTCCGTCGACAGCTGTCTGCAGTTCTTCCGTAAAGGCGGCGCACCATTCCGAGCCGCCGCCAAGGCTGGGGTTGGTGACCTGACCATCGCTCGTGATCAATGTCAGAGGCCGGTTGACGACCCAGTCGTCGCCATAGGTTCCCGCATCGAACTGGATCGTGGCCCGCTCCAGGAACAACTCCAGGCTGTGGGCAAACTTCAGTCCGGCTGCGGCGATGCCGCCGCTGATGGCACTGACGGTCAGGTTGGGATCGTCGAAGATGTATTGCGAGCTAACGTGATTGACGAGCCCATCCATCAGCAGGCCGCGGGAGAAGACCGCTTTGGGAGTTCCGCACAGGAGGCCGATGTAGTGGTTGTCATGGATGTGCAGATCGATCCCCCAGCCACCGAGCTTGCGGAAGTCGCTCATATCGGCAGACCAGTTGGGCTGGGCGATGACCCGGCGGAACGAGGCGGCTCGCAGGGCTCCGTATTGACCGCTGGCGACCACATCACGCACCCAGCGGAACTCGGGAAAGAACGGCAGTACTTGAGCCACCATCAGCATGCGACCCGCCTGCTTGGCCGCCGCGACCATCCGCTCGGCGGAGGCCAGATCGATCGCGATCGGCTTCTCGACCAGCACGTGCTTCCCGGCAGCCAGGGCCTCCAGCACGATCGACTCATGCTGGTCGGTCGGCAGGCAGATATCGACGATGTCGATCTCTTTGTCGGCCAGCAGTTCGCGGTGATCGCGGTACTTCGAGATCCCCGTCAGGTCGGTCGTCGCACTGCCCCGCGGGCCGAAGTTGCCTTGAATGTCCGACCAGTCCCCAGCCAGCTTCTTCTCGCTGCGAGTCGCAATCGCAGCCACGCGGGCGTTGGTGATTTTCTTCGCCGCTTCAAAGTGGGTCATCCCCATGAAGCCAATGCCGATGATGCCGATCTTGAGCATGAGTGGAATCCGCAGGTGGACCTTTGTGGACAGTGCCAGAATAACGCGGGTGAACTGGGAACGGGAGTGTGTGAGTCGCTGGCGAGGCGGTCACATGAGGTCGCTGCGCGGTGGCAGAATCTGCCGGAGATCAGCCCGCAGGTGAGCCCTGGTCGGGTTCATCTTGCGGTTTTGGCCCCCAGCGGCCTAACTTGGCGGCCTTCCCCTCCGTCCCCCGCGTTCGCGGGCCATCCTGACCTTGAGGTCTCCGTGCCGCTTCTGTGCCGGCAGATTGAACTCCGCCTCGTCCTGGCCATTGGCCTGGGACTGGTGTGCGGCTGTCAATCGGGACCGCTCAGTCGGTTGGCCATGCGGTCGGAACGCGAGCCGGTGATCACTGAAACGACGCCGTCAGCTCGGGATCAGGCCACCTCGGAGAAGCCAGCTCCGGTCGAGAAACCTGCCTCCTCCGAGCGGAAGCGACCTCCCTCGATCGCCGAGCGGATCAAGGCCAAGAAGCTGGACGGGGATGGGAAATCACGCCCTCTGGACCTGACAAAGACGGTCGAGGCTGAGCCTCTGGTCGCCCAGAGCGAGGACGAAGAGCCGAATACTACGGCTCCCCGCGAATCGGAATCGCTCACTCCTGAACCTGAGGAGTCGGAACCGGAGATCAAGCTGACCGCAGGTGAGCAGGAGACGCAAGCACAGTTCGAAGACGCGGGCTCCGCAGTCGAAGTTCAGCAAGCCGAAGCTGTGGCCGATTCGGAGAATGCCGAACCGCTCGGTGAAATGGATGCCGCAGACGAGGAGCACCGGGCGATTGATGGGATCAAGATCTGGCCCCAGGGAAAGCGAGACGGCAAGTCGTTCAGCGAGCGGATCAACGCCCGATTGACGCCCCCCTGGAACCGCGAAGGCGTGGTCGAAGCCCCGCCCTATAAGAAAAAGGCCGAGAAGGCCGCGTTTCCGCCGACTACCGCATCCCCGGTCATCGAGACCCCCGTCCGGACCGATCCGAAAGCCGACTTCTGGCAGGACGAGTTGCGGAAGGTGATCTCCCTGATGGAAGCCGAAGCGGCTCGCCCCCCGGAAGACGACTCGCCCGCCGAAAAGCAGGCCCACATCCAGCGGCAGGTTTATCTGCGGATGCTCTACTTGATGGCTGCCGAGCCGGAGAAGGCCCAACTGCCGTTGATGGGGGTCGAACCGACCGACCAGGAGTTCTGGACCTCGATGTTTTGGGGAATGTCGAACTACTTTACCGACGACCCCACGATGGACCCCGGAGCCCGTGCGGCTCAGACGATCGCCCAGCTGCAGACAGCCGCCCGGCAGTTGCAGTCGATTGCCGACCTCGAAGTGCGGAACGCGAATTTCTGCCAGCGAATCGACGGCTGGGGCCTGTATGACCGTTTCGATCGCGACGAGTTCGAGCCGGGGCAGGCCGTCTTGATCTACAGCGAGCTGAGGAACTTCCACAGCGAGCAGACGGTCTCCGGTTACCGGACACTCATCAGCTCCACGGTCGATGTGGTCCGAGCGGGTGACGAAGAGAATGTGCTGCAGCGATTCGATCTGGGAGACGTCGAAGACCAGTGCCGCAGCCTGCGAACCGACTTCTACAACAGCCACCAGATTAACATCCCCGCAAATCTGTCGGCGGGCGCTTATCGTCTGCGATTGACGATCGAAGACCGCCTGAGCGGACGAAGGGCGACGCAGACCCTTGGGTTTATCGTTCGATAGAGTGTCTCGTTAGCCGTCGGGCTCGCCCGGCGTGCACCGCGTTCTGGCAAGTTCACTCACTGGTGCTGCGACTGCGACTGTCCTGCAGATGGCAGGTCGTGAACCAGGAAGAACGTCTGGAAGATCGCATCCCCGATGCGGTTCAGGCTGGCCTGGATCCCGTCGATGAACTCGTGCAGCCCCTCGCGGAGGATGTCATCGGTCGAGGTGTAGTCGAGCTGGGAACGCAGGCGTCCGACTTCCTGTTCGGCCCGGTTCCGAAATGTCCCTTCCTCTGCGGCACCGGTAATGGCGCGGACTGAGCGTTCGGCTCGAATCAGGGCGAAGCGAATCGAGCGCGGGAAGTCGCGGTCCAGGATCAGGTACTCCATCACGCGGGCCGGGACGATCCGGCCATGCTCGCGACGGTACATCTCCAGGGCACTGGCCGATTTGAGCAGTGCGGACCACTGGACTAGATCCAGTGGAGTCCCGATGTCGGACACGTTTGGCAGCAGGATGTAGTACTTTACATCGAGGATGCGCGAGGTCTTGTCGGCTCGTTCGAGCAGCCATCCCAGTCGTGCAAAGTGCCACGCCTCGCCATGGGACATGGTGGCTTCGGTGGCCCCCAGCAGCTGATGGCTGGCCCGTTTGACTTGAGCAAAGAACTCATAGTCATTGGTCGTTCCGGCGCGCACGGCATCTTGCACCCACAGGTAGAAGCGGTTGAGTTCTTCCCACATGTCCGCGGAGATCACTTCGCGGGCGACTCTGGCATTTTCTCTCGCATGAGCGAGGCACGACACGATCGAATTCGGGTTCTCGGTGTCCAGGGCGAGGAACCGCATGACGTTCTCTCGCGACGGGACGTCGTAGCGTTTGAAGAACGCTTCGCGGTCGCCCGTGGTCGAGACCAGCGGTTCCCAGTGTCCGGCCAGCTCTTCGCCCAGGTCGAGGGTCAGGTTCCAGTTCACATCAATGAAGCGGGCAACGTTCTCGGCCCGCTCCAGGTAACGGGCCATCCAGTGGACCGAATCGGCAACGCGGCTCAGCATGTTACAGCCCCTTTCTCAAGGGGACTGGTGGTCTGATCGCGGTGGACCAGATCGGGGCGCTGGCCAGCTCCGACCAGGACCCAGGTGTCTTTCGAGCCTCCACCCTGCGAGCTGTTGACGATCATTGATCCCTTGCGAAGGGCGACACGCGTCAGTCCGCCGGGCAGCACAAACACGTCATCACCAGAGCAGAGGACAAACGGCCTGAGGTCGATATGCCTGGCCTCCATCCGGCCATCGATCAGCGTCGGGGCGGTCGACAGATTCAGCATCGGTTGGGCGACATAGTTCCGAGGGTTGGCCTTGATCAGGTCAACGTACTCGGCCCGCTGCGTGTCGGTGGCCTGCGGCCCCATCAAGATGCCATAGCCGCCCGACTCGTTGACCGGTTTGACCACCAGCTGGTGCATGTGGCTCAGCACGTACTCCTGATCCTTCGGGTCGTCGCACAGGTAGGTCGGCACATTGGGCAGGATCGCATCCTCGCCCAGGTAGAACTTGATGATCTTCGGGACATAGGCGTAGACCGCCTTGTCATCGGCGATCCCTGTCGCAGGAGCATTGGCGAGTGTGACCGTCCCGCGGCGGTAGGCCTCCATCAGCCCGGGAACCCCCAGCATCGAATCCGGCCGGAAGAACTTCGGGTCGAGAAAATCATCGTCGATCCGGCGATAGATCACGTCGACGGGTTGCAGCCCCCGCGTCGTCCGCATCACCACCCGGCCATTCACCACCGCCAGATCGGACCCTTGAACGAGTTCGACCCCCATCTTGCGGGCCAGGAACGAATGTTCGAAATAGGCACTGTTGTAGACGCCAGGGGTCAGCACCACGACAGTCGGGTCGGTGACTCCCTGCGGAGCACAGGCCTGCAGCGTCGCGAGGAGCCGTTCGGGGTAGTCTTCGACGGACGAGATCGACATCCCGCGAAACACCTGCGGGAAGGTCCGCTTCATCACCTCGCGGTTCTCCAGAACGTAGGAGACCCCGGACGGGCAGCGCAGGTTGTCCTCCAGCACATAGAACTTGCCATCGACATCGCGCACCAGATCGGTGCCGGTCACATGGCACCAGACGCCGTTGGGTGGTTTCTGGCCGACGCAGCTCTCGCGGTAGGTTTTGGCAGAGAGAATCAGCTCCTCGGGGATGATCTTCTCTTTGAGGATTCGCCGCTCGTTGTAGATGTCCTGCAGAAAGAGATTCAGGGCCCGGATGCGCTGCTTCAAGCCGCGCTCGATCACCTGCCACTCCTGCTGGTCAATCACGCGGGGCAGCACGTCGAACGGCCAGACCTTCTCGGTCCCGTCACTGTGCCCATAGACGGCAAACGTGATTCCCAGGTTGCGGAGCATCGACTCCGCCGCCTTTTGATGCATCGCCAGATCGCCCTCGCCGAGAGCGCTGATGCGTTGGACCAACGGTTCCATCCGACGACGGGCTGTCCCGTCCTCGTGAAACATCTCGTCAAAGACCCCGCGCGGGGTGTACTCCATCGTTGGCATCATCGCTCCCCAGACTGGCGATCCCGACTGCGCGCCATCGCAGCATAGACCGGCATCATAAGAGCAAAGGCAGGGCCAATCCGCGAGAATTCACCGAATGCAAGAAAAACTCGCGATTCGTTACGTTTCGCCAACACTCCGGCAGAACTCGCTGGAGATTGCATGCCCGAACCGCACGCAGACAACGCCTAAATTGAGAGCAGGGGGCCAGTCACTGTCATGTGTGCGTCAGACAGGTCGGTAGGACAGGCCATCCTGACGCACCCGACTTTCGGTTGTTGCTCTAAGATGCCTGTGCCCCTGGCTGCCCAGCCTCGACTGTGAACGACGCCCGAGTCAAAGTCTTGCCTCCCGGCTGGGTCACATCCTCCACGACGACAAAGTCACTCACCCAGGCCTGGGGGGTTACGGTGCAGCGGACATATCCTCGCTCACGGTTATGAAACCGCACTCCCGGATTCCTCGACATCAGCTTGTCGAGCCCCGCCGGAACACGTTGCCCGTTCCCTCCACTGGAGATACTGGTCGCAACGAACTCTGTCCCCACGACCGGCTGTTCAGGCTTCAGATCGTTGATCCGCAAATCGTTGACCCAGTTCGAGTGAATGTCACCTGTCAGGATGATCGGGTTCGATACCTTGTGGTCGGCCATGTACTGGACCAATTCGACACGCTCATGAGCGGCACCGGGCCATTGATCCATCGAGAACTTGTCTTCCCCGCGGTCGACCAGCCCCATCATCACCTGCTGGGCCAGGACATTCCAACGGCCTGTGGAAGAACTCATCCTCTCCTGAAGCCAGTTTCTTTGCCGCGAGCCCAACAGACTGTTTTGTGGGTTCCAGGCCGCCTCGTTGAGAGGATCCAGTCCATCGCCATTCGGCTGATCTGTCCGATACTGCCGTGTGTCCAGCACGAAGAACTCAGCCAGCGAGCCGAAGCTGGCCTTGCGGAACAGCTGCATGTCCGGTCCCTGCGGCAACGACTCGGGTCGGAGCGGCATCATTTCATAATACGCCTGGTAAGCGGCCGCTCGCTGAATCAGGAACTGTACGGGGTCACGGGGAGTCGTTTCCTGATTCCGCAGTTCAGCAATTTCATCGGCGTAATTGTTGTCGAACTCATGATCATCCCAGGTCACAAACCATGGGCACTGAGCGTGCATTCCCTGAAGGAGCGGATCGAGGCGGTACTGCATATGCCGTTCGCGATAGTCGGCGAGGGTGACAATTTTGCCGTCACGGGGGCCGCTGTGCTTTCGTACGAGTTTGTCTTTGCCGGGGTACTCATAGATATAGTCACCCAGATGAAACACGAGGTCCAGATCGTCTCGCAGCATCTGCTCATAGGCGGTGTACAAACCTTGCTCGTAATGCTGGCACGAGGCAAAAGCGAATCGTAGCTGGTGGGGCATCGCGCCCGGTTCCGGCAGGGTCCGTGTGCGGCCAGTCGGACTGACAGCGTCGCCGGCCCGGAACCGATACCAGTACCAGCGATCAGGCTTCAGGCCCAGCGGCACCACATGCACAGAGTGCCCCAGACTCGCCTCCGCCACCGCTGCTCCCTGGAGAACCACGTTCCGGAACGAATCGTTTTCTGCCACCTCCCATTGAACCGGGATATTGTCGACCGGCATTCCTCCGTCGGGCTGCAGCGGCTGCGGGGCCAGCTTCGTCCATAGAACAACACTGTGATGGTCGGGATCCCCCGAAGCGACCCCCAGCGTGAACGGATTCGAAGCGAACGAGACCGCCCGGTCAGCCGCCGACGTGCGAATTCCCAACACGGGCAGCGCAGCCAGTGCCGTTCCATAGGCCAGGAACAAGCGTCGCGAGATTCCGCCTTGATGACGAACAGCCTCGGGGATTCGGTTCAGATTCAGCATGAGGAACCTCGTCGAGATCTCTGGGGCCGCACAGCCGCACTTCGCACTTCCTGAGATTATCAATCGCCGTGTTAACCTTCATCGTACACGCCATGAAGGTTCGATGAGTCCGGACATCATGAGTGAAGCCGCCGCCGAGCGATCACGAGTCGTGTTACGAATCTGAAGATCTCCGTCAGTCGCGTTTCGTGCAGCGACATGGTCCGGGGGCCTGTGGAACGGTAAGATCATCGATCGATGTCTCAACCTGAAACTACGACCGGCAATGGCTCGATCCGCATCGCAATCCTCGCAGCAGTCGCGATTGCTGTCTCGCTGGCGCTGCAGTTCACGGGGATGACCTCGCGTTTCGGCGGCTGGCCGGTCTTTGAGTGGCCGCTGCTCGTAGCATTGTTTGTGGGCGGGATCCCCCTTGTGTGGGAACTGCTGCAAGGAGCGCTGCGCTGGGTGTTTGGTTCCGACCTGCTGGCTGGGATCTCGATTGTGACCTCGTTCTGGGTCGGCGAGCCGCTGGCCGGGGTGATCGTGGTCCTGATGCTCTCGGGAGGTCAGGTGCTGGAGTCGTATGCGATTCGCAAGGCGTCCTCCGCGCTCGAGATGCTGGCCCGCCGCATGCCGCAGGTGGCTCACCGCCGCGAGGGGATTAACACTGTCGACATCCCCCTCGATCAGATCCAACTCGGCGACCCGATCGTGATCTTCCCACACGAGATCAGCCCGGTGGATGGCACGGTCATCGAAGGTCACGGCACGATGGACGAGTCGTACCTGACCGGTGAGCCGTACCAGATCGACAAGGCCCCCGGAGCTGCGGTGATCTCGGGAGCGATCAACGGGCACGCCGCCCTGACGATCCGGGCCGACAAACTGGCGGTCGACTCGCGCTATGCCAAGGTGATGGAAGTTATGCGGGCTGCCGAAAGTCGTCGCCCGCAGATGCGCCGGCTGGCCGACCTGCTGGGGACCTGGTACACGCCGCTGGCAGTCGTTATTGCCCTCGCGGCCTGGCTCATCAGCGGCCAGTCGAAACGGTTCCTGGCTGTGCTCGTGACAGCCACTCCCTGCCCGCTCTTGATTGCGATCCCGGTGGCCATCCTGGGAGGGATCTCGCTGGCCTCGCGTCGCGGGATCGTGATCCGCGATCCGGGGATTCTGGAGCGGATCGACACCTGCCGCGTGGCGATCTTCGACAAGACCGGCACGCTGACCTACGGGCGACCGACGCTGGAATCTGTCACGCCGGTGGCCGATCTCCAGCCCGATCAGCTGGTGCGGTGGACAGCCTCTCTCGAGCGGTACAGCAAGCATCCCCTGGCCGAAGCTGTGGTCGAGGCTTCGCGGCAGCGCAAGCTCCCGCTGGCTGAAGCCACGGAGGTCAGCGAGTTGCCGGGGCAGGGCCTTTCGGGAACGGTCGAAGGGCACAAGATTCAGGTTACCAGCCGCAAGAAGCTGCTGGCGGTGATGCCCGAAGTGGAGTCCCAGCTGCCGCCGCGCTCAGGAGGACTGGAGTGCGTGCTCGTTGTGAATGAGCGCTTCGCGGGTGTGATGCACTTCCGCGATGAGCCGCGGGCCGATGGCAAGTCGTTCATCGGGCACCTCGGCCCGCGCCACCAGTTCGAGCGGGTGATGCTGGTCTCGGGCGACCGTCTCGAAGAGGTTCGCCATCTGGCCGATCATGTCGGGATCACCGAAGTCCTGGCCAGCCAGACCCCGGAACAGAAGCTCGAACTGGTCCGCGAGATCACCAAGACCAAAACCACGCTGTTCATGGGCGATGGGATCAACGACGCCCCGGCCCTCTCTGCAGCGACGGTCGGCATCGCCTTTGGTGCCCAGAACGAGATCACGTCGGAAGCCAGCGGAGCTGTGATCCTCGACAGCTCGCTGTCGCGGGTCGACGAGCTGATCCATATTGGCCAGCGGATGAAACGCATCGCTCTGGAGAGTGCGGGGATCGGCATCTCGCTGAGCCTGACCGCGATGGTCTTCGCCGCCTTCGGAGCGATTACCCCGGTGACGGGAGCCTTGATTCAGGAGGCGATCGACGTCTTGGCGGTCCTGAATGCCCTGCGCGTGCCGTGGCAGACTGGACATTTGTCGGACTACGAGACGTCACAGAATCCGTAAGAAGCCAGTCTGGTCTCCACGGCGGCTATCGCTTCACGATCAACGCCGCGTAACCGCCATCGACCGGATGTCCGGGCTGGTGGTGGAGTTCCTGGGCCAGCTCGGCATCAGACCGTGTATTGAGGACCGTGCGAACCAGTTCGTTGTTTTCTCGCGAGTCGACGCTGCAGGTCGAGTAGACCACCCGGCCCCCCGACTTCACGCGGTCGAGGGCCTGCCGCAGCAGTCGCATCTGGATCGGCATCAGCTCGCGCAGCTCGCCGGGAACATAGCGCCAGCGAACTTCGGGACGCTTGCCGAGCACCCCGGTGTTCGAACAGGGAACATCCACCAGAGCCGCATCGAAGGGGCCGTCCGGCAGCTGGTTGTCGTCTTCGGCGACCTCGCGCGTCTCGACGATCGAGATCCCCAGCCGCTCGCAGTTCTGATGAATCAGCGGGAGCCTCAGGGCGACCGTGTCACAGGCCACGATCTGTCCCTGGTTTCGCATCTGCTCGGCCATGTGAGCCGTCTTGCCCCCCGGAGCAGCACACATATCGAGGACGCGCCAGCCGGGCTGGGGAGCCAGCAGCGCCGCAGCGGAGATGGCTGACTCGTCCTGAATGCTGACCAGCCCGTCACGGAAGCCGGGGATTTCAGCCACCGGGACCGGTGTCTCCAGAATGATCGATTCGGGCCAGCGACCGGGGGTGGCTTCGACCCCCATCCGCTGCAAGGCGCCCAGCATCGACTCGCGCGTCGCCTTCCACAGGTTCACGCGCAGGCACATCTTGCCCGCCGAGTTGAACCAGCTGGCCCGCTCGACGGCTGCGACCTCGCCCAGTTCCAGGCACCATTCGTCGATCATCCACTCCGGAAAGCTGAACGCATCGGCCCAGTGAGCGGCTCGGTACTGATAGGGATCGGGGAAGACGGGTTGGCGGAGCTGGAGGCCGGAGATGGAGGGTTGAGAGTTGAGGGTTGAGGGTTGAGGAGCGGAGAGGTTCTTTGTTCCTGGTTCTTGGTTCTTGTTTGTTGGCTGATGGCTGATGGCGGATGGCGGATGGTCAGAGGAATTCCCCTCTGGCTCCCCTCTCCCCCCGGGAGAGGGGTTGGGGGTGAGGGTACTCGCAGTCCCAGTCGGATTGCCCAACTGTCCGTCTTTCCCCTCTGGCCCTAGGCCCTCAGCCCTAGGCCCTAGGCCTCTCAACGGCAGCCAAGCCGCATCGGGATTCCGCACCAGCTCCTCCACCGACCGCACAGAGGTCCACCCCGCCTGGTCAATCGGCAGGATGTCGCGCTGCAGTCTTCTCAGGACCGCATTCAGGAACCCGCACCAGCCCGGCTGGCCCAGGCGGCGGGCCAGTTCGACGGTCTCGTGGATCGCAGCATGCGGCGGGATCGAGGCCAGCCATGCCAGCTGGTAGACACCCATCCGCATCAGCCGCCACAGCCCGTCCTGCACCATCTCGCGCGGGCGGTCGCAGGCGGCTTCGATCAGGGCATCGATCGTGGCGATCCGGCGGGCGATGCCGTAGCTCATCTCGGTCGCGAGCCCCCGGTCCGAGGGCGACACGTTGCGTTCCTCGAAGAGTTGTTCGAGTGCGTCCGAGACGAAGGCCCGGCGGTGTTCGAACGCGCCGAGTGCCTCAAAGGTCAGGCCGCGCGCATCGCCGAACTGCTCCTCAGCAGTCGGCTGATAGCGGGGGCGAAATGGCGGGCGGCGACCCGGTCCAGAGTCGTCACGATCTCGGCGAGGACCGCCTCCGGACGGACGACCAGGACCACGGCCACGGGAATCAAATCGGTTCATCGGGCCGCCTGACAGAGAGTTTCCAGGTCTGCGAAATACTCGGGATAAGTCTTAGCTGTACATCCCGGATCGGCGATCACGATCCCTGGCTGTCGCAAGCCCAGGAGGGAAAAACTCATCGCCATCCGGTGGTCGTCATAGGTCGCGACTGTCCCGCCACGCAGCTGTCCGGGGTGGATCGTCATGCCGTCCTCGTGCTCCTCGACTGTCAGGCCGAGCTTACGCAGCTCCGTCACGACAGCTGTGACGCGATCGGTCTCTTTGAGCCGCATATGGGCGACGTTGCGGATGCGGGTCGGTCCACTCGCGAACGGAGCGACACAGGCCAGCGTCTGAGCAGTGTCACTGATCGCGTTCATATCGATGTCGATCCCTCGGAGGGGACCGCCGATGACGCGGATCGAATTCGTCTGGTATTCGACCTCACACCCCATCCGAAACAAAGCATCCACAAAGGCCACATCGCCTTGCAGTGCGTCTCGCGTCAGGCCTTGCACCGTGATATCTCCACCCGTGACCGCTGCCAGGGCGAAGAAGTAACTGGCCGCAGAGGCGTCCGGCTCGATGTCGTAGTGACAGCCACGATATGGCTGCGCGGTGATCTGAAAAACGTTGGGCGAGGGCTCGGTGACCTCAGCTCCGAATTGCCGCATGTTGGCGATCGTCATGTCGACATACGGGCGCGAGACCAACTCACCGCGCACGCGGAGCGTGACATCCGACTGGGCACAGGGGGCAGTCATCAGCAGGGCGCTGAGGTACTGGCTCGACAGGTTCCCATCGACCGCCCATGAGCCGCCCGGAAGGCCGTGGGCCTCGATTACGACGGGCGGGCAGTCGGTCCCGAGTTCGCAGCGGATGTCGACTCCCGCTTCTGTGAGAGCCGCGACCAGCGGAGCGATCGGTCGCTCGCGCATCCGGGCATTCCCATCCAGGCGGAACCGCCCGTGGCCGATGCAGCACATCGCGGTCAGGAACCGGATGCTGGTCCCGCTGTTTTCCAACCAGAGTTCGGTCGGCCCCCTGAGAAAGGGGCTGGGGGTAAGGGGGTTCGCACCCAGCTTGCCGCTGCACCCGGTCAGCGTGATCGTCTTCGCGGCCAGATCCTGCTCAATCGGCAGCCCCAGCCGCCGCAGGCTCTCAATCATCACCTGCGTATCGACACTGTCCAGAACCCCGGTCAGCGTGGTCGGCCCCTGAGCCAGCGCAGCCAGAACCAGCGCCCGGTTGGTCAGGCTCTTCGACCCCGGCGGGCGGATCGAGCCAGTCACGGGACGGGAAACGGGCTGAATTTCGAGAGTGTGCGACATCGATCAGAGGTGGTGGTTTCGACGAACCGGACAGTATAACGCTCGAACTGACTCTCGTCCGGCGTCGAGCCTTCAGCTTTCAGCCGTCAGTTGCTTTTCGCGGTTGCGCAGCAGCCAAAACATCAACAGCCCTCGCCAGTTTCCCGGCGAGGGCTGTTGGGACATTCGAGTTCTTCCGGTCTAAACCGGGATCTGTCGGACTAGCGAACCAGACCGAACAGGTTGCTCAGGCTCTTCTTCTTGGCGGAGACTGGACGAGCATTGTCGTCGTTAATCCGCTTGGGGAAGTAGGCCTTGGGCTCCGCAGGAGGAGCGGGAGCAGGAGCAGCAGCTGGGGCGGGCTCTGCCGAAGCAGGAGCCGGTGCACAGCCGTTACCGACGCAGCCAGCTCCGTTGTTGCAGCAGGCGTTGCCAGCGCATCCGGTGTCGCAAGCGACTTCGCAGCAAGGATCGACGATGTCGTATCCACACTGACGCAGAGCCTGCTCAGCCTGACGGCGGACACCGCGGTCACAGTCAGCCAGAGAGATCGTCAACGCATCGACCACGCACTGCGAGCAGCAGCACTTGTTCTTGCGGAGTTGATCGCCGATCTCATCAGCGGCCCGGGTCCGAACGCGTTCATCCGCGTCGTTCAGGGCATAGATGAAGGCCGACATGATTTCCGGATTGCAGACGCAATCGTACTTGTTGCCCAGCTTGCCGATGGCAGCACGGCGCTGACGGGCGTAGCAGGCGGTCTGCGATTCGTAAATCAGCTGAGCGATCTGGCAGGCAGCCTGGCAGGTCGTGGTGCAGCAGCTGTCGCTGACGCATCCATCACCGGCACATCCATTGCCAGCACCGCAAGGAGCAGCGCAGTTCCCGGCGCCGTTCACGCAGCCATTGCCATTTCCGCAAGGAGCGGCACAGTTTCCGGCGCCAGCTCCGACGCAGCCGTTTCCGGCGACGCAGTTGCCAGCTCCGTTGTCACAACCAGCTCCATTGGCACATGGAGCGGCGCAGTTCCCGGCACCGTTGTCACAGCCATTGCCTGCTCCACTGGGGCAGCAGCTGTTGGCGGGTCCACAGCCAGCGTCACAACCCGTGGCTTTCGCGCAGGTCCGCTGATAGTTGTAGACATTCCGGTGGCAGGGCCGAACGATGGTCGGCTTGCAGCAGGTGGGTTGGAACGTGGGAGCGCAGTCGCAACATTTCGACGCCCCACAGTCCCCGCCTCGCTTGAACAGGCCAGCCTGAGCAAAACTGCTCAGACCAAGCACTGCGACGAGGGCAGCGATGGTTCTGATAGACTTCATAGAGCAACGTCTCCTTCCCTAGGGACTTCTCACTGGGCCGTCCGATTGCCGCTTGATCCAGTAGGCGGCATTGGATGGCAACAACTCTCGAGCGAACGCCACTCGAAATGGTTGTGCCATGACAATGGGCCGCGACGGCAACAACCTGGGCGATCTTCCCGTTCAGACATTGAGTCACTCGTCATTTCGAAATGCCGCCTGTCCCTGGCAGGTGACAATTCCGTCTTGGGCGAATGTTCAGATGGCTAAAGTTATGGGGGACCATCATCCTCAATCGGCGGGATTTTTTGACCTGCTTGAGAGTCTCAACTTGCTTATCTGAGAACAGTTTGCGTCGTTTTCACGGTGGAAAGTAACGTTCATTCCTTCCAGGAAAGATGCCGTGGACTTTGCGGGGGCGTGCGCTCGGTTTTTTCATCGGGACAGGAAGAATGGGGAGTTCGGGGGCTATGCGTGGTGGTTTTCCAGATATGCGGAACCTCCCTTTTGTAAGAACTGCAGCATGCGAGGAAACCGGCAAAGGCTGCCGCAACCGGTCTGGACACAGTTTCCCAGTTCCCCAAGAATCCCGCCGCGCGTGCCTGACCGGCGGATTCCGCCAGTCGATTCAGCGCCGACTCGTCGCCGCCCCCGGGGCAAGGACTCGATATGCGACTCTCTCGCTGCCATTCGTTGATGATTGTTGCTGGATCGCTGCTGCTGAGTGGCTGCTTCCGGCCCTGGACCAATCCCGGTTATGGATATGGCTACGGTTCACCCGCGTATGGGGGATACCAGGGATATCAGGGCTACGGCGGGTATCAGGGAATTCAGACGTTGCAACCGGGGCAATATTATGACCCGGCCACCGGCGGTACGCCGACGTTCGCCCCCGGGGTCAACAGCTTAACGCCGGAGCCCGCGAATGACGGCGGCGGTCGCGGCGCGGGGGACTCGGGAGGCAGCGCACCCATTTACAATCCGCAAGGTGAAAACCCCTCTCGGCCCGTCCCCGACCCATCCTATGACGGAGACTTGCAGCCTCCGGCCTCCGAGGACGGGAATATTCGGGAACAAAAGCTCGACCTGGACCGCGCTCCCGGAGGCGCTCAACTTCAGCAGGTACCGCAAAGCTGGAGCAACGAAGCCATCGCCCCCGCTGGCCACGATCAAGTCGCTGAAGAGCCCGCCGAAATCGAAGCTCCCGTTGAGATGGAGTCCCCGACCCAGCGCATGCAGGCTCCGGCTCTGGACAATTCAGTTCCACTCACCGACGATTCTGAGACCGAAGAGGGCGAACCGATCGAGGAAACTCCTCCTCTGATGCCCGACGCTCCTTAACCTGCATCCCGACTCGGAATCGTTCATGCCCGTCATTGAGATTCGCGATGTCTCCAAAGTCTATGACCTGGGCGAGGTCAAGGTCGAGGCCCTCAAGAACGCGAATCTCTTGGTCGAGAGCGGCGAGTTCCTCGCTTTGATCGGTCCCTCCGGGTCGGGGAAAAGCACCCTGATGAACACCCTCGGGTGCCTCGATCGGCCCACCAGCGGCAGCTACAAGCTGGCTGGCGAAGAGGTCGCCGACATGACGGCGGCCCAGCGGGCACGCATCCGCAATCAGCGGATCGGCTTCGTCTTCCAGAACTTCAACCTGCTGGCCCGCACCTCGGCCCTTGAGAATGTCGAGCTGCCGCTGCTCTATTCGGCGGGGATCAGCTCCTCCGAACGCAACAAAAGAGCCACACAGAAGCTGGAGCTGGTGGGCCTCGGGAATCGGCTCGATCACCACCCGAGCCAGCTGTCGGGGGGGCAGCAGCAGCGCGTTGCAATCGCCCGGGCCTTGGTGAATGAGCCCGCAATTTTGATGGGGGACGAGCCGACCGGGAACCTGGACTCGAAGACCAGCCGCGAGATCATCGCCCTCTTTCGCGACCTGAACGAAAAAAGCGGTATTACTGTCATACTCGTTACACACGATCTGAACGTTGCGAAGAACGCCAAACGGATCGTGGTTTTGCGGGATGGAGGGATTGTGAGTGACACCCGCGACTTCGCCGAGGCCGCAAAGGTGTTACAAGCGGGCCTTCTGGACTAACCCGCGAGTCGGGCTCGATCGCGCGTCGATGACAAAACAGGAAGTTCCGGTTTGTCCGCACGAGCGCTACGTTGATGTCCTTCGGCAGAATCCGCACTGGATTGGCAACGAGCAGACAGGAGCCGCCCTGTGTGCTTCCAGCCCCTCTCTCCCTGGGAGAGGGGCCGCGGGTGAATGGACGTGATGTAAGTCCCCATCCCTGGGGGACGCGGTTCGCAACTCGGAGTCTCTGGGGAATCGGGAGGGCGAAGCTCCTGCTGAGCCGCGATTTGAAGCGAACGTTGCTCCCGCGCATGCGGCTCGGCAGGAGCTTCGCCCTCCCGAACTGGCGATTTCTCTTGATATGGATGACTGCATTGGTTCTGGGGCTGGGATCCCCCGCCCAGGCGCAGCGACGGGTGGGGACGATTCTCCCAGAGCGCCGTTCAGTCCATCTCCGCGAGCCAAGCCAGCTGCCCCGGTATCAGATGCCGACAGCCAATGTGCCCTCGACAGTCTCGCGTCCGATCAAGGACCTGCAGGAGCAACCACTGGCGCTCGACAGTGCCATTCGCAGCTCGCTGCGGAACCTCGATGTGGTTCGCGTTCTCAGTGGGGTGACGGCCAGCAATTCAGGGCGTTCGATCTACGACGTGGCGATCGCCAACGCCGACGTCGATCAGCGTCAGGCAACGTTCGATCCGCTCTTGTCGGTTAACAACTCGTGGAGCCTGACCGAGAATCCCGGGGCCGTCTTTAACGACGGGGGCACGCCTGGTCCTTTGACCCCAGGTGACAACTCGGTATTCACAGCCAGGGATCGGGCCCGCCAATTCCAGACAACCACAGAGATCAACAAGAGCAACTTGCTGGGCGGAAACTTCAATTTCGGAGTTCAAGTCACACCCACCTCTCAGAACCCGAGCGGGCTGTTGAATCCGCTGACACGCTCCAACACTTTTGTGAGCTACACCCAGCCCCTGCTGCAAGGAGCCGGTCCCGAGTTCAATCTGGCTCCGATTGTCATCGCCAGCATCAACACCGAGCGGTCGTACTTCACCTTCAAAGATGCCGTGCAGGAACATCTCCGCGGCATCATCGATGCCTATTGGTCGCTAGTCGCCGCCCGCACCGACCTGTGGGCCCGTCAACAGCAGGTCGATCAACTGACCGAAACCGTCCGGCGCGTGAAGGCGCGGGTGCGAAACAACATCGATAACCGGGCTGACCTGGCTCAGGCCGAACTGGCCCTCGCCAATATCAAGGCGACCGTCGTCTCGGGCGAGGGCAATGTACTGCTTCGCGAGGCCGCCCTGCGAAACATCATCGGAGTCAGCCCCTCGGACGGGACGGTGTTTATCCCGACGACCCCTCCGATCAACGATCGGTTCATTCCTGACTGGGACCAACTCCTCTTGCTGGCCGAAGAACGGCGGCCCGATCTGATCGAGTTGAAGCTGATTCTGGAGGCCGATCTGCAGCAGCAGATCATCATGCGCAATGGGGCTCGCCCCCAGCTGGATGCAGTGGCTCAATATCGCTGGAACGGGCTCGAAGGGCGGGTGGCATCGGGCCTCTTGCCGACACGTCCCCATCGCTCAGGCAGCGGTCAGGACTGGACGGTGGGAATCAACTTCTCGGTGCCACTGGGTCTGCGCCAGGCCCGCGCCGCAGCTCGGCAGCAGGACATCGTGATTGCCCGTGACCGCATCAATCTCAAGCAGGGCCTGCACGCCGCCACGCACACCTTGACGGCGACGGTGCGAACCCTCGATCAGCAGTACGAGCAATACCTGGCCTATCGCGAGGCGCGGCAGGCCGCACGCGTGAACCTCGATGCTCAGCTGGCCCGCTGGCAGACCGGGCAGGCGATCCTGCTGAACGTTCTGCAGGCGATCAGCGACTGGGGGAACACCATCTCAAACGAGGCCAACGCGCTCACGCAGTACAACACCCAGCTGGCCAATCTGGAGCGCCAGACAGGCACGATTCTCGAGACCCATTCGGTCTACTTCCTGCAGGAGAGCCAGTACTGGATCGGCCCGCATGGTCGGTTCTGCGACATGCGGGCCTATCCATCGAGTACGCAGCCGACCGAGAACAGCGACCTGTATGAAGACTCCGCAGAGCCCGCCGAGAGGTCGTTCGACCTGCAGGCCCCTCCGAACTTCCGGGACCTGCAGAATAACGTTCCGTATGACACGATCGAGCTGCCGACGCTGGAGCAGATGATCGAACGGCAGAAGGCAAGAGATGGGGAGAACGTGCCGCCTCCGAGCGAATAGTGCCAGATCTCCTCTGGCCTGGAGCCTGGAGCCTGGAGCCTGGAGCCTGGAGTCTGGAGTCTGGAGTCTGGAGTCTGGAGTCTGGAGTCTGGAGTCTGGAGCCTGGAGCCTGGAGCCTGGAGTCTGGAGTCTGGAGTCTGGAGTCTGGAGTCTGGAGTCTGGAGTCTGGAGTCTGGAGCCTGGAGCCTGGAGCCTAAAGATGCCACCCGATCTCCACGGGCACAAACCGCACCGTCGGCTTCCGGAGCATCAGCCGCGATAACCAATCCCAATCGGTCGCGATACTCTGGGGCTCCGGTTGCTGCTCCCAGGATTCCTGAACGGCCAGTTCCCGGCGCACGCAGACACACATCGTATCGACATCTCCCGCGACGAACTGCCCGCTCCACTGGCGGGGGATCGTGATCTCCCCGGCTCGCGTGCGGCAACGATAGCGAGTCTGCACAACACCCAGATCCGTCCCACACCCAGCTGCAAAGAGCGCTGCGAGCGCATGCGGCTCGTACAGATTGTCATCGTCCCAGAAGACCAGATACCGCCCCCGCGCTTCGCGAATCCCCATGTCCCGCGCCAGCGAGCCCCATTGCCCCCCCGGCTGGGACCGTTCGAGGTACCGGGCTCCAAATCGTTCACACAAGTGGCGCGCGTGCGGGTCGATCCCATCCGAGACCACCAGATGTTCACACCTGAGGCTCCCCACTGACTGCTGCCGGAACTGGGACAAACAGAGGGCCAGCTGAGCCGGACGCTGATGCGTGGGTGTGATTACGGTGATGTCGAGCATGTCGCACAGCGGGGAGGAGGTCTTTCGACCTCCCGCCGTCGGGTGCGCTTGTTCCATACCGTCAACGCGTCGTAGCCACGTTCGCCAGAACGTGGGCCAGTGGATTCAAAACCCTCATTCGCCCTGTGTCATATTCCTCTGTAAGTCCCCACAGGTATCGGGTTCGTTGGAGGATTCAAATCAGTGCTGTATGTGGGGATACCGTCATTCGGCGAGTCGAGATCGAACTCTCCCTGAGGAGATCGCACGGGCAGATCATCCAGCAGTGGGAACAGACCATCAGAACTTTGAATTTCGAGTGCCGCAGGAACTGCGCCGGTCAGAAACTGAACTTCTTCGATCCCTTCCCGGTTGGCCCGAATCTGCAGATCGCGGAGCACGTCCAGCGGCACGTCCGCATCGGCGTTGACCAAGAGGACATTCGTTCCATTCGAGTGACGCCGGGCGAAATCGCCCAAGGCTCGATTCCAGTGGGTGTCCGTGATGATCTGCGGATCGGGGGCTCCGAACTTGTGGGCGACCAGAATCGCTCCCGGTCCGACCGGCTTGCCCTGCTTGTCGTAGACGCGCGTCAGCTCGACCGAGGTATAGGACTTCCTGTGAGGTGCTGAGACAGCCGGGGACGAGCCACTGCGGACTTCGACGTGGACATCATCGCTGTCGCAGGCCATCGCGATCTTCTGAACCTCGCCGTAGCGCATCGTGTCGGGGACATTGAGAACAATCCGCAGGTCAAGGTGGACTGCTTTGGTTTCAGTTGGAGCTAGGACATAACCCGGGACCGGACGTGAGGGAGTTGGATCATGATAACTCGGCAAGGGAGGTAAGGGAGTTGGATCATTACTCGGGGCGGCTTGCCGAACCGATTGGCACTGCTGTTTCCAGGTCGCTGCGAAGCTCTTGAACGATTCCACAGGGCCTGCCTCTCCAATCGGGATCTCTCTCCCGAAGCAGAGTATCCCCTTGAGCTGTCCTGTCTCATCCGACGTGGCCTCGCAGACAAGCTGGTAGCGTGTCCCTTGAGACGTGACGCCTGCGGGGATCTCCGTCTTGGTTTCAGGAGTTGTACTCGCAGTCAGCGTAGGAACTCCGCCGAGTTCGATCATCCATTTGGCGGTGACGACGGCTTGCCATGGTCCAGTCAGCGTGACCTTGTGAGTCGCGGACGATTCAGCCGGTTCCGCAGTGGGAGGTGCCGGGGGAGCGGTTTTGTCGAGTGGAGTTGGAGCAAGAGCCTGACCCGTGAACGGATCATCTCCAGCAAATGGCGGCGGAGTTTCTTGGGGATTTGGCTCAGTGACCTTTAACTCGCGTACAACGATCTGTTTGGGCAATTGCACCTGTTGCGATTCCGGCACCGATAGTGTCAGGCTGACCTCCTGCCCATTCGTCCAAGTTTGATCATGTGCGGCCTGCACGACCACTGTTGTGACTTGCGCACTCTTCTGACTCAACTGATATTGACGAGCCTCCTCCTTGGACATCACTTCGACATAGTTCTCCGGAACTTGTACGGTGTTCCCATCTGGAAGTCTTTGAGAGACCATCCGTGTTCGCATTACCTGGACCATCTCGGGTTCCGGAGCAGTCCGCAATGGGAAGTCGTTGGACTCTTCAGTGGCGCTGAACTCCGGCTCAGCTGGGGGAGTCCCAGATAGCTCCTTCCCCGAACGAACCTGTGCCAAGCCGGGAATCGACGAATCCGCTCGCGTGCGGCCCGGGCGCGAGGTGACGATTGATCGTTCGTTCGATGGATCTCTCGGAGCAGAGGATGAACCGCTCCACGCTGGTACGGAAGCGGCTTCCGACTGTCCACTCCAGGGTCGAGCCTCCCCAGAAGAGGACAGTATCCGACTCTGCATATTCGCTCGGACAATCAACGGGTCAACAGCCCCCGCTCTTTCGGCCCACACGCCCAGCAACCCCACGGTCGCAACCGCCACCAGCCCGCCGCAGATCAGTCCCGTCCGTGACCAGCGCGACATGCGCGTCTGCGGCTGAGTCTCCTCCGCCAGCATCCGTTCAATGCGATTCGACAGCGGATTGTTCTTACCCATCATTCCAATCACTCCTACCAGGGGACGCATAACCGATGCCTCCGCGAAGTCCAACAAGGTCCTCGCGTACACCCGGCGATCGACCGGGGCCAGCAGTACATAGTTGTCGCAGATCTCCTCGCGCAGCTGAGACAGCCGGCGGTCGATGATGACCAGTTCATACTGCCACCAGTAGATGGCCCGCGCGAAACGTACCAGCAGCGACCAGGCCACATCGCGGCGCCGCACGTGAGCCACCTCGTGAGTCAGGACGCCCAGGAGCGCGTCGCGGTCGATCGCACCTTCCAGCATCGAGGCCGGAAGAACGACCGCCGGACGACGGATCCCCGCCGTACAGGGACTGGTCAGATCCGGGCTGAGCAGCAGAGCGGGGGAGTGCCGCAGGCCGATCGACTGGCACACCTGGGCCAGGAGCGTGGTCGCCAACTCGTGTGAGCAGGGGACCATCCGCTGGCGAACTCGGTGAACGCGTCTCAGGTCCCGCAGCAGGAACCCCAGCGAGACGATCAGCCCCAGGCCCCACGTGATGATGGCCACCTCAACCAGCCGAGGCAGCGACAGCATCGTGTACGACATGCCGATCTCGGGCGAGGGTTCTGTGAACAACTCCTCGAACGTCTTCTCAGCTGTCATTGCGAAGTTCTCAGCCGGAGTCCAGACGGTGCCGACAGTCTCCCGTCTGCGCCACGTTGCCACTGTCTGGCTCGGCTCCCCTCTCCCCCCGGGAGAGGGGCTGGGGGTGAGGGGACTCGCTCTCGTAATCAGTACTCTCACAATGCTCGGTTCAGGTCGAGTGACACTCCCGACGATCGCCCCCAGCAGTACCACGATAGGCCAGCCCAGCATCAGACAGACTCCCCCCTTGAGTATCATCTCCCGAAACGGAGCTGACCGTCTGCGAAACAAACGCGACAGCAGCAGCGTCCCCCAGGCTATGCCCAGCCCCATGGCGACCACAGCCAGCAGCTGCAGAGCTTGCAGGCCCGTCGAGTTTTGAAAGTACGGCATCGTTCACCTCGTACTGCATTCCGGGAATGTCGTGGCAGGTCTCCGGTCACTTGCGACCGGGCTTCGGGCCTTTGTTTCCGGCTTGATCCAACAGCTTTCGCAGCCGTGCGATCTCCGCAGGATCGAGTTGATTCGAACCCAGCAGGCTGAGCATCAGGCTGGCTGCCGACCCACCGAAAAAGTCGGTCACAAATTCGCCCGCCAGTTCCGCCGCAGCTTGGTCGCGGGGCACCGCTGTGCCATAACGAGCGGTTCCGTCAGCATCATCGCGGGTCAGCCAGCCGCGTTTCTCAAGACGGTCGACCAGATTCAAGATCGTCGTGCGACCAACCGACCGCTGGGTGCTGATGGCCTGCCAGATCTCAGCGACACTGGCCCCGCGCCCCTGAGCCGCCTCCGCAGCCCAGATCGCTTCCATAACTTCAAATTGCACTGGCGTCAACTGCCCGTCCGGCATCGCTCATCCTCCCGATGGCGGTTACATGGGCGGAGTGTAGGCCAGACGACACGTGTCGTCAATGGGTTTTGGGCGAATGGCAAAGCGAGTCCGCTCCCCGTTCCTGGAGGGGGACTCGACAGGCTGACGCCGTGCCGCTCCTGCGTGAGGCGGGCCGCACTTGATCGTGCGAACGTCAGCAGCGCGATACACTCGTGGGCACAAACTCCGGGCGCTCATGCTTCCGGTTCTCTTCCTCTTTGACACTGAAGGTCACACTCCATGAAGCGCATGCTCCTGAGTTGTCTGCTCGCTCTTCCGACAGCTGCGATGGCTGCCGATAACGCGGTCTCGGAATGGGAGGCCAAGACCGGTTGGACGTCTCTGTTCGATGGTCAGACCACGACCGGCTGGCGGAACTATAAGAAGGACAAGATCAGCGACGGCTGGAAGGTCGCCGATGGAGCCCTGACCCGGGCCGACAAGGGCGCAGGCGACATTATCACGACGGAGCAGTTCGACAACTTTGAGCTGGTCCTGGAGTACAAGATCGCTCCTGAAGGGAACTCGGGGCTCATGTTCCGCGTCACCGAAGAGGGCGGAGCTCCCTGGCACACCGGGCCGGAAGTTCAGATTCAGGACAACGTCAAGGGGCACGATCCCCAGCTGGCGGGCTGGCTCTATCAGCTCTATTCGCCGAATCCGGTTCCGTTCGTCGGCAACATTCCCGACGCGACCCGTCCGGCGGGCGAGTGGAATCAGATCTACCTGAAGATCTCGGCCCAGGGGTGCGAGATCATGATGAACGGGGTCGGGTACTCGCGGTTCCAACTTGGCAGCAAGGACTGGAACGAGCGTGTGGCCAAGAGCAAGTTCGCCAAGATGGAAGGGTTCGGCAAGGCGGCCAAGGGGCATATCTGCCTGCAGGATCACGGCGATCTGGTCTCCTATCGCAACATCAAGATTCGCCGCCTGCCCGCCGATGGCAAGGTGGCTGACCCAGTCACCGGAGCTCTGCCGGTGACTGTTGAGAAGGCGTTCCCCGCTCTCGAGTGGGCGAACTGGAAGTCCGAAACCGACGAGGGCAAGAACATTCCGTTCCGCCCGATCGTCCTGACTCACCCCGGCGACGGCTCGAACCGAGTGTTCGTCGCCAGCCAGCACGGCGTGGTCTACGAGTTCGCCAATGATCAGGCCACTAAGACCTCAAAGGTGGTGCTCGATATCCAGGACCGCTGCTTCTACACCGACAAACAGAACGAAGAAGGGTTCCTGGGGATGGCTGTCCACCCCAAGTTCAAGGACAACGGCAAGCTGTACGTCTACTACACCCACAAGCGGAAGCCGCTGTTGTCGGTGGTGTCCGAGTTCACGATCGGTGCGGACGGAGCTGCCAAAGAGCGTGAGCTGATGGAGATTCCGCAGCCGTTCTGGAACCACAACGGCGGCACGCTCTGCTTCGGTAAGGACGGGATGCTGTATATCGCTCTGGGCGACGGAGGAGCGGGTAACGACCCGCACGAGAACGCTCAGAACATGGGGACATGGCTGGGCAAGATCCTGCGGATCGATGTCGATCACCACGACATGGGCAAGGCCTACGCCGTGCCCAAGGACAACCCGTTCGTCGGTAAGGACGGCGTGCTGCCCGAGATCTACTCCAGCGGCTGGCGGAACCCGTGGCGCATCGCGGTCGATTCCAAGACCGGTGATCTGTGGGGAGCGGACGTCGGTCAGAACCTGTACGAAGAGATCAACATCATCACCAAGGGCGGCAACTACGGCTGGAACCGCCTGGAAGCCACTCACCCGTTCGGCAACAAGGCCGCCACCGGCGAGACCGTCGCTCCCGTCTGGGAGTACGACCACATGACCGGCAAGTCGATCACCGGCGGAACCGTCTACCGCGGCTCAGCTGTGCCGGCTCTGGCGGGCAAGTACGTCTACGCCGACTACGTCAGCGGCAAGGTCTGGGCCTTGACCTACGACGCAGCTGCGAAGAAGGCGACCGCGAACGAAACGATCGAAGGAAACAACCTGCCGATCCTGTCGTTCGGGGAAGATGAAAAGGGCGAGCTGTACTTCCTGGTCGTGGCCGCCGACGGCCACGGGATCTATCGGTTCAAGGGGAAGTAGGCTGCGGTGCTGAAGTGGGACGGGCCCCCTGGGCCCGTCCCACCGTAGCAGAATTCGTAAGAATTCTGGCTTGGGATTGTAGCAGGCAATGGGATAAGAATGATTTCGTTGGCTGTTGAACGGGCGGAGTGGCCCAGACAGGAGGGATTGAACGCAATCTTGGCCCTTCGTAACCTCTTGTTGTTGCCCCCTGACGCTCAAAGCAGCGTCTGGGCCACCCTGCCAAAACAGCTGCTGGAAACAACCACGTCCCTATCGTGCCATGAAGACTTTGACTGTTGGAATGACAGGGCAGATAACCTGCGGCAAGTATGCGACTTGGAACGTATTGATCCAAGACGCAGATGGGGGGGTAATGATTTTACTGACTGCTCCAGACAGTTCGGAAGGATATGACCATTGGGTTTCGTGTGAATCGGAGCTGGAGGATTTTTTTGATGAATCCGGATGGAACGTAGTATGGCGATTTCCACCGGCTAGGAACGATTCCCAGTAATCCCGGTTCGTTCTTTGGTGGCGAATGCCGGATGCCGCGCGGTGCAAGTATTCTGTTCGCACTTCGCAAGGCGGTTTTCAGGGTTCGAGCGATCGGCGCCGACGTGTGATCACCCACTCGAAGTGGTTGGTGAGTGACGGGGTGACCCAGATATCGCTTTGGAGGTCTGAGTTCCCAGGGAACGCGAGGGATTGAACGCAATCCTGCCCCTTCGTAACCTCTTGTTGTTGCACAACGCTCAACGCAGCGTCTGGGCTGCCCAACCCTGAGGGGACCATCGGACATCAACAATGAGCACCCGCCGAAATGTCTTGAGACAGTTCGTCTTCGTCGGCATCTGTTTGTCGTGCCTGGGGTGCAGCTACCTCTACACGGTGACAGTTGTGGGCACGGTGGTGATGCCGAATGAATTACCCATCAGTCGCGGCACCGTGACTCTGTTGCTGGACTCCCGGACGCTGGCGGAAACCTCCATCAGCACAAATGGCGAGTTCATAGTCGTCGGACAAGACACCAATCCATCGACGACCAAGGATAATCGCGGCGTGACGTGGCTCGACGAGGGAGGTCTGAGTTTGCAGTTCGATATCGACGGGCGAAAGTTCGACGTGAAGAACCTGAAAGCTCTCGCAGACAGCTCGGGATTTCACTTCTTCTGCTCGGCCACTTTGGTTGTTGATGCCCAAGAGTCACTGAAGCCAGACACTGCTCCGGCAGTCGACGGCGTCGAATAGGTACGGACAACTCTGAGACACTCAACGCGAACTCGAGGATCACCCCATGAAAACCACCCCCGCCCACGATGAGCGTGTCGCCCGGTTGACCTTCTCTGGCGTCTACCCGTACCTGCTCGCCAAGGTTGAGAAGAAGGGGCGGACGAAGGAGGAGCTGCATCAGGTGATTCGCTGGCTGACGGGGCTCACGGAGAAGGCTCTCCAGAAGCAGATCGAGGGGCAGGCGACGTTTGAGCAGTTCTTTGACAAGGTCACGCTCCACCCGAACGCCCACCTGATTACGGGGACGATCTGCGGTTATCGGATCGAGGAGATCGAGAACCCGCTGACTCGGAAGGTCCGGTATCTGGACAAGCTGGTGGATGAGTTGGCGAAAGGGCGGCCGATGGAGAAGATCCTGCGCGGTGGGTAGACCAAGGGGTGTAAGACGCACTTTGCACAAACACGGTACCTGCCCATGGCTGATGGTTTTCGGCCCAAAAGGGCCAGCCGTTCGTCGAGCCCAGGCCAACGGCCTGGGGAATGGGCTCCTTTATTCACAAGCCCCCACGGGGCGGCAGTTCGCTCGCGACACGCGAATGGCCGGGCTTTCAGCCCTGGGTCATCCTTGCGGCCATGGTCCCAGGGGCTTTGCCCCTGGCTATGCGAACCGCTGGCCCCTTGGGCCGACACCTCAACCCGCATAACCCGATTTCCCGGCAACTTCGGAACCGGCAGGCGGTCCGGCCTGCGGGGTCAGGTAAAGAATCCCGGATGTGCCGTTCTCGCCTGGGGGAGCGCACCGCTCCGCCCTCACGAATCACGCGATCTGGCGCCGATAGTACTCTGGGCTGAAGTTCAATCTCGCGCACGGATGCGTCGTCATGTCTCGTAACGTCATTGCCTCTCTCCTCAAGTCGCCGGGCTCCCTGCGCACGTCTCGTCGGGCAGCTGCGCCTTCAGTACCGGCGCTGGAGCCTCGCACGCTGCTGGCCACGCTCGTCAATCCGTCGAAGGTGACCTATCAGGACGCGGACGGTGACAATGTCGAAGTCACGTTCGGGAAGTCGTTCCTGACCGCTGGCAATGTGAACTCGATCTTCACGTTCGATACTGGCAGTGTGAATGGCAGTAACGCCGCCAAGCAGCAGCTGGTGTCGCTCAACCTGTCCGGCATCACCGGAGCCGCCGGGACCACGGTCATCACGAAGGCGGTGCGCAGCGTCGCCACAGGCGGTGACGGCTTTGCAGCGATTGGGCAGATCGACGCTGGCGGGATCGATCTGGGCACGGTCACGATCGATGGCGATCTGGGCCGAATCGTGGCGGGGGACTTCATTTCCACGACTCAAGGAGTCGGCGCGCTGACGGTCCATTCGCTCGGGCGGTTTGGTGACACAACCGGAGCTCTCAACCTTGTCAGCAGTATTCAGGGACCGCTGCTGTCGTTGAAGGTCAAGACCGACGTGAAGCACGTCACCCTGGCGGTTACGGGGTCGATCGGGACCATCAGTATCGGCGGCTCGCTGATCGGGGGAGACGAAGAACAGTCCGGGCGGATCCAAAGTTTCGGCGATATGGGAGCGGTGAGTATCCTCGGAGATCTGATCGGAGGAGATGGCGCGAACAGTGGTCAGATCTTCTCCAGCGGGAAGCTGGCGAGCGTCACCATCGGAGGTGCCTTGATCGGGGATGATGGCCTGGAGAGCGGCCATGTCGCTTCGTCGTTGAGCCTGGGAGCCGTCAAGGTGGCCGGTGACGTGATCGGCGGCGACGGCGAGGGCAGTGGCTCGATTCGCACAAGCGGTGCCTTGGCGAGTGTGACCATCGGCGGCTCGCTGATCGGTGGAGACGGCACAGGCAGCGGTTCGGTGTTCTCCAGCGCGAACATGGGAGCTGTCGTCATCACGCGGAGTGTTTTGGGAGATGAGGACCAGACCGGGCGGATCTCGACCGACGCGGACCTGCTGAGTGTGTCGATCGGCGGGGTGCTCAGCGGCGGGGACGGTGTTTCGAGTGGACGGATCGACGCCGGTAACAACCTGGGCACGGTCAAGATCGCTGGTGACTTGCTGGGAGGCGACGGAAACTCCAGCGGGGGAATCCGAGCAGGCGGCAAGCTGACCAGTGTCACGATCAGCGGCTCAGTGATCGGTGGCGACAGCACCGACAGCGGTCGGATTCAAGTGATTGGCGAGCTGACCACGCTGACAATCAGCGGCAATCTGGTAGGCGGTTCGGCCAGTGGCAGTGATTCTCTGGAGCGATCCGGCAACGTCACCGCCGGTCGCATCGGGACGCTGACACTGGGCTCGTTGATCGCCGGTCACGACGAAACGTTCGGGGCCTTTTCCAATAACGGGGCGATTCGGGTCTCGAACGACATTGCCACTGCCACGATCAAGGGGAGCCTGATTGGCAACTCGTCCAACCGGGCCTTGATCACAGCCCGCGGACACCTCAGTCCCTCAACCACGAGCGATCTGGCCATTGGAAAACTGACAATCAATGGCCGCGTCGAGTTCGCGAATATCTATCTGGGATTCGACACGGCGGGAGCCATGCGAAACGCCGACGCCCAGATCGGTCCCGTGGTGGTCGGTCACGACTGGATTGCCAGCAACCTGATCGCCGGGGCGATCACCGGTATTGATGGGAAGTTCGGGACCGCAGATGACGTGAAGATGTCAGGAGTCGGCGTAAAGGACGTCAGCACGGTCTTCTCGAAGGTCACGAGCCTGGTCATCGGCGGTCAGGCGTTCGGCACACCCGGCGGCAGCGACCACTTTGGAATCGTGGCCCAGAACATCGGCAGCTTCAAAGTGAAGGCCGGGACGACGACGTTCCCCGTGATCGCGGGCAACGGCAACGATGACCATCTGGTGGGACTACTGGGGGACTTCCGGGTGAATGAGATTTAGGGCAGTGTCCAAGCTAAAACTGCCGGTTGAATCCATCAGCCGCAGGGCGCTAGCCCCCGGTTTTCGTGAAGAAACCGGACGCTAGCGCGTTCCGGCTGATCCGGAAGTTTCAGCATGGAAGGAGAACTAGGCCAGAGTGACTTTCTACCTCGATCACTCCGGTTGTACGACTAGCGAGGCCCCGTCTCGAAAAACTTCATCAGTTCACCCGCAGTTCGCCAAAACTGCCGTTTGGCATCGAACTTGTTCTCGGGATCCTGCCCTCCCATCCAGTCGTCGAGTTCCGCTGTGAGGAGATGCAGCTTGGAAAACGGGATCCAACGAATCGGATTACAGTTGTGAATGCGAGTTAATTTCGCTCGCTTGATTCTCCCCGTCGTGTATGTGAATTTAGACTCGCAGCCGACTGCCCAGAAGTTGTCGAGCGTCTCTGCTGTAGTCGCAATAATCATGACATACGGGCGCCCCGAAGGCAGTTCGTCGTATCGCTCAGTTGCGTAGCGTGACCAGTCGGCTCTACGTTCCGATGCCCAAAGCTCTCCCCCCAACCGAGTCATCTGATAACAGGGCATATTGAAAAAAGCCCCTCGTCCTGGCAGAGGCTGCGTTCAAGAATGCCTTCTTGGGTCATTTGATCCAGAACAGCTTCGAGTTGATGCTGTTCGAATTCATGCGGGAAGTGTAACCATTGGTCATGGAAAACATCCTTGCGCAGCAGCCATGCTGGCGTTGCGTCGCCTTCAAACAACACGTCCAGCAAGATCAACTGATCATCGGTGAGCGATGTCTCATGAGTTCTCTTCATTGCCATCGGCTGGATCGTCCATCGCAGGGAAGACATGGCACGGCAGAATTCTGACGAATTCTGCTACGAGACCATGAACTCATCCAGATCGGTCGCCTCGTCCAGCGGGCCGCGGCGTTGGAGGCAGCCTGAGGCCCAGTCGAGCCAGGGCTTTTTGGGGAGTCCGTACGGCCGGAACTTCTCGATCGCGCCGCTCTCCTGAAAGTGCAGCAGTGCCCGGTGGGTTCCCAGGCGGCTGGCCACCGGCGAATCGATCAGATTGCTGGAGTCGGCGGCGTTCATCTGGAACAGGACGCGGCGTTCCATCTCGCGGAGTGACTGCCGGCTCATCCAGCGTTCCAGATTGTTGTACGAGTCGCACCACAGTATGAAATGAATCCCGTTCTCCGGGCCGTTGGCGATCAGGTCCGCGAACAGCTTGCCACCCGACGGAGCGGCGGGCTCGCCGCTGCCGAAGCCGCCGCCGAACGAGTAGTCATCGTCCGGCTTTCGCAAGTCGCGGAATCGGCTCAGCTGGCTGACAAACACAAAGATTGGCGGGCGGACCGACTCGCGATCAGCATCACGGGCCTGCTGTTCTTCCGTCAGCTCCTTCAGGACTTCCAGCGCGTTTCGCGTCGACACGATACGCACGCCCGGAATCGACTTGGAGACGGTCCGCCACAGCTCCGCATCCGGAGCATCCACGGGGCTGCCGTCGAAGACGAGGATACGGGCAGTGGGGAGTGGGCAGTGGGCAGTGGGAGAGGATTGGTCAATCGTTTCGGACAGTTCTGCTGGCTCTTGTCTCTCGTCTCTCGTCTCTGGACTCAGCTGTGCTGCCAGCGACACAACAGCGGTCGACATCAGCCCCAGTGCGGCCTCGCTGTCCTGGCCAATCAGTAGCAGGTGGCTGCCGGACTGACGCGGAAAGGGAAGTTCCGTGGGCTGCTTGATCTCGACGGCGTCGCCCAGCCAGATTCGTGGTGTGACCCGTTTCGACTGAGCGTCATCGATGCCTTCAATCAGCCGGTGCAGAGCGGCGTTACGGGATGGGTCGGACGGGATGTTTCCTTCGAAGACGATCATCGAGTCGAGCTTGAACAGCCCCTTGCGAGCCTGCTGAGCGATTCGCCGCAGCAAATCCTCACGCTGGCTGTCCGGCAGGAAGGCAACCTGGAAGGGGTGGTTCCCTTCAATCATGCCGTTGGCGTCGTTGTAGATCGCTTCGCCGGGGCGCGTCAGCAGGCGGGCGGCGGTGTTCTCCTCGCTGAGTATCAGATGAGCATCGGCCTCGCTGCACTGCAGGGCCACGCGGATCGCCACCTGCCCGAGCGTACTGCGCGCGAGCGAATAAGCTCCGCCCAGTGTCTGCGAGCCCAGAATCACATGAATCCCGAACGCACGCCCCTGCCGCACCAGCCGGTCCATCATCAGCGAAGCGGTCTGGGCGAGTTTGTCATCCTCGACGAAGAACTCTTGAAACTCGTCGATCACGAGCAGGATGCGGGGCAGGGGAGTCTCGGGGTTGGCGTCCCGGAAGCCTCGGATGTCCTGGACTCCGTGCTTGCGGAACAGCTCGCCACGCTCCTGCAGCAAGGCGTCCAGCCTCTGCAGGGCCGAGACCCCAAACTCACGATCGCTCTCGATGGCTACCACGCGTCCATGCGGCAGCTGGAGGGCGGCGTAGTCCTTGAACTCGACCCCCTTCTTGAAGTCGATCAGATAGTAGTTGACCTCGTTCGGGCTGTAGTAGAGAGCTGTGTTGATGATCAGTGTATGCAGGAACGTCGACTTGCCCGAGCCGGTCTTACCGGCCACCAGCATGTGCTGGCTGGTCCCCTGGCCGAGCTTCAGATGCTGCAGCTTCGTGGCGCCGGCCCGGCCCAGCGGGATATCGATCCCCGCGCGGCTGTCTTTGGACCAGACGTCGGCCTCTTTGGGAGCGATCCGGTCGAACGAGACCTCGACCCGCCGCGCATCACGCGAGGCTTCGGCCATCTGTTTAACGAGCCGCGTGAACTGCTCGGGCTCGGGGGCGGGGGTGAGGGCGACGGGCCAGGAGGAGAGAGGGGAAAATCCGAAATCCGAAGCACGAAACTCGAAACCAGACCCACGATCCTCGACCGTTTCGGATTTCGGATTTCGGATTTCGAATTTCTCTCTCCACGAATACGTCGTCATCTGCGCCGCGGCTGTCTCCAGCGACAGCTGCTGCGGGATATCCCGAGCCATGTCGACCGACATCAGCGTATAGACCCCGCAGCGCGGGCCGCTGGTGATGATGCTGAGCAGGCGGCTGGCTGCGATCTCGCTGAACTTGGAGGGGAAGTCACTGATCACCAGGAACCGGTACGGCTCAGCCACTTCGCCGGCGTGGTGGTTGTAGTCCTCAATCGTCGCGAACTCGTTCCGCAAATAGGTCTGCAGCACGTTCTCCATATGTTCGGTCAGGTCAGCCAGCCGGGCCTCGATCTGGCTGGCTTCGGTCCAGATGCGGCTGGTGACCAGCAGTTCATCGACATCGGCCAGATGCATGAACCCGCCAAAGCTTTCGCCCAGCCCGACCGGGTCGATCAGAGTGAAGCGGATCTTGCCTGGCGGAATCTGCGTGAGCAGTCGCAGCATGGCGACCTGCAAGGCCTGGACGGAAGCTGCTCGTCCCTGGGGGCCTTTAAACTGCAGGAGCAGTGAGGCCCGTGAGGGGAACTCGACCGTCGCGGGGATGATCAGCTGCGATATGCGCGGAGCCAGCCGCATGTCGGACGAGACCGCTCCCGGCCACTCGTTGAGGTCGATTGTATGTTGACCAATCGTGTAACCGATCGGCACATCTTGCGAGGGCTTCCAGTCGCTGGCCTCCAGAGCGTCCCAGGGGGGCGAGGAGGTCTGTGCGGCCTGGCGCAGCGAGCTGACCTGCTGGCTGACCTGCTGAAACGACTGCTCCCAGCGGGTTTTGAGTGCGGCCCACGCCTCAGCCTGCTGGCGGCGATGTTCTGACTGGCACTGATCGAGCTGGCTCTGAGCCTGCGACAGCGCCTGGGTGAACAACTTCTCCCCCTCGTCAAGCTGATTCTGATGCTGCGACTCCAGCACAGCCAGCCGCGTCGTTCGCTGTGACTCGAGCAGGGCGCGCTGGTCGGCGATCTGCCGCTTGGCCTCGCTCTGTTCGGAGGCCCGCTGAGCTTCGATCTCGGCCAGCCGATCTTTGTGAGCCTTCTGATAGCGCGCGAGCGCCTGCTCCTTCTGCTGGCTGTATTGCTCGTGCTTCTTGTGGAACTCTTTCTCGGCTTCGGCGAGGTCTCGATCCGCGACCTGATTCCACCGCCCGCGCAGCCAGTTGAGTTCGGTGACCGAGTGCTTGAGCTGGGACAGAGAGTCCGACTGTTTGGAACTGGCCAGGACATACAGGATCCCAGTCAGGATGAGCGAAAGACCGGCTCCCACACCGGCGGAGGCCCCGAACCAGCCCGGCGTGTTGCGGTTGGAGGGCATTCCAAGTTGCTGGGGCGGCACGAACAGAAAGAAGACCGTGCCGATCACTCCGAGGAGAATCAGGAACGCCACGATCGAGCCGAAACCGAGGAACAGCTTCGGCATCAGCAGCGAGCGCGCGAACTTCAGATCGCGAAAGGCCTGGTCATGGGTGGCCATGACCGACTCCGTGAGCCGGTCCAGGGCCTTGGGAGCCTGAGGCGGCTCGAACGGAATCTCCCGGTTCCAGCCGCGAGAGTCCATCAGGGCCTGTGCATCGGTTGCGAGGGTCGACACGATCGTCGAGAGCTCTTCCCGCTGCTTCTCGATCGAGAACTGCAGCTTCTCGAACTCTCGCTTGGGGCTGTCATCTGCCGTGTCGTCCATGAGCGACGAGGTGACCCAG
>JBIIOI010000034.1:0-57214 GCA_044337025.1 Planctomycetaceae bacterium
ACCGCCCATAGGACGGAAACCACGACAGCGTGATGAGCATGACTGAGCACTCCTTTGCTCAACACTCATGCAAATGCCTTGCCAACTGAAAGTTGTTGTGGAAGGGTTTTGAAACCGGCTCTAGGACACCGACAGATGCGTCAGCGCGGTGAGCCGTCCGATCTCCGGTGTCAAGAACCTCAGTTGATTATTGTCCAGCTTCAGTTCAGTCAGGGAGGTGATATGTCCGATCACCTTCGGCAGCGTCTTTAGACGGAGTCCTCTAAGGTCGAGGTACTTCCTCTGCGACTTGCGGCAGGCTTCAATCCGCTCCCACGCCTCCAAGTAACCCGATTCGGAATCCCGTTCTTTCTTTTTTGCCATGTCGATTCACCGTCTGTCGCCGGAGCCGATCTGAGGGGCGGGTGGGGTGGCCGGGCCGGGGGCCGCCTCAAGGGGATCGTACGCGGGCGGCCGGGGGCTGGGCAACGCTCGTGGGGAGATGGTTCCCAGCTGGCCCAGCGGTCTCCTGGGGGGAGGTCGAAACTACGGCTGAGCTGCGACATTCCGAGAACCTCGCACCCGCGCGGGCGGCTCGGCGGGAGCCTCGCCCTCCCGGACGGGATGCTCAGTTGGGGGCGCGTCGTTCGCGGATCGCGGTGTAGGTAAAATAAACGCCGAGCAGCAGGACCATGGGCCCCAGAAATATCTCTGCCTGCTTCTTGGCGATGATGGCATCTCACCGTGACGCCCGATAAATCCAGCGATCCCGATGGGTGGGGCAGTGGGCAATGGGGAACCGGGGGCACGTGTTGCTCTCGACACCTGAAGCGTTTCACCACTGCCCATTCCACACCGCCCCAATCGTCTTCACGTTCCCTTCAGCCAGCTCTGCCTATCGTTGGCCAGTGTCAGAGAACTGGCGGGCTTACAGAGGCGGACGATCATGAGCGCACTGAATCGGTTGTGGAGGAAATGGGTCGAGCTGATCAGCGGCCAGCCGCGGCGGCGAACGACCCGCAGCGTGCAGTCGATCGATCTGGAGTCGCGACAATTGCTGGCTGCAGCAATTGCCGCCACGCCCAGCACGATCCCCTCGTACGATGGAACGGGCAACAACGTCAAGCATTCGACCTGGGGCAGCGCGGGGTCGGCGTTTCTGCGGATCGCTGAGGCTGCGTACGCCGACGGGATCTCGGCTCCCAGCGGGGCTGATCGCCCGAATCCACGTTATATCAGCAACGCGCTGATGTCTCAGCTGGAAGCGACCGAGAGTGCCACCGGGATGTCGAACTTCGTCTATGCGTGGGGACAGTTCATCGACCATGACATCGACCTGACCGACACAGCCACTCCCGAAGAGAAGTTCAACATTTCTGTCCCGACGGGCGATGACTATTTTGATCCGGCGGGGACGGGCACGAAGACGATCTCGTTGAGCCGTTCCAATTGGGACCCTGCCACCGGGACGGGCACAACAAATCCCCGCCAGCAGGTGAACAGCATCACAGCCTACATCGATGGCTCGATGGTCTACGGTTCGAGTCAGGCCACGGCGGAATCGCTACGAACCTTCGTTGGCGGCAAGCTCAAGACGAGTGAGGGCAACCTGCTGCCGGTCGAGGACTCAATGTTTGTTGCCGGGGATATTCGGGCCAGCGAGAATCCCGAGTTGATGTCGCTCCAGACACTCTTCATGCGGGAGCACAACCGACTTTCCGAGGAGATCGGCCAGTCCGATCCCTCGCTGACCGATGAACAGATCTACCAGAAGGCCCGCCAGCGCGTGGTCGCCGAGATTCAGGCGATCACCTACAACGAGTTCCTGCCCGCCTTGCTGGGGCCCAATGCCTTGAAGAGATACAGCGGATACAAGCCGAACGTGAACGTAGGGATCTCGAACGAGTTCGCGACCGCAGCCTTCCGGGTCGGTCACACGATGGTCGGCAACGATACCGACTTCCTGGACGATCAGGGGAACCCGGTTCGCGATCCGGTCCTGCTCAAAGATGCCTTCTTCAACATCAGCATTCTGCAGGAGACCGGGATCGATCCGGTTCTCAAGTACCTGGCCTCGGATCGGGCGGAGGAGATCGACACGCAGATCGTCGACAGCCTGCAGAACTTCCTGTTCGGGGCTCCCGGTCAAGGTGGGCTGGATCTGGCCTCGCTCAATATCCAGCGCGGCCGGGATCATGGCTTGGCCGACTACAACACCACGCGAGCTGCGTTTGGCCTTCCGAAGGTGACTTCGTTCGCCCAGATCACCTCCAATCCGGAGTTGCAGCAGAAGCTGGAGGAACTTTACGGCGACGTGAACAAGATCGATCTGTGGGTCGGAGGTCTGGCCGAAGATCACGTGAAGGGCGGCAACGTCGGCGAGACGTTCGCGCGGATCATCGCTGACCAATTCACGCGGCTGCGGGATGGGGACCGGTTCTACTACCAGAACGCCTTCAAGGGAGCTGAGCTGCGCGAGATCCAGAACACGAAGTTGTCCGACATCTTGAAGCGAAATACGGACCTGGAGAACCTGCAGGACAACGTGTTCTTCTTCCAGACCTCGATCGAGGGGCGCGTGTTCGGAGATCGGAACCGGGACGGAAACCTGGGCTCTGCCGAACGGGCACTGGGAGGCCGGACCGTCGAACTGCTCGACTCAGCCGGTGACGTGGTCATGACGACCACCTCGAAGCCCAATGGCACGTTCCGCTTCGAGGGGATGCCGCTGGGGACCTACTCCGTCCGCGAGGTCCTGCCGGCCGGGACGACCTCCACGACCGTGTCCACGCCGATCGTGATCAACAAGGGGATGGAGGTCAAAGGCGTCCTGCTGGGCGAGGCCCCGCGCGAACGCCCGAATCGCGATACCCAAGTGTCGGCTCAATCCCGGATCGTGATTCAGGGCTCGCTGCTGAATGATTCGCTGTTGAAGTAGCTGGCCCGAGAATCGGCCTGGATGGCACCTGAACTCACGAGACCCTCGACCGGATTGGTCGGGGGTCTTTGTGTTGACTGTCGGCGGAGAACCAACCCAGCTCCGCTGCAACTCTCTGCAGCACAGCGTTTTGCGAAATTCCTAGCGAACGGGCGACCAGAATTCTGGCCAAGTCGTCTCCCGGCTCAGGCACCTGGCGGCAACAATGGCTGTGATGGGGCAGTTGCCCCTCACGCATCACTGGCCCCCCGTTGTATGTCTTCACGGTCCGAGAGTTCGACCGGCCTTGCAGAGTCTCCTCCGGAGATTTCGTGGGAGGCTGCATTGGTGGAGCACTCGCCGTGGCTGCGGACGGTCATTCGGTCGCGGCTGAATGAGCCTCAAGCGGTCGAGGACGTGCTGCAGGAGGTCGCGCTCGGAGTGCTGCGGTCGAAGAACCGACCGACCAATCCGAGCAAAGTAGCTCCCTGGCTCTATCGAGTGGCGATCAAGCAGTGCCTGATGTATCGCCGCACCGCCGGGCGTCGCAAGAAGCTCGTCAGCCGGGTGGCCGAACAACCACCCACAGTGGGCACGAGCGAAGCCCGCGATCCGCTGGACTGGCTGCTGGGGAGGGAACGCCAGCAATCGATTCGGCAGGCGTTCGATGCTCTCTCGGAGATCGATCGCCAGATCCTGATCTTGAAGCACGCAGAGAATTGGAGCTATCAGCAGCTGGCCGAACGACTCGGGGTGAATCTCAACACCGTCGAGTACCGGTTGCTGCAGGCTCGCAAGCGGCTGCGTGCGGAGTTGACCCGAACGCTGGGACGGGAGGATTCCCGAGCGGCCCGGCATCCCCGAACCGGGGAGGTTTCCCAATGAATGAACATCTGAACGAACGACTTCTGCAGCGCTGTGTCGATGGCGAGATGAGCGAGACCGAGCAGCAGGAATTCCTGCGGAGCCTCGACCGCACTCCCTCGGGCTGGCGCGATCTGGCGCTGGCCTACGTCGAGCAACAGCTCTGGACGCAGGCTGGTCGGGCCTGGATCGATGAGCCGGAGCCGGTGCCGGCGCTCGACTCGGTGACTCCTCCCGGTCGAGCCGCCAGCTGGCTTCGCTCGACGGTGCTGGTCGCCAGTTCTCTGCTGGCTGTGGGACTCGGTTACCTGGGCGGGACCTATTGGCGACCGGGCTCAATGAGTTCGTCGGATCTGGCTGTCACGACATCGCCAGAGCCAGGACTGCTCGCTGTTGGGCCGACGGCTCAGATCAGTCCCGTGAGTCCATCGGGGACCCCGGTCGTGCAAGTCGCGGTGCCGGGGCAGAGCGGCCAGGCGGTGGCCCTGCCGGTCTATGACGTCGAGGACCTGGTTCCCGCCTGGTCCGATCCGGCCTTCACGAGCGATCAACAGAACCTGCGAGATCGGGGAATTCGCCTCGACTCTCGTCCGAAGTATTACACCGTTCCGGTCGATGACCGGCGCAAACTCGTGCTTCCCGTTCACATGGGACACCAGCGGTTCCAGTAACCGACCCGCCACTTCACTCGAACAGCCACTTCACTCAAACCGGAGGATCTCATGATTCGAAATCGCTGGGCTGCGCTGGCAGCCATGATGTGCAGTCTTGCGGCTCAGGGATTCGCTCTGGCCCAGCAGACCGCGACCCCGGACGTTCCCACGCCCAGGCCCGCTGTGATCGGAACGATTGTGAAGGAGGATCCCACCCAGCCCAGAACGGCTGGGTTCATTGTGATTCAGACCGCTGATGGGAAGACGCAGCGTCTGGAACTTCCTTTGAACGCAGAGGGGAACTCGATCGAGCTGCATGCCAGTGACGTTGAAAGCATTGAACTCCCGAGTCTTCCCAAGTTCGTGATCGGGGTCTCTCTGAGCGAAGTCCCCGATTCACTGCGAGCCCATCTGAGTCTCGCTGAAGGAAACGGGATTATGGTGGGAGCCGTGGTTCCCGACAGCCCGGCCGCCAAGGCGGGACTGCAGCAGTATGACCTGCTGCTCAAATCGGGCGACCGAGACCTGAAGGTCGCCAAGGACCTGCAGGAGATCGTCGACAGTTCCGAAGGGAAAGCGGTGTCAGTCTCCGTGCAGCGTAAGGGACAGCCGCTGACCATCGAGCTGACTCCCATCAAACGAGAGGATCTCCAGTTTCCTCAGAATGGGGAGTTCAGTCTGCCTGTAGCTGGGGAGGAAGCCTTTCTGATGCCCAACGGGGACGATCCCGCGACATGGCTGGAGCTGATGAAGTCTTCTCGCAATCTCGGAGCGCCTGTCGGATTGAAACGTCCGACGATCGGAGCTCCTGTCCCCCAGATGAAGTCGTTGACCGACTCAATCCAGAAGCTGACCGACCAGATTGAACGCCTGCAACAGGCTGTAGATCGTCTGGAACAGCGTCAGGGTGTCGAAAAGCCCGCAGCTCCGCCAGAAGAGAAGAAGGTGAACGAAAACGGCGGAGCCATGCGGTTTCGACGCGAGAATTTGATCTCGTTCCTCGATCCGGCAGCTGCCTCCCAGCCATTGAGCATCGTTGAGTGAGTTGCTCGATCTTCCGAATCTGAATAGAACCAGTCGCTGAACATAGAACGAGGCGGACGCGCTGGGCAACCGGGCGCTCCGCCTTCGATTGTTGAGTTACCTGGGTTTGTTGAGTTACCTGGGTACGGGCACCTTATCCAAGATCTGCTGCAGAATGGCCTGCGCCCGCTTGCGCTGGCCTTCTCGCAGGATTCCCGAGCAGACGACCCGGTGGGCCAGGACGGGCTGGACCATCGCCTTCACGTCGTCTGGAATCGCATAGTCACGTCCGCTGAGGAACGCGAAGCTCTGCACAGCTCGCGAGAACGTAATCGCCCCGCGGGTGCTGACTCCGACCGTCAATTCGTTATTCGAACGGGTCCGGTGCACGATCTCCAGGATGTAATCGCTGATCGCATCGTCCATCCGGACATCGCGGACGGCGGCCTGCAGCTGGAGCAGCTGTTCGATCGAGATCACTGGTTTCAGGCGATCGACTGGCTCTCCATTGCGGTGTGAGAGCAGCACGCCTTTTTCGGCCGCTCGATCCGGGTAGCCGATGTCCATGCAGATCATGAACCGGTCGAGCTGGTTCTCCGGCAGCGGGTAAGTCCCCTCGAACTCGTACGGGTTCTGTGTGGCTAAGACGAAGAACGGGCGATCCAGTGGATGCGTCTTGCCTTCGACAGAGACCTGCCGCTCCATCATCGCTTCGAGCAGGGCACTTTGCGTACGTGGCGTTGTGCGGTTGATCTCGTCCGCCAGCAGAACCTGGGTAAAGACCGGGCCGGGACGGAATTCGAACTCCCCGCGATTGGGCAGAAAGATGCTGCCCCCCAGAATGTCATTGGGCAGCATATCGGGCGTGAACTGCAACCGCGTGAACTTACAGCCCAGGCTGAGGGCGAGCGCCTTCGACAGCGACGTCTTGCCGACTCCCGGAGCATCTTCGATCAGCAGATGCCCTTCCGCGAGCAGGGCCACCAGGGAGAGGCGAATGGCTGACTTCTTCCCGAGAATCGCCAGCCCGATGTTGTCTTCGAGGCTCTGGACCAACGCATGCAGTGGTTGCGGCACAAGCCTCTCCCGAACGGGAATCCATGTGGTCAATCGATGAGAATTGCATCATAGCGACTCCGGGACCGCCCGCCGAACGAAACAGAGACTTGAGGAATTTCCGAAGAATTCAGGCCACCCCGGCTGTATCGGTCACTCGCCCCCAGGCGTTTCCGGGGGAAGTCGCCGCCCACTGCGCGTCGATAGGGGGCTACCGACCTTGATCCACTCCCCGAACCCGCACGCCATTCAATCCCGATGCAGGAAACAACCGCTACCATCGCGACCCTCGCGGACCTCCGCCAGTACATCCATGCACAGCTGTGCGCCAAGGAGAGTTTGCTGGAAGATCAGTTTGTAACGCGCGACGAAATTCTGCAGATGCGGGGACGCCCCTGCGGGCGCCAGTTCCAGCTGCATGGCCCGCGAAGTATCCGCTTGGGAGCTGTCTGGTCGAGCGACCAGAATCTGGTTTACTTTTACGATACGCAGGGCGAGCGCTACATGAAGGTCAAGCTGGCGAATTCGATCGCCGACGCGGCTTGATGGGAGGCATCGCCAGGATTCTGCGGAACGAATGCCACAGGCGAAGTCACCGCGACATGCAGCAACTCTCAACCTATCGATGGCCGGTCGATCCGATCCCACTGGCCAGCCTGTCGGTCCGCGTTGATGACCTGGCATCCCGGTTGGGGGTGACCGTGTCGACATGGGAAGTCGAAGGACTCGGAGGCGCCCGAGGAATGGGCTGTATCTCCTCATCGGGTTATGTCTATCTGCTGGAAGAACTGCAGTGCAGCGAACAACCGGAATTGGCTGTCTACGTTGACGCGACACTTCTGGCCAGTCTCGGAGTGGACGTGATCGTTTCTGAGATGGTGGCTGAATTCGGGCTAGATCGAGCTGTGATCCTATCGTTGGCGAATTCGGAGACTGAGTCATTCGCGGCGCAGCAGGTCGCGAAATTCGCGGATTGGATTGCCAAGAAACATACACGATCCCCTTGAAGTCCCTCTCAAGTGCGGCAGTTCGAAGTGGCGACTCGCGGAAAGCGGGACCCAAGGCGAGCGATCTATGAAGGTCAAGCTAGCGAACTCGATCACCGACGCGGCTTAATGGGTGGCGTTGCCAGGATCTCGGTTAGAGCTGCGGGAAGCTCGGGATAAACAAACTCGAAACGCTCTTCCATCAGCCTCCGCGAGACAACGAATCGACCGTAGAGGGCCAGTTCGGGATCAGTGCGCAGCAGCCAGCGGGCTCCTAGCCGAACCATCCATTCCATGGCGGGAAATCCAAGCGGCATCCCCACCGCGCGGCGCAGCTGTCGCATAAAGTCGACTTGTGGGACGGGCTGCGGAGTGGAAGCGACATAGACTCCCGACATCGCCGGGTCTGTCAGAGCTCGGAGGAACAGACGGTTCATGTCCTGTTCGTGAATCCAGCTCATCCCCTGACAACCGGACCCGACTCGACCACCCAGCCCCCAGCGGGCGAGTGGCACGAGCTTCGCCATCGCACCACACCCGGCTCCCCGGTCGCGACCGATCACGAAGCTGGTTCGAAGTACGACCTGCCGTTGATCGGGGAGTACGCTTTCCTGATAGGCCGCTTCCCAGGCTCGCCCCACATCGGGAGCCAGGCCATACCCCAGTGCGGAGTCCTCGGTGCAGACGGCGCTGGGGGGATCTCCATAGATGTGGGCCGTGCTCATCTGCACCCACACGGGCGGCGGGGCATTGAGCTGCCGCATGGCAAGTCCCAAAACGCGAGTGGCTTCGACTCGCGACCGCAGGATCTCGTCGCAGTGGTCCGGTGACTTGATGCAGTCGACACTGCGCCCGGTCAGATTGACCACTCCCTGAGCTCCTTCCAGTTCGCGAATCCAAGGCCCGACCTTTCGCCCGTCCCAGACCACATGCCTCCAGGGGCCGATGCATCGCGGCCGATTCCGCGAGACGATCACGACGTCGGCCCCTTGTTCGGCAAGAGCGTAGGCGAGCGAGACGCCCAGAAACCCGCTGCCTCCCGCGATGACGATCTTTCCGAAGTGTTTTGCTGGTTCGTCCATCGGCGGCCCTATGAGTTCGAGGAGGTCACTCGATGTCCAACCGTGAACCGATACCTGCTTTAACTGAGTTCCCAGCAGGGGGGCCATCCGCTGCGCTGCTGACCCCGCCGCCTCGGGCGATTATGAACGGAGAGAAATCAAGAATGGCCAAGGTTTTGCGCCAGCTCGTGCGTCATGTCGGCTTGGAAAAACGAATAGAACGCCAAGGTCACAGTCACAATCAAGTATCGAGGTTCATACTCGATTCGGGAGAGACGCCGGTTGCAAACGATGAATGCCGTCCAGAAGGCAATCGGAACAGCGAAGGCCAATAGAGGTCCTCCAATGAGCGCTCCGAGAATCGTTGGATAAGCGACCGGGAAAAAGATGAACTCCAGCGGATCATCGGGGTATCGACCAGACACCGGCAGCGGGAGATACAACGCCAGCAGGTTGATCCCCATCCAGAACCAAAAGCGATGCTTAGGCTCCTTCATCAGTCCTCTCAGGCCAGAATCTCGGTCACTACGCGTGACGGCTCGACGCCGGTCAGACGCTGTTCCAGCCCCTGATGCATGTAGGTCAGCCGCTCGTGGTCGTAGCCGAGCAGCTGGAGAATCGTCGCGTGGAAGTCGTGAACGCTGACCGGGTCCTTGACGATGTTGTACGAGAAGTCGTCGGTCTCTCCGAGAACGGCCCCGCCCTTGATTCCGCCGCCAGCCAGCCACATCGTGAAGCAGCGGGGGTGATGGTCGCGACCGTAGTTCTCCTTCGAGACGCCGCCCTGAGAGTAGATCGTCCGGCCGAACTCTCCGCCCCAGATGATCAGCGTGTCGTCAAACATCCCGCGTGACTTCAAATCCTGAATTAGCGCGTAGCAGGCCTGATCCACGTCACGGCACTGATCGGGCAGACGACCGGCGACGTTGCCGTGCGTATCCCAGTTGTTGTGATAGACCTGCACGAACCGCACGCCGCGTTCCATCATCCGGCGGGCCATCAGGATCGTGTTGGCGAAGGTACCGGGCTTCTTGGCGGCCTCTCCGTACAGGTTGTAGGTGGCCTCGGTCTCCTTCGACAGATCGGTCAGTTCCGGCACGCTCGACTGCATGCGGAACGCCAGCTCGTACTGTTGAATGCGGGTGCGGGTCTCTGGGTCTCCATATTGGGCGGCGGTCAACTCGTTGAGCTGCTTCAATCCGTCCAGTGTCTTGCGGCGGACGGCAGGCGAGACACCTTGCGGATTATTGATGTACAGAATCGGATCACCCGCCGAGCGCAGGGCCACAGCGGCGTGTTCTCCCGACAGGTAACCCGAGGACCAGAGCCGGGCCGAGATCGCCTGGACCTGCTCAGTGTTGGTCGGCTTGGCGACCATCACGACGAACGTTGGCAGATTGTCATTCATCGACCCCAGACCGTACGAAGCCCATGCACCCAGGCACGGCCGTCCGGTGATCTGGTTGCCGGTCTGCATGAAGCTGATGGCGGGCTCGTGGTTGATCGCGTCAGTGTGCATCGAGCGGATAAACGCCATGTCTCCGGCGGCCTTGGCCTTCCACGGCAACAGCTCGCTCAACCACATCCCGTTCGGACCATGCTGGGCGAACTTGTACTTGGAAGGAGCGATCGGGAACCGCTTCTGCCCCGAAGTCATCGTCGTCAGGCGCTGGCCCATGCGGACCGACTCGGGCAGGTCCTTATCGAAGTACTCGTTCATGACCGGCTTGTAATCGAACAGGTCCATCTGCGGCGGACCGCCGACCATGTGCAGATAGATCACCCGCTTGACCTTGGCCGGGAAGTGCGTCGGCACCGCGCCAGCCCGCGCGCCTTCGTTCGCCGAGGCAGCGCCCGGGAACGCCCCACCCATCAGTGAAGCCAGCGCCGCCGTCCCCAGCACGTGAGATCCCTGCGAGAAGAGATACCGGCGGGTGATGTTCTGACGGAACTGTGCGAACAGGTCGTGCGACATGAGACTCTCCAGCAAGTCAGGCGAGCACGTGAACCGCGTTCACCCGACCTACCAAGTTACCCGCCGACCAGACCGCGGGGCAATCGATTCACAAACGCGGATCGGTTCGATTTCGCAGGGGTGAGAATTGCGCGCGCTCAGTCGCACGGGCGTCCCGCCGGTGTGTTCCGGCCACCCCGCACATGGGCGAGACGCCCATGCTACGCCTTACTTGCGTGGCGACTTCTTGGCGGGGGCGGGCTTCGAGACCTTTTTGGTCACGACTTCCTTCGGCTTCGCCGCTTCCGGACGGCTGGAGGCAGGTTTCTTCGCCTCAGGCTTTTTCACGGTTGCGACTGCGGGAGCCTTGGCAGGGGGCGCTTTCGCCGGGGCTGCCTTGGCGGGGGCCGCTTTGGCTGGAGCAGGTTTCGCGGCGGGCTTTTCGCTCGCTGCTTTGTCGGCAGCTGCCTTCGCCGAAGCAGCCGCAGCCTTCTTCGTGGCTGCTTTGGCAGCTTCGATTTCGGCTTCGGCCTTGGCCTTGGCTGCGGGGGATGGTCCAGGCGGAGTTTTGGGAGTCTGACCCGCCAGGATTTCGTTCATCCGTTGCACGACAGTCGTGGCATCGGGACCTTCGCCCAGGGCCTGGTTCGGGGTCAGCCGCAGCTTGCCCTTGAACTTCGGGTCACAGGCCACGCACCGAATCAGATGACAGAACAGCTGAGAGTCGGCCTTGCGGATCACCTGCTTGAGGTCTTCCGCACCCGCGTCGATTGTGGCCTGCGGCTCGATCATACCGAGGAAGGCCAGCAGGTCGCGTCCCTTGTCGTCCATGGGGATCGCATGGGCCCCCATGTTGTGCTGCATCAGAAACAGCCGCATGAAGGGTGTCGTGTACTTCCACTTCGAGAGGTGTTTTTCGACCTGCTCGACGGGCTTCCGCTTCAGTTCTTCGAGGTCGAACTTGTAGTACTTCTCAAAGGTATGCTGCAGGATCTCGCGGATGCGCAGAGCCCGCCAGCCCGCGTCGGGCAGCGGAGCCAGGGCTTCTTCGATCTCAGTGACGGAGCTGACCCGGATCTCGTTCAGATCGTGGAAGGCCGACATCAACCGCTCGTAAGCCTCGTCGGCCTCTTCCGGTGTCGCGTTCTCGAGGATCGATGCAAAGATCAATGTGTCGAGCACATTCAGCGAGTGCTTGGGCACTGCGGACTTGTACTTCTTCTTGATCGCATTGATCAGATTCTGAGCGATCGTCTGCCGTTCGGCGGTCTTGAGCTTTTTGACGTTCGACATCCGGCGGATTCCGTTCTGGCGATTCGCGGGGGTGTGTGAGAGACAGGCTACGGGCGGCGATTCAAGGGCGACAATCAGTTCAGTGGAGTCACGATTCGTCAGGCTCCTCCGATTCCGGAGGATCGCCGTCGATCAACAACTCTCCCTCGGTCTCATCGGCCGCGACCTCGGGCGTTACGACCTGACGGGCGGCGTCTTCCACATCGAGTTTGCGGAGCAGCTTGCTGGTCTCGGCACTCTTCTTGACTCCCTGGTCCAGCACGAAGGCCAGGACCGGGGTGAAGCGCAGATCCAGTTCCTCGGCAATCTTCGATTGAAGGAAACCCCGGGCTGCATCGAGGCCCTTCATCGTCAGTCGCTGGACCTTCTCTTCGCCGAAGACCGACACGAAGATCTTGGCGGTCCGGAGATCGACGGGGGTCTCGACGCGGAGCACGGTCACGTTCTGGACGCGCGGATCGCGCAATCCAAACAGGATCGCCGTGCTGACGACCTGTCGAATCGCTTCTGCGACCTTGGCTGTGCGACGTGAACTCATAAGCGGGACAGACTGCAACGAGGAGGAGACGACCGGGAAGAGCGATTAAAGGTCCAGCGAGCGTTTCCGCTCTTCGACCCTGAAGCACTCGAGCAGATCGCCTTCCTTGACGTCATTGAAACCGTCGAGCCGGATTCCGCACTCCAGACCATCGCGCACTTCGCGAACGTCTTCTTTTTCACGTTTGAGAGACGCGATGGAGTAGGTGTTGATGATCTTCTGCTCGCGAATCACGTTGACCCGGCAGGAACGCTCGATCAGACCGCTCAGCACGCGGCAACCCGCGACAGTTCCGACCTTGGAGATCGGGAAGGTTCGCAGGACGATCGCGCGGCCAGTCGTGATGTTGACCACTTCTGGCTGGAGCAGGCCTTCGAGTGCCTGGCGAATGTCATCGGCCACGTTGTAGATGATGCTGTAGCGGCGAACCTCGACCCCTTCCTGGGAGGCCAGGTTCATCGCGTTGTCATCCGGGATCACGTGGAAGGCCACAATGATCGCCCCGGACGAGGCGGCCAGATAAACGTCGCTGTCGTTCACACCACCGACGGCTTCATGCAGCATGCGGATGCGCACTTCCGGGTGCTCGAACTTCTGCAACTCGTGCCGAATCGCTTCGATCGAACCCTGGGTGTCAGCCTTGATGATGAGCGGCAGTTCGCGGAGCGATCCGTCCCGCTCGGCGAAGAACTCTTCGAGCGACTTCGGCCCGCCGCGACGGGACAGCATGTCAAAGCGGCCTTTGTGGCGACGTTCCTCAGCCACTTCGCGGGCCATGTCGAGGTCATCCACCGCAAAAAAGTGGTGACCCGCTCCGGGGACGTCGCTGAGGCCTGCCACCTTGACTGGGGTCGAGGGGCCGGCTTCTTTGACTTCCTGACCCTTGTCGTTGTACATCGCCCGCACATACCCGTAAGCCGGGCCGCACAGCAGCGTGTCGCCGATCTTGAGGGTTCCTCGCTGAACCATGCACCAGGCCATCGGACCGCGACCTTCGTCGAGGAACGATTCCAGGCAGATCCCGTCCGCGGCGATGTCTTCTGCCGTCTGGAAGTTCTGGAGCTCTGCGGTCAGCAGCAAGGTTTCGAGCAGGTTGTCGACACCCTGGCCGGTGAGCCCGGAGATGCGCACCACTTCGACGTCGCCGCCCCACTCGGTCGGATAGAGACCGTGCTGCGACAGTTCGGTCAGCACCTTCTGCTCGTTGATTCCCGGCAGGTCGACCTTGTTGAGAGCCACGACGACGGGTGCTCCCGACGCCTTGGCGTGGGCGATGCACTCGACCGTCTGGGGCATAACTCCGTCGTTGGCAGCCACGACCAGGACAATGATGTCCGTGACGTTGGCTCCACGGGCTCGCATCTGCCCGAAGGCTGCGTGACCCGGAGTATCGACGAAGGTCAGCTTCTTGCCGTTGTGCTCCACCTGGTAGGCGGCGATGTGCTGGGTAATGCCCCCGGCTTCGCCCGCAGCCACGTTGCTCTTTCGGATCGTATCGACGAGGGTCGTCTTCCCGTGGTCAACGTGACCCAGCACAGTGATGATCGGCGGACGCTCGACGAGCGGCACACCAAAGTCATCATCCGGCCGATCGAGCCAGGCCTGGAGCTCGGTCTCGATATCGTCCTCATGGTGGACCGTCAGATCGATCCCCATCTCCATGGCGATTTCGAGGGCCAGCTCTTCGTCCAGATTGTCATTGATGGTCAGCATCTTGCCGGCCTTCATGACCAGACCCATCAACTTGTTGACCGGACGACCGATCTGTTCACTGAACGACCGCATGGTGACCGGGAAGGTAATCGTCGCTTCGGTCTTCAACTCGGTGTTGATGTGGCGGCGATTTCGCTTTTGGCCGCGAACAATCGAGTTCTCTTCATCAAAGCCGCCCCGTTTGGTGCGGTTGCGGCGGCGAGCTTCGCGGATTTCTTCCATGCCGCCAGGGGTCTTGCCCTTGCGGATCTCTTCGGCCGTCAGCGGAGCAACGCCCGGCATGGCCTTCTTGGGACCGGTCTCTTTGTTCTTGCGGATGATGTCCGCAATCTTGCCCTTGGTTGGATCGCGAATCAGGTCCGGACTCAGCTTGAGGTCCGGCTTCTGGATCGGTCCGTCCGACTTGGGAGTCGTCGGAGCCTTGAACGTCGGCATCGCCAGCGCGGGCATGGCGGGGCCACGCTTCGCACCGCGATCTCGCGAGATCGGCGGAGCAGCCCGATCCGAGTCACCTTGCTGGGCCCGGGGAGAAGCATCGCGTATCGACCCGACTGCCCGCATTTCGCGAACTGGGGTCGGACCGACAGGCCGAGTTGGAACTCCCTTAGCAGGGGCGGCCGGAGGAGCAACAGGCGTCGGCACCGGTGCGGGGGCCGGAGCTTCGGCGACCGTCGTCGGTGCGGCGACAGGCTCAGGAGGCTGTTCCGGGACTTCCGAAATCGGTTCCGGGGATTCCTCAATCGTCGGCTCTTCGACGACAGGGGGCTCAGCAGACGGTGCGACCGGAGCCGCAGGCCGTGATCCCTTCGACTTGGACTCGATTACCGGCATCTTGCCGGACCGGGTTGGCGCCGTGGGCCGTTCCGGACGCAGTTTCGACGGTCCGGTCGGGGCCGGAGGACGTGCGGGTGTCGGAACCGGGGCAGGTGCTGCCACCACGGGCGGCGGGGCCACGGGTTCGGGAGCAGAGGGCTCTTCAGCCACCAGGGGTTCTTCGAGAACTTCTTCGAGTTCCTCGGCCCGGCGACCTGTCTTGGGAACGCCCGCACCGATGGTGCGAATCGGCTTTTCCTTGGCGCGCTCCGGGACGACTTCGCGAGCAATCGTCGGGGCTTCCACCTTGGCAGGCGCACCCGGCTTTCTCGACTTCAGGTGGGCGACCACCCGGTCCCGCTCTTCTTCGGAGATGCTGGCCAGCGGAGAGCTCTTGACGTTCAATCCGACCTCGGCACAAGCCTGGATCAGATCCTTGTTGTCAATGTTGAGGTCTTTCGCCAGCGTGAAGATCCGGATCTTCAATCGATACTCCTCGTCGGTCGTGACGGACAATCACGAAGTGCCCACAGAGTGGGAGATTTGTTCGTCGCCCACAATGTGGGTGACATCGACACGCCCCACGAAGTGGAAGCTGTGCAGTGCCCGCAGGAGGGCAAGTGGATGCTGATCCCCTGCCTGCATCAGGAGACGAATTCCCCCGAAGGGTTCGCAGCTCGAGTTCCGAGATTCGGAAGGGACTCGCGAACACGATTCGCTCATCCGTTTCCAGTGGACCGGGTCTTGGTAACCGCCCCCCGATCCGAGATTGTCCGTCGTCGTCCGCTACCCTTCCGTCTTTTCGTTGTCTGAAGGAGCCTCTTCCTTGAGTTCGGCGGCAGCTGGCTCAGCTTCTGCAGGTTTGGGCTCTGCAGGTTTGGCTTCAACGTCCTTGGCCGGGATTGTGCGACGGTTGGATCCGGGCTTTTTGTCGCCCGGTTTCCCACTGGAGTCACGCTCCGCCTTTTCCGCAGCCTTGCGAACCTTGGCTTCCTGCTCTTCCCGCTCCGATTCCTCTTCGGCCCGTGCCACAATCGCATCGCACTCTTCAGCAGACAAGCTGCTGAGTTCCTGCAAATGGTCGGGCTCAATCACCGACAAGTCATCGAAGCTGAAGAATCCCTGGGAGACCAATGCCTCAGCCAGATCTTCGGTGACCTGAGGAATCTGAGAGAACGCCTGGACCGAGCGGTCCAGCTGTTGATCGAGTTCTTCGCGGGTCATCACGTCGATGTCCCAGCCCACCAGCTTGGAGGCCAGGCGGACGTTCTGACCCATCTTGCCGATCGCCAGCGACAGCTGATCTTCACGAACCAGCACGATCACCTTGCCCAGCATGGGGCACATGATGACGTCTTCGACTTCGGCGGGCTGCAGGGCGTTCGGAATCAGCACGGGCAGGGAGTCGTTCCACCGCACAATGTCGATTCGCTCGCCATCGAGTTCATCGATGATCGTCTTGATGCGGCTACCGCGGACACCCACACAGGCTCCGACGGGGTCGATGCTGTTATCGTAGCAGGTTACAGCCACCTTGGAGCGATAACCGGCTTCGCGAGAGAGCGATCGGACCTCGATGATCCGCTCCGCCACTTCGGGAATTTCCACCTCGAACAGCCGCCGGACCAGATCCGGATGCTTGCGGGACAGCACGACCTTGATCCGGGTTCCCTGCTTGCGAACTTCCAGGACGATCGCTCGCACTCGGTCGCCGACCTTGTGCGATTCGCCCGGAATCTGCTCGCTGCGAGGCAACAGAGCTTCGACTTTGTCGAATTGAACCGTGGTCACTGCCTGGTCGACCCGGGTCACCACACCGGTGATCAGGTGGGTGCGCCGTTCGCTGTATTCGTCGAAGAGTGTGTCGCGTTCCGCTTCACGAATCTTTTGAATCATCACCTGCTTGGCGGTCTGGGCGGCGATGCGGCCCAGAATGCTCAATTCTTCTTCCGGAATTGGAGCCCCGTCAATCGTGGCTGTCACTTGACCGGATTTGCGTTCAATGCTGACCACGAGAGCACAGTCTTCGCCGTAGTGCTTACGCGCCGCTGAAAGGATCGCTTGTTCGATTCCTTCGAACACGATCTCTTCGCCGATTTTCTTGTCGCGATGAATGGCATCGACGATTCGAAGAACCTCTGGGCCGTTCATAGGGTGCACCGCTCTCGTGAACCGACTTCTTGCGAAGTCGGGGACATCCCGCGAATTGTCGAACGTCTGCGCTTCGAGCCTGCCCCTGGGAATAAAAAAAGCGGGCACGAAGTCCCACTTGGCGATACCGGAGAAATCATTCTCCGGTGTCCGGCGTGCCGTCCGAAGGCCCTGAAAGCCTCCGTCCAGCCACAATGAGCATGATTACGCCATCGCTGACATAAACAACCTCTCAGCACCTGTCAGTGCCAACCTCCGGAACACGGCAGCCACCCGCCGTGCAGGCCACCCTCAGCTTCCGAACCCCATGGGAAAGAGTCCGGAATTCCGACAACGTCTCCGTTGCCGATGCTCAGAATGACACATCGCAGGCCGCACGGTAAGCCCCCAAGGCCCGAAAGTCAAGCGTCCGATGCCGGTTTTGAGCGCTTCGGGACATCCGCACGATGGGGGCGGGAAGTCACCACGGAGGTTGCGAAGGCACGGAGAGTCCCATAAAAAGGTGGTTCAACCGAAGCCCACAAGCCGCAAGCGATCGAGGTATTCGAGTTCATCCTCCCGGGATGCCCCCCTCGGAATCGATCGACTCCTCGTCGATCTCCATCGCGGAGGCGTCCCAGTTGCAGTCCATCGCCAGCCAGATCGCTCGTGTATGGCGGAACATCAGGGCTGGAAAGATGAGGCAGTAGATCGTCAGCGGCACAGCCAGCTCGCGGCTGGTCCAGCCGAATCCGAACTGCAGCACGACAAACAGGAACGTGATCGACAAGGCCGTCAAGCCGTAGTTCACGTAGATCGAGCCCAGGAAGAAACCGGGGTCCCGCTCAAACTTGAAGTCGCAGTGGCTGCACCGCTCGCGCGTTGTGAACAGTCCCGAAAACATCGGAGCCTCACCGCACCGCGGGCACTTCAAACGCAACGCCCGCCCCAGCAGTGTCCCGAACGGAACCGTCGGGTATCGGCGGGGTGGGGGCGTGTCGTCCATCGAATCGCTTCTGTCCTCGTAGCAGAATTCGTCAGAATTCTGGCGTGTCTTGCTCCCCTCTCCCCCGGGAGAGGGGCTGGGGGTGAGGGTACTCGAGCGGAGGTCTCGGATCCCAAGCGACACAGGGCGTGATACGGGCAAACTCCGACCAGATCACCGGGTCCCACTGGCCTCGGAGAGTCCAGCGACTTTGCAATCTGCGACTCACGCCGCCGCGTCTATCCCTTGAACGCCGAGAAGATCAGCGACACGTTCTGTCCGCCAAAGCCGAAGCTGTTGGACAGAGCCCGCTCGACCTTGCCTTCGCGCGGTGCGTTCGGGATGTAGTCCAGATCGCAGTCCGGGTCCGGCGTGGTGTAGTTCATCGTCGGCGGCAGAATGCCGTCCCGCATCGCCAGCAGGCACACGATCGCTTCCGCGCTGCCCGCAGCTGCGATCAGGTGGCCCATCATGCTCTTGGTGCTGGAGACCGGGGTCTTGTAGGCGTATTCGCCCAGAGCCTGCTTGATCGCCAGCGTCTCGATCTTGTCGTTGACCGAGGTGCTGGTCCCGTGGGCGTTGATGTAGTCGATCTGGTCGGTGTTGACCCCGGCATCCTTCAGGGCCAGCTTGATACATGCCGTCGCACCGCGCCCTTCCGGGTGAATGTCGGTGATGCGGAAGGCATCGGCCGTTGAGCCGTAACCGGCGATCTCTCCGTAGATCTGAGCCCCGCGCTTCTTGGCGTGCTCGAGTTCTTCAAGTACCAGCATGGCGGCTCCTTCGCCGAGCACGAACCCGTCCCGGTCCTTGTCGAACGGGCGGCTGGCTCCCTTCGGATCCTCGTTGCGGGTCGAGAGCGCGGTCAACAGGTTGAACCCCGTCAGCCCGAACGGGTGGATCATGCTGTGAGCCCCGCCGGAGAGCATCACATCTGCTTCTCCCTGGCGGATGATCTCGGTCGCTTCGCCGATCGCCTGGCTGCTGGCCGCGCACGCTGTCAGGCAGTTCAGGTTCGGTCCCTGGGCATTGAACAGGCTGGCCAGGTGCCCGGCGGGCATGTTGGGCTCCTGCTCCATTTCCTCTTTGGCGTTGAGGTACTGCAGCCCGTACTTCGTGAACTTCTCCATGTCGAACTGACCGTCGCGCTGCGAGAGCGAGATCATCCGCATGAACAGGTAGAAGTCCTGCTGCCCTTCTCCGGCCCCGAGGTAGACGCCGAACCGAGTCGGGTCCTTGAGGTCGTTCACTCCCGCTTGATCGACAGCCTGCTTGGCCGCTCCGATCGCGTACAGAATGTTCCGACCGGCATGCTGAAACCGGCTGGGGTCGTCCACATATTGGGACAGCTCAAACCCCTTCACTTCGGCGGCGAACTTGGTGGGGAAGTTCGAGGCGTCAAAGTGGGTAATGAAGTCGATGCCGCTGGCTCCTTCCTGAAGAGCCTTCCACATCGTGTCGACCGTCTTGCCGATGGGGGTGACGCAGCCCATCCCGGTGACCACAACTCGACGCCGCATGGTGATTTCCGATCCGAATCGAACTGGCTACCGGGTTGTCGACCGGCAGCGAATCGCCCCGCAAGACGCGGCGCGAACTGCGACTCTATTCTACCGAGAAGTTCGGTTCAAGAAGAGACGACCCACCGGGATTGCCACAAGATCGTCTATTTCGCCGCAAGCGGTTTGTAGGCAGTAGGTTGCGACGGATGAACGGTCATCACTCCCGAAATCGGTTCTCGGTCGATTCGGATCATATGCGGGAAGATCGGAGTCGTGACGCTTTTGACTGCCCGGATGACGTCGATGCGGTCACGGTAAGCTCCGCCCCACTGTTCGGCGATCTCTTTTGAGCCGAGAGAGAACTCTTCGATCAGGAAGACCGCGTCGGCTGTGTGCTTGAGTGACTCGCCCCCGACCGGATCGCCGGTGTCCCGGATCTGGCCGATACACAGGCAGGTCACCCCCTGTTGGTGGTTGTAGGTCTTGAGGGCCGACAGGTTGTCCGCTGTGCGGTTCCGGCTGGGGTCGAGCATATTCAGCGAGTCGATCACGACGAACGCAATCTTCTCCTTCTCGATCAGGTAGCGGTACTTGGAGACGAAATCGTCCCAGGTCTGCCCCTTGTGGTACTGGCTTTCCAGGACATAGACGTTCGAGAGCGTCTTCTGAACGAACTCAGCTTCTGACTGACCCGTGGCCGCCATGCCGATCTTGACCAGTCGCGAGCAGAGGTCATCGCGGCCGGAATCGGCACTGTTGTGGAACCCTTCCTCAGCCACGATGAAGGCGACCTTCTGCCCCGTGGCTGCGACTCGGCACAGCCCGGCGAGGGCGGTGCGGGTCTTCCCTTTTCCCGGTGGCCCCGCCATGGCGATCGTGCAGCCTTTGGGAATCCCGCCCAAGGCGTTCTGCCGGTCATTCGTCAGGCATAGGACATCCAGCACGCTCCCCGTCGCAACGGCATGCTGCTCCTTAATCAGGTTGTCGAGCAGGGCAGGGCGGATGATCTCGCTGTCGAGTCCCTTGTTCCCGTCATCGACAGCAGCTCCGACTCCAAATGGAGCAGCTGCGGGGTCGATCATCTGCGGGGCGACTGCTCCCCCCATCATCATCTGCATCATCTGCATCATGGCCATCATCGGGTTTCCACCCGGCGGGGCCATTTGCGGCATCATCCCCGGCATCATTCCGGGCATCCCCATCTGCGGCTGGGGCATGCCGTAACCCGGCATGGCTCCGGGGACAGCGTGCATCGCGGGAGCAGTGGCTTCGGGCACAGACTCAGCGGCTTTCTTCTTGGCCATCATTCACTCCAATTCATTCTCTTGCTCCCCTCTCCCCCGGGAGAGGGGCCGGGGGTGAGGGTATGCCAGTCGCGGTCAAATCTCCATCGGACGGCAGAATTCTTGCGAATTCTGCTACGAGACGTAATCTGCAGGGTCGATTCATTAGCCGCTGGGCGCTAGCCCCCGGTTTCTCCTGCACGAAACCGGACGCTAGCGCGTTCCGGCTGATCCTGAAGATTCAGCCTGGACATGGAACTACGGCAGCTCGCGAATCCGAATCCCCTTCATGTCGATCGGGGCTCCTTCGCTCTCCAGACACAGGAACCCCGTGTTCGGATTGCACTTCGTTCCGCCGGAGACCTCTTCGCCGTTCACCCACAGGCGGACCTCTCCGTTGATCGCCCGGATGTAGTAGTGGTTCCATTGTCCGATCCCCTTGCTCAGTTCCTTGCGAGGGAAGGCCCGCTGGCTCCCCTTGGGAGCGGGGGCAACCGGCTCGAACGGAACCATCGAGGACGATCCGACGGGGAAGACATCGCCATTGGTCGTGAACCAGTCGGACTTCTTGCCGTTCTGCTTCTCGTACTGTTCCGCATACCCGTGGTCGAGAATCTGAACTTCAATCCCGCCCGGAGGCAGCTGATTCGGCTTCAGGTCTTTGAACGCCTCGTCGGGAGCCCACAGGAAGATCCCCGAGTTGCCACCCGACTTGTTGTGTCGCCAGGTCGCGACCAGCTCAAAGTTCGTGTACTTCTTCTTGCTGCGAGTCACCCCCACCGGGGTCCCCTTGCAGTGGACCTCTTCCCCCTTCCAGACGAACGTGTCGGGATCGGTGTTGATCCGGTCAAAGTCTGCTTCCCCCAGAGTCACCCAGCCGGGGCCCGTGCCGTCGATCACAGCCTTCGTGACGACCGGGGTATCTTCTGCCAGAACGGGAGCAGCCAGACAGGCGAACAAAGCCAGCGCAGTCAGACGATTCATCAGGAACCTGCCAAACGAAGGGGGTCGCAGCCTGGGAAATCCAGTCTGCACGGATTTCCAAGCATTAGAACCAGTCGATGCGAACCTCGCCATCGTGCCCACTCATTTGGAATTCCCGTTGCCGTGCTCATTCCCATTTTCCCGGTTTTCGGCGCTGCTGCGCGGTGATACGATAGGGGCTCCCAGGCCGATTCCGCGGGGATCGGGAGTCTGGGGTTCGTTCGTGTTCCTGGGATCAGGTGCCCCATGGTTTTGAAGAGACTGTTGGCCGTCGCCTTGGTCGGCATTGCGATTGTGGCAGGTTTGTCGATGGCAGAAGAAGCTGAAAAGGCGTTCCCCAAGCTCCCAACCGGAGCCGGAAAGATCGATGAGAAGGCTCCCAAGGCCTTCACCACCACAGATTCCGGTCTTAAGTACCGGATCCTGCGAGAAGGGACCGGAGCCAAGCCGACCGCGCGTCAGACGGTCGAAGTTCATTACCACGGCTGGCTCGACAACGAGAAGGTGTTCGACAGCTCGTACCAGCGTGGCGAGACGATCTCGTTCGGCCTGAACCAGGTCATCAAGGGCTGGACCGAAGGGATGCAGCTCGTCGGTGAAGGCGGCATGATCGAACTCGAGATCCCCTCGAAGCTCGGTTACGGTGCTGCAGGAGCCGGTGGAGTGATCCCAGGAAATGCCACGCTGCACTTCCTGGTGGAACTCAAGAAGGTGAAGTAGTAAGGAGCTGACCATGCCCCGGCACGATGTGATCATCATTGGCGGAGGCATTGTCGGTCTGGCGACAGCGTGGCGTCTGCTCGAGCAGACGCCCACGCTGAAAGTCATTGTTCTCGAAAAAGAGGCCCAGGTCGCTCAGCATCAGACCGGGCATAATTCGGGCGTATTGCACTCGGGGATCTATTATCGACCCGGGACGCTGCGAGCCAAGAACTGCCGCGAAGGTCGGCAGGCGATGGTCGACTTCTGCCGCGCGGAGGGGATTCCTCACGATGTCTGCGGCAAGGTGATTGTTGCCACCAGCGACGCCGAAGTACCTCAGCTGCTCAAGATCTACGAGCGCGGGATCGCCAACGGAGTGACCTGCGAACTGATCGATCTGCCCCGCCTGCGTCAGCTGGAACCGGAAGTGAACGGGGTGCGGGCACTGCATGTTCCGGATGCGGGGATTGTCGACTACAAGCAGGTCGCCCGAAGGCTGGCCGAGAAAATTCAGCAGGCCGGGGGCGAGGTCCAGACCGGGGCCGAAGTTGTCGCGATCACTCACCGCCCGGAGGAGGTCATCGTCCGAACCCGCGATGGTCGTGAACAGATGGCCCGCGTGCTGGTGACCTGTGCAGGGCTGCAGGCCGACCGCGTCGGCGAGATGGCCGGGTGCCACCCGACGGCCAGGATCGTTCCGTTCCGAGGTGAGTACTACAAGCTCCGGCCCGAGGCCCAGGGGCTGTGCCGTAATCTCATCTATCCGGTCCCCGACCCCGAGTTTCCGTTCCTGGGCGTCCACTTCACTCGCATGATCGAAGGCGGAGTTGAGTGCGGACCGAACGCGGTGCTGGCCTTCCGCCGTGAAGGCTACGGCAAGCTCGATATCTCCATCAGCGATCTGGCGGAGACGTTCCTGAACAGCGGTTTTCGCAAACTGGCTTGGAAGCATTGGCGAGCCGGAACTGCCGAAATGTGGCGGTCGTGGAGCAAGGGAGCCTTTGTCACAGCCCTGCAGAAGCTGATCCCCGCCGTGCGCAGCGAACATCTCGACCCAGCCCCTGCCGGTGTGCGGGCTCAGGCGCTGGCTCCCGATGGTTCGCTGGTTGACGACTTTCTGATTCTCGAAGCCCCTCGAGTGGTCTCGATCCAGAACGCCCCGAGCCCGGCGGCGACCGCGTCGCTGAATATCGGTCGCCTGATCCGGGACCAGGTCACAGCCAAGCTCGGGTAGCAGAATTCGTAAGAATTCTGGCGTCCGCGAGCCAGGCTTTCCTCGGTCGCCGATATCTTCGCTCGAGCACCCTCACCCTCACCCCTTCTCCCAGGGGGAGAGGAGAGCCAGCAGGGAATCCCAATGCAAATCGAGAAACAGTTCCCGCCGCCGGGGCCGATACGTTAGTCTACGTTGATCTGTCTGTCCCATTGTGGAGCGCTCCGATGTCTCACCACTTCTCCCGCCGTACTTTTCTGCGTGGTCTGGGCGTCTCGATGGCGTTGCCGTGGATGGAATCGATCCCGGTCTGGGGCGATGAGGTCACCTCCACTGCTCAGCACGCCAGCGAAGCCCCCGTTCGCGTGGCGGTCCTGTTCTCAGGCAACGGCTACCACAGCCGCGAGTTCTGGGCCAAGGGCGAAGGCGCCGCGATGGAGCTGGGTCAGGTGCTGGCTCCGCTGCACGACTTTCGCGAGAAGCTGCTCTTCGTGCAGGGGCTCTACAACGTCGAAGCCACCAAGGGGAACATCCACAGCTCCCAGACCGGCAACATCTTGTCGGGAGCCCCGCTGGCCTCGGGCGGTGAGATCAAGTCGGGGACCAGCTTCGACCAGCTCTTGGCCCAGACCTATGGCCGATCGACCAAGGTCCCCAGTTTGGTGCTCGGATGCGAGGCGGCCAACCCCTCGGTCCACAAGAATTACTCGATGCTCTACAGCTCGCACATCTCGTGGTCGTCCCCCACGACTCCGACGCCGCTGGAGCTGTACCCGGCCCTGGCGTTTGACCGGTTGTTCAAGGACGGAGCCCAGAAGGGGGACAAGAGCGTGCTGGATGCGGTCCTGGAGGATGCGGGAGATATCCGTCGCCAGATCAGCGTCAGCGATCAACGCAAGCTGGACGAGTACCTGGACTCGGTCCGCGATGTCGAGCAGCGCATCGATCAGGCCGGCAAGAAGGGCGAGCTGCAGGGCTGGCGACCGACACTCGACAAGCCGAATATCGAGCGCCCGGCCGACGGCATCCCGCAGAATATTGCCGACCATATGCGGCTGATGTGCGACATTCTGGTACTCGGGTTCCAGACCGACACGAGCCGCATCAGCACCTTGAAGCTCAACAACGACCACTCGTCGCTGCGGTTCCCGAACCTGGGGGTGGACTACATGATCCATCACCTGCTGTCGCACTCTGACACCGCCGACTGGCTAAAGGTCAACCAGTTCTTCTTCGAACAGCTGGGCTACATTGCCCGCAAGCTCGATGGGATCCAGGAAGGGGACCGCACGCTGCTGGATAACTCAATGCTGATGATGTGCTCCAGCATGATGACCGGCGGTCACAACAACGATCAGCTGCCGGTGGTGGTGGTCGGCAAAGGCGGCGGCCGCATTCAAACGGGCCGGTCGGTCAACTACCGAGACAAACCGAACCGCCAGATGTGCCGTCTGTATCTGTCGATGATGGACAAGATGAACGTCCGGCCGGGAACGTTCGGGGACGCGACCGAGGCACTCAACGAGGTGTAAATTTCGTTGCCAGAAGAAGCTTGTAGCCACGTTCGCCAGAACGTGGGTTTCGCCACGTCCACCCGCTCTCACCCCCGCTCTGGCGAGCGGGGCGACAGGCAGTCTGAGGCGCACTCCTTTTCAGCGCTCTCGCCGCCCTCTACCATGTGGATTCTCTAGAAACGTCCTCTGCAGGGTTGCCATGAGCACTGACAACGACACCGTCGCATCGGGTGATGATCTCCGCGAACGCGAGGCTCAGGCCATTCGCGGGCTGGCCAATGCCTACTCCCGCATGCGAGAAGAGATTGGCAAGGTCATCATCGGGCAGACCGATGTCGTCGATCAGCTGCTGCTGGCGATGTTCAGTAAGGGGCACTGCCTGCTGGTCGGCGTTCCCGGTCTGGCCAAGACGCTGCTGGTCAGCACGATCTCCAAGATCCTGCAGCTCAGCTTTCGGCGAATTCAGTTTACGCCCGACCTGATGCCCTCAGACATCACCGGAACCGACGTGCTGCAGGACGACCCGGAGACGGGGCGGCGCGTGTTCCAGTTCATGCAGGGCCCGATCTTTACGCATGTGCTGCTTGCGGACGAAATCAACCGCACCCCGCCCAAGACGCAGGCTGCTCTCCTCGAGGCCATGCAGGAGCGGCACGTGACCGTCGGCTCCAGCACCTACCGGCTGCCCGCTCCCTTCTTCGTACTGGCGACGCAGAACCCGATCGAGCAGGAAGGAACCTACCCACTGCCGGAAGCCCAGCTCGACCGGTTCATGTTCAACATCGTCTTGAACTACCCGAACGCTGCGGAAGAGCTGCGCATCCTGAAGCAGACCACGGGCGGCGACGAGCCGGAGCTGAAGCACGCACTGACCGGAGCCCAGATCCTGGCTCTGCAGGAAGTCGTGCGGAAGGTGCCGGTCGCCGAGCATGTCTTTGTGTATGCCCGCGATCTGGTTCGGTCGACGCGTCCCAACGAGCCGGATGCCAGCGACTTCGTCAAGAAGTACCTGTCCTGGGGAGCCGGTCCGCGAGCCGGTCAGTACCTGATCCTGGGAGCCAAGGCCCGCGCGATTCTGGAAGGCCGGTTCCATGTCTCGACTGAGGACGTGAAGTCGGTCGCCCATCCGGTGCTGCGGCACCGCATCGTGACGACGTTCCAGGCCAACAGCGAAGGGATGACTCCCGACAAGGTGATCGATCACCTGATCGAGGCGACTCCGGTTGATGTTGCCGAGCGCGGCAAGAAAGCGGCGCGGCCTTAGTTGCGGTCGATCTTTCAGTGTCGCCTTTCGCTCCGCGAAAGACCGCTCTTTCGCGGAGCGAAAGGCGACAAAGGCAGCGACTTGATTTTGACAGGACCGGTGCATGGGCGGGACGCCCATGTGACGTTTCCGAAGCGGTCGTACCGCGCGCCGGCACATCGTCTTTCCGTCGATCTTTCGACTTTTCTGATTGCGGGGGAGATTTCTGTCGAATAAACTGGAGTCGATGCCTTCGGAGGAAACGCTAGATGCTGCGCGTACTGAGTTCACCGAAAACGCTGTGCGACGGATTGACTCGCCGCGACCTCCTGCAGGTCGGCAGTTCGACCGTGGGTGGCCTCAGTCTGGCATCGCTGCTCCAGTCGGAGGCACAAGCGGCGCCCGGTTCCGGCGATGGTTTTGGTCGGGCCAAGAACTGCATCGTGCTGTTCCTGTACGGCTCCCCCAGCCAGCTCGAAACGTTTGATATGAAGCCCGGAGCTCCCGTGGAGATCCGGGGCTCGATGCAGCCGATCCCCTCGTCCTTGCCGGGACTGGATGTCTGCGAGCATCTGCCCAGCCTGGCCAAAGTGATGGACCGGACGACCGTGATCCGGTCGGTCACGCATCCTTATCCGCTGCATGGGGTCGCGTTCGCGATGACCGGGGTGTCGAACATCGATGTCTCGATGGAGCTGAATCCCCGCGACGAGCGGCATCACCCGTACTTCGGCTCGTGCGTCGAGTATTACGACCGGCTGGCCCGCGGAGGCAAACCCGCCGAAGTGGTCCAGAACGTCGCCTTGCCGTTTCCGTTCAGCAGCAAACGCTCCGATCAGCCGTTCCGCGCTGGTCCCTATGGAGCCTTCCTGGGTGCCTCGGCCAATCCGGTCTGGACCGAGTTCGTCGGTCAGGGAACCAAACAGATCCGCAAGGCTCGCCCCGGATTCGAGTACGTCGGCCCCGAACCTTACCTGGGTTGCTCACACGACAGCCACTTCAAGCTGGCCGCGACCGACTCTCTGGCAGAGGTGGCAATCGACCGCTTCGATCGTCGCCGCTCACTGGTCGAGCAGTTCGACGTCGCACGCCGGGACTTGGAGAAGACCGTTCCGGGAGCAAACTACAGCCAGTACCAGCAGATGGCGTACAACGTCGTGGCCTCGCCCAAGGTCCGCGACGCCTTGGATATTCGGCCCGAGAATAAAGGGACCAAGGACCGGTACGGACGAACCCTGTTTGGTCAGTCGTGCCTCGCGGCCCGCCGGATGGTCGAAGCGGGGACCCGTCTGGTCTCGGTCTTCTGGGATGAGTACGGTCTGGCGGGGGATGCCTGGGACACGCACTATGAGCATTTCCCCCGCATGGTCGATCAGCTGTTGCCGGGGCTCGATAAGGCCCTGTCGGGGCTGATCCTGGACCTGGAAGAACGCGGCATGCTGGACGACACGCTGGTCGTCCTGATGAGCGAGCATGGTCGGACCCCGCGAATCCAGACCAACATCAGCGGCGGCGGTCGCGATCACTGGTCCCGGGCCTACAGCACGCTGTTCGTCGGCGGCGGAGTGAAACGCGGGCAAGTCATCGGCGGCACCGACTCGATCGCCAGCGATGTGACCGACCGCCCGGTCTCGCCCAAGTCACTGCTGGCGACGATGTACCATTTGCTGGGCATCAACCCGCACCAGACGATCCTCGGAACGAACGGAGCAGAGTATCCGCTGTTGCCCGAGAACGCCGAAGTGATCCGCGAAGTGATCGCGTAAAGCACTGCCCCAGGAGCGGCACGGCGTCAGCCTGCCGAGTGGTCGCCGGGCGGCTAACTTCCCTCAGCTACTCCGCCCGCTGATGCAGGTTCGTGACATCCGCCGCAGCCAGTTCGACCAGGAAGCTGGCGATCTGCTGGCTGGTCGCGTCGATGAACTTTCGCCCTTTTTCTAGCGTCGCGTCTTGTGGATTCCCGGTCCCGGTGTCGTCGGTGCAGTCGATCCACTTGCGCGGAGTCCAGGCCCAGCCTTCGCGCAGGCCCCGTAACTTAAAAGGGTGTTCGGTCCCCGCACCGGCTTCATGGAGAGGGCGGCACAGGTCGGGAACAATCTCCATCATGACACTGGTTTCCAGCTCTCCCGCATGGTCGCCCGGCTCGGTAAAGAATGGGGCTGGATTCACACAGCGGAACCAGTGAATCTGACAGAGCATCAGCGACAGCTTCGGCTGCAGTTCGCGGATCGACTGCTTGAAGTCGTTCCCACCGTGCCCGTTCAGGATCACCAGCTTCTTGATCCCGCACAGCTGGACCGACTCTGCGACGTCATACAGAACCCGCTGCTGCGTGCTGGGGTTCATGTTGATGCACAGCGGAACTTCCCGCTGGCCGGTGTTGACGCCGAATGGGATCGTCGGCAGGACGATGACCTTCACGCCCGCTTCCCAGGCCCGGCGCGCCGCTTCCGCAGCGACGGCATCGCACTGCATGGTGTCAGTTGCATACGGCAAATGCGTGTTGTGAGCTTCCGTCGCCCCCCAGGGCAGCACAGCCACATCAAAGCGGGTATTGCGGACAGACTCCCAATTGGTTTCTGCCAGGATGTAAGGCCGCGCGGGCATCTCAGGAGTCTTTCTCGATCGGGCAGGGGCGCTACGCTCGATCACATTATCCGGGACCTGCCGAGGCGCGTCCAGTGGCGCAGGGAGCCCCCATCTTGACGGGACCGGCGTTCTTCATGGCATTTCCGGGGGGGCAGGTGTTATCCTGCTCCAAGTCGTCCGAGAGGCTTCCTCTGCGGTCCCCTGAACTGGTTCGTCCTCACCCGTCTCTGCCATGGCTCTGTTTCAAGCTCTTCTGAATCTGGTGTCCGCGCTGCTGGAAGTCCTGGTGGCTACGGGCAGTCTGCTGCTTCCCTGGCTCCCACTCATCGCCTGGGCCTTGTTCTGGGCCCTGGCTGTGAACTGGCAGAAGCTGTCCTCGGTCATTAAGTCCGGGGCCTTCCTGGGGATCATGCTCATTGGGCTGACCGCCGTACTTGTTTGGGGCTGCATCGCTCCGCCACTGGATGGTCGGCACTATGTCGAGATCTTCGATCTTGAGCTGTCTGTGTCGAACTTTGTGGGCAAGCTCGTGTATGTGGTTGGCTTGATCGTCATCATGTTTGCAGCCGGTTCGTGCCAGCTCTCGGGAATGTTCGATGGGCTGGTCTGCTTTGCGGATGACGAAGCCGAAGACGACCATGGCCACGATGATCACGGGCATGGGCACGATGATCATGGCCACGGCGGCCACTAGAGCGGGAAACGTGCCGAGTTCGGTACGGAATTTTTTCGCAGTGTCGACGGATCCCGGCGTACCAGCAGGGTGTGAACTACTTCACAACCGGATGAGGTCGTTGATGTCGCCTCGACAAGTTGTCGCCACAATCCTCTGCCTGGTCTGGCTCGGTACCTCGGTTCCAATCCACGGAGCAGAGCCCGCTCCGATCCCGGGCATCAAGAACTTGAGGCAGGTCACCCCCGCGATTCTGTGCGGGAGCCAGCCCGAGTCGGCTGACTCGTTTGAGGCCCTCGCCCAGCGGGGTGTGAAAGTTATCGTCAGCGTTGACGGCGCGACTCCCCTGATCGAAGAGGCTCACAAGCACGGTCTGCGCTATGTCCATGTTCCGATCGGCTACGGCAAGATCGGGCCGCAGCAGCGTGCCGATCTGGTCGAGGCTGTGAAAACAGCCGGCGGACCGGTCTTGATCCATTGCCATCATGGCAAGCACCGGGGCCCGGCAGCTGCGGGATACTGCGGAATGGCGGCCGGTCAGCTGACGCAAGAGCAGGGGGTACGACTGCTGACCGAAGCGGGAACCCGTCCGGACTATGAGGGGCTGTGGGAGGCGGTCCAGAAGTTTGAGCCTCCCAAAGTTCCAGCCGGAAAACTGGTCGAAGTGGCCAAGGTCGAGCCGATCGTGGCCGCAATGGTGCGGATCGATCACCACTGGACCGGCCTGGAGAAGACTCTGCAGGCGGAGCAGGCCCTGGACGCGGATGCTCGTCAGGAACTGCTGCTGCTTACCGAGGAGTTCCGCGAACTGCCCCGGCAGCACGTCACCCAAGACGAGAATCTGAAGAAACAGATGCAGCAGGCCCTGGAGGCCACAGAATCGCTTCTGAAAGCCGTCGAATCGGGAGCTGCAGCTGCAGAGATCAAGCTGGCTGCGAAGCAAGTCTCCCAGCGCTGCGTCGATTGTCACGCGGCCCATCGGTAGATCGGCCATCGGCAGAAACTGCCGAATCTGAATTGAACGGAGTGTGCTGACTCCGGCGGAATCGGCATCGCGCATCGCCAAATGTCCTTCGGGATCCCCCGATTGGCAGACCCCTGTTGCCCGATTTTTCGAGTTCCCGCTATAACTCTGCCCCCTGGTACTCCCCCTCCTCGATCCGCATGGATGCGATCGATGATCTCTCGCCGAACCTTCGCGGTTTTCGCCCTGCTGCTGTCGGCGTTGCTGACTGGCTGCAACGGGCGTTCCTATCAAGTCGCCAGTCCAGTGCTGGGGCCCGTGCCGCCTCGCGATGTCGCCAAGACGATTGCCAAGCTCAACGAGAACACGGGTCTCAAGAAGAGTGTCCGGGCACAGGACGACGGCATCGAGACCGTCTCGCATGAAGAGATCGTCCCGATCCAGATGACCGACGTCGTCGCCGAAGTGAACGGCGAACCGATTCTGGCTCACGAAATCTTCGACCGCTATGCCGACAAGCTCAAACCGGCCCAGGAACAGCTCAAGGTCGAAGAGTTCCGCAAGATCCAGCTGGACCTCGTCAAGCAGGATCTCCCGACCTTGATCGAGCGGACTCTGATGGTCGATGCGATGAAGCAGACCATGAAGCCCGAACAGCTGGAACAGGTCAATGCCCAGCTCGATAAGTTCTTCGAGGCCGAAGTCCAGCGGATGATGCAGCAGTCAAACTCCAAGTCGCCCACAGAGCTGGAATCCCAGCTGCAGCGTCAGGGGACGTCGCTGGTCACGCTGCGGAAGCAGTTTGGCGACAATCAGATCGCGGGGCAGTACCTGCGATCTCGACTGGGCAATGACCCGACTGCGTCGCGGGAAGAGATGCTGGCCCTGTACGAAGAAGAGAAGTCGACGACCTACACCGAGAAGTCCGAAATCAAGTGGCAGCAGATTGAGCTGTCGTACGAGGAACGCGGCGGCATTGAGCAGGCTGAGACTGCTGCCCGCAAGCTGCTCAATGAGATTCGAGCTGGCAAGATCACCTTTGACGAGGCTGCTCACGACCGCTCGGACAGTGCGATCGCTTCCCGCGGCGGTCACCGGGACTGGACCCAGCCCGAAAGTCTGGCGGATGAAGACCTGCGGGCGGCTCTGACGGCCCTGGATGTCAACGAGATCAGCGAACTGATTCCTCAGAAGTCGGCATTCGCCATCGTGATGCTGACGGGACGCCGCAAGGCTCGCGTCATTCCATTCCACGAGGTCCAGACCGAATTGCATGACAAGATCGTCAAGAAGAAGAAGGACGAGGTCATGGAAGAGGTCATCGAAGAGCTGAAGACCGATGCCGTGATTCGGACGATCCTCGACGAGGAAGTTTGATTGATAGCTGATGGCGAATGGCGAGAAGCAGCTTACTTGAAGGCGAAGTCGCCGGGGAGCGGCAGGTCGTGCATTGACCGCAGCCCGAAGAGCTCCAGGAACCGGGGAGCTGTCACATACTGCAGCTCATTCTGCTCGCTGCGCTGAATCTGAATCAGCTCGCGCCGCAGCAACTGCCGGACGACGCCCCAGACTCCGGCCCGGCCCAGGGCTTCCAGCTCGGGCTCAGTCACCGGCTGGGAGTAGGCGATGAACGACAGGACTTCCAGGACCTCCTGGCTCAACTTCACTTCCCGTGGGCCGATGCCGTAGACGCGTAGTCGCACCTTCTCGAACTCGCTGCGGAGCCGCATCTGGAATCCGCTGTCGCCATGCTCGATCCGGTAGGGCCTGCCCTGAGTATCGTACAGCGAATTGAGTTCATCGACCCACTGCTGGACATCGTCGAGCGAAGTGCTGCCTGAGACCACGTCCGCGATCTTCCGCGCGGGGAGCGCGACACCGCCGACGAACAGCAGGGCCTCCACCACCTGACGAGGCGTCACGGACGGCGGCGGGGCCTCGACCGGACTGCTCGGGAAGAATGATTCCGGCTCGGCGGCGGGAATCATCGGAGGCAGCAGATCCGACGACTCCAATTCCGCGATCTCTTCGGCCTCTGGAATCGGGTCTCCGAGTGCTTCGGACACGGTGGCTTCCAACGAATCGAGCGACTCCAGAGCCTGCTGATAGGCCGCCTCGATGTCGTCCAGACTCCAGCCGGCTTCCGTCTCTTCAGACTCGGCAACGTCCGGCAGTTCCGCGTCGACCGGTGAGGGCTCGACGTGAACGCGAAACGGCAGGCTGTGCGGGTCGCTGGACATGCCGGGAATCTAATCCGGGACGAAATCTCTGCCCAGATCGGTTTGTCAGAGGAAGGCAGTCGGTCACTTGATTCACTGTTGCATACGGATGCGGCAGCTCTCTGTCGGCGAAACTCTGAACGCCCGAGGGAAATACTCTACCACTGCCCATTCCCCACTCCCCACTCCCCTCATAGCTACTCACTGACGCGGTTGCGATCCCCCGGCGTAGCGAAGAGCGGGGTCCACTCCGCAGTCTGTTCGGGATGCCGACCGAAGCTGATATCGTCGGTCTGCTTCTCAAACCGCACATGGTCGAGGATGGCGTTGCCGCGAGCATCACTGTCGATCAGGTACACATCCTCGCCCTTGGCCGACAGTTTGAAGTTCAGGTGCAGGCCCGATTCGGCTTTGCCGTCCTCATCGGCCCACAGGATCAGGTAACCGCCCGCCGGGATCACGGTCCCTTGCGGGAACGGCCACTTGCGGGGCGCCCAGTCGGTATCGGTCACGTAGCACCCCGTCAGATCGATCGCAGTTTCCGTCGGGTTGTGCAGCTCGATCCAGTCGGCGAACTTGCCCGAAGGACTCTTGATCGACTTGGTGTTCGAGGCCATCAGCTCGCTGATGATGACTTTCGGGGAGTTCGGACCGGGCGAGGCCGACTTCGTCACCCCGTCCGCCACGCCGGTAACGATTGTCTCCGCCTTGCGACCAGTCGCCGCCAGAGGAGTCGCAGCTGCGACGTCTTTGTTCTCCAGCAGGTATTTGCGACGAGCCTCAAAGAAGTGCTTTAGGCCGCTTGGACGGTCGGCGGATGTCTCCGGGGCAGTCTGAGAAACGAAGTCCTCGTACCGCGTCAGTTTGCGGGTGTCAGCTTCGACATCCTTCATGACCAGGGCTCGTTGCTGGGCGACGAGTGGGCCGATCGTCTTCCAGTCGAGCGACTTCTCGGCGATCTGCTTCACGTAGCTGAGGTACCTGGCTCGGAGGCTGGGGACAGCCAGCAGCTTGGACCGCAGCGGCTTGCGGGTATCGTCGAGCCCGATGAGCGGGTCGAGATCGACACCGCCATGCATCATGCCACCGGGGCCGCCACGTCCTCCGCCCGGAGGACCGAAGCCTCCGGGTGGGCCAAACCCGCCGAAGCCCCCAACCGGAGGACCAAATCCGCCGGGAGGACCATCTTCCGGTCGACCCTCAGGGCGGGGCGGTTCGCCTTCACGGGGCGGTGGTGCTTGACCTTCTTCACGAGGCGGCCCGCCGCTGGCGCGCTCACCTCCTCGCCCGCCACGCGGTCCCCCGAAGCCTCCGGGAGGGCCGCCGCCATGGAATGCCTCATTCATGTCGTGCGGGATGACGTGGAACCGGCCCGCATCATTAAGGTACAGGCTGTAGTCACTGGCGCGGGTCCAGTAACCGTCGCTGTTCACCAGAGCACAATCGAGGGCCAGGAACTGCAGGGCTCCCTCGATATCCAGGATCGGAGCCAGAGCTGCTTCGAGCTGGTCGGTCGGGGTCTCATTGAGAACCTTGCACAGATTGACGAGCGCCTTCCACGAGGCCTCTTCGTCCTTGGATTTGATCTCGAATCGGCTCTTGTACTCCGCCAGATCCTCACCCAGGTAACGCAGACCGCCGTCTCCGCCGGGGCTGCCGCTGACCTTCCAGCGGGCCCCGTTCGCTGACGAGAAGTTCTCCTTCAGAAAATCCTTGTTGAACTGCTGGACGTTGGCATAGATGCCCCAGTACTCGCCGTTGATGACGACCTTGACCAGATTCGCTTGGGGAGCCGGAATGTACTGATTGGCGATGTGCGAGTAGAGCACTGAGCTGAGCAGTGTCGAATCGCCGTTGCAGTTCAACAGGTTCAGCGTCTTATAGCCGTAGAGCTTCTGGTCCGAGTCCACCAGATCGACAGCCACGTTCAGCGACCGCTTGAAACCGGCGCTGACCATGCCATACGACGACATGCCTCGGAAGTGAACGCCAACGCCGGGGTATTCTTTCCCATCCACGACCAGGGTGGCAGGGACCTCGACGTCAGTGTTGTGGAAGGCTTCGAGTTCCTTTTCCCAGTCTTCGTTCTCGAAGGTGAGGAACAGAGTTCGTACCACGCTCGTGTCGTACAGAGCTGCGTCCGGAAAGCTCTTGGCATCCGCAGGCGTCATCCGGGGACCGGCTTTGGGAGGTTCCTGGCTGCGGCCAAAGCCTCCCGGTCCACCGGGACCTCCGAAGCCGCGCCCGCTGCCCGCGGGCTGGTTCTTGCGGGCTTCGGCGCGTTCTTCTTTCGTGAGGTAGCCGTTGCTGTCCTTGTCGAAGTCCTTCAGGATCTTGCGTTCCGGCCCCCCCATCGGGCCACCGCCTCCAAACCCACCCATGGGAAACGGGGGCGCGACCTCATCCTGGGTCAGCTTTCCATCCTTGTTCTTGTCGAGGGTCTTGAGGACCTCGGCCGCCTTGGCCAGTTCCTCAGACGAAAGCTCGCGGTTGCCATCGGTGTCGAGAGCTGCGGTCACCGGATCGAGCGGGAATCGAAACCCGGGCCCACCGGGGAATCCTCCGCCGGGAAATCCACCACCAGGAGGCCCGCCGGGGAACTGGCCTCCCGCAGGAGGCGGAGGTTGATCCGGTCCGGCTCCCTCGGGACGCTGAGACCACAGCAGCGGAGCCGCCCACAGCCAGGCTCCCAGTACGATCAATCCACACCATCCGGCTGTTCTTCGTGTCACAATCGGTGTTCCCACGTTCTCAGTTCCTGCTGACCCCGGAGCCTCGCTCGCCCGATGTCTGTCCTGTGAAACACCGCTGAAGCAGACAGGTTTCACGGATTCTTCATGAACAGTACGGAAGTGGGGACAGATCGTCGACATTCGGATTCGTTACGGTCGAAATATCGAGTCGCCCGTCTTCTGCAGGTACTTCAGCGACTGCCAGAACAACGACCGAGCATTCGGCCTCAGGTGATAGGCCCACTCTGGCTTCTCTTCCCGGCGAAGCCACGCGGCGTGGGCCAGCGCGTAGCCGAACAGCTGCATCGACATATACTCGGGGCGGGGAATCTGGGTCCCCGGCCAGAAGGAGTTTTGCCCCGGCCAGTTGCGAGGGGAATTCGCGAGAAAGATCCCCAACCCGTGAAACACCACAGTCAGATCCGTCAGCAGCTCGTTATCAAAGATGTCCGGAGAGACCCGCCCCTCGCCCAGCAATCGCACGTGAGCCAGCTCATGAGCCATCGTCCCGACCAGATCGGCGGGCTCGTGAAACTGGCCGGTATCCAGATGAATCAGCGTGCGGGACCCGTCGTCCTCATACAGCCCGGCGGCATCGTTGGTCACAGCCTGGCCGCGATCATCTTCGAGATACAGAGGGCTCCCATTCTTGAAGAACCGCAGCGAGACCGTGTTGCTGTCCACATCCATGTAGCCGCAGACCTGCTCGAACAGGTTCTGGACCGCATCGAACGAGCGATCATACCGATCCGGAAAATAGTCATCTGTCGGCTGAATCACAGACCGCCGCACGAAAACATCCCGGCCAAACTGATCGGCCAGCCATTCCAGCCGCTCTTCCACCCACTGCTTGGCAGGGGGCGGCAGCGGGCACGACGGACGAAACCAGCCGAACATCGGGCTCTCCACAGATTGATTTGGAATTGGAAGAGATGATAGCGATTCGAGGCAATTGATGAATTGAAGAGTTCTCGCTCAGGGAATTCGCAAGATGCCAGCAACTTTACCCCCCCACTGCCCACTGCCCATTCCCCACTGCCCGCTTTATCCCATTCTCCGTTGCCCAGTTTCCCGGTTTTGGGGTATACCTCGCTCCCCGGTATGAACGCCGGATTGTCGACCTTGGCACGGAATGGAGTCCGCCGCATGTCACGCACAGTTGCCGAACTGGCTGCTTTGGTTCAGGGAGAGCTTCACGGAGACGCGGAAGTCCTGATCCACGATGTGGCGGCGCTCGACTGCGTGAATCCTCAGACATTGACGTTTCTCGATAACGCCCGACGGCTTCGGCGGTTAGAAGGTCTGACCCCGGGAGCCCTGATCATTCCTGCGGATGCCGTCGAGTCGGCTCGCAAGGTCACGAGCTGTCCGCTGATCGCCGTGGCTGACCCGCAAGGGGCCTTCATCGAGGTCATGCTCCACTTCCGCCCATTGGCGGCTCGTGAAACCTCAGGCATCTCTTCCCAGGCCCTGATTCACCCCACAGCCAGAATCGGCTCAGGGACCAACGTCCACAATAACGCAGTGATCGAGGCCGATGTGGTCATCGGAGCGAACTGCGACATCCACGCCGGTGTGGTCATCCGCCGAGGCTGCGTGCTGGGCGACGATGTCACTCTGCACCCGAACACAGTGCTCTACCCCGGCATGCAGCTGGGGCATCGCGTCATCATTCATGCGAACGCAGTCATCGGAGCCGATGGCTTCGGCTACCGGTTTCAGCAGGGACGGTTCATTCGCATTCCCCACACCGGGATTGTCCGGATCGAGGACGACGTCGAGGTCGGCTCCTGCACCACGATCGACCGTGCCATGGTCGGTGAGACGGTGATTGGAGCGGGGTCGAAGATCGACAACCTGGTGATGATCGCCCACAACTGCCGGATCGGAAAGCACAACGCGTTTGCTTCACAGGTCGGTTTTGCGGGCTCGATCACCACAGGCGACTATGTTCGCTGTGCTGGACAGGTGGGGGTCGCAGACCACATCAAGATCGGCGACCGGGCCACGCTCGGAGCCAAGTCGGGCGTGATGGTCGACATCGAGGCCGGGACCACCCAGCTGGGAGCCCCCTGCCTGCCCGACAAGGAACAGTTCCGCATCATGCTGGCCACCCACCGCCTGCCGGAACTGGTCAAACGCGTGACCGAACTCGAACAGAAGCTCGCCGCCCTCGAGCCCGCGAAGAGAGCCGCTTGAAGCATCGTTGATCGCCCTGAACAACGCGGGCTTCGCCCGCCTCAACCCTCAAACCTCAACCCTCCGTTGTCCTCCCCAGCCACCATCCCGATGCGACCTCATGAGCCCGAGCGGATTGGCCTGCTCGCCGGCTGGGGGCGTTTCCCGATCGTGTTTGCGGAAGAGGCTCGGCGGCAGGGGTACTCGGTCTACTGCAACGCGATCGAGGGGATGGCCGATGAGGGGATGACTGGTTACTGCGATCGGGTCCAGTTCACTCCGCTCGCCCGTTTGGGCTCCGCGATCCGCTTCTTCCGCCGCAACCGTGTGCAGCGTGTCGTGATGGCGGGCAAGGTCCACAAGCAGGTGTTGTTCTCGCCGTGGCGACTGTTCCGGCTGATGCCCGATCTGCGGACGCTGAACATGTGGCTGCGGCATGTGGCCAACAAGAAGGACGACACGCTGCTGCTGGCTGTCATTCGCGAGTTCGAGAAGGACGGCTTGAAGTTCGAATCGGCTCTGACCTTTTGTCCGGAGTTACTCGTGAAACACGGCTTCCTCACCCGCCGCCAGCCCACCTCCAGCCAGTGGAAAGACATCCGCTTTGGCTGGGAGATGGCTAAGGAAATGGGCCGCCTCGACATCGGTCAGACGGTCATCGTCAACGACACTGCGGTCATCGCGGTCGAAGCGATCGAAGGGACCGACCAGTGCATCCGCCGCGCGGGCGAGCTGTGCCGCCGGGGGAATCTGGTTGTGGTCAAAGTCGCCAAGCCGAATCAGGATATGCGGTTCGATGTCCCCACCATCGGAGTCCAGACTCTCAAGACGATGCAGGAAGCCGGAGCCCGCGTGCTGGCCCTGGAAGCCGGGATGACGATCCTGCTCGACGAACCGGAAGTGCTCGCGATGGCCGAACGTCTGGGGATCGCGATCGTGTCGCTCAAGGCCGATGAAGTCCAGCTGCGCGTCGCGGGGTAGCTTGCCCGCGGTCGTAGGACGGCCTTTCCAGGCCGTCCCGAGCGCAGCCATTTTGTGTCACGACGCCATCGGTCATTCGGAAGCCAGGCTCTCCGGCGGGTCGGGCTGGAAAGCCCGACCTACGTTTCAGGGGACGTGAGGCTGGTCACGGACCGGCTAAGAACTCCGCTCGCCCAGCACTTCGATCAGATAGTTGAGTTCCAGCTGGACCTCGCTGGGGTCATCGACAGTGGCGGAAACTCGCTCCAGAACGACCTGCCGAAACCGCTTTCGCAGGCGATGGATCGCCACCTTGAAGGCACCTTCCGAGAGCCCCAAGGACTGAGCCGCCGCCAGCGCGGTATCGTGCCCGGATGGAGTCACGAGCCACGGCTGCAGGGCCGCAAACCGGGAGAGTTCGCCCGCAGCTTCGGCCTCCTGCCTGAGGACCGTCATCGCCTGCTGCACCACGGTCAGGCCCCACTGCCGGTCAAAGTACGCATCCGGCGGGAGGCTGGCAGTATGCGCTGCGATGGCTCCCGGAGCTTCCGACAGTGATTGAATCACTCGATCCCCGCCGCGTTTCTGAGCCTGCTCCCGGTCTCGTCGATCCGCCAGAAAGTGCTTCACAGCCCCCAGCAGGTAGCTGCGAAACCGGCCTCGCGACTGGTCGGCCTGGTCGAGTCGCTGACCCTCCAGCAGCAGCGTGAAGAACTCATGCGTCAGGTCACGGGCCTCATCGAGCCCGGCGGGGCGGGAACGCTGAATGAACAGAGCCACCGGCTCGTAGTAGGTCTCGCACAGGTCGCGCAGCGCCTGGCGACCTTCGGGCGAGGCACCGCGAGCGGCGATGACCTGCGTCCAGCGAGTGGTTCGAAACTGATGCGGTTCTGGCATATATTCGAAGCGAGAGGCAGACGTGAGTCTGTCGTGAACCGACTTCCTATCGCGCAACAGACGTTCGAACCCAGTGAGATGCTGCATCGTGATCCGGGAGTGGACTCCGTGGGTCACGCCGATATACGGTAGACTCACGTCTACCGCTCGCCCGTTACTTTCTCAATACGCTTCGCTGATTTCCACCTCAGTCTGGTGCCCGAGTTCCAGCGACACATTCCGGAATTCGGTCCACTGGTAGCGGCGGGACTGGACGTGGAACTGTTTGATCTTCTCGAACTCCGACACCGGGATCGTTATCAATCCGGTGCGGGAGTCGCCCAGCCCGGAGGTATCGGGCATGGTCACCAGCTTCCCGTCTGCCAACTCGTAGACCAGCCGGGTGTCGGCGTCATCGCGGTCCGTGTAGCTGAATGAAACCGGCAGCTTGTCCCCGACGGCATCGGCGATCTGAACGGTCCCCTGCCAGTCCTCACCATAGCGCCCGTGAGTCGAACGGTGGTATTGCCGCTGGTTCGGATAGCTGACCGGCTCAAAGCTGATCTCGGTCTTCCAGGCCCCATCGGCCACGCCAACCTCGACGGTCATCTCACGGGCCTCCGGGGGACAGGCGATCGTCTGGACCATGATCGTCGCGGGTTGTTGATCGGTGGCGCGATGGAAGCTGCCACCCATGCCGCTGAACCCGAACTTCTCGGGGAACCGCAGCACGGGCCACGAAGGATCGCGAGAGTTACTCAGGACGCGGACCGTGATCTCCTTGATGACCCGACCGCTCGATGAGCTGCGGCCATCTCGATCGGGGAGGAACTTCTCGGTGCAGGGCTGTCCGTTGGGCATCCACTGGATTTGGCCGTCCGAGGGATGGGGCGTGAGGCGGACGATCTCGATCTTTCCCTGCTCGTAGGATGCCACAAACGGAGCCGACTGTGGGCGAGACGGCGGTTTGATCGTCGTATAGGGAACACGATCTTGCGAGGCCGGGGATTCACCCTCCGGGTGCATCATGAGAGTCACAATCCCGTTAATTCTCGAGCGGCTTAATGCAGACACCAAACCGTCACCGAAGAACGTCCAGCCCGCCCCCCGCCCAGGAGCCAGCCGATACGCTTCGAATTTCGGAGGCAGCGTGGGGCGCGAGTTTCCGATCGCTTGAGTCATCAGGCGGACAGGCAAGCGGACGTGTCCGGTCCCTGTGAGTTGGGCCTGGTAGCGTTCGACTTCGCTGCCTTGATTGCTCACCAGACTCACCCAGACATTCCACCCGGGTGGACATTCGACTTCATGATCGAAGACGAAGAACGAACCTTCCATCGCGGGGTTTCGCATGACGACGTCGGCATGCGTCTTGAACTCCGGGATGACGAAGAGTGCCATGCCCAGGTAAACCGCGAAGGCGACCGCGAATCCGGTGATCAGCTTCCAGTGCTTCCGAAAGACTTGCTTCAGCGGCGATTTTTCCACCGGGATGACCCAGCCTTCGATCAGCAATGCGACTAACAGAAACCCAAAGAGACCAAACAAATTGAGCATCGGTTCCAGTCCCTTGGCGAAGCCCAGGAACCCAAAGCCTCCCAGCCACGAGATCATCAGACAACGCCTTCCCCACACGGTCGTGAAGCCAAAGAGTTCGGCGAGTATGTCCAGCTGCGTCCGTTGCGGGACCGCTGGCCTGGGCTTGACGGGCTGTGGAGTTAGCGGAGTCTTCGCATTCTTTCGGTGTACCACCTCGACAAGCGTTGCCAGACCAAAGCAGCCGAACAGCCCGAAGAATATGCGGAAATGAGGATAGAACGGCGTTAATCCTGACAGGAAGCCAAAGCACCCGAACAAGAACAGTCGTCGCCCCAAGTCTGTTTGGAAATAGGCATGGAGCCAGTGCGGTTGATTTCGATGGAACGTACGGTCGAGAATCGTGTCACGGTGTTTTCCAGCTAAGGGAGATTGGCCGGATTTTTTCGATGGGATCACCCAGTGCTCAATGTAGGTGGCAATTCCCAGGAATCCTAAGAGGCCGAAAAGCTTGGCCTTCCCCTCCAGTACGTCGAGATAGTCCAGGAGCCACAAGAGGCCCAGTAGCGCAAGTATCAAGCCGTGCCACCCCCATGTCGTTTCAAGATCCGGCTCGGATTCCGAGGCGAGAGTTGCGGGGGTGGCCGTGGATGTCTTGAATGCTTCGTCGCTCCGCTGAGGCGCGGCAGCAGTGGCCCGCCGACGAAGGAAGAAGCGTGCGATAATCCACATCGTACCCCCAACGATTGTCGCCCCGAATGCGTAGAGCAGGACATTGATCTCGTGAGATGTCGGGCTGAAATGCGGGAAGCCGAAAGCCAGATGGCTGAGGCTCACTGCCACCACAAAGTAAATGATGACGGTCAATTTATCCCACTGCGAGTATGCGTATGTCATATCACGCATCAATGTATTGATCTCTCCCAGTTCAGACTCGTCTTCATCGGAAGACTTCTCCATCAATTGGGAAGCCATATCCGGCGGCAGTTGGGTGATCGAAGTCTCGATCTGCGTCCGCAGCTCCGTCGCCGACTGGTAGCGCAGGTCCGGATTCTGCTCCAGGGCCCGCTGCACGATCTGGTCGAGTCGGACATCAGCTGCGGACTGGCGGGACGGCGGTTGCCAGTTGGGGCCGGGGAGTTCGCCGGTCAGCATCTCATACAGCACCACGCCGAGCGAGTAGATGTCGGCCCGGTGATCGACGCTGGCGGGGCGGTCGCGTTGCTCGGGGGCCATATAACGCGGCGTGCCGAGGACGGCCTCTTGGGTGAGATCGATGTTCGCGTGGCGAAAACCCTCACCCCCAGCCCCTCTCCCGGGGGGAGAGGGGAGCGAAGAGAGATCGTCCGCGGACCGCATCATGCGGGCGATCCCAAAGTCGGCGATCTTGACCCGCCCCTCCTTATCGAGCAGCAGGTTCTCCGGCTTGATGTCGCGGTGGACGATCCCATGCTCGTGAGCGAACTGCAGGGCCTCGCAAATCGGCGGCACCATCGACAGAGCCTGCTCCGGCGTGAACCGCCCGGCCCGCATCGCCTGCCGCAGACTGACCCCGTCCACGAACTCCATCAGCAGGAAGTAGAACTCGCCCGCCTGTCCGAAGTCGTGAACCGTGACGATATGTGGGTGATTCACTTCGGCGAGCACCTTCGCCTCGCGAGAAAACCGTTCGGCGAAGTCGGCCTTGCTCGCGTGCTGCGGGGCCAGGATCTTGAGCGCCACCCACCGTCCCAGCGACTTCTGCCGGGCCTTGTAGACCGCTCCCATCCCGCCGTGGCCGATCAGCTCCACAATCTCGAGTTGCGGAAACGCTGCCGCCAGTTCACTCACCGGCGGCGGCTCCCAGGGGACTGCCGGAAGAGAATCCGCAGCTGTCCCCAGAGCGACCGCTCGCAGCAGACAAGCCGGACAGACTCCGCCCGCCAGGCTCGGATCGACTGCAGCGCCACAGCGGGGGCAGTTCGAGGAGGAAGTCGTGGTGACCATGATCGCATCGTACCTCAGTGGACCGTCGGACGGGGAATCACCCCCGCTGCAGATACATGAGGAATCGGGGATCGACGGTTACTGGAAATCTTTCAGGAGTTCTTCAGTATCCCGCCAGCTGACGGCAACGCACTTCTCCACCGGCGAGAAGCTTCTGCGGACTGATCACTGAAAACTGACAACTGAGAACTTCCTTACCTGCGGACAACCCAACAATTTCAATCGATGCTTGCTCGCCGCCCGCGCCGGTGGTAACGTGATGGTTCGATCGCCTGCGAGCCGCAACTCGTGGGCTATACCTGCCTTGTGCCGTCGCCAGATGCTGAGCATCTGGCGAGCCCGCCTGTTTCGTGTTCGAAGGTGCTCTCCATGATCCGTGCGAATTTGTTCGCTCTGGTGGGATCGTGTCTTGGGTTGGTCTCGTTCGTCTCCGCCGAGGATGCGAACCCTGACAAGGTCAGCTTCTATAAGCAGATCCGACCCATCTTTCAGGCCCAGTGCCAAGGCTGTCACCAGCCCGCAAAGGCTGGCGGCGGGTTCGTCATGACCTCGTTCGATCGGCTGCTGGCTGCGGGCGAAAGTGGCGAGAAGGCGGTCGTTCCCGGCCAGCCGGATGCGAGCCATCTGCTGGCGGAGATCACGCCGAAGGACGGCAAGGCGGAAATGCCGAAGGACAAGGCTCCCTTGTCGCAGGTTGAAATCGACCTGATCCGCAAGTGGATCGAGCAGGGGGCCAGCGACGACACCCCGGCGAACGCGGTCTCGAAGATCGATCAGGAGCACCCGCCAACCTACTCGCGGTTGCCGGTCATTACCTCGCTCGACTACTCACCCAATGGCCAGCTGATCGCGGTCTCGGGGTTCCACGAAGTCCTGCTGCACAAGGCCGACGGCTCGGGGCTGGCAGCGCGGCTGGTCGGCCTGAGCGATCGGATTGAGTCGGCCAAGTTCTCGCCGGACGGCAAGCGCCTCGTGGTGGCTGGCGGTCTGCCGTGCCGGATGGGTGAACTGCAGGTCTGGGACCTGTACGAAGGGGAAGAACTCAAGCCGAAGCTTTCGCTGTCGGTGCCCGTGACCTACGACACCGTGTACGGGGCCAGCTGGTCGCCGGACGGGAAGCTGATTGCGGTCGGCTGTTCGGACAAGGTCGTGCGCGCCTTTGATTCGACCAGCGGGGCGCAGGTCTTCTTCAACATGGCCCACGATGACTGGGCGGTCGGGACGGCATTCTCCGTGGATGGGGCTTACCTGGCCTCGATCGGTCGCGACATGAGCTCCAAGCTCTATGATGTGAAGACCCAGCGTTTCATAGACAATATCTCCTCGATCACCCCCGGAGCGCTCAAGGGCGGGGTGCAGGCTCTGGCCCGTAACCCCGGTAAGGACGAGATCCTGATCGGCGGCTCGGACGGAGTGCCCCGGATCTACCGCATGCAGCGCGTGACCTCCCGCGTGATCGGCGACGATGCGAATCTGATGCGGCAGTTCCCCGCGATGCGCGGTCGCGTGTTTGACGCCGACTACGCTCCGGATGGCAAACGAATCGCAGCAGTCTCCAGCCTGGACCGCAAGGGCCAGCTGTTTATCTACTCGGCCGAGTTCGACAGCGCGATGCCGGACGATATCAAGGGGATCGTCGGTAAGGTCGCCTCGTCTCAGAATGCTGATGAGAAGAAGCGGTTGCAGGAGTATGTGACCTCGAACGTGGCCGTCGTGGCCCAGACCGAGGTCGGCACCAGCCTGTACTCGCTGGCCTATTCGCCCGATGGGCAGAAGATCGCTGTCGGGGGTGAGGACGGGATCGTCCGCATCTACAACTCGGCCGACGCCAAGGTCGCCAGCGAGTTCCCAGCCATCGCCGTGGATGCCGCTGCAGCGGCCGTCGCCGCAGCTCGCGGAGTGGACTACGTTAGTGCGGATGCCGCCATCGGCGAGACCTTGCCCGAGGGCACGACCGTGACCGCCGTCGAGGCGATTCCGGCGACGATCCAATTGGCAGGCACTACGGCCTACACGCAGGTTCTGCTCAACGGAGTGCTGAACACCGGCGAGAAGGTCGACCTGACTCGCATGGCCAAGTACCAGCTTGATGGTGGAGTCGCTACTGTCAGTCCGCAAGGCCGCATTCGCTCCCTGGCGGACGGCAATGGCACACTGAACATTGAAGTCGCGGGCCACAAGGCACAGGTTCCAGTGGCTGTCACTGGCATCGCCACAGTCGCGCCCATCAGCTACATCCGCGATGTGACTCCCGTGATGTCGAAGCTTGGTTGCAACCAGGGAACCTGTCACGGTTCGAAGGACGGCAAGAACGGCTTCAAGCTGTCGCTGCGCGGGTATGACCCGATCTATGACCTGCGGGCTCTGACCGATGACCATGCGGCGCGGCGCGTGAATCTGGCCTCGCCGGATGACTCGCTGATGCTGCTCAAGGCCACGGGGGCTGTGCCTCACGTTGGGGGGCAAGTCACGAAGCAGGACAGTGTCCAGTATGCGATCATGCGCCGCTGGATCGTCGAAGGGGCCAAGCTCGATCTGGACTCGCCACGCGTGGCCAAGATCGAAGTCCAGCCGGTCAACCCGATCATTCAGATGATCGGTGCCAAGCAGCAGATGCGCGTTGTCGCGACCTACACCGATGGGACGACGAAGGACGTGACCGCCGAATCGTTCCTCGAAACCGGCAACATGGAAGTGGCTGTCTCGAATGCTCACGGGGTGGTGACCACCCTGCGGCGCGGCGAGGCTCCGATTCTGGCTCGGTACGAAGGGGCCTATGCCGCGACGACCGTGACCGCGATGGGCGATCGCACCGGCTTCGCCTGGCAGGAGCCGCCTGCCTGGAGCGAGATCGATTCTCTCGTGGCCCGCAAGCTGGAGCGGATGAAGATCCTGCCCTCGGGACTGTGCGATGACTACGAGTTCATTCGCCGTGTCACGATCGACCTGACCGGGCTCCCGCCGACTTCCGAGGCGGTTCGGGCCTTTGTCGCTGACAGTCGCGAGACCAAGGTCAAACGCGACGAACTGGTCGACAAGCTGGTCGGCAGCGAAGCCTATATCGAGTACCACTCCAACAAGTGGGCCGACCTGCTGCAGATCAACGGGAAGTTCCTCGGTGGCGAAGGAGCCAAGCTCTACCGCGAGTGGATTCGCAAAGAGATCGCAGCCAATACACCGTACGATCAGCTGTGCTACAAGGTCATCACCGCCAACGGTTCGACCAAGGAGAACCCACCGGCCAGTTACTACAAGATCCTCCGCGATCCGGATCTGATGATGGAGAACACGACGCACCTGTTCCTGGCGGTGCGGTTCAACTGCAACAAGTGTCATGACCACCCGTTCGAACGCTGGACGCAGGATCAGTACTACCAGACCACCGCGTACTTCTCGCGAGTCGGCCTGCAGCGCGATCCCAAGAACGCCGCGGGCGACATCGGCGGCACAGCTGTCGAAGGGGCCAAGCCGCTGTGGGAAGATGTGTTCGAGAAGCCAGAAGGCGAAACGATTCATCTGCGGACCAGCGCTGTCGCTCCGCCGACGTTCCCTTACCCCGCTCAGTTCACTGCGGACCCGAACGCGACCCGCCGCGAACAGCTGGCCAAGTGGATCACCTCGCCCGATAACCAGTACTTCGCCAAGAGCTACGTGAACCGCGTCTGGGGCTACCTGCTCGGGGCCGGGATCATTGAGCCGCTGGACGACATCCGGGCCGGCAATCCGCCGACGAACCCCGAGCTGCTCGACTGGCTGACCAAGAAGTTCATCGAGTCTGGCTTCGATGTTCAGCAGCTCACGAAGACGATCTGCAAGAGCCAGACCTACCAGCGGTCCGTCGCGACGAACCAGTGGAACGTCGATGACACCCAGAACTACTCACATGCCCTGGCTCGCCGTCTGCCAGCGGAAGTGCTGTTCGACAGCGTCTATGCCGTGACCGGTTCGAAGACCCGGATTCCGGGTCTTCCCGAAGGAACCCGCGCCGCAGCCATTCCGGACAGCGGAACGGATCTCGCGGACGGATTCCTGGCGACGGCGGGACGCCCCGTGCGAGAAAGTGCCTGTGAGTGCGAACGCTCTTCGGCGGTCCAACTCGGCGCTGTGATGGCCCTGATGAGCGGGCCGACTGTCGGCGAGGCTCTCTCGCAGGCGGGGAACGGCATCGCTCAGGTCGTGGCCTCCACACCTGATGATGCCAAGCTCGTGGATGAGCTGTTCATGCGGATTCTGAACCGTCCGGCGACGCCGACTGAAGTCGCCTCTGCCGAGTCGCTTCTCAAGGAATTGCCCGGCGACAACACCAAGCTGATCGCCGAGTTCCAGGCGTACTCGAAGGAGATCGAGCCGGTCACCGCAGCCAAGGAAGCCAAGCGGCAGGAGCTGATCAAGATCGCTCAGGACGCTCACGATGCCTACTGGGTGACGGTCAAGGACCGCGAAGAGAAGGCCGAAGCCGAGTACCAGGCCAAGCTGGCGGCAGCTGACAAGGCCCTGGCCGATCACGAAGCGTCGATCCCGGCCAAGCTCACCGAGTGGGAGAAGACTCAGTCCGATCCCGGCACGCTTTGGCAGCCGCTGACGCCGCGCAATCTCAAGGCATCGACCCGCGGGACCAAGCTCAACAAGGAAGATGACAACTCGGTCTTCGTCTCGGGGAACAACAACAACTTCACGACCTACACGGTGATCGCCGAAACCAAGGCGAAGGGGATCACCGGCTTCAAGCTGGAGGCCCTGGCCGATCCGCGACTGACGCTCAATGGTCCCGGTCGCTCCGGCAGCGGGAACTTCGTGCTGACTGAACTGACGATCGAGTACTTCCCGCGCGGCAAGCCGGACCAGAAGCAGAAGGCCGTGCTGCAGGGAGCCAAGGCGACCTTCAGCCAGGGCAGCTACGATGTCGCCACCGCCATCGATGGCAAGCTCGACAGCACCAGCAACGGGTGGGCCATCCATCCGGAAGTTGGCAAGAACCAGTCAGCCACTTTCGAGCTCGCCGCTCCGATCAATATCGAGGGCCCCGTCGTGTTCCAGATCACGATGGACCAGAAGTACCAGGACAAGACCCACTCGCTGGGTAAGTTTCGCTGGTCGGTGACAACGGCTCAGACGCCGCTGCTGTTCGGCATTCCGGCCAACATCGCCGAGATCGTGAAGGTCTCGGCCGATCAGCGGAACGACGCCCAGAAGAAGGCGATCCTCGATTTCTTCCGCGGCGAAGATGCGGAGCTGAAGAAGCTGCAGGCTGCCCAGGCCGCCGCTAAGGTGCCGCGCCCGATGGATGCGATGCTGGTCGACCTGAAGAAGAGGCTGGACGAGGCGAATCAGCCGCTGCCAGTCGATCCGAAGTTCGCCCGCCTGCAGCGTGCCGTCCAACTGAGCGAGCAGCAGCTCAAGGACGCTCGCCTGACGGCGGCTCAGGACTTGGCGTGGGCGCTGATCAACACATCGGCGTTCCTGTTCAACCGATAAGTTTTCGAGAGTCTCCCAAAGCCCAGGGGTTGCAACCCTTGGGCTTTATTTCATCTCACTCTTCGCAAGTTCGCGAACTCGTGCAATCAGTTGCTCAATCATCGCCATCTCGGTCAGCGGGTTGATCACCGTCATCCGCAGATACGCCACTCCGTCGATCGTGGTCTGCGAGATATAGAACTCCCCCGACTCGATCAACTGGCGGCGGACTTCGCGGTTCAGGTCATTCCACTTCGCAGCTGGGACTCCCGCGGGAGTGTGGCGGAAGACCACGATGTTGCACTGCGGGCGGTAGGGGGCTTCGAAGTCGGGCTGGTTCTGCAGGAACTCCCACGCACTTGCAGCCAGATCGAACGTGACATCGATCAGATCGGCAAACACTTGCGGCCCCATCGTCGCCCATGTCCCCCACAGGCCGTACGCGGAGGCACGCTTGGTACACTCCATCGTCATCAGTCCGCAGTCGTATTCCGCCATCCCGAGTGCCGAGGGATCGAACAGGTACGGAGCATCCTGCTGGAACGCCGAGAACCGGTGGGCCTTGTCGCGATAGAACACGAACGCGCACAGGGCCGGGACATGCATCATCTTGTGGGCATCGCAGATCGAGCTGTCGGCTCGTCCCAGTCCGGCCACGAGATGCCGGTACTTGGGGCTGAACGCCGCTGCGGCCCCGTGAGCGGCATCCACGTGCAGCCAGACTCCGTACCGCTGGCAGATTTCGGCGATCGGTTCGAGAGGATCAAACGCTCCAATCGGAGTGGCACAGGCACAGGCGACGACGGCAGTCACCGGGATGCCGCGCTCGCGATGCTGACGCAGTGACTCCTCCAGCTGATCCGGGTCCATCCGCCTCTGAGCGTCGAGGCCGATTCGCACCAGCTGATTGGTCCCCAGACCCAGAATCCCGACAGCTCGCGCGATGCAGTAGTGCGCATCCTGCTGAACGAGGATGACCGGCGGTGTGGCCAGCGCAGCCACTCCCGATTTCCAGGTCTCTCCGTGGACGACGTTGCGAGCTGTGAGCAGAGCGGTCAGGTTGGCAATCGACCCACCACTGGTGATCAGCCCGGCGAACTGACCTTGAGGGAGCCCTAGTACGGCCCCCATTCGCTCGATCAGGGCCCGCTCGACCGCAGTCGCCCAGGGGCCCATCTCATAGACAGCCATCACCTGGTTGGTGATCGTGGCGATCGCGTCGAAAACTCCGGCCAGTGGAAGCGGTCCCGGAACCTGGTGCCCGATGTAGTGGGGGTGGTGCAGGTTCTGACCGGCGGCGAGAGCCTCTCGCATCAACGTGCGAACGCGGGCGATGGTATCGGGCAGTGGGGAGTGGGCATTGGGCAGTGGTGACTCATCGAGCCGCTGTCCTGCGCGGGCAATTTTCTCTTGAGGCAGTTCCCAGCGCTGCACAGGCCCCTGGCCTAACAGAACCTCGTCGAAGTGCTCCGAGAGAGTCTCCGCAAGCAGCCCCAACAACTCGTGGGTATACTCCGGTGAAAACAGGCTGCGCAGCCTTTGGACCTGGGAAGACACGGGTAATCCCTACCGAGTGGCTGAGGAACGGTCTGTGGGGAGCGTCAGCGAAACGACGGGGACACTTGCGGGATTCGCCGCCCCGCAGCCGGAACAGCCTCCGCCGCACCCGGCATCCACGGGGTGCAGGAAACGCCACAGACTTCGTAGCAACACGGCAGCAGCCAAGGCCACGCAGAGGATCGCGATGATTGTTTGCCAGTCCATGCGAACATTCTATCACAACGCTCAGTGAACGATGGAAGGAATCAGCCGCTCGCCACAATGTCGCAGCGATATTCTTATGTTCAGGTCTTCTTGTGATTCGCGCCCACATTTCGTAGATTGCAGACGTAGATTCGAACGCTGGTCCCGAGTTTTCCTCGGGCCGGGAACTTTTCGGATCGATGGAGAGTCCATTCTCTGTCGATCGAACGTTCGTCTCGTAAGCGTGGGTGCGACATGACCAATTGCCCGGAATCAGCGGCTCTTTTGCGCCAAGTCGGATGGCGGATCTATTTGGCTCGCCTCGCGAAGACCAGCTACATCAGCTTTCTGGCGTTGGCTGCGGCCACATTGGTTTTTGTGCTGACCGTCCGCTTCACGGGAGCCCTGCCTCAGGAGCGGGCTGACTGGTGGATCAAGGTCGTCTTCCCGGCTGTGCCCGTCGCGGCGCTGTTGTCGGGCCTCTTGTTTGCTCGCTGGCCTCAGCCGATTGACGCCGCTCGAAAGATCGATGCGGTCTGTGAGACTCACGATCTGTTTTTGACCGTCACCCGCATCGCCCAGACTGCCGGTGAGTATCAGCCTTTGGTGACTCGCGATGCGGAAGAGACCGCCAAGAAGATCATTCCCGAGAAAGTCCTGACCCTCGACCCGACCGAACACCCGCTGGCCGGACGCCGCGCGGGCAGCGCGGTGGCACTGGCAGCGATCGCGGTGCTAGCTTACTTCATTCCGACGTTTGACCCGTTTGGAAAACAGCTCGAAGCCAAAGAAGAGCAGAAGGCACTGACCGAGCTGAAGGAGTCGCAGAAGGCGACCGAGATCCGCAAGCAGGCACTCGTCGACAAGAACCCAGACGCCCAGGTCTCAGATGAGGTCAGCAAGGCCCTGGAAAAGCTTGCCAAAGACCTGAAGCAGATGCAGAAGGCCCAGACTGTGGCCAACGAGAAGAAACTCAACGAGAACCAGAAGGTTCTGGGCGAGCAGTCGCGGTCCCTCAAGACGGCCCTGAAAGACCTCAAGAAGAATCTGGAATCGAGCCAGCAGTTCGGTCAGGAAAATACTGAAGAGATGCGGAAGATGCTCGACGGGCTGCAGAATGGCCGCCCGGAAGAGATGGCCAAGAAGATGGAATCGATCAAGGAGAACCTCGAACGCCTGATGAAGGAAGACGATCCGCTCAAACGCTCCGAGATGGTTCAACAGCTGAAGAAAGATATCGACCAGATGTCGAAGATGGCCGGCAAGAAGGCCGGGAATAAGGGGATGCAGGCTGCCCTGGAACGGGCTCTGAATCAGCTGGAGAAGGCGGGCAATAAATCCGACATGTCGACCGAGGCCCTCGATTCCGCCAAGGAGTCGATGGAACTGGCCCAGATGGAACTGAAGGAGATGGCACAATCGGCCCGCGATCTGGAGGCCCTCGAAAAGGCCTTGGAAGCGGTCGCGAAAGCCAAGCAGAAGAACAGCGAAGGCCAGCTGGACGGCGAGATGTTCTCTGACGCCGCTTCGATGGAGGACTACGAAGCCCTCTACGAAGAGATCATGGCTCAGATGGGCGGAGAAGGGATGGAAGGCGAGGGCGAAGGCGAAGGAGATGGTCAGGGAGAAGGCGACGGAGATGGAGACGGGATGGGTGGCCAAGGGGTGGGTCGCGGGAGTAAGGCTCCGGAAGACGATGCCGCCAAGACTGCCTTCCAGACCGAGAAGACCAAGACCGCACTGAAGAAGGGGAAGATCCTGCTGTCGATGAAGACGAAGGATGCCCCCAACGCGGACATCAAGGACCTGCAGGCCGAATACCGCGAGATCATTACCGACATCAAGCAGGCCACCGAAGAAGCGATCGAACGCGAGGAAGCCCCTCCCGGCTACCACAACGGGATCAAGAAGTACTTTGATACGCTCGAGCGGCTTGAAGAGAATCAGGCGAAGCCTGCAGCTGCTCCCCAGTGATGACTGAACTCGAGGGCAATCAATGCGATCTGTTGCAATCTGTCTGATTCTTGCGATTCTGGGCTCGCAGAGCTCTGCCGGAGCTGATGATGCGAAGTCTCGCATCAATCAAGTCGTCATTGTGGTCGGAGGCGAAGAGAAGCTGCTCACGAAATTCGAGTTCCGCGAGCGGGTGTTGATCACTGACACCCCTGCCGCACCGCCGACGCCTGACGAGAAAGGGAACCGTACCTCGGTCGTTGAGGTCGGCAAGAACTGGTGGCTGGGCACCAAGAAACGCGATAAGGACAAAGTCCGCGTGCTGTGCTGGGCCTGGAGTCTGCAGCTGCTGCGCGAACCAACTTCGAAGATTGAGGAGATTCCCAATACGAAGGTCGGCGACACCGCCGCGTTCGGCCTGCGCGTGACCGAGTCGATCGCCCAGCCGCTTACGCTGCATTTCGATGCCCAGTCCCACAAGCTGTTGGCGATCGACTACACCGACACGCGGCACATCTTCAGCGAGTGGAAGACAACCGAAGCCGGCCACCACTACCCCGCGCATGTGACCGGCTACCGGTTCGCCGATGCCGCAGCTGGGACACTGCAGGCGAAGCAGTGGTATCAGACGGACATTCTGGAGTTGAAGCCGCTGTCGGAACTACCGGCAGAGTTGAAGTGAGCGAGCGGGTTAGGGCTACCCCCGGGTCCACCGCGCTCCGGTCGGGGAGTCTTCCACCACAACATTCAACGTCTTCAGGGCATTGCGGATTTTGTCCGCCACCGGCCAGTTCTTGTTGGTGCGGGCATCGGCTCGGATGTCGAGGACCAGGGCCATCAGGCCGTTGACGAACTCGTCATCGGCTCCCGACTTCTTCGCGGGCGGGGTACGGAAGACACCCAGCAGGTTGGTCAGTTCCTTGAGGACCGTCACGCCCGTCTTGAGCGCGGCCTTGTCGGCGTCGGTCCCGCCGGTCTCCAGCTTCTTGTCGTTGATGAAGCCGTTGAGAATCCGCCGCAGTTCGAACAGGCAGGCTGTCGCGCCGCCGGTGTTAAAGTCGTCGTCCATCGCCTCCTGGAACTTCGCCCGCTGCTCGCTGAGAGCGGCAGCGAACTCGTTCGGCAGCCCTTCAAGGGTCGTCCCACCGGCTTTCGTCGTGGGAGCCGCCAGGGTGTAGAAGCTGGTGCCGGTGATCCGCTCGACCGTCTCGAACAGCCGGAAGAACCCATCGAGCCCCTTCTCGGCTGAGGCGATGTTCTCCAGCGAGAAGTCGATCGGGCTGCGGTAGTGCGTCGAGAGCAGGAAGAACCGGACGACTTCCGGAGCGTGGTGAGCGAAGACAGCTGTCTTGACCGACTCGGCGCCTTGAGACCCGGCCAGCTTGCCCGCGATCTGGTCTTCTGCACTGCTGGGCGCGGCAGCCGCAGCTGGGGCGTCACCCGCCTTGGAGTGGGCTCCTCCGACCTTGCCAGTCCCTTTGCCGGACTGCATCAGCCCGTTGTGCAGCCAGTACCGGGCGAACGGCTTACCGCTGCAGCATTCGGACTGGGCCAGTTCGTTCTCGTGATGCGGGAACATCAGATCGAGCCCGCCGCCGTGGATGTCGATCGACTCGCCCAGGATCTTGGCGCTCATGGCCGAGCACTCAATGTGCCACCCCGGTCGACCGGGTCCCCAGGGGCTGTCCCAAGCTGGTTCGCCGGGCTTGGAGGATTTCCACAGGGCGAAGTCAGCGGGGTTCCGCTTCGTGTCGTTGGCCTCGACCCGCGTCCCGGCCAGCATCTGGGCGATGCTGCGGTTCGACAGCTTGCCGTAATCGTCATCAGTCTCAACCGCGAAGTAGACATCGCCGTTCAGCGGGTAGGCATGCCCCTTCTCGATCAGACGGCCAATCATCTCCAGCATGTCGCCGATATGGTCAGTCGCGTACGGGAAGTGGTCGATGCTGTCGACTCCCATCAACTTCAGATTGTCGAAGTAGTCGGCCGTCATCTGCTCGGCCAAGGCCTTGACCGTCGTGCCCTTTTCGTTGGCCTTCACAATCAGCTTGTCGTCGACATCGGTGATGTTGATAACAAACTTCACCGCGTAGCCGCTATAGGCCAGATACTTCTTGATCGTGTCAAAGATCACCGGCCCGACCATGTGGCCGATGTGAGCCGGCTTGTAGACCGTGGGGCCACACAGATACATGCTGACCTGGCCCGGAGTGACCGTCTGAAAATCTTCCTTCTGCCGGGTGAGGGTGTTGTAGACGCGAAGTGCCATGGGCGAGCCGTCCGTGCGGGTTCAGTCGACGCGGCCTTGCACCACCCGGGCACCTCCCCGGTCACAGCTACAGGCCAGTGCAGGAGTTGTAGCGAACTCGGAGGAAAACTGGGAGGGAGAGTTCTTTCGGAAGTCCGGTGACTTTCGCCACGCCAGAGAATGGCCGCAACAACATGTGGGGAAAGAACTTGCAGTCCATCGCTGGGAATCTTCCTGGAATCGCCCAACACTCTTCCCACTCCTGCCGTATCCCTCGTATAACAGAGGTGTTGCAACCGGCGAGGAACCTGTGGAGGCCGGACGATGAAGACTCAAACGCCGAAGATTCAGCAGACCCGCATGATGGCGTCGGACGAGACGACTCTCGAAGGGGACGACCGGGCGGGCGATGCCCGGCTGGTGGAAGAGACGAAGCGCGGCAAGCGCGATTCGTTCGGCACCCTGGTCCGGCGGTACGAACGCCGGCTGCTGCGGGTGATCGGGCGGTTCATCCGCGACCCGGACATCGCCGAAGACCTGGCCCAGGAGACGTTCCTGCGGGTCTATGAGCGAATCGAACAGTTCGACCCCTCGCGGCGGTTTGCTCCGTGGCTGTTCCAGATTGGGGTCAACTTGACCCTTGACTATCACCGACGACAGAAGAGACGGCGCCGGATCTGGTCGTTCTTCTTCATCGATCACGCCGGGGACAAGTACCCCGATCCCGCCAGTCCCGATCCGCGGGGTGACCGGGAACTTCACGAAGAGATTCGCAGCGTGATTGAGACGATTCCCGAGCAGTTCCGGACGGTTCTGGTGCTGCGGGATCTGGAAGGGTTCTCCACCAGCGAGATCGCAGCCATCCTGGATCGCAAGGAGGCCACAATCCGCTGGAGACTGGCAGAAGCTCGGACCCGTTTTCAGGAAGCCTGGACCCGGCGGCAACCGAAGAGCTGACAACTGCTAGAATGGTTCACGGGACAGTGAGGTTCACGGAGCAGCCCCCACGAGGCTGCTCCCAACTGTTGAAAGGCACAACGACGGTGAGTGGGATGAACTGCGACGAAGCGAAACTCGAAATCGCGCTGTGGGTCGGCAACGACCTCGATGACCCTGCGCGGATCGAGGAGCTGCGTCGGCATATCGCGACCTGCCCCGATTGCCGCCTGCGGACCAAGTCTCTGCAGTCGTCGATGGTGGTGCTGGGAGCGGTCGATCAGGATCGGACATACGATCCCGGCGACAGCCTGTGGCCCGAACTGCAGAGCCGGATCGACTACCTGGAGCGAACCCCCAAGCCCCGTTTTCCCACCACCAAGTGGGCACTGGCCTTGGTCGCCGTTGTGGGAGTCGGTGTCGGCGGCTGGTCAATGCTGCAGACGCCTCCCGCGGAGCCGCAGGTGCAGTTGACTCCCGAAGTCGAGCCGGAACCGGCCAAGCCAGTCCACGTCACTTCGCCGGGGCTTTCCCATTCGCAGTACTTGCCAGGGCAGGGACCGTAGCAGAATTCTGCCGTCCTATGACGCTTTCCGTTTTCGCCTCGACTGCACGACATTGCAGTACAGTACCGCATTGCCGGCCTTTCCTACCGGGGCAATGGCTCCGGACTGCTTCAGGCAATAGACCATCTTTTGAGCCAGCCACCGGGGGATGGCCGCTTCGCGTGCGACATCCAGGGTTTGAAATGGAGTCGGCAACGAGGCTGGCAGCAACTGAGCCAAGTCGCGAGCCGTCTTGAATGTCTGGCTCGACACGATCTCCAGCAGCAGCCGGTCCTCCACTCGAAAGCTCGGTCCGTTGAATCGTCGCTTGGGCCGCGCGATCCGGCGTTCCTCTTGTTCCACCAGTACCACTTCCAGCTGGAGACGCGGATGCGGGAAGACGCTGCCGAAATGGACCAGCTCTTCGAACAGGTGATACACAGTCCGCCGCAGCGGACTGTAGCGCCGGCTGACAACCGGACCGTCTGCTTCGTCTCGACGAACAATCAGCGTGCGAGCGGCCAGCGGCTTGACGAGTGTGACCCGATGCCCATTCAGCAGCTGAGCGACCTTCGTCCGGATGGCCCCGAGTGAGGCCCGCTGGACTTCAATGAGCCGTCCTCGCGCAACGGCATCGATCCGGAATCCCTCGACCAAGACTTCACAGTCCTGGTCTGAGCCTCCGTAGAGTCCTTTCAGCTGGCGATGCAGACTCGATTCCATGAGTCGCCTGAGTGGGGAAAACGTGCGCGGGAGAGTATCACGCCATCGGCTCTTGCCGCAAGAACGTACTTTGCAAAGTCGCTGGACTCTCCGAGTCCAGTGGACCGAGTGGCTGGTCAGAGAAATGCTGAATGGATTACTGAGGGTGCCGATCAGGTCAGTTGGCGATAGAAGCGTCCTCGCGTGGCGAGCCCCCTCACCCCCAGCCCCTCTTCCGGAAGGAGAGGGGGGCCGAGCCGTTCGGAGGTCGACAGCGGCACCCTATCAGGCACTCGCCCCTTCGTAACGGAACAACCAGCACTGTCGGAATCATCGTCTCACGTCCATCAGATATCGAGCAATGTCCTCTCAGCGGCGACGGGTTCATGGCCTAGTGTAGTGCCTCACAAATAATGGAACTTAAATGTCATGGCTGGCGTCTGATCTTCTGGGCCGGGAGGATCAGTGTCATGCGAGTTGCAGTGAAGATCGAGTTGACGGACATCGAGCGTTCCAC
>JBIIOI010000035.1:0-56519 GCA_044337025.1 Planctomycetaceae bacterium
ACTCGAAGAAGCAGCCGAGACGGCACAGATTGCGATCATCGATCTGGAAGAGATGGCTCAGTTTGCCGATGGCGAGCAGATGGACGAACTGGCCCAGCTGCAGCGGCAGGTCGAACAGATGCTGCAGAAGATGGCCGAGCAGCAGGGGCTGGAGAAGACCAAACGCGGGTATCAGCTCACTCCGCAGGCCTATCGCCTGTTTCAGGGTAAGCTGCTCGAACGAATCTTCAGCCAGCTGCAGGCCTCGCGGAGTGGGCGGCACCAGGGACCGATCGTGGGCGAAGGGGCCGTTGAGCTGCAGACGACCAAGCCGTACGAGTTCGGCGACTCGATCACGCAGATGGATATGCCGCAGTCGCTGATCAATGCGCTGCTGCGAACGACCGCCGAGCGGATCACGGCACCCGGCACTCCGCTGCGGCTGACGGGCGAAGACATCGTCATTCACCGCACAAAGAACAACCCGAAGTGCGCGACCGCCGTGCTGATGGATATGAGCGGTTCGATGCGGCAGGGCGGCCAGTATGTCAACGTGAAGCGGATGGCTCTGGCACTGGATGGACTCATCCGCAAAGAGTACCCCGGCGACTTCCTGCAGTTCCTGGAGATGTACAGTGTCGCCAAACCCGTCGCCGCCGGAGATGTCGCCGGACTGCTGCCGAAGCCGGTGACGATCTTCGACCCGGTCGTGCGGCTGCGGGCAGACATGAGCCGCGAAGAGATCAGCGAATCGGACCTGCCGCCGCACTTCACGAACATCCAGCATGCCCTCCAACTGGGGCGGCAGTTCCTGGTCGCGCGAGATACTCCCAATCGGCAGATCATTCTCATCACAGATGGGCTGCCCACCGCGCACTTCGAGGGACCGAATCTTTATCTGCTGTACCCTTCAGACCCCGCCACGGAGGCGGCCACGATGCGGGAAGCGTTCCTCTGTCAGCGGGAAGGGATCGTGATCAACATCTTCCTGCTGCAGAGCTGGAACCAGTCACACGAGGATATCCGCTTCGCTCACAAGCTGGCCGAGACGACCAAAGGCCGCGTCTTCTTCACTGCGGGTCGGGATCTCGACCGGTTCGTCGTGTGGGACTACGTGAATCGGCACAAGTCGATCATCGGGTGAGCAGACGCTGGCGAGTCGTCCCGTGGTCAGCCGCGATGGTTGTCTTTCCGATGCCATTTCTCATTGATGCTCGCAACTCCACCCGTCCGACATTTAGACTGGGATTGATCGGAGGTGTACCCCTCCGGCTGGGAGAGCGGCATGTCCAGGTTTTCACGTCGAGAGATCCTCAAGTATTCCTCTGGTGCGGGAGCCATGGCGCTATCTGGACTGAGCGGCCAGACCTTGGAAGCTGCGGGCAGTGCGCAGCAGCACCCCCATCTGCCGGGGCGGGCCAAGCGGGTGATCTTTCTGTTCATGCACGGCGGTCCGAGTCAGGTCGACACCTTCGATTACAAGCCGGAGTTGCAGGCCCGCGATGGTCAGGCGTTGCCGTTTGAAGCGGCTCCGAACATTGACGCCAAGCCGGTCCTGATGAAGTCCCCCTGGAAGTTTGCTCAATACGGCGAGTCGGGACGCTGGGTCTCGGAGCTGTTGCCCTACACAGCCCGGATGGCGGATGAACTGTGTGTGGTCCACTCAGTCCACAGCCGTGGCCAGTCGCACGGTCAAGCGGTGTCGATGCTGCATACCGGCAGCGACAATCTGGTGCGGCCCTCGGTTGGAGCCTGGGTCAGCTACGGGCTGGGGCCGATCAATCCAAACCTGCCCGCGTTTGTGTCGATTGCTCCCGCGAGTGGTCATGGCGGACCCCGGAATTACGGAGCCGCGTTCCTGCCCGCAGAGCATCAGGCGACTCCGATCGGCCGGCAGGGGAAGCTGGGCGAAGCTCAGGTCGAGAACCTCAAGCCGCTGATGCCATCTGAGGAGCAGCGCCGGCAGCTCGATCTCGTGCAGTCGCTCAACAAGGACCACCTGGCTCTCGCGGGCCGCGATTCCCATCTGCAGGGAACGATGGAGTCGTACGAGTTGGCCTTCCGGATGCAGCTGGCGGCTCCCGAGGTGCTGGATCTGTCTCGCGAGACCCAATCCACTCAGGAACTGTACGGGATCCATAAGAAGGAGACCGAGAACTTCGGACGACAGTGCCTGCTGGCCCGGCGGATGGTTGAAGCGGGAGTGCGATATATCGAGCTCTCCACAGGGAACGTCTGGGACCAGCACGGCGACCTCAAGAATGGTCACGAGAAGAACTCACTGGCGACCGACCAGCCGATCGCGGGACTGCTGGCCGACCTGAAGCAACGCGGGATGCTGGAGGAGACGTTGGTCGTCTGGACCGGGGAGTTTGGTCGCACGCCGATCGTGCAGGGTTCGAACGGGCGTGACCACAACCCACAGGGGTTCACCGCCTGGCTGGCGGGCGGCGGCGCGAAGCCGGGGATCACGTACGGGGCGACCGACGACTTCGGGTACTACGCCGTCAAAGACCGGGTGCATATGCACGACCTGCATGCCACGATGCTGCACCTGATGGGGCTGGAGCATACGAAGCTGACGTATCGATATGCCGGACGCGATTTCCGGTTGACGGATATCTATGGAGAGGTCGTTCACGGGATCATCGCGTGAGAGTGCATTGCACCTTGATCTTGGTATGTTGGCTGATGTTGACCGGCGTGGTCCGCGCGGCTGAGCCAGTGCCGCTGGTTGGCTACAACGAACACCGGACGAATCTGCCCGGGGGACGACACGCGAATGTCAGCACGAACCGGGCGATGCTGGTGAAGGCTGATGGCAGCGGGCGACGCGCGATCGGGAGTGAGCTGGCCAACGAGGCCGGAGCCTGGACACAGTTCGCGGGCTGGTCGCCCGATGGTCAGACAGCCATCGTGCTGCGGGGTTGGGAGAGCGTCGAGAACGCTCAGTGGGAAGAGGAGCACAAGACCTTTCGATTTACGCCGGAAGGCTGGCTTGTGGACTCGTACCTGGTTGATGTGGTGACCGGAAAGGCGGAGAACGTGACCGGCGTCGAGCGGGTCAGCTTCTACAACTCGGGGCTGTTCTTCTGGCCCCATGAGCCGAGTAAGCTGGGGTTCACAGCTTTAATCGGCGGCAACTCGAAGCCGTTTCGGATGGACCGCGATGGGGGCAATAAGACCGACCTGACGAAGAACTCGAACGGCTTTGCCTACGGCTTCAGTAGCTCGCCAGATGGGTCGCGGATCTCCTACCACGAGAACTATCAGGTCTATCTGGCGGATGCTGATGGTTCGAATCGTATCCATGTGCAGACCGGTCATCCGTTTGTCTTTGCCCCGACCTGGTCGCCGGATGGGAAGTGGCTGCTGTTCGTGTCCGGTGAGCACTACGACTGCCACCCCCATCTTGTGAAGGCAGACGGGAGCGGCCTGAGAAAGCTCGCGGATCGCGGCGGCTATCGAGGGGTGACCGAGTTCCTGGATGTTCCCGATTATCACGGGGGCAGCAGCGACATCCCGGTCTGGTCGGTCGACAGTCAATCGGTCTACTACACCGCGAAGGTCGACGAGAACGTCGAGCTGTTTCGAGCGACGCTCGACGGCCTCACTCAGCGTCTCACAACGTCCGCAGCAGGGACTTTGCACTACCACCCGAAGCCCTCTCCCGATGGTCAGTGGATCGTTTACGGATCAAAACGAGACGGCGTGCGGAATCTGTATCTGATGCGACTTTCTGATCGAACAGAGCAGGCTCTGACCAACGTCCCCGTGGGGCACGCCGCGATGCACGCCTACTGGCAACCGGGTTCGTAGCGTTTGACTTATGTCTCTTCGCGGTCCGTCACCCGAGGATGCTTCCAGCTGAGGCCGAGTTCCTGCTTGACCCGCTCATTTCGGCAGCGTTTGTTGAGTCCCGTGCCGCTGTGGCGGCTGGTGGGCTCGCCCGAGAACCTGGGTGGAGGGGCTCCAATTCGGCTGGCCAGGGCCTCGAAGTAGTCGCGGCGACGCAGCGGTTGGTCGTCGCTGACGAGATACAGCGGGCCAGGTGAAGGAGCGGTCAGGGCAGCCACGCAGGCGGTCGCGGCATCGTCACCGTGAATCAGGTTCAGCCACGCTTCCGGGTTGCCGCCGATCGGCTCACCGGCTCGCAGCTGATCGAGTCGCACAAGCAGGCGTTCTGGGCCGTACAGCCCGCTCATCCGCAAGATCGTGGCATCGGGCAACCGCTCTCGCACCCGCTGCTCGGCTCGCAGGCAGGTCCGGCCGCCATCGCTGTCGGGCTCGGTCGGTGAATCCTCATCGACCCAACTGCCGTCGTCCTGGCCGTAGACGCTGGAGCTGGAGACATAGACGAATCGCTGGGCTCGTCCGCCCAAAGCCTCAATCGCGCTTGTCAGTCCGTCGATGTAGAGTGACTCTTTCGAGACCGGGCTATTGCGGTCGTAACCGACGCAGTAGAGAACACGGTCGATGGGTTGGTTGGCGAGGGCTTTATGAAGCTCCTCGGGATGCATCAGGTCGACCATGATCGGTGTGATGCCGAGGGCTTTGAGTTGAGCAGATTTGGGAGGCGCTGCGCTGGCGGGAACCCTCACCCCCGGCCCCTCTCCCGGGGGGAGAGGGGAGCCAGCAGAGGAGGGGCGGGTGATGGCTGAGACGGATCCGCCTCCAGCGAGCCAGCTTTTGGCGACTCGCATTCCCAGGAACCCGCAACCGAAAATCAACAGCTTGCCGGTCGTGGCACTCACGGAGCGATCTCCCCGATCTCTCGCAGGTAGGCCGCCAGTGCCTCTTTCCAGTGACGCAGGGGACGTCCAATGACCTCTGCCAGCTTCGTGCAATCGAGAATGCTGTAGCTGGGGCGCATCGCCGGGGCTCCGAATTCGGCAGTGGTGATCGCCTCAATCGGTGTGGCGATTGCCGCCAGTCGCAGAGCCTCCCGGGCGACCTCGAACCAGCTGGAGTCGCCCGAGTTGATCGCGTGATACAGACCGTACTGGTTGGTCTGAAGCAGTGCGGCGATCGCCTCTGCCACGTCCCGCGTGTAGGAGGGAACGCATTGCTGGTCACCCACCACACGAAGGAGCGGCTTCTCGCGTCCGAGTTTGAGCATCGTCTTGACGAAGTTCCCCTTCGACTTGGTCGCAGCTTGTCCATACAGGCCGCAGGTGCGGATTACGAAATGCCTCGGACAGTAAGCACGGACGAAGTATTCCCCGAGCAGCTTGCTCGATGCATAGACACTCTGCGGGCCGGGAGGGTCGGATTCGCGTCGCGGCGTCGTGGCTGCATCCAATCCGAAGACAAAGTCGGTACTGATGTGGGTCAACGCAATCTGCCGCTTGGCACAGGCGATCGCCAGAGACCGCGGTCCATAGGCATTGGCTGCCATCGCTGCGTCGACTTCGGTCTCGGCCTTGTCGACGAGGTTGTACGCCGCTGTGTTCACGACCATGTCGGGCTGAACCCGGTCCAGCATCGCTTCAACACTGGCGGGCTGTGTGACTTCGACTTCAGAGTGAGTCAGCGGAATCACCTCACCGGCGAGAGAGCGATGGAGATCCGTTCCGAGCTGTCCAGCAGCTCCAATCAGGGCAATTCGCATGATCCATCGTTCAGAGAGGTCGCGGTTCAGAGAGGTCGTGTCCGGCCCGCCCTCCCGACCGGAGAGCGTGCTACTGGTCCCGACCATAGCGGAGCCGCCAGTTGACTGCCAGCCGCGTTCGCTCCAGACTGAGTTCGACAGACTCAGTGGTGGGAGAAGACCCGTGCAGGTGACGATCAATGGCAACCCTCAATCGGTCGAAGAGGGAATGACAATTGCCGATTTGCTGGCTCAACTGGGAAAGAACCCGAAGTTCTTGGCTGTGGAGCGAAACTATGAATTGATCCCGCGAACGAAGCATGCGGAGTGCCAGCTGGCCGAGGGAGACTCGCTGGAGATTGTGACCCTCGTGGGCGGCGGTTAGGGAGGACTCCGCAGTCTCCGGTCATGCGGGCGGGCGAATTCGAGTTGCCATTTCTACACGGAAAAAATCTCGGAATTGTCGATAATTCCTATTGAGGAGTCGATTTTTTGTCGGTAGGTTGATGACTGGAATGGAATCCCTATGAGAATGGACTCTCCGCGGGTTGGACTCGTTGATGCTCTTTGATTGGCACCAGCGTTGCAGAGCTTCTCAAGTGACTTTTCAGCTTCCCGTCGGGAGCTGAGTGACTGGCAAAACTTGCCGGTTGGACGGCAAGTGCGTGGAGACAAAAGTCTCCGGTCTGGGGAGGATCCAATCATGGAAATGTATGCGGATCGCCCGGGGGATGGTTTCATCGACCCGGTGGAAGAGATGCGGCTGCGAACATGGGCTCGAAAGCACTATCAGCCGGAATCGCAGCGCGACTCGCGCTGGCACCCGGTGATCCTCGACGAGATGAATCGTCGCGACCGCGAGCTGGTGACCTGAACCTCCAAACCGTGAGTGCCCCTGCTTGGCTCCCCTCTCCTCACGGGAGAGGGGTTGGGGGTGAGGGTTCTCGCCACGCGAGTGTTCTTGGATAGTGCATGAGTCAAATGTCGGCAGAGCGACCTCACCGGCATCTCCACTGTTCAAATCACTCTGCCGGCCAGATCACACGGCAGTCACCAGCGACGCTGCAAAGTGCATTCGCCACGAAAATCGGTCTAGTGGCATTTTTGGCGGGAGTGTTATGCTCCCGTCAATGGCAGCCCAGGGAATAGGGCTCGCCAGGATACCTGCGTCGACGGTGCCATCATTCCCGATGGTCCTGCCGATTGCATTCCATGGAAGGAACCACCGGTGTCCCATCGCCTGTGCCTGACGTCGTTGTTTACCCTCGGGCTGTGCCTGAACGTCTCGTTCGTTGCAGCTCAATCCACTCGTCCACGCCCCTCGGCGGGGACCGGAACTCAGACTGCGCCCGCCGCGAAGCCAGCTGCGAATCAGTTGCCGCGAGTCCCACGCGAGCCCGCTGGGAATGTGCAGCCTCAGGCACCCGCGGGAAATGCCGCCGTCCGGCCCAAAGCAGGTCCACAGGCTGCCAACGCGCCCAAAGCCCAGGTGACTGTTAAGCCGGTCAGTGACGCGGTCTGGCAACTGCTCCTGGAGTGGGAAGAAAAGACCAAGGGGATCAAGAGTCTCTCCTGCGATGTGAAACGCATGGAGTACGACGTCATTTTTGCGACCGAGACTCGGTCACTCGGGCGTGTCTATTTCGAACAGCCCGATCGCGGTCGCCTGGATTTCGGACCTGCCGACGCAAAGTGGCTTGCTCGTAAAAGTCGAGTCACAGACAAAGGCACGGCCTACAAGATCGTCGCCGGCGAGTCGACGACCTGGGTCTGTACCGGCCAGAATGTCTATGCCTTGCACCACAAAGACAAGTCGTATGACTTGATCGATATTCCTCCTGCCTTGCAGGGCCAGAACATCACACGCAGTCCGCTGCCGTTCATCTTTGGAATGAAAGCCAAGGAAGCTGTGGATCGATACGCGATCAAGTTGGGCGAGTTCCATAATCCCCAAGGAAACCCGCCGACAATTCACATCATCGCGAATCCGTTTGACCCCAATGTTGCCAAGGAATACGTCCAGGCGGAATTTCTCCTGGCCCCTGAGACCTTTCTACCAACCAACCTGCGAATGCTTGACCCCTCCGGCAATAAGGAGACGGTCTACTCCTTTGATCACAACACGATTAAAACCAATGAAGGGTTCGGCTTCCTGAGGGCGAATCCCTTCAAGCAGCCCAACGTCTCCGGCTGGACCTTGATGCATCACTTGAAAGATGAGCCAGCAGCCCCACTCAAACAGGCCGATCGGCCGACTCAGAAGCAGGCTCAGCGGTAGATTAACTCCGAGGCCGTGACCGTTTGAATCGGTCGGAGCCGCAGTTCGCCGCGCGTTGTCGAAATCGTCAACTGTCGGCTGACGGGGAGAGTTCCCGACTGCGGTCCCACAATCAGTCGACCGATCTGACCGTGGGCATCGGTCAGCTGATATTCGCCTGCGGGCAATCGTGATGTCCGAGCCGCCACGGTTTCAGACTTTAGGACGCGAGAACTTGGGGCCAGCTGCAGCACAGCCGGCCCCGCATACACGGGACGGTTCTTGGCACGTGAAGCGGCAATCTCGGCCTGTACCTTCTGGTCACCTGACCAGACGAAGGCAAACGCCAGCACCGAGGCAACCAGCCCCACGAGCCGAATGATCGGGCGTGTTTTGTCAGCAGAAGGGTTCACGACGATCCCCATCGATTCTCACGGTCGCCAGATGCGACGGAATGTGTCCGACTGAGGTATCGTCGGCCTTGGACTTCTCCGGTGAGGCAAACTCTGCCGCCACCGGGGCTCTGGTAAAGGTCCAGCGGTTATGACGGTCGTAACAAGGAATCAGGTCATCATGAACGTAGCGGAGCCGGTCACGAACGCTTCCGCACGAGCGAGTGTTGCGGGCTGATTGGCGAACTCGCAGGCGGTGACGACACGACGTCCAACGGTCGCTGTCTGATCCAATCTGCCACCGCCAGCGCCTCCTGGTCTCCACCAGGGTGACCCGGATAGGCGATCACCGAGAGCAGACCGCCCAAGGCCAGGAGCTCCCAAGCTGCGTTGAGCGCGGCAAGCGTGCTGTCGGTACGGGTGATCGTGGACTTCTGCCCTCCAGGCAGGTAACCCAGGTTGAACATCACGATCGCGATCTGCCCATGGTGCTCCAGCGGGATCATCGACTTCAGGTTGGCATGATCGCCAACGCAGAAGTCCACGCGGTCGATCCGTGGTCCGACGCGTTCTCGGGTCTGGGCGATCGCTGCCGTCTGGATATCGATCGCCCAGACACGCCCCCCCGGCCCGACGAGTTCCGCCAGGAACAGCGTGTCGTACCCGTTTCCCGCAGTTGCGTCGATCGCCAGCAGTCCCTCCGGATCGGGAGCGATCTCGCCGCGAATCAGGTCATGTGCAAGCTGAGTCAGCGGCTTCATCCAGGCCCCGTCGCCGACTTGCGTTTCAGCAGTTCCAGCAGCACGTTGTCGTGCGGGTAGGGGTGCCCCTTGTGCTGTCGAAACGCCTCTCCATAGGCGACACCTATCTCAGCCCCGCGCTGAGCCGACCAACGGCGACAACCGTCCAGATACTCATCCAGCCCATGCTGCTGCCGCAGCCACTCGCGTTGGCTGGAGTGACAGGCCAACATGGCGAGCTTCAGCTCAAACGTCTCGCTGACATCGACAACGAATTCGGGCGGAATCGGGTTCCCGTACCAGTCGATCCCTTCGATCGGATCGACATAGTACAGCGCGGGAATCCTCTGCGTGGCCGCTGCCGGGTCCCACTGATGCGTCTTGTAGTTCGGGCACGAAGCATTGAACGCCGAATCCCGCACAAGCAGGCTCGTGACCTCGTGATCCGACATGTAGTCGACAGGAGGAGCTGTCATCACAATATCGGGCCGGGCCTTGCGGATGATCTCCGTAACACGACGGCGGCTTTCGTTGTCATGGCAGATCTGCAGGTCTTTGAACTCCAGGCAGTAATACTCTGCTCCCAGCAGATCGGCAGCGGCCCGGGCTTCCTTCCGGCGCACGGCGGAGATCTCATCCGGTCCCAGTGTCGCACTGCCGCAGTCACCTGCTGTCATCGTGGCCATCACGACCGGGCATCCAAGCTTTTGAAGATGCGCGAGCGTGCCGGCACACTGCAGCTCAATGTCATCGGGATGAGCGTGAATGGCGAGAATGCGGGGGAGCGACATGCAGCACCTGGACGCGGAAGTTTTCGTGAGATCGCAACCTCAGTGTAATCTCTCTGAGATTCGCGAACAGAGTTGGGCAGTGGGAGAGGTGTATCAAGGTATCGCAACTTGTCAGGCGCATTCCCGCACCTTATCGTCGTGAGCTTCTCGGTCCCCCACTGGCGAGCTCTCCCATGGATGACGACCTGCCGGAACCACGCAATCGCAAGAAGCGAAAATCCCAACGCATCGCAGGCGACGTTCGCCCGTTCGGAGTTCTGCTCGCGGCCGCCAGTATCGGGGTCCTGCTGCTGTTGAACCTGTGGACGCTGCTTTCAGGTGACGAACTGGTCTGGAAGCTGATCGCGGTGCTGCGTCTGTTCGTGGAGATCCGGGTGCTGTGGGGCTTAAAGGAGCGTCAGGATCAGACAGCTCTTACAGCCACCGTCGCGGCGGGGATGATGGCTGTGATCAGCATCTATCTGCTGTACATCGCCTGCTTCGATGCTGACGTTCGTTTGGAATCCACGGTCCAGGAACTCCGCAACGCCCGGATCTTTTTCTCGCTCCAGACCCTGGCGGAATTTGGGGTCTTGCTGGGACTCAATTTGCCCGCTTCGAAGCGGTATCTGTCAGTCCGCTGACATGCGGCTGGGCTCGCGTCCAGAGCCAGACGTGCCCATCGCTATTCACGCTGCGTACGTCGGTGATTCCCGGCTTGCAGCGGATCTCGTTGAAGCAGCAGTTCGACTGATGCAGGTGCTTCGCTCGCTCCAGTGGCAGCCCCAGACAGTCGGCCACCAGCACTCGATTCACAACGTTATGCGTCACGATCACGATCGTCTCGCCCGCGTGCTTCGCGACCAGCTGATCGAAGACCGGCCGAGCCCGTGCCAGCACATCGCGATAACACTCGCCACCCAGGTATGGAACCTCTGCGGGGTTCTCAAAAAAAGCTCGGAAGTGCTCGGGGTCGCGCTCCTGGATCTCGGCCCAGGACAGTCCCTCCCATTCCCCGACCGCGATCTCATGGAGTCCGTCGAGCGCGATGGGCTGCAAAGCGAACGGAGCCGCGACGATCTCCGCAGTCTGACGAGCTCGCAGCATCTGACTGCAGTAGACAGCTCGGACCGGGAGCGGTGCGAGTGTCCCCGCTAATGCCTGCGCTTGCGCGATCCCAATCTCGGCCAGTGGACCGTTGATGGCGTTGCCCTGCAGCCGGATCGGGACAGCCAGATTATGCTGCGTCGCTCCATGCCGGGCAAGGAAAACCAGCGTTTCATCTGACATCGTGGTCATCCCTGTGGCGCACAGGGAGGCGCGGTTTCGGTGGCTCCGCGCGCGGGCGGATCGGGGACCAGCACCTGAATTTCGTCATCGACGACGCGCACCTGATAGCAGTCAGCCCGCAGCTTGGAGTTCGGCGCATCCATCCAGGAACCGTCTTTGATGCTGAATCGCCAGGCGTGCCACGGGCACGAGACGCCATGGCCTTCCACGGCTCCCGATCCCAAAGACGCTCCCATATGCGGGCAGGTATCGCTGATCGCGAAATACTCGCCCCCGACCAGAAACACAGCCACCATCCGACCGTTGACTGGGTAGCTGCGGCCTTCGCCTTCGGGGATGTCGCCGACATCGGCAACGGATTTGAAGTCAGACATCGGGGCGATCTGGCAAGGGAGGCTGAGGAATGGACCAAGGAGCGGAATCGTACCGGTCACATCCCAGCCGAGCAACAAGGCCGTTGTCTCGGCCATTGCGGACTTCGGAACGACTTATCCCAAAAGCTCGGCAATCGGCTTCCCATCCGCGATCGGAAACGGGCGATTCAGCGAGTCCCGCATCTCCGTATCGGAGGGGATTCCCAGCAGCTCAAACATCGTGGCTGCCAGGTCGCCTGGCGTGACAGGATCGCGAGCGGGGTAAGCTCCCTGCTTGTCGGAAGCCCCGTACAGGTGCCCCCGCGGCATCCCTCCGCCGGAGGCCAGCACGGTATAGCAGCGCGGCCAGTGGTCGCGAGAAATGCTGTCGTTGATGCGCGGCGTCCGCCCGAACTCACCCATCCAGATCACCAGCGTCTCGTCGAGCAAGCCGCGATCATCCAGGTCATTCAGTAGTACGGGCAATGTGTGATCCGTCAGCGGCAGGTGCCACGACTGCAGGATCGGGTACTGCCGTGTGTTGTTGAATCCATGCGTGTCCCAGCCGCCGCTGTCGGTCTTCTGCCCGCCGATGCTGCTGGAGAAGTAGACGTTGACGAACTTCACACCCGACTCGACCAGCCGTCGGGCCAGCAGACAGCTCTGACCATAGGTCGACCGGCCATACCGGTCCCGCATCTCGGGCGACTCTTTCGAGAGGTCGAACGCATCCCGCACCTTCGGGGAGTTCAGCATCGACAGCGCGCGCTCGAAGTAGCTGTTGAGCCCCTGGGCCACGGGTTGGGATTCGAGGGACTTAAGCTGGGAGTTGACCAGCATCTGCATCTCGCGGCGGCGGGCCATGCGGTCGGGCGAGACACCGGAGGGCAGACTCAGCTCCGGCAATCGGAACTGGGAGTCGTTGGGGTCCTCGGTAATCAGCAGCGGGTCGTGCCCCTTGCCGAGAAAGCTCGCATGCTGACCAGGAGTCACGGATCCGTCGCTCATCACATGCGGCAGGGCGACAAACGACGGCAAACCCTGCGACTGCGGCAAGTACCGATCCGCCACCGAACCATACGCCGGGAACAGCTCAATCGAGTCCCGCAGACGGATATCATCCAGCGGCGGTGCATGCCCCGTCAGCGCGTGATACGCCGCCGAGTTGTGGTTGTTCATCGTGTGGTGCACGCTGCGGATCAGCGTCACCTTGTCGAGAATCTTGGCGGTCTCCGGCAAATGCTCACAGACCGGGACGCCGGGGATCGAAGAGGAGATCGCACCGAACTTGGTCCGCACCCCGCTGGGGGCATCGAGCTTCAGATCGAACGTGTCGACATGGCTGGGGCCGCCGAACTGGTAGAGGAAAACAACTGACTTGGCCTTGGCGATCCGCTGAGCGGGAGCTGCCTGAAGAAAGTGATTCAGCCCCAGTCCCAATAGCCCCGCACCACCGACCCGCACCGCATCGCGACGGGTGAGAAGAGACCGCAGATGGTCTCGCTGAGTGTGATCGAATGAGAACATCGGAACTCCGGAAGCTGGACGCATCCAGTGTAGCAGATGGGAGACCACCGGGTGCCACCAATTCTCGGGTGGCGGTGACCTTCGTGTAACGATCAAATCGCAGGAAAACGACAGAACCTGTTCCTCGGAGCGAAGATATCGTTAACCTTCCTCCGTATCTCTCCCCAGGAGGATTGACCGCGACATGCCCGACCAGACCAGCCAGCAGATCCAGGCGTCCTGGGACAAATTGACCGAATCGATCTCGACTCAGCACATTCCGGCTCTGACGCTGGTGGGGTATCTGCTGCTCGGCGGGATCATGGCGATCTATATCCGCTGGCTCTATCGCCGGTTCGGGGCCTCACCCTCAGATGCCGACTCGATCACGCGCGTCTTTCCGCTGTTGACTCTCGTGACGATCGGGGTGATCAGCGTTGTGAAGTCATCAATGGCTCTGTCGCTCGGGCTGGTGGGGGCGCTGTCGATCGTGCGGTTCCGAGCGGCGATCAAGGAGCCCGAAGAGCTGGTCTATCTGTTTCTGTGCATCGGCGTCGGTCTGGGGCTGGGAGCGGGGCAACCTCTGCTGTCGCTGGCCCTGATCGGTGTGGCGACCGTCTATATCGTTGGGATGCACCTGTCCGGCAAGGGGCGCCGCGATCAGCGGCTGCTACTGACAATCACCGGGCCCGCAGACCGACTCACCGCAAGCGACGGTGTCCTTTCGCTCGTCGGCCGTATCTGCGGTCCGGTCACACTGCAGCGATTCGACCTGGAAGGGAATCGCTGCCAGGCCCGCATCGGTCTCAAGAGTCTCGACTCTGTGGCCACCGCGCGCTGGATCACCCAGCTTCGAGAACAGCTGCCGGACTGTGAGTTCTCGTTCGTTGACCTGAACTCGCTGGCGTGAGGTGAGACCGTGGCTGACAGCGCTCTCTCGCCGACCATCAGTTCGGCTCCCTCATCCGAGAGGCTGCGGTTTGAGTTAATCGACGAGGGCGAATCCCGCAGCGATCTGGCTGTCCGTCGCGAGACGAAATTCCCGATCGACATCGCGGATATCGGTCTGGTGCGGTCGCTGCTGCAGACCAACACCACGCGGCAGATCCACAACGAGCCGGTGTCGACGGTCCGCAGCATCTACTTCGACGATGCCCGGCTCTCGGCCTGCCATGCCAATCTGGATGGGATGGGACTGCGCCGCAAGCTGCGACTGCGCTGGTACGACCAGCTGCTGCCGGGACGGGATCTGTTTCTGGAGGTCAAGTGGCGGAACAACCGCGTCACGGGAAAGCACCGGCTCCAGCTGCGAGCCAATCGCGAGATCGGAACCGCCGACTATGCGGAGCTGAGTCACGCATTGAGGGGCGTCGTTCCTGATCGGCTGCTGCCGGACTTGCTGGCCAATCCCGAGCCGATTGTCGTCGTCGAGTACCAGCGCGAGCACTTCGCCTCGGCCTGCGGTCAGTTGCGGGTCACGATTGACTATGACATCCGGTTCTATCGCCAGCTCGGCCACAGCCAGGTCCGCATGGAGTTCCCGCAGCGGCTGCCACGGATCGCAGTTCTGGAGGGAAAGACTCCCGTGGGGCTGGAACACGAGCTGCGGGCGCTGCTCTACCCGCTGACACTGAGGTCGGGGCGTTGCTCAAAGTACGTCCACGGGTGCCAGCAGCTGGGGCTGGTGGAGCTGTAGTGGTCCATGCCGTGGAGTCGGTCAGCGGGTAGACACTCTACGCCATCACGACTTATTCACCTTCCTTCCCGCTCGGGAGTTCCGAAACCAACAAGCCAAGTTGGGCCTCGGTCAATCATGGAATTGACTCTCTGCGTGGGAGTATGCTTTGATTCCGGGACTAATCAGACACCATCCGGAGTTCAGAGACGATGGTACTCTCCTGTCCGAGTCGTGTTGCGGTTTTCGTACTCTGCCTCCTTCATGGAATCCTCCCTGCTCAGTCGGAGGGGACTGATGACTGGAACGCCCCGCTCGTCTCCCTGCATACTTCGGGCTCCTATGTATTCGCATCCAACAGAGTCGGAATCTTCCGTGCGGAACTCGAAACTCGCCAATGGCAGCAGCTGAGCCTGCCAAGTGGCGTCCCTCTGGGAGGAAAATTTGGTGATGTCCCGGAGGGATCCGAGATTCTGTTGTATATCGCATCTCGTTCATTCGGCTCGCCAGTCGGAGAAAACAACTATGGACTTTATTTGTCGCCAGATGCCGGAGCGACCTGGAGTCTGATCTCCAAGGACGGACGCTATGGAGCGGCTATACTCCTTCCCAATGGGTCTCTATTCGCTGCCAAAAGCATGGGCAGCTTTTCTCAGATCCGGAGTTCAGTTCACGTCTCCAAAGATATGGGGCGAAGCTGGCGGGACATCACCGGGAAAACCGGATATGTCGGTGCAATCTTTCCTGACCCCGATCATCCCGGCCAGATTTGCCTGAGAGTCGAGTCCAGAGTGCTTCAGGCGGATGATGAACAGTATCACTGGAAGTCGATGCACAGGAGAGAGTGGCATCCGGAACATGCCCAGACGACAAGGTTCTTTAGTCGCAGCTTTTCGACTCAAACGTCTCTGTACGTGCTGCAAGCCACGCTCAACAACTATTTCCACTACGAGTTCGCGAATCGTGCCTCCATCCCCGCTCTCGATCTGAAGACGGACGCTTCTCGCATTTCCGTGACTCAAGGACAGCCAGTGTTGGTTCCAATTACGATTCGCTTCCTTCAAGATCTGCGCGTTTACCACTGGCTCTGGGAGCAGCGCAGTCCAAGCTTCGAAGACAGCCCGGAGCCGACTCTCAAAACAGTCAAACTGCTGGATAGTCCATCCTCCAACGACCTCTGGGGAATTCGGATCGACTTCGACGGTCAACGAACTGCGAAACAGTCGAGGTCGTCAGAACTCGTTGACAACTCCAAAGATCGAGATGCCACTCAACAGCAAATCCTGGAATCTGCAACGTGGAACGACATTACCTTGTCCGCCACAACACCCTATCGACGAAGACTCGATCTGAGTCGACTGCATGATTTCTCACGGCCAGGGACCTACACCGTGCAGCTGACCTACGACAACTACGGGGTTGCTGAACGGAGCAAAGGATACTGGGTAGGAAGTTTCTCCAGTCCGGTCTTCGAAGTCGTCGTTGGGGAAAAGAAATGATCTCGTCGCGGCAGGTCGTCTCGATCACCGAGTCAGCCACCACCACGTCAATCCAACCACCACGCACGCAGCCAGCGTCGTGACCATGCCGCGTTTCCAGCGGAATGTCAGGAGCATGGCGAGGCTCGCGATCAGCACTGCTCCCCAGTCGATCGTCGACCAGAGGGGGACTGTCAGTTTCAACAGCTGGCCCGGGCCCACGCTCACTGAATCCACCTTTCCGAACAGTGTGTGGACTGCAAACCAGACCGCCAGGTTCATGACCACTCCGACCACAGCGGCTGTGATCGTCGAGAGAGCCGCTGTGAGCTGTTTGTCGCCTCGCAGGCGTTCGATGTACGGAGCTCCCAGAAAGATCCAGTAGAAGCAAGGAACAAACGTCACCCAGGTGGTAATGGCTGAGCCCAGGATTCCGGCTGCAACGGGACTGAGCGGTCCGGGATGACGATAGGCCCCCATAAACGCCACGAACTGGACTACCATGATCAGCGGACCGGGAGTGGTCTCGGCCATGCCCAGCCCGTTGAGCATCTCATGGGGCTGCAGCCAATGAAACCGCTCGACCGCCTGCTGGGCGACGTAGGCCAGAACCGAGTAGGCCCCTCCGAATGTGACGATCGCCGCCTTGCTGAAAAACAGCCCCTGATCGAGATAGACCGACTGCGGCCCGAGCCACCAATACAGTCCGATGAGCGGTGTAAACCAGAGCGTCAGGCAGACCAAGCTGACGCGCAGGCTACGGCCCCAGGATGGAGCTGCGGGGGACAGCTGGAGTCCGGAGATGTCTTCAGTCCCCGTCGTTCCTCCATGTCCTTTCAGGACCAGAAACCGCTCCGGCGTGAGCCGACCACCCACATATCCGACCAGCCCCGCCACGAGGACGATGACCGGGAACGGAACTCCAAAGAAGAAGATTCCGACGAAGGAGCACCCGGCCACGACGTACATCGCCGGGTTCTTGAGGACGCGTTTGCCGATCCGCAGGACCGCCTCGATCACGATCGCCAGCACAGCGGGCTTGAGCCCGAAGAACAGGGCCTGCACGAACACCGACTGCTCATAGAGCGCGTAGATCAGACTCAGGATCAGGATCGAGACCGCCCCCGGCAGAATGAACAGCGTCCCCGCGATGAGGCCTCCTCGCAGTCCATGCAACAGCCAGCCGATATAGGTCGCCAGCTGCTGCGCCTCGGGGCCGGGCAGCAGCATGCAGAAGTTGAGAGCGTGCAGAAACCGCTCTTCGGAGATCCACTTCTTTTCGTCGACGAGGATGCGGTGCATCACCGCGATCTGTCCTGCGGGGCCGCCAAAGCTGAGGGCGGCGATCTTACCCCAGGTGCGTGTGGCTTCGGACAGAGAGGGGAATCCAGACACGGGGCACTCCTGGAGCGAGAGGGAACTGCAGGACTATAGAGCCCCATGGCTGGGACTTCGAACCACGAGTCCACGGCGGCGTAAATGATCCACAGATTTCACAGATTTACGCAGATTACCGAGCGGCATTCAGGATGATGAGTCCCATCGCCCGTCCCGTAAGGTCTGGGAACGGCCACGGCGACCCACTGTTTCACTCTGGGGTTCTTTGGCTGGCTGATTGCTGAAAGCTGACGGCTGACAGCTTGCCCTCGTTGAAACAGTACTGCCACCTTGTGTGTATTCGTCCAATGGTGGTCGTCCGAGAACTCCAGCAGAAATGATCCACCGATTTCGCAGATTCACGCAGATTGGAAGAGGCGATACATCACGTGTTGGCCGTACCTGAGAATCAAACGAAGCTTCAGCCAGCGAATGGTCTCGTAAATCTGCGTAAATCTGTGAAATCTGCGGATCTCTTGTATTCCGTAGAGCTGATCGTGGGGAGAACCGCTCGATGTTTTATCGTGACATCCGCTGAGTTTGACCGGTACCACCAATCGGCGAAGGCACACTGACCCCTTGGAAACACCATGTCTTTGTGGCAGTACTCCCCGAACCGAGATAAAGTGGTTGTGAACGATGTCGATCCGCACTCAGGAGTTCCCACCATGGTCCGAACCGCCTCCACGATGTTGCCTCTGGGCAGTGTGGCTCCCGACTTCTCGTTGTTGAATGTGGATGGGAAGTCCGTCTCGCGAAACGACTTTGAAGGGAAGCCCGGGCTGCTCGTGATCTTCATGTGCAACCACTGCCCGTTCGTGCTGCACTTGCGTTCGGAATTGGCCGCGTTTGCGAGGGAGTATATGGATAAGGGGCTGGCCATCGTCGGGATCAGCAGCAACGACGTGGCGCAGTATCCGCAAGACGGTCCCGAGGCAATGAAGGCCGAACACGCGGCTGCGGGGTATCCGTTCCCGTACCTGTTTGATCCGACTCAGTCCGTCGCCAAGGCCTACCGGGCAGCCTGTACGCCCGATTTCTTTCTATTCGACTCCAAGTTTCATCTGGTCTATCGCGGGCAGTTCGACGACAGCCGCCCCAAGATCAGCGTCCCAGTGACCGGGGCCGATCTGCGAGCTGCGTGCAATGCGCTGCTCTCCGGTCAGCCGATCGTCGCCGACCAGAAACCCAGCATCGGGTGCAACATCAAGTGGGTCGCTGGCCAGGAGCCCGACTACTTTCCGGGTGCTTGAGTTCCCTCGGACGCAGGTCAACCAGAAACCGCCAACGAGTCTCTGGCTGACTGCCCAAATCTGACCACTCGTGACTCTGACCACTCGTGACTTAGTGGACGAACAGGTCCAGGTAGATCACGGTCGCCATCAGCGACAGAACCAGCGACAGTCCGATGTAAGTTCCGGTGGCAATCACGGTCTCGGAGGGCTTCCTGCCGGTCACAGCCTCGTACATCAGAAACACCATGTGACCGCCATCCAGGACCGGAATCGGCAGGAAGTTGATCACAGCCAGATTCATGCTGATGGCCCCCAGGATCATGAGGAACATCGCCAGTCCCTGATCAGCCATGATGAAGGCGATCTTGGCGATCCCCAGCGGACCATGCAGGTTCTTGACCGACATGCTGCCCCCGACCAGGCTGCGAATCGTGAGGTAAACCTCGGTGATCGAGTCGACGGTTTTCTGGACTCCGATCTGACACGCATCCCCGAATCCTTCAGCCTTGCGAATGTGCGTCAGTGAAGTCAGCTCCACCCCCCGCAACGTCGACTGGAACTGATCCGGGTCTGCTGCGGGGACAACGGGGACATCATGGGCTGGTGACTTGTTGTCGTCCTTGATCGACAGAACGACGTCTCGGGAATCGGCCGTCTGCAGCTGAAGTAGAGCGAACGGCCAGCCACCTTCGGTGAGCTTGCCCTTGATCTTGTCGGTGCTGTCGACCGGGACAATCAAGTTGTCTTCCCCCATGTGATCGAGGGGCGTTCCGGTCCGCTTCATGAACTTGATCGACGACACGATCGCCCCGGCCTTGATGCCGGCCTGAGCTGCGGGGCCGCCCTCTTCCACGGACAAAATGGTCGGCAGAAACTGGAACGCCAGCCCCAGACTCGGAATCGACATTGGCGATCCTGGATTGAAGGCTGGCTCGCTGCCCGGCAGCGTATCGTCCGGAGTGACGGTCAGCTCCAGCGATTCCGGCTGGCCCCCGGCGATCTCACGCTGCACGACGACTTTCCGAGGGGTCCCGCGATGATCATAGAAGTACTGGGGCAACCGCTGCGGAGCCAGCTTGAGCCCGACATCTTCTCCCTCAATCTGGACGAGTCGGTCGCCGACTTTCAGTCCTGCTTTTGCAGCTGGGGAGTCTTTGCGGACCGCTGTGATCTTCCCGGGCTCCAGTCGCAGCCCCAGTGTTTTCCGGGGAGCGGGGGGCAGCTGGAGTTTGACTTCCTGTCCCTTGCGGGAAACGGTGATCTCCAACGTCTCCGCGCGTTTCTCGTACAGAATTGGCTGCGCTGCGTACCAGCTCTTCACCGCTTCTCCGTTGATGGCGACGATCTCATCGCCTGCCTGGAAACCGGACTTCTCTGCCGGTGATCCGGGGGCGGCGACCTGAATCGAACGGTCATTGATCTTCAGTGCCAGAGTCGGATTGACCCCCAGCCGACGGCGATCCCCGTCCGCGTCCGGATCAATCGTGATCGAATACTTCTCGCCGCCAGGCCGCTTGGCTTCGATCTCCAGCGTCCCCGACGAGAGGGCCACGCCGCGAATCACGTCCGAGTACTCGCGGACCTTGCGACCGTTGATCTTGGTCAGCGTGTCACCCGGACGAATTCCATGAGTCCAGGCTGGCATGCCCACGACGACCTCGCCCACTTGAGCGTCGACTTCCTCGACTCCGGAATGATAGGCGTAGCTGAAGAACATCCAGCCGGTGATCAAGTTCATGATCACGCCCGCCGAGATGATGGCCATCCGCTGCGGAACCGACTTGGCGGTGTAGGACCGCGGATCGGCTGCCACCTGATCGTCCGTCATCTGGCCGGGGTCCATGTCGTCCTGGCCCAGCATCTTAACGTAGCCACCGAACGGAATCGCCGACAGGGCGTACTCCGTATCACCCCATTTCTTGCTGAGCAGAACCGGTCCGAATCCGATGCTGAAACGCTCGACGAAAACGCCGCACCACTTGGCAACGGCGAAGTGCCCCAACTCGTGGACGAAGATTACCATCCCGAGGCCGATTGCGGCGGTCACGGCGTTCACCAGCCAGACGAGCCAGCCTGACAAATCATTCGCAGCTAGGAGTTCCAACGCAACGCCTCCTGCCGAGCCCAGCGATCTTGCTCCATCAGGAGTTCGAGCGACGGGTTGGCATCAAATTGATGAGCGCTGAGGATCTCTCGACAGAGTCGAGGAATGGCCCCAAACGCCAGTTCATGTTTCAGGAATCGCTCCACCGCGACCTCATTGGCCGCGTTGAGCACAGCTCCGCAGGTTCCACCCCGCTCTGCCACTTCGAAGCCCAGCTTCAAAGAGGGATAGCGTTCCAGATCTGGCGGATGAAATGTCAGTGAGATCGCCTGGGTGAAGTCCATCTGCCGGGCGACGCCGACAATCCGGTCCGGCCACGTCAGAGCATACTGTATTGGCAACCGCATGTCCGGCGGGGACATTTGGGCAATCACCGATCCATCCACATATTCGACCATCGAGTGGACGACCGACTGCGGGTGAATGACGACCGAGATCTTCTCGACCGGCATGTCGAACAGCCAGCGTGCTTCGATCACTTCCAGCGACTTGTTCATCATCGTCGCGGAGTCGATCGTGATCTTCGGTCCCATGTTCCAGGTCGGATGGGCCAGGGCCTGGTCAGGGGTCACGCTGGCGATCTTCTCGAGTGGCCATTCGCGAAACGGGCCCCCGCTGGCGGTCAGGATAATCCGTTTGACTTCCGAGGCATTCCCCGCAGTCAGGCATTGATAGATTGCATTGTGTTCACTGTCGACGGGCAGCAGCCTTGCCCCACGTTCACGTGCGCGCTGCATGATCAGCGGACCGGCGACGACCAGCGTTTCCTTATTCGCCAGGGCGACCACTTTCCCGGCTTCGACCGCAGCCCAGGTTCCCTGCAGACCCGCCGCACCGACGATCGCCGAGACGACGACATCGACTTCGGGATGGCGGGCCACCTCGGCGACCGCCGCAGCTCCGAATCGCAGCTCCGTTTGAGGCGGAAACGCGGAACGATCGACTTCGGAAAGCAGACTCGTATCGGAAATGACTGCCACCGCAGGCAGGAACTGGCGGCACTGAACCGACAATTCGGCCCAGCGGCGATGCGTCGTCAGCGCGTAGGGGCGCAAAGTGTCCGGCTGTGCCTTCAGCACATCCAGACAGCTCGTCCCGATAGAACCGGTCGAACCGAGAACGGCAATCCGTTTCATGCGGTGGAAAGTCCCGCGCAGGGGAGACGACGCCATCCGTGGTGCGTCATCGGAAGTTCAGTAACGGTCGGATTCTAGGGCGATTTCGAGGGTGACGCAATGTGACGATTGCGGCGCAAGGGTCACCGTTTCCCCGCCCGGTACAGTCGGAACAATCGGACTCGCCCACCAAGTCATGGCATGCTCGGCCTTCGTCGGCAGTTTCTGCTGGAACCTCACCGCACAGTTCTCCGATGACTGTCCCGTACCCCGGCGGATGCTGTGGGTACCGTGCGACGGATTGCCGCTCAGACATCATTGAACCTCAGCTGCATTTGCGTTCGCACCACCTGGACATCGGGGATTCCTTCGCGGAACCGGTGGATGGGGAGCGGACCCGGAGTCCCATCTTGGCTCACTCTCATCTGGTGATTCGGCATCTCGTCAAAGGTCTGGAAGCTCGTGGCCGCGAGAATCTGGAGATTCCCCTCCCCGACGCGATTTCAGCGTTTGTGGATCAGGTCGCCGACCTGTTTGAACCATTTAGCGGCGAAGCCCGCGTCGGTTATGAATGTGCGTTTGAGGACGATAGCTGGGAGATCTCGATGTATCTGGGGGCCCGTGAAATCGTCGGCGGGCCCCTGGACGGACGGCAGGAACCGCACAACTTCCGGTTTAACCTGCAAGGTCTGTTCGACCAGTTTCAGTCGATCCAGTCGTTCCTCTGGAACGCGATGCCCCACAGCCCGCTCATGGAGTCGGGACTGTCGTTCGTCGTCGTCGAGGGAACCGTCGCCGGGCAGATGGTCCGCCTGCAGCTGCACCCGACCGCTCCCGATGAAGCCGGTCCGGCGATGCGGGAATACGCCGACGGGTCGATCGAGCTGGCGGACTGAGACGGGGCGCGGATGGCGGTCGCAGCCCCCACGTTCTGGCGAACGTGGCTACAGAACGAATAGACTCCTCAACATGACTCGCTGCGGAAACCACTGGATCGCCATCGGTGCGATCACTGTCTGTCTCTCAATCGCACTCGGGGCCTGGGCCGCCCATGGACTCGAGAAGTCGATCGCGAGCTTGTACGCGAACGAGACGCGAGTCGTCCGCGGTGAGACGATTCCGGCGGTCGCCAAGTATGTGGGCGACTTTCAGACCGGGGCCGACTACCAGTTTGGGCAGGGGCTGGGACTGGTTCTGACGGGACTCCTGCTCAGGCAATCGCCCAGCCGCAGTCTCAAGGCCGCTGCCCTGTGTTTGTTCCTGGGGATGCTGCTCTTCTCAGGCAGTCTGTATGCGCTCGTGCTCTTGAAGATTCCGGTCCTCGGAGCCGTGACTCCGCTGGGAGGAGTCCTGATGATGGTCGGCTGGGGGCTGCTGGCCTGGGCCGGTTGGAAGCTGCCGAATCACTGTGTTACTGCGCCGCCGTCTTCGTGAAGTGGTCAATCACGACCGGTAGCCACAGTGCCGCTGTGTAGTGCCCACCGACGAACTCCAGCCGGTGCTTGGTATCGAGACCGATCACCTGCGCCAGCTTGCGGGCATTGCGAATCGGCACGACATCATCTTGGAGTGCGGCATAGACCCAGGTCCTGTCCTTGGGCAAGCGATGCGCGATCCGCGTCGGCTCGACCAGGTACAACAGCTCCTTGAGCTTGTCCCCTTCGTAGCCCGCCTTGGCCAGCTGATTGCGGATCTTGGCGGTATCCTGCTGGCCGTTCATGAACATGTCATACAGATCACCGCCCGCCAGCATGATGAACGACTGGTGGTAACAGGCATCAAGCGAGGCGGCAGAAGTCGCCACGAATCCTCCCAGGCTGGTTCCCTGTAATGAGATCTTCTGAGGATCGACTCCCGGCAGCGCAGCCACGGCATCAAAGGCCCGTCGCGCATCGGCAACCCCTTGCCGCATCGTGATCAGGAACTCACTGGCATCCCGCTTCTTGCTGCCGCGTCGTTCTCCGTAATAGGGGAGGTGCAGCAGAATGGCATTCAGCCCGCGCTGCTGAATCCCCCGAGCAATCGCCCGCCCCGCTGGCATGGCGGGTCCAGACTCATGGATCACGACAATGGTCGGCAGCGGCCCCTCCTGCAGCAGGGGCATCTTCGGCATGTACCACTCCATCGAGACCAGATCGTTCGTGGCATCGCCGGACGGAAACGGAGTGGGATACCGCACCAGCCGCTGGAACTCCTTTCCCTCGACCGGAGTCCACGAGACTTCGAACTCGACCGAGGGCCACGACACGTTGTCGAGCATCAGCTGCGCGTCCGGGACATCGTCCTTCCATGGTTTCGATGAGTCTTTGGCCGTCAGTCGCGCGGGAATCGGTTCCTCGGCCCAGACAGGGTGGACAGCGAGGCAAACGCTGCACATGAGTAAGGCTGCCATGAGTCGAAACATGAGCATGACTCCAAGTGATAAGGCGCAGTCGACCGCAATTGCCACGCGGGCAGTCTACTTTCGGAGCTCCTCAGTAAACAGATTGAAGGCCAACAGTACTCTACGACCCTGCGCTCACGCCGCCCAATCCCACTCCGATTTCATTCGATTCATTAAGTTTCTCGTCAGGGACTCCGTTTCCCGGTATCTTGAGCATGTCCGAGTTCTCAAGGAGTCGTCATGTCACGCCGTCGTCTCTCGTGGATTCCGTTGCTGCTGAGCCTGGGCTGTGGTTCGGCCCCGCCGCCACCTGTCCCCCCCGTGGCACCTCCTGCGGTGGCTCCGGTCGTTGCTGCACCACAGGCTCCCGTGGCCGCTCCCGCTGCGGCTCCGGTGGAAGCTCCCCCGGAAGATGACGCCCCGATTCCGACCATCTCGCTCGGCGGCGGCAAGAGCCCGACCATGGGGGCTTCCGCGACGCCCACCGCATCGCCGACTGCGACCGCAGCTGTCAACTCGGTCCAGAATCGCCGCAAGGTCGTCGCGGCGATGAATGCCCTGCAAGTTATGCTCGGCAGCTGGAAGGGGACCACGAACAAGGAATTCGGCGAGTTCAAGGCTCTGGAGAGTCCCAACTGGGTCTGGGACTTTCGCAGCCAGCCTGGACAGCCGGCGCTGACACTCAAATCGGAGAAGAGTCAATACGTCACCGAAGGGCGGCTGACCTATCTCACGGACCGCGATACCTATCAGATGACCGTCAAGGACAAAGAGGGTCAGACTCACACCCTCGAAGGTCAGTTCTCCGAACCGGTTGAGGAGTTCGAAGGGGACGACCGTCGCGTACATCGCAAGTACAAGCTGCTGCTGACCGAAGTCGGCGACGCCAAGGACGCCCTCCAGCTGATCCTCAATCAGCAGGACAACAATCGCTACCTGCTGGAAGTGGAACGCAAGCGAGGAACGAAATTCACGCGTGTCGATACGGTCGGCACGCAGCGGGATGGTTCGTCGTTTGCCTTAAACGATACCGACTACAAGGATCGCACGTGTGTGATCTCTGCGGGGCTGGGAACGTCTCAGGTCAGCTTCAATGGCAAGTCGTATTGGGTCTGCTGCAGTGGCTGTAAGGCGGCCTTTGATGAGGACCCCGCCCGCTGGGTGGCTGAGTTCGAGGCCAAGCAAAAAGAAAAGGCCCAGGGCCAGCCCGGCTCCTGAATGCAGTTCCTGAATGCCTGTGGAGTCCGTGACCCGTGCCTGTGGTTCTGGAAGTACTCAGTGGTCCTGATCAGGGAAAGCAATTTCCCCTGTCGGGGGAGCTGCTGCATATCGGGACCGCCAGCGACAACAACATCGTGCTGAGCGATCCAGGTCTGGGTGAGTTCCACGCCAGCCTCTCGGTCCAGGGCGGCAAGTTCTCGTTATACGCCAACGAAGCCGAAGAGATCGCGATTGGCGAATCCCGGCTGCCACGTCAGGCGTGGGTGACCGTCTCGGCCGACACAACGATCCGATTGGGCGGCTCCACCGAAGTTCGGTTGACCAGCTCAGCGGGGGAGACGACTCCGCCCGCGACGCCAGCGGCACCCGAGCGACGCAAAGGGCCTCGCAGGGAATCGAAGCGGCAGGTCGCCAAGCTGATCACCAATCGGGGGCCCGAGGCCACCGTTCAGCTGGGTACAGACGGGCGTTATCCGGAATTGGCCCTGGCCACCGTCGCCGCTCCGACGAAGTCCGACTCGAAGCCCAAAGAGTCGAACCCGGTGTTGCTGTTCACGGTCCTGGCGGCCAGCTGTCTGAGTTCAGTGGGCTTGATCCTTGTGGATTTCGACTCGCCAGCGGTTCACAGCAGCGAAGACAAGGCCTTTGCCCGATCCGAGCTGGCCTCGTTCTACGGGACTGACTCGTCCGCGCTGGAGCCGTATCAGACGTTGCTCAGGCAGGCAGCTGTGAAGTACTCGCAAGGGGACAAAGACACCGAGCGTGTGTTGCTCCGGCAGGTGCTGAATCTGTTGAAGGCAGTCGATGCGAAAGATCCCGAGAACCTGAACGGCCTGACCGGTAGGCAGACCGGCAAAGGCAAGGCGAGCGACGACAAGCTCCGCAAACTTCTGGAGACGGTCCTGACCCGTTAGCGGGGATCGCGTACAAGCAGACAGAGAGACGACGGCGGATGAAAACCCTGATTCTGATGCGGCACGCCCACGCCAACTGGGACGACAACCGCTGGCCCGACTTCGATCGACCGCTGACACCCCGCGGCCAAGAGCAGGCTCCGCGCATGGGACGACGCCTGGCCCGGCTCGGCATTCAGCCTGACAAGATCGTCTGCTCCAGTGCGGTCCGGACACGCCAAACTGCCGAGCATGTCGCCGGCGAATTGAACTGCACCGACCGGATTCAGGCCGAAACGCGGCTCTATCTCTGTCCTGTTTCCACGTGGGAGCTGGCGATCGACCGGTTCCCGGACGAGTGGAACACGATCGTCGCGGTCGGTCACAACGACGGCCTGGAGCAACTCGTGTCGTATCTGAGACAGCAGCCCACGCACGTGCCGCCCGCGGGGCTGTCGATCATCCAGCTGCCACAGTGGGCCGGATTCGACCGCACGCTGGCACCGAGCTCGATGGAGACCTGGGTGCCTGAGTAATCGGGATCAATGATGCTGGATCACCAGCCGCCGGTGGTTCAGGTACTTCCGCAGCACGGCATCCAGATGCTCGTCGGTGCGGACGGTCTGGTGGTCGATCCCCTCGGCGGCGCAGCGGCGGCGGACTTCGTGCAGGAACTGCTCCATCGCAGCCAGGTAGCCTTCACGCAGCGAACGCGGGTCGCAGACCAGTTCGCCAGCCCCTTCCATTCCTTCGAATTTGGTGACACCGGCGTAGCTGAAGTCGATCTCTTGCGGGTCGAGCACCTGCAGGACCAGGACATCATGCCCGCGTTTGCGTAGCATCCGCAGTCCCTGGAACAGTCCCTCGCGTGGGGCGAATAGATCCGAAATCAGGATCACCATCCCGCGCTGTGACTTCTCCTTCGCAGCGGCCTTCAGGATCGCTTCGAGGTCGGTCTTCTTGGCGGGGTTCTGATGAAACAGGACCGACAGGATCGAGCCCAAATGGGTATGCGTGCTGCGCGACGGAGCCACTCCGCGGACCTGGTCATCGAACGCAGTGAGCGAGACGGCGTCCTGCTGCTTGAGCAGCAGATAGGTCAGCGCCCCGGCGATCTGGCAGGCGTAGTCGTACTTGGTCACGGAATGGGAACCGAACTGCATCGACTCGCTGATATCGACCAGCAGCGTCGTCCGCAGGTTGGTCTCTTCCTCGAACAGCTTCAGGTAGTACTTGTCGGTCTTGGACCAGACTTTCCAGTCGATGCGGCGGGTGTCATCGCCGGGCGTATATTCGCGGTGCTGGACGAACTCGATCGACTGGCCGAAGTAGGGGCTGCGGTGCATCCCGGAGAGAAATCCCTCGACGACCTCGCGGGTGAGGATCTCCAGCCGCGAAATGCGGGCCACGACCTCAGGAGGCAGCGACTTGGGTGAGGCTTGGGCCACGTTCAATCTCAGAGAAGCCAAGGGGGCGGGTGGATGTTCCCGGATTGTGCCACGGGTGTCCAGCCGAGCGCGGAAGTGTGCGTTTTGTGCGGACCGGTTGATATACTCGTTTTCAACAGAACTCCTCGTTCCAAAAGGAAGGCCCCATGGCGCGATTCACTCACCTGTACCGGCTGTTCACCATCGCCTTCTGTCTGGCGGCAGTCCCCGCCAGTGCCCAACTGCCACTGCCGCCACGAGCCGATTCGGTTCCGCGGCTGCCCAACGACAACATCGAAGGTTCCATCTGGCAGTTCAAAGCCACGAAACGGGGCGAAGAGAAGCCGATCGAAGCTCGGTTCCGCGTCAGCGACGGGGCCATTCTAGAAGTGCCCACCCCCCCGAGGTGAAGCCCGGCGAGGGAAAGACACCTCCTGAGCGAGTGAAAGAGGCTCTCGAAAAGCTCGGTCCCAAGGTCGCCGACAAGCGGATCGGCGACCTGGAGAAGATGGCCAACGGCAAGACCAAGCTGGTCTTCAACGAGGGGCCGCTGCTGGGACAGGCGATCATTACTCCCGTGAAGGACAAAACGGGGGTCTGGTCCGGCGAATACCGCCAGAGAACTGATCCCACGAACCAGAAACTCGGCCCGATCTGGAAGCTGGAGCTGCGGCACGCTGAGGATTGAAGTGTGCGGTTCTCCGAACCAGAGAATCTCCTCTCGCAGAATGGAATCCGCAGCGATTCCGCTGGATCAGGCCTCTCCTGCGGACATAGAATTAAAACGGTCAAGGAGGATCACCCTCCAACTTCGCCGCGCGAGATCTGAGATCTTTGTCGCGGTCCCGCCGATGGTGTTTGTGGAGTCATCAGATGTTGGCACGCATGAGCTGGGCTTGTGGAATGCTCCTCGCAGCTGCGGGAACGGGGACGTTTGTCTCCGCCGCAGACTGGGGCACGATTGAAGGTCAATTCGTCGTCGATGGAACGATTGAATCGCCGCCGCTCTACAAGAAGGGCGATCCGACCCTGAAAGATCCGGCGGTATGCGCTGTGGCCGATACTCCTGACGAGTCTCTGGTTCTGGGAAAAGATGGCGCGATTGCAAACGTTGTGATTTTCCTCGCCAAGGCTCCGGCATCGGTTCATCCCGATCTGAAAGAGGCTCCGAAGACTCCGGTCGTCTTCGACCAGGTGGGCTGCAGGTTTATCCCTCACGCAACCACCGTTCGCGTGGGGCAGCCAGTCCAGTGCATCAACTCGGACGGGGCCGCTCACAACGTCCACACGAATCCGGTCGCCAATAACGGCGAGAACTTCATTGTTCAGCCCAACGACAAGACCGGCCGTGCCGTCAACCTCGCCCTCAAGGAAACGTTGCCGCTGAAGGTCACCTGCGACATTCACTCCTGGATGAATGCTTACTGGGTGGTGACCGATCACCCGTATGCCGCTGTGTCCGACGCCGATGGCAAGTTCAAGATCGAGAATCTGCCTGCCGGTGAACACACCTTCCGCGTCTGGCACGAACGCCAGGGCTACCTGAACCGCGAGTACAAGGTCACCGTCAAGGCCGGTGCCAACAAGCTCGACCCAGTCAAGGTTCCCGCAGCCAAGCTGGCCAAGAAGTAAGCTGTCGATTCGGATCAACGAGTTCACACACAGCCCGAACGACTGGAAACAGTCTTCCGGGCTGTTGTTTTTTGCAGTGCGATCAGTTTCCGCTTTGGGGAGTATTAACTGTTCTGAACAGTCTGAAGCTTCTGTGGATTAGCTTTCTTATCACTCCAGCCGATCGTGCCTTCTGGGCAGAGAAGCATCAACTTCCCCGGTCCCGCGTTCCTTTTCCAAACGAAGTCTGACAGTAGCAGAATTCGTAAGAATTCTGCCGTCCATGAGTTACGTCACCAGCAATTCGTAATCTTCGCGTGAACACAGCACCCGGCGGACCATGCCTGACTGACGAGTTCTCGCCCCGCCCCCGGTTCCGGTTGTAACGATTATCCGAATGGCATCGATTATGCAGATCATCTCGGTCGTAACGATCCAAGCGCGACGGAACTGACCGGTGGGGAGGCGTGAGACACCTCCTGAGAGTCTGCTGATCCCAGCCTCAACATCCTTGGTTCCGATTCCTTCCCGGGGTGGGGCACTCGACGGAGTGGCCCACCCCGGTGCGTTTTTTTGGGGGGGGCACGTCGAGCAAGCTCGACGGCTAACGGAAGATTTCGTTCCGCGATAAGATTCAGTTCATCGACGAATCAACTCTCCCCAGGACGCCTCCGATGGACCAGACCGCCCTGCAGAATGCCCTTCAGTGGAACGAACGTTACGCCTCCCAGTCGGTCGAACAGCTGACCGAGCTGCTTCGCATTCCCAGCGTCAGCGCTCAATCGACGCACAATGCAGACACTCGCCGGGCCGCTGAGTTCGTGCTCAATCAATTGAAGGCAGCCGGGCTCAAGACCGAGCTGTGCGAGACTCCGGGCCATCCGATTGTTTATGGCGAGTGGCTCGGAGCACCGGGGGCGCCGACGGTCATGGTCTATGGCCATTACGATGTCCAGCCGCCCGATCCTCTCGACAAGTGGGAGACCCCGCCGTTTGAGCCCACGATTCGCGGCGGCCATATCTATGCCCGCGGAGCGACCGACGACAAAGGCCAGATGTACACGCACGTGCGTTCGGTTTCCGCATGGCTCAAGTCGGTCGGCAAGCTGCCGGTAAACGTGAAGTTCGTGATCGAGGGCGAAGAAGAGGTCGGCAGCAACCACCTCGAGATCTTCCTGCAGGAGAACAAACAGCGCTGCCAGAACGGCATCGCCGTGGTCAGCGACACCAGCCAGTACGGGCCGGGGCTTCCAGCGATCACCTATGGGCTGCGCGGGATTATCGCCTGCGAGGTCAAATTGACCGGGCCGAAGCAGGACCTGCACAGCGGAATCTTCGGAGGCTCAATCGCCAACCCCGCGAACGCTTTGGCCCGCATCATCAGCGAGCTGCACTCTGAGGACGGTCGGGTGCAGGTTCCCGGGTTCTACGACGATGTCAAGGATCTCACCGCTGAGGAGCGGGCCGAGTGGAACCGGTTGCCGTTCGAGCAGTCGAAGTTCCTGGCCGGGATCGGTGCCGGTGATGTCTGGGGCGAAACGGGGTATACGACTCTCGAACGCCGTTGGGCTCGCCCGACATGTGACGTGAACGGGATGCTCAGCGGCTATACCGGAGAAGGTCCCAAGACGATCATCCCCAGTTGGGCGATGGCCAAGATCACCTGCCGCCTGGTCCCGAATCAGGATGCGCACAAGATCGTCGCAGCTGTGAAGCAGTTCGTCGAAGCCCGCGTGCGGCCCGGACTGCAGCTCGAATTCAAAGAATACCACGGCTGCCCCGCAACCGTCTGCGACCTGAACAGTCCCTATATGGCTGCGGCGAAGCGGGCGATCGAGAAGGGGTTCGGCAAGGCCCCGGTGCTGATCCGCGAGGGAGGCTCAATCCCCGTGGTCGGGACATTCAAGGAGGTGCTGGGGGTCGACACGCTGCTGCTGGGCTGGGGCCAGAACACCGACAACCTGCATAGCCCGAACGAGAAGTTCTCACTCGAAGACTACCAGCGCGGCATCCGGGCCAGCACGTGCCTGTGGTGGGAACTCGCGCAGCGGTCGTAAGTGTGCCCGCGCGCCGAATTCGAGTCGTTCCAAGTGGGCTGAATGCCGGAAGGTGCAGCGTCACTCCCTGCCCTGAAAGGGCTGCGAAGTCACTGGCCGGAGCTGTTGTTCGTCGGCACGCTGGATTCGCCGGGTGCCAGTGGCTCGGCTCCCTCGGCGGTTTCGGTGGCTCCGACCAGCATCAGCAGTCCGGGAACGGGGATCACGAGCAGGACTCCGCAGATCGCAGCCGCTGTCAGTGCCAGCGGGAAGCCCCGCTCGGGTGTGAGCCAACCGAGGACAGCTCCGAACCCTCCGAGTGAGGCCAGCCCGATCAGGCTCGAGAACTGGGAAAACGTCGAGTCGAGATCGTCGAGCGTATCGTCCAGAAACGGCAGCCCCAGCCCTCCCAGAAGCAGGAACATCCCCGCACACAGAAGAGTGTCGCGCCACTGCAAAGCTGTGAACCAGTGGTCGGGAGTTCCGAGCGCCAGCGAAGCTGCCAATACACCGGCGGCCACGCCGAACACAGTGCCCAGAGTTCGCATCCGCAAGGTCCGCGCACGCCGAACAGCGGCATCCGCTCTGGCATCTTTGCGATGCTCCGCCCGAATCCGGTCGCCGTACGTGGAGTAGACGACCTGTCCGAATCCGGGAAGGGCGAGGCGGTCGCGGACTTGATCGGCGGGCAGTACTTCGACCCCTTGATTGCCACCTCCCGCAACGATGACCGCCACCCCGGCATCGATAAATCCCGTTCGTGCCCGAGCCGAGTGCCGTTGCCCGGCGAGACTCACGATCCCACCCGGTCGCAGCATTGTCACGGTCGTCGCTTCGTCGCCAATCTTGATGGCTGACATCGATCGCCCTCTTATCTGACAGCCAGTCGCAGGGAGTGACAGAGACTCGGCAGGCTCACGCCATGCCGCTCTTACGCTACTTGGCGGTTTTTAACTCCCACTTCTCACCAAAGAAATCCCCCGCTGCGATCTTCCCCGGCCAGCGGGCATCGGGCGGAGTGGTCAGATCAATGATGGCCCAATCGGGCAGCTTGGGGACCTGCCGGGCGTTGTTGAGGTAGTCGTACTCGCGGTAGGTGAACGAGCTGTTGAGGACGACGTACTTCTCGGGGTTCAGCGGGTTCGGGTAGATCAGGACTGGGGCGTGCGTCTTGGCGTCGAACTTCTGCTCGCCGACGATGATCTGCTCGGCTCCCCACTGGATCGGCAGCGAGCCTGCGACCTTGGCGATCGTCGGGTTGCTCTGGGCATCGCCCCACAAGATCAGGTGGTAGTTCTCGATATCTGCAGGCTGGAGTTCCTCGCTGGTCTTCACGCGGGCCTCACCCCGCATTTGACGGTGCCACTCGCGGACCGCGCGGTTGAACTCAGACTCGACCCACTTGTCGACCTCGGGATGTCGGCCAGCTGCGGTCGGCTTCACGAACAGGAAGGGGGACATGAAGGCATCGTCAATCGGGCCTTGCAGGTTGTGCTTCTTGACGAGGTCTTTGGAAGGCGGTTCGATCGGGGAGACGAGTTGCCATTTGTCATCAGCGAAGCGGAAGCGTGCCCCCCAAGATCGGTCGGAGCGTTGCGGTATATCGAAATTGAAGCGTGAGTCTGAGCCGAAGACCGCGACTCCGAGCCTCTGATGCCTGGCGATAAGTCCGAGGGCACTGTCGGCCGCGAGTTCTAGCGAGAACTCAGTGACGTTTTCAGTCTCGACCTTGATCGTGCCGTCAGAGCTGAACCTGACGGTCGCTGGCCTCCAATGCTCGTGGAGGCCATGCACCGTCAGGCAGTGCGCCGAGTTGTACTTGAGAGTCGTCGTCGTGAAGGTGAAGACCTCTGGCTCCCTTGGGACTGCGAATGTCTTCCACTCAGGGTCTTCCCGCATCCCGTCCACTATCGCCAGCCGCTTCTCAATCTCAGCCCTCGCCGCCGGGGCAATGCTATGCGCCGTCTTCGGGGCGATAATGTGTGTCAGCTCAAACCGTTCCCCTTCCGGCAGGTTCCAACACGCCGCCGCCATGATATCCGCCGCCTGCTTCTGGCTGTCGATCTCTCCGCTGTAGGCAATCGTCGGCAGCATCCTCAGATTGCGAATCCACACCGGGCAGTCGTACATCTGCCACAGCGTCTGCTCGAACGGGTACGGCTTGAGTTCTTCCTTCTGGAACACCTTCAGGAAGTCCGGCGTCTCGGAGAACCCGGCTCCCGGATTGGCAGCGAACCACTTGTCCGGATAGTGAACCGCCAGATGCCACGCAGCTGCGCCGCCCATCGAGAACCCGCGGATCGCGACGCGCTGCGGGTCGATCGGGTACTCGGAGAGAGCATGTTCTAGGGCTTCGAGCGTGTCGACTTCGCCCGCGAGTTTGTTGGCGTTGCAGTAGCGTCCGAAGGGGTGAATCATCAGGACGCCGGAAGCCGGAACCGGGTCCTGGCTGGTCATGCGAGTGGCGAGGAACTGCACCTCCAGCCCCTTCTCGCTGCGACCGCGGCACCAGATGTCGGCTCGGATCCCCTGGGCTGCGGTGAGGTCTCCCTGGTAGACGATCCCATACGGCTGGGGCGTTCCATCGAGCTTCGAGCGGAAGCCACGGACCACCGAGCCAGTCTGCTTCGTCCACGGAGTTTGCCCCTGAGCCAAGGCCTCCGCTCGAGCGATCCCCTCTTTAGCCACAGCCTGCGCCCGCTGGCCGTCCTTGGGATCAAAGAACCCGTCTTCGTTCAGGGCCAGGTCGATGGCTCGCGAGAAGATCTCGACATCGGGCAGGTACTTCTGCACGGTGGGATTCTTTGAGCCTCGCAGCTCGTCGACCTTCTGCTTCAGAGTCTTGAGCTGTTCGGTCAGCGCATCCCGGTCGGCCTGTTCAATCGGCACTCCCGGCGGAGGAATCTGTCGCACGGTCGCGACCTGATTATCCGCTGGCCCGTCCGCACGAATCGCGGGACTCAGCCCAAATGTTGCCGCCGCCATGACAGCTGCCGCTACCGCTCGGAATGTGCGCATCAGTTCGGTCCCCAGAAATCGTGGTGAGTTGTAATGCTCGAATCTATCGGACAGCTGGATGAATCACCATCTTGTGTGAGAGGCCGACGCGCCCGGTCAGTCCTGCCTACGAAAGAATCCCCGTCAGCACCTTGCCATGCACATCCGTCAGGCGGAAATCTCGCCCGGCGTAGCGGTAGGTCAGCTTCTCGTGATCGAACCCCAGCAGGTGCAGCATCGTCGCGTGCAGGTCATGCACGCTCGTCGGCTTCTCGACCGCTTTGAACCCGAAATCGTCGGTCGCTCCATACGCAGTACCGCCCTTGATTCCGCCGCCGGCCATCCAGACGCTGAACCCGTAGTGGTTATGGTCGCGACCGAGCTGTTCCTTGCCGTCTCCGCTGAGTTCCACAGTCGGAGTGCGTCCGAACTCGCCGCCCCACAGGACCAGCGTCTCCTCGAACATGCCACGTTCTTTGAGGTCGCGGATCAGCGCGGAGATCGGCCCGTCGATCTCCCCCGCCAGCTTGCGGTGATTCGATTCGATCTGAGCATGGTTGTCCCAGGGCTGGCCCGCCCCGTGCCAGAGCTGGACATAGCGGACGCCCCGTTCGAGCAGGCGGCGGGCGATCAAGGTCTGCCGCCCGTGGACTCCGTCTCCGTAGCGGGCCTGCACATGCGCGGGCTCTTTCGAAATATCAAACGCTTCGGCCGCCTCGGTCTGCATGCGGAACGCGAGCTCGAACGACTGAATCCGGGCATCGAGCCTTGGGTCGCCGCGCTGATCGCGATGTTCCTCGTTCAGGGTCTTGAGCAGGTCGAGCTGGCGCCGCTGCTCCACGAGAGAAGCATGCGGGCTGCGGATATTCTCGATCAGCTTCTCCAGTTCCCGGTGCTGCGGGTCAACGAACGTTCCTTGATAGACTCCGGGGAGGAAGCCCGACTGCCAATTCTCGGCATCCTTGATCGGGAACCCATTCGGACACATCGCGATAAACCCGGGCAGATTCCGGTTCTCGGCCCCCAGCCCATACATGACCCAGGCCCCGACGCTGGGTCGCGGCTGGACGGAGTCGCCGCAGTTCATCAGCATCAGCGACGGTTCGTGATTGGGCACCTGGGCATACATCGAGCGAATCACTGCAATGTCGTCCGCGTGCTCGGCGGTCTTGGCGAAGATCTCGCTGATCTCAAGACCGCTCTCGCCGTACTTTTGAAACTTGAAGGGAGAGGGAAACGCCGCTCCAGTTTTGCGTTCGGTTGTCAGATTGATCGGAGCTGGCTGGCCCGCGAATTTCGCCAGCATCGGCTTGGGGTCGAACGTGTCGACATGCGACGGGCCGCCGTTCAGAAAGAAGTGGATGACGCGTTTCACCTTGGCCGGATAGTGCGGAGCCTTTCGCCCCAGCCCGGCATCCGCAGCTCCGGACGCTTCATCCGCGAAGAGCCCCGCTAACCCGAGCGCTCCCAGCCCCATCCCGGAACGCTGCAGCATCGAACGACGATCAAAGAGTGATCCGAACATCAACGCACCCATCAGAGAAAGCGGATGCGTCGAGTGTACCACAGCGAGGCTCGGTACAAGTACCCTGCCACGGAGACCTTGTTAGCCGTCGGGCTCGCCCGACGTGCCAAGCCCTCAATTCCAGCTCGGGTCTGCAGCCAGCATCGCCAGGCCGCGCACGAGTTCGCGGCGGAAGGCTTTCACTCGCAGCGTGGACCGCGGTCGAGACGCTTCCTGCTCGATGCGCTCGGCGAGAGCCAGGCACTCGTCCGCAACGCTCCAACGACCGCGCTGACGCTCCAAGTGAGACAGATTGGTCAGTATCGCGGCGCACGCCTCCAGATCGTGCCGCCCCATGGCGACATCGAACGCCGACTGCAGCTGTTCCAAAGCGCGAGACTCGCGGCCTTGGCGATAACAGACCACGGCCCGGTTCTGGAGCGCGACGGCGGACTCCAGCGGATCGACCTGAGCTGCGGTCCACAGACGCTCCGCAGCCACCGACTCGCGGGAAGCCAGATCGAGGGCTCGTCCGGCGATGAGATAAGCGGGCAGCGGCTCATAATCGGAGCTGTCCAGATGGGCGCGAATCGCCAGCTGCTGAAACCCGCTGGCGATCAGCGGCTGTCCCATGCGTCGATGGAGTGCCGCCAGATTGTGGCACGCCAAGGCCTGGAGTCCCCCCAATCCCAGACGCTTGGCCAGTTCCCAAGCTTCGGTCAGCTGATTTCGAGCGGCCACTTCCCGCTCGCAATTGGCGAGAAAGACCCCGTACGAGATGCGTGACACCGGTGTCGCATCCGCCGCGACGGCTGCCCGGAAAAATGCCGACGCGTGGTCAGGCTCCAGGTCATCGACAAACTTCTCGGCACGCTCCAAGAGAGCGACAACCACAGGTTTGAGTGCGACCGATTCAGATGTATTGCCCACAGCACGTCCCTGGATCAGTGGTCCGGGAGGCGGCGAGGGACTTGAGACAGCGAGTCTTTGAGAGACGGGGCGATTGTAACGAATGAGGCGATTGTGTCAATTGGGTGATTTGTGAGTCCAGCCCCAAATGGCTGCGGAGCGAGTGGAATGGACTCCACTCGCTCCGCAGTAATCATCGGAAACCGTTGTAAGGTTTCAGTTTAGATTCCCAGTCGCGGCAAGGCGGCCCCGGCCTTGGGAAGCTGGACCAGCTGAACGCCGGTGACCTCGGGGTGAGCTGCCACCTCGCCCAGCGCCTCGGCGGACGGAGCATTGTCGAGGTTCAGGATGGCAATCGACTTGCCGCCCGGAGTGTTTTGCTCGCGGCCCAGGGCCATGCAGGAGATGTTGACCTTGTGCTTGCCGAAGGTCGTCCCAATCGCCCCGATCAGGCCGGGCACATCGCGGTGGCGGTACACCAGCATCAGGCCATCCAGGTACGCATCCATCTGATAGTTGTCGAGCTTCACCAGCCGCAGGAACTCGTTTCCGAACATGGTTCCGGCTGCGGTCAGCTCGCCATCGGCAGTCTCAATCGTGGCGGAGACCAGCGTCGAGAACGCCCCGGCGGTGGGCTCGGTGCTGGTGCTGAGGCTCAGTCCGCGATCCTTGGCGACGACTTCGGCATTGACGATATTCACGCCGCTTTCGAGCGCCGTCTCCATCAGGCCCGTCGTGAACGCATTGGCGATCAGCTTCGAAGGCTTGGACGCCGCTTCGCCGCGCAGCTGGATCTTGGCTCCCTTGATCGCCTTGCCCTGGCTAAGCTGGGCGAGCAGAAGTCCCAGCCGGTAGGACAGGTCCAGGTATGGCTTGACGGTCTTCATCTCGGTGGCCGAGATGCTGGTCATGTTGACCGCGCTGCTGATCTCGTTCTTCACGAGGAACGCCGAGATCAGTTCCGCAGCTTCGACCGCGACGTTCTCTTGAGCCTCATCGGTCGAGGCCCCCAGGTGCGGAGTGCAGAGTACCTGCTTCAGCTTCGGCAGGCGGTCTTCCGGCTTGAGTGGCTCGTTGACGAACACGTCGATCGCAGCGCCGGCGATATGGCCCGCTTCGATCGCATCGGCCAGGGCGTTCTCGTCGATGATCCCGCCGCGGGCACAGTTGACGATTCGGGCACCCTTCTTCATCGCAGCCAGACGTGTGGCGTTGATCATTCCCAGTGTTTCGGGAGTGGCTGGGGTGTGGACGGTCAGGAAGTCGGCTTTCGGCAGCATCAGATCGATGTCGCGGTACAGCTCGATTCCCAGTTCGGCGGCTCGTTGTTCCGACATGAACGGGTCAGAGCCCATAACCTTCATTTCGAGGCCCAGAGCCCGCTTGGCGACGCTCAGACCGATTCGTCCCAGGCCGATGACGGCCAGTGTCTTGCCCGCCAGCTGGACCCCTGTGTAGCTCTTGCGATCCCACTTTCCTTCACGGACTGACTGCGAGGCCGGTCCGATGTGGCGGGCCATCGCCATCAACATCGCCACGGTCAACTCGGCGGTACTGGTCGTGTTTCCCGCCGGGGTGTTCATCACCACGATTCCCTGACGGGTCGCGGCTGAGAGATCAATCGTATCGACGCCGACGCCAGCCCGGACGATCACCTTCAGGCGGGTCTGACCTTCGAGGGCCGCAGCTGGCAGCTTGGTGGCACTGCGAACGATGATTCCGTCGGCGTTGGCCAGTTCTGCCCTCAGCTCTTCGAGCGAGCCAACCGACTTGTTCACGACTTCGATCCCCGGAGTCTGCTCCAGAATCTTGAGGCCAGCCTTGGACAAGTTGTCGGTGATCAGCACGCGGGGCATGTTGGGGTTCCGTGGATGGTCGCCAGGCGACCGATGAACTGCGTCCGACCCGCTCGTTGAGAGTCGGAGAACACGTAGCATAGAGGAAACCGCGAATCGGTCGAGTATCGAGACAGTGAATCGACTGGCGGGTTCGGAGGCGAGCCAATCGGCGTTCTCATTTTCAGGACTCGACTTACGTCGCGAACTCATGAAGTTGGCCCTGATCGACACACAGGAGGTCATCCACAGATTTCGCAGATTGACGCAGATTGGAGGAGGCGGAGAATCCGATGAATGTCGATGCGAGATGTTCACGCCTTATTCAATGATTGAAAATCTGCGGTAATCCGCGAAATCTGTGGATTCCATAAACCACTGGAGTCACCTTCTCCTGAAACTCCCATCCTTGAGTCTCACCGCCGAGTCCCGGACAATGCCGCGATCATGAGTGATCGCCCGTTTGCCCATCTGCACTGCCACACCCACTACTCGCTGCTCGATGGGGCCAGCAAGATTCCAGACCTGATCAAGAAGGTCAAAGAGCTGGGGATGAACTCGTGCGCGATTACGGACCACGGCAACCTGTACGGGGCGCTGGAGTTCTATACCAAGGCCAAGGACGCCGGAATCAATCCGATTCTGGGGTATGAGGCCTATATCGCGCCGGGGGCTCGCACAGACCGCAGTGCGTCGCGGATGAAAGATGCCGCGTATCACCTGACTCTGCTGGCGATGAACCGGCAGGGGTTTCAGAACCTGGTTAAGCTCTCCTCGAAAGCGTTTCTCGAAGGGTACTACTACCGGCCGCGTATCGACAAAGAGATCCTGGCTCAGCACCACGAGGGGATTATCTGCCTGTCGGGCTGCGCCTCGAGCGAGCTGTCGCGGTTGCTCCTGGCGGAGGAGAAGGAGAAGGCTCAGTCGCTGGTTCACTGGTTCTCGAATCTGTTCGGTGACCGGTTCTATCTGGAGATTCAGGACGGCGGAGTCGAGATTCAGCAGTCGTGTGCGGAAGCCACGATCGATCTCGCCAACAAGATGGGCTTCCCGCTCGTCGCCACAAACGATGCGCACTATCTGTGCCAGACCGACTCCGCCATGCACGATGTGCTGTTGTGCGTGAATACCAAGTCGCAGCGCAGCGACGAGAACCGGATGAAGATCGATACCGATCAGCTCTTCATCCGCTCGCCCGAGCAGATGTATGCCGCGTTCCCCCGGCAGGCTGAGGCGGTGGCCCGCTCGCAGGAGATCGCCAACCGCATCGACATCAACCTCGACCTCAAGACGCGGCACTTCCCGGTCTTTGCTCCGCCGCCGGGGAAGACCGATATCGAGCACCTCAAGGACGTCGCCAACGACGGGCTCAAGTGGCGTTACGGCGACAACCCCGAACAGAAGTACATCGACCGCCTGAACTTTGAGCTGGGCGTGATCGAGCGGATGGGGTTCGCCAGCTACTTCCTGATCGTGTGGGACTTTGCCCGCTTTGCTCGCAGCAAGGGGATTCCCTGCTCCGCGAGAGGCTCGGCGTGCGGGGCGATCGTGGCGTTCGTCCTGGGTCTCTCTGATGTCTGCCCGATCAAGTACGACCTGCTGTTTGAACGGTTCCTCGACCCGAACCGGACCGAAGCTCCCGATATCGATATTGACTTCTGCCAGGAGCGGCGTGAACTGGTGATCCAGTACGTCAAAGAGAAGTACGGCTACGCCAACGTGGCCCAGATCGGAACGTTCGGGACCTTGAAGGCCAAGGCCGCTGTGCGCGACGTCTGCCGCGCCCTGGGAGTCGATCTCAAGCGAGCCGACTTGCTCGCCAAGATGGTCCCCGAAGAGCTGAACATCAAGCTCAAGGATGCTCTCGAAAAGAGCCCGGAACTCAAGGCGGAGTACGATAAGGACCCCCTCACGAAAGAGGTGATCGACTTCTCGATGGCGCTCGAAGGTCTCGCCAAGAGCGCGGGGACCCACGCAGCTGGGGTGGTGATCGCCGACCGTCCGCTGGATGAGTATGTCCCGCTGCAGAAGATCACGGGCAAGGACGACATCCTGACCCAGTGGACCGAGGTCGAGAAGGCCGGTCTCCTCAAGATGGACTTCCTCGGCCTGCGGAACCTCACGATCCTCGACCGCGCGGTCAAGAACGTAAAGCGGCACCGCGGGCTCGATCTCGTTCCCAAGGACCTGCCGCTTGATGACAAGCCGACATTCGCCTTGCTGCAGCGCGGCGAATCGAAGGGGATCTTCCAGCTTGAGTCCGGCGGGATGCGGGACCTGCTCACGAAGATGAAGCCCGACAAGTTCGAGGACATCATCGCGACCTCGGCCCTCTATCGCCCCGGTCCGCTCGAAGGGGGCATGGTCACGACCTATGTCGAGTGCAAACACGGACGACAGCCGGTGGCCAAGATCCACCCGATCGTCGACCCGGTCCTGGCGGAGACCTACGGCGTGATGGTCTACCAGGAACAGGTGATGCGAATCCTGAACCGCCTGGGCGGGATCGAGCTGGCCAGTTCGTACAAGTGCATTAAGGCGATCTCGAAGAAGAAGCTGGATGACATCGCCAAGTACAAGGGCGAGTTCATCGCCGGAGCCGCCGCGAATGGGATGTCTGAAGAGCAGGCGACCGAGCTGTTCGGCCTGATCGACAAGTTCGCCGGCTACGGCTTCAACAAGTCGCACTCGACCGCCTACGGGGCGATTGCCTACCAGACGGCGTACCTCAAAGCTCACTACCCTGCTGAGTTCATGGCGGCACTGCTCTCGTGCGAAATGGAAAGCAGCGAGCGGATCGCCGAACACGCCGACGACGCCCGCCGCATGCAGCTGGAACTGCTGCCGCCAAATGTGAACCTCAGCGATGTGGAGTTCACGGTGATTGAAGAAGAGGCCGAGGGCCTCGAGCCCAGGGCCAAGGGCCAGAAGGGGAAGAAGAAGTCCAGCGCCAAGAACGAGCCGGAAACGCAATCGCCCGGAGGCGAAACCAATGACCAAGGACTAATGACCAAGGACTCCCCTGCCCCTCAACGCCTCTTCCGCAAGATCGCCTTCGGCATGGGCGCGATCCGTGGCGTCGGCGATGCCCCAGTCCGGGCCATCATGGAAGAGCGGCAGAAGAACGGCCCCTTCAAGGACATCTTCGACCTGACCGAGCGGATCGACCCCAAGGTCCTGCAGAAGGGCTCGCTCGAAATGCTGATCAAGGCCGGAGCCCTCGATTGCTTCGGCCCCAATCGCGCTCAGCATCTGGCGGCTCTCGACCGGGCCGTTCAAGCGGCTGCGAACAAGTTCCGCGACAAGGCCAAAGGCCAGCGCAGCCTGTTCGGCGGGCCTCCGAAAGCCGGAGCTGAACCGGTCGCAGATGTCGACGTGACTCTGCCGCCGCTCGAAGACATGCCGCACAGCCAGAAGCTGGCCCTGGAGAAGGAAGTCCTCGGATTCTACCTGACCTCGCACCCGCTGACCGAGTTCGGAGCCCAGCTCGGGGCCTACACGCAGAATCAGGTGAAGGATCTCCGCGACTTGGGCGACGGAAAGGAAGTCTTCCTGGGCGGGATGATCGGAGCCATCAAGCCCGCAGCTACCAAGAAGCCGAGCCGCAACGGGCACAGCAAGTACGTGAACTTCGACCTCGAAGATTCGACCGGCGTCGTCCGCTGCATCATGTGGCCCGATGACTTCGCGGTCCACGGCGAGAAGATCAAGAAGGAAGCGATTGTTCTGATCCGCGGCCGGATCGATGCTCGCAGCCGCGAACCGAACATCATCATCAACAAGCTGATGACGCTGGAGCAGGCCGAGAAGGAGTTCACGAAGCGACTGCTCGTGAAGTTCAAACGCGGCTACCACACCGAGGACGACATGAAGCGTGTCCGCGACTCACTGCTGCGATACCCCGGCAAGACCCCCGTCGTGCTGGTCATCGACACGTGGGACGAGTCGAAGAACGGCAACGGCCACGCGAATGGAAACGGTCATTCGTCGGTGACGCGGACTCCGCTCAAGTGCTACCTGACTGTTAGCTCGACCGTCTCGGCCAGTGCCGAGCTGCGTAAAGAGCTGACGACGGCGCTGGGGGCAGACGGGTTCCGCTTCGAGGCCGGTTCCGCCTCAGAGCGCGGCGGGGCGCCACCCCCGGACAACTACTGAGCGACCGATTCGCGAGTCGGGGAGGCTTCTCGAAAGCGGTGAAGCTTCGCAGGATTCCGTCGGCCCGGCGACAACCACTCGTGCCTACTGCGCGATCAACTCGCGCAGCCGCTTGAGCAGTGGCGGGATCGCCTTACGAGGTTCCTGCTCCTCTTCGTATTCCAGCACGATGTAGCCGCGATATCCGGTGGACCTCAGCATCGTCACGATGCGAGCCAGATCGGCGTCCTGCTTCTTCCCGCCCTCGGGCGAGACGGTCACTTTCACCTGAGCGTTCATGGCATAGGGGGCAATCATCTCCAGCGAGGCATACGGGTCCGCCGTCCGGAAGTTACCGCTGTCAAAGTTGATTCCAAAGTACTGAGAAGGAGCGACGCGCTTGACGATTCCCAGCAGCTGCTCCGGTGTGGCTGTCACGCCGCCGTGGTTCTCCAGGGCCAGCACAACACCTTTGGCGGCGGCATAGGCCACAGCCTCATCGATCGCAGCCACGCAGCGGTCGAGGGCTGCAGCTTCGGTATCTCCCTTGGGAACATTTCCCGCGAAGATCCGGATCACGGGGGCTCCCAGCTGGGCCGCGTAGTCGATCCACTGGCGGGTCAGCGCCTTCTCGGTGTCGAGCGCTTCTCCTGCGGGTTTGCAGAAGTCGTTCCCGATGGCTGTGCCGGAGATATCGAGCCCCAGGCGGAAACACTTTTCCCGCACCGCCAGCAGATAGTCGGGCGTGACCTCTGCCGGGAAGTAGTAGCTGGTGAGTTCAACTCCATCGAGATCCTGCTCTGCACAGAAGTCGACGAAATCGAGCAGGCTCATCGAGCCGTCTTTCTTCTTGGTCGGCCAGTTCTGCGACAGGTGCCGATGAAACGAGTAAGCCGCCAGCGAGAGCTTCATGTGGCTCTTGCCGTTGCGAACAATCGGCTCAGCTGCGCTGCCGGTGACAGCCCCGAGCGAGGCTCCCGCCAGGCCAGCAAGAAACAGACGTCGTGACAGTGGGAGAGCCATGAGTGCCTCGGATTCGTCGGGAGAAGGTCGAAGGCGATTGTGAAGAGGCAGGGGCTGTTCTGCCAAGTGATGAGCGATCACAACCACGAAGCTGCCAGCTGCCAATCAACCTTTCAGGCAGACTATTGCAAAACCAATGACACACACCCACACGATGATTTGGACGGCGAGTACCACTTTTCGCTCGACTGAAAGATAGATTTGACGAAACCAGGGAGGACGCCACCAAATGAAAACCAGTAGACATACCCAGAAAGCAGCCAGAGATTCGGAGACGCACAGTCCGACGGTTCGCCAGCGCGGTTCCAGGTACTGGATCCCGAGAAATATCAACGGACCGACAAGCAGTCCAATCAGGAGAGCGGACAAGAACAGCCCGAATTTTTCGGCGATTGATTGCGGTTCATCCAACCCGAGAAGACTCCGGTCCTCGTGCATCTCCCTCGTCCTCAGTTCCCGCCAGACTCTTCTTCCGCCCGTGTCGTGATCGCCAGTTCCAGCGCCTTGAGCAGTTGCTCCCGGCGGAACGGTTTATAGATCACCGACTGCAGCCCCATCTGGCGGGCCTTCACGATCGTGTGATTCGAGTCGTACCCGAAGCCCGCCATCAGGATCACTTGCTGCCGCGGGTCGAACTCGCGCAGCTTCTGGAACATCACATCGCCCTTCATATCGGCCAGGCGGATGTCGGAGATCACCACATCGTACTTGTGAGTCCGGGCCATCATCAGGGCTTCGGCTCCGTCGTGGGCGGTCTCAATGATGGAGTGGAACCGGCCCAGCAGTTCGTGCCCGAGTCGGCGGATGTCCCGATCATTGTCGACGATCAGAATCCGTTTCCCCTTCAGGTAGGCGTGATTGACCGTCTCGCCCAGGCTATGCCCGCTGGCCGCCATGACGTCATCGCCGGTGTCGAGAATTGATTTCCGAATCTCGCGGGCGTTCTCGAGGATCTCGCCCAAACGCTGCGAAACGCGCGGGTCTTCGTGGGTGAACTTCTCCTTGAGCCATGTGGCGGCGTTCAGGATCTCGTCGACGGGGTCAGCCACTTCAAAGAGGATGCGCGAAGTATTCTCAGCCACCGACTGGGCCTGCTCGGCGACGAGAAGTTCGAGCGTGTTCAGCGCCTGAGCCACTTCGCGGCAGAACAGTTCCAGGAACTGCAGGTCGTTGTCGCCGAAGGCTCCCGGGCGGGGACTCTCGACATTGAACGTCCCCAGGATTTCGTTTCGCAGCACCAGCGGAACGGTGATCGAGCTGCGGCCGCCCACGATCCCCTGGATGTACTTGGGGTCCGATTGCGTATCGAGACACAAGTAGCTGCGCCCCGTGGCTGCGACGAAGCCGGTCACGCCGTTGCCTTCGGGCAGGGCAAACAGCTCGCGATCCATGGCTGTCTGGTCAAAACCAATCGCCAGCAGAGCCTTCAGCTTGCCGGTGTCGCGTTCCAGCAGCCGGATCTCGACTGAGTCATACCCGAGAATGTCCTGTGTGTAGTGCAGAATCTTGGACTTGAGCAGTTCGATCCGGTCCTCTTCAGACAGGTCGGTCACTTCATCGGGCTGCAGGTCGCCGAGTTCGTAACCCGCGCGATAGATCGCGTCCAGCTTCTGCCGCTGGATGTACTCCGCTGATGAATCGCGAACGATGACGATCAGCTGTGCGGGTAAATCTCCCTCGGTTTCGCAGAGGGGAGTCACCTCGATCGACAGGTAGACCTTCTCACTCAGCCGCATCACTGTCGTCGCTGGCTCACCGGTGGCGATCGCGGACGAGAGTGGCTCGTAGTCCGGGCCGAGAATATCGTTCGATGGAAAGGCTCCGAAGAATTTCTGGCCAATCACCGACTCGCTGCGAGCGGACAGCTCCTGCAGCTTGCGGTTCCCCCACAGAATGCGGGTCTCGAGATCGAGGAGCGCTATCCCGTCGGGGATCTGTTCGAGAAATCCTCCGGCCTCCAGCAGCAGCGAGGTCGGACACTTTTGAACATCGCGCACCAGCAGGCCATCAAACGTCTGTTGTGAGAGCTTCTCGACCGCCTCGGCCAATGTGCGGACTTGAACCACTTCACACTCCGCACCCGGAGTGATTCCACAATCACAATCCCCGACCACCAAGACCGTGGAACGGCTCACATCGCACCTCTTCATCGGCTGAACCCACTGGATTCTACGATTGAGACCGGTTTCCCCGCTATCAATCTCGCTCGATTAACAAGAGTGGGAATCGCCCGGTAGCAGAATTCGTAAGAATTCTGAACTCTGGCCTTGAACTGACTATGACTGCGAGCGTGGACTTCAGAATTCTTACGAATTCTGCTACCCCAAGATCCCGAACCCGGCGTGCTTGACTGGGGTCTGAGTCGACCCGTACACTCTTATGGTGTACCCACTGGCACTATTCACGCGGCTTATACTCCCGTGTTGTCTCGCAGCCTGCAGATCTTCCTCGACGTCGCATCGCACCGCAGCTTCTCCAAGGCTGCAGAGGCGCGGGGGATGTCGCAGCCTGCGATCAGCCAGGCTGTCGCCCAGCTTGAAGAGCGTTTGGGCGAGGAACTGATCGACCGCACCAAGCGTCCGCTGGAGCTAACTGCTTGCGGGCAATTGTATTACGACCGCTGCCGCAAGCTCTGTGACGAGTTTCACGCCGTCGAGGACGAAGTCCGCCAGCTGCGGCATGGAAAGATCGTGGGGCGAGTGCGAGTCGCCTCGATCTACTCGGTCGGTCTGCTGCAGATGCAGGAGTATGTCGACCGGTTTGAGCAGCTCTACCCGGACGTGAAGGTCGAGCTCGAGTACCTGCATCCTGACGACGTCTACGCCCAGGTCCGGCGGGACAACGCCGATTTGGGGATCGTCTCGTTCCCCCGCCTGCGGAGCGACTTGGAGGTCCACGACTGGCTGCAGCAGGAGATGGGTCTGGTTGTCGCCCCCAGCAGCCCGTTTGCAGCGCGTCCATGTGTCGAGATCAAAGAACTCCACGATCAACCATTCGTCGGGTTCACTCCCGACTTGACGATTCGCGACGAGATCGACCGCGCTCTGCTTGATGCCGAAGTCGATGTGCAGATCGTCCATCAGTTCGACAATATCGAGAACATCAAGCGGGCTGTCGAGATCGGAGCGGGCGTTTCGGTCCTGCCGCTGGACAGCGTCCGCCGCGAAGTCGAGTTCGGCCTGCTGAAGGCGATCCCGTTCGCGAAATCGCACTTAAAACGGCCCCTCGGAATCATCCGCAAACGGGGCCGGGCACCGACCGCAGCTGTCTCGAAGTTTCGAGACCTGCTGCTGGAGGTCACGGGGGCCAAACAGGCGACCTCGGCACCTCACCTGGTAGCGGGTGTCACCTAAGTTGTTCTGAATTCAGCTGATTCGCAGTGCTCCAACCCCGTCAGGCTGACGGGTTTCCGACAGGCAGGACGCCTCCCGGAGTTCGCTCCGCTCCCCTTGTCCCATTCGCCAGATGACTCTTCCCCTCGGGGAAGACTGACACCGAAGTCGAGATCGCGATGCAACGCCACGAAGTCGAACTGACCCCCACGGGAATGCCCCAGTCGCATGGGCTCTATGTTGCTGAGACTGAGCACGATTCGTGCGGAGTCGGCTTCGTCGCGCACATCAAAGGGGCCGCTTCCCGTCAGATCATCGACGATGCCGATCGCATCCTGCGGCACATGACCCACCGCGGGGCCTGCGGCTGTGAAGAGAACACGGGAGACGGCGCGGGGATCATGACCGCGCTGCCGGATGAGTTCCTGCGCAAGGTCGCCAAGAAGGACCTGCAGGTCGATCTCCCTGCCAAGGGGATGTATGCCGCCGGTGTCGTGTTCCTGCCGAAGAACCCGGCCTACCACGAAGAGTTTAAGGCCACGGTCAACGCCGTCATCGCCGAGCAAGGCCAGACGCTGATCGGCTGGCGTAACCTGCCGCAAGATCCTAAGGGTGCGGACATTGGCCCGTCAGCTGTTGCTGCTGAGCCGTGGATGGAGATGCTGTTCGTGGGGGCCGCTCCGGGCCTCAGCAACGAAGAGTTCGAACGCCAGCTGTTCATCATCCGCAAGCAGGCCACGCACCGCACCCGCGAGTCGAACCACCCGGAAGCGTTGGCGTTCTACTGCTGCACCCTCTCAACCCGCGTGCTGGTCTATAAGGGGATGCTGACCCCGGCCCAGGTGCTGCCGTACTTCCCGGACCTCCGCGATCCGGACTATCGCTCGCACTTTGCGATGGTTCACAGCCGCTTCTCGACGAACACCTTCCCGAGCTGGGACCGCGCTCACCCGCAGCGGTTCATGTCTCACAACGGGGAGATCAACACCGTCAAGGGGAACGCGAACTGGATGAACGCTCGCCAGGGGGTGATGAGTTCTCCGAAGTTCGGCAATGACCTCAAGAAGCTGTTCCCGATCATCGAGCTGCACTGCTCGGACTCGGGGAACTTCGACAACGCGCTGGAGCTGCTGCACCTGTCGGGACGGTCGCTGCCCGAAGCGGTGATGATGATGATTCCAGAGGCATGGCAAGAGCATCACGACATGCCGGCCTACAAGAAGTCGTTCTACGAGTTCCATTCGGCCGTGCAGGAACCATGGGACGGCCCAGCTTCGATCTCGTTCAGCGATGGGAAGTACATCGGAGCTGTCCTCGACCGCAACGGTCTGCGCCCCAGCCGGTACTACGTGACGCACGATGACCGCGTCATCATGGCCAGCGAAGTCGGCGTCCTCGACATCGACCCGAAGAACGTCAAGCTCAAGGGACGTTTGCAGCCCGGCAAGATGTTCCTGGTCGATTTCGAACAGGGCCGCATCATCGATGACGAAGAGGTCAAGCGCGACATCTGCCAGCGGCGTCCTTATGGCGACTGGGTCGCGAAGCAGAAGCTCGAGCTCAGCGAACTGCCCGCCGGGTCCACTCCGGCACACATCCGCGGCGAGGCTCTCCTCAACGCGATGCAGGCGTTCGGCTACAGCACCGAGACGATGCAGTTCATGCTGATCCCGATGCTGAACTCGAAGAAGGACCCGATCCTCTCGATGGGAGACGACACCGCTCTGGCTTGTCTTTCCGACCAGCCTCGCCTGCTCTACGACTACTTCAAGCAGCTGTTTGCCCAGGTGACCAACCCCGCGATCGACTCGATCCGTGAAGAGGTCATCATGTCGCTGGAGTGCTTCATCGGTCCCGAGGCCAACATCCTCGACACGACCGACCGGCACGCCCACCGGCTGCGGGTGCCGCACCCGATTCTGACCGACGAAGAGACCAGCGCGATCAAGGCTCTGGACGGTTATCGCAGCTGGAAGACCCGCACGATCGACATGACCTGGGCCCGCTCCGAAGGGGCCAAGGGGCTCAAGCCCGCGATCGAACGCATCTGCCGAGAGGCGGAGCAGGCGATCGCCGACGGCTATGGGCTGGTCGTGCTAAGCGACCGGGCGGCCTGCAATGACCGCGTTGGCATTCCCGCGCTGCTGGCTTGCGGTGCGGTGCATCACCACCTGGTTCGCAAGGAACTCCGCACGCGGATCGGCCTCGTCATCGAGACCGCCGAAGCTCGCGACGTCCACCAGTTCTGTCTGCTGGCCGGCTACGGCGCCGATGCAATCAACCCGTACCTGGCCTTCGAAGCGATCCGCGACGCCAAGGACAATGGCGGGCTGACCGGCAACTTCGACGAGAAGTCGATCGTCAAGACCTACCGCGAGGCGATCAAGAAGGGGATGCTCAAGGTCATGGGGAAGATGGGAATCTCCACCCTGGCCAGCTACAAGGGCGCTCAGATCTTCGAAGCGGTCGGCATCAGCGACGAAGTTGTCGACGTCGCCTTCCGTGGCACTGCCAGCCGGATCAAGGGGATCAACTTCGAGATCATCGGCGAAGAGACCATTCGCCGTCACGAAGTCGGCTACCCCAGCCGCACCGAGCAGGATCGCCTGCCCGTGCTGCCGAACTACGGCAACGTCCACTGGCGGCACGGCGGCGAACGGCACCATTGGAACCCGTTCACGATTGCTGAGCTGCAGAACGCAGCCCGCACCGGAGACAAGACGGCCTACACCCGCTTTGCGAAGCTGGTCAATGACCAGGCTCATAAGGAAGGGACGCTGCGTGGCCTCTTGAAGTTCAAGACCCGCACTCCTGTTCCTCTGGAAGAAGTCGAACCCGCCAAGAACATCGTCAAGCGGTTCTGCACCGGGGCGATGAGCTACGGCTCGATCTCGGCCGAAGCTCACGAAACCGTCGCCATCGCGATGAACGTGCTGCAGGGGAAGAGCAACACCGGCGAAGGGGGCGAAGACCCGGAACGGTTCAGCCCGTTCAAGTACGAAGCTCCGCGTCATGACCAGATGCAGGAGACGATCGGTCGCTGGAACCTCAACGGCAGCTCCGATCAGAACCTGTACTCCAAGCGATCGGCCATCAAGCAGGTCGCCAGCGGTCGGTTCGGAGTCACCTCGTGGTACCTGACCAACGCGGACGAGCTGCAGATCAAGGTCTCGCAGGGAGCCAAGCCCGGCGAAGGGGGCGAACTGCCCGGCCACAAGGTCGATAAGACGATCGCCGCGACTCGTATGTCAACGCCCGGTGTGGGCCTCATCAGCCCGCCGCCGCACCACGACATCTACTCGATCGAAGACTTGGCCCAGCTGATCTTCGACCTGAAGAACACGAACCCGAAGGCCAACGTCAGCGTGAAACTGGTGTCGGAAGTCGGCGTCGGCACGATCGCCGCCGGGGTGGCCAAGGGGCACGCCGACAAGATTCTGATCTCGGGCGATTCGGGCGGAACCGGGGCCAGCCCGCTGACCAGCATCAAGCACGCTGGTCTGCCGTGGGAACTGGGGATTGCTGAGACGCACCAGACTCTCGTCATGAACGACCTGCGCAGCCGCGTCCGTCTGGAGACCGACGGACAGCTCAAGACCGGTCGCGACGTCGTTATGGCTGCGATGCTGGGAGCCGAAGAGTACGGATTCGCGACCGCCCCGCTGATCACCCTCGGGTGCATCATGATGCGGAAGTGCCATCTCAACACCTGCCCGGTCGGGATCGCCACGCAGGACCCGGACCTGCGGGCCAAGTTCACCGGACAGCCCGAGCATCTGATTAACTACCTGTTCATGGTGGCGGAAGATGCCCGGCAGATCATGGCCGAGCTTGGTTTCCGCACCGTCGACGAGATGGTCGGCCGGGTGGATTGCCTGGAGCTGGATGCCGTCCATCACTGGAAGGCCAAACACCTCGATCTGTCGCCAATCCTGACTCCGGCTCAGAAGCCGCATGCGAAAGTCGGGACCTACAAGCAGATCGCGCAGAAGCACGGACTCGAAGAGACCCTCGATCACACGCTGCTGATTCCTCAGTGCCGCGAGTCGATCGACAAGGCCGAAGCGATTGTGCTGGATGTCAACATCCAGAATATCGACCGCGCCTTTGCCACGACGCTCAGCCACGAAGTCTCGAAGAAGTGGGGACCGCAGGGACTGCCCGAAGACACGATCCGCATCCGGGCTCGCGGGTCAGCGGGACAATCGGTTCTCGCTTGGGGAGCCAAGGGAGTCACGGTCGAAGTCATCGGCGATGCCAACGACTTCTGCGGCAAGGGGCTCTCCGGTGGCAAGCTGATCGTCTATCCGCCGGATGACGTGACGTTCAAGCCCGAGGATCAGATCCTGATCGGCAACGTGGCACTCTACGGAGCGACCAGCGGGGAGGCCTACTTCCGCGGTCGGGCGGCCGAACGGTTCTGCGTCCGTAACTCGGGTGCGATGACCGTCGTCGAAGGCTGTGGCGATCATGGTCTGGAATACATGACCGGCGGACGCGTCGTGATTCTGGGGCCGACCGGACGCAACTTCGCGGCCGGGATGTCGGGCGGAGTGGCCTACGTCTACGCCCCCGATCGCCAGGTGTTCGAAGCCAACTGCAACCCGGAACTGGTTGACCTGGAAGCAATCACGGACGAAGACGACGTCGTTGAACTCCGCGAACTGATCACCCGGCATCAGGTCTTCACTGGCTCGACAGTTGCCGCCCGCATCCTCGACAGCTGGGACTCCAGCCTGAAGAAGTTCGTGAAGGTCATGCCTCGTGACTACAAGCGAGCTCTGAAGGAACTCCAAGCCGCTGAAGCCGCTCTCGCCGCCGGCGAAAAGGCCCCCGCGGTTGCCAAGCGATAACTCCCGGAATTCCCAACCGGAGCGAGGTTCGGCAAGTCCCGCACCTCCGGGAACCGCTGTTCCTCGTTCCATCACTGATCCACTGAAATCTGACGACTGAAGACTCACCATGGGCAAGCCCACCGGATTCAAGGAATTCCCCCGCAAGACAGCTACGGAGCGCGCTCCGGAGTTGCGGATTCTCGACTGGAACGAGTTCAACGAGAAGATCCCCGCCGAGGACCTCAAGAAGCAGGGGGCCCGCTGTATGGACTGCGGGATTCCGTTCTGCCATACCGGCGACCTGATGGCCGGAATGGCAGCTGGGTGTCCGCTGCATAACCTGATCCCCGAGTGGAACGACCTGGTCTACCACGACCAGTGGCGTGACGCCCTCGACCGGCTGCACAAGACGAACAACTTCCCCGAGTTCACGGGCCGCGTCTGCCCCGCTCCGTGCGAGGGGAGCTGTACGCTCGGCATCCACGAGCCGCCCGTCGCGATCAAGACGATTGAGAAGGCGATCGTCGACCGGGGCTTCGCCGAAGGGTGGATCAAGCCGGTCAAGCCGCACTCCCGCACCGGCAAGAAGGTCGCCATCGTCGGCTCCGGCCCGGCGGGGCTCGCCGCAGCGGCCCAGCTCAATCAGGCGGGCCATCTGGTCACCGTCTTCGAGCGAGCAGACCGTATCGGCGGACTACTGATGTACGGCATCCCGAACATGAAGCTGGAGAAGGACCTCGTCGAGCGGCGGATCAATCTGCTGGCGGATGAGGGGATCACCTTCAAGACCAACACCGAGATCGGCAAAGATATCTCGGCCAAGGAGCTGATGAGCCAGTTCGACGCCGTGGTCCTTGCCGTGGGTTCGACAGCTCCGAACGACTTCTTCGCGAAGACGCCGGGTCGCCAGCTCAAGGGGATTCACTTCGCGATGGAGTTCCTGCACGGGAACACGAAGAGCCTGATGGATTCGCACTTGAAGGATGGGAAGTACATCTCGGCCCAGGGAAAGCATGTCGTCGTGATCGGCGGGGGCGACACCGGGAACGACTGTCTCGGGACATCACTGCGGCACGGCTGTCAGAGCCTCGTGAACTTCGAAGTTGTTCCGCAGTCTCCGAACGAGCGGGCGGCCAACAACCCTTGGCCGCAGTGGCCCAAGGTCTTCCGCACCGACTACGGCCACGCCGAAGCTGCGACGGTCTTCGATTACACGAAGAACCCGAACAAGACCCTCCAGCACGACCCGCGCGAGTACGCCATCCAGACCACCGAGTTCCTCGGCGACGCGGATGGGAACCTGCGCGCCGTGAAGACCGTCCAGCTCGACTGGTCCAAGCCGGACACTGAGAAGAAGACCCCGTTCTCGGTCGTCCCGAACAGCGAAAAGGAATGGCCCGCCCAACTGTGCTTCCTGGCCCTGGGCTTCCGCGGTCCCGAGCAGGCGATCGCCGATCAGCTCAGCCTGGAGAAGGACGCCCGTTCAAACTTCAAGGCCGACTACGGCAAGTATGCGACGAACATTCCCGGCGTCTTCGCCGCGGGCGACTGCCGCCGTGGCCAGAGCCTGGTCGTGTGGGCCATCAACGAAGGCCGAGAAGCCGCCCGCGAATGCGACCGCTACCTGATGGGCAAGACCGGCCTGCCGTAAGGAATGCGAGGCGTGGGACGGGCCCTTATGGCCCGTCCGCGACTCACCGTACACACTCCTCTCCGCCGTACTGATCCCCCGCTGGAACGAGAGTCGTGAGTAACTGAGACGCATCAGGACGAAGCGACTCAGCAGTGACTCCGAAAAGACAAGTAGAACTACGCCTGCGGGCCGCCCTGCCCTCGGCCTCACTCAATGAAGAGAATCTTCTTTTCAACTTCAGACGCGTGCCGAAACAGAGCCCCACGAAAGTTGGGGGCCCCGACAATGCTCAATTGTAGCGATGAACTCACGTCGAGTTTGATCGCACATGACATTCACCCGGCACTCTATGCGCGCTGAAATGTATGGAAGACCCGCAGCGTCAGAAGATGCGGAATCCGCTTGAAACTCCAGTTGCTATTGGTCCCATTGGTGTCAATTCTCCTCAGGAATCGGCGGAGCATAAGGCGCATCCGGGAATCCGCCGTAGTACCGCATGAACTCGTCGCGGTCGAAACCCGCATTCGGAGGAGCGAGCAACATGTTGAAGCGCTTTGCAAACTCAGGATCATTCGGACCCTGCAAGTAAAAGCTCAGGAAAGTCGAGTATTCTTCATCCGTCATGTCCCCAACGCCGATACGCGATCCGGGGTTCCTGTTTGAGTCGACGATTTGGAGAATCTGGAGAAACACGGGGACTCCGCATACCCACCACGCAGCACACAAGAACCGTCGCATTTCAGTCTCCGAACAGGTTGTTGAATCGCCCTCCATACCGAGTCCGCTCAATCGGCACGTCGCAGCTGCGGTTGGTCACCGTCATTACTCGCCTTCCGTGACTTTCCATCGACCGACCGAAACATCAAGGCCTGCCCACCGCCAGGCCGACCTCCAATATCGACTTCCCGCCCGCCGCTTGATCCGCTCGACATACTCTTCCGAATCCAGATCGTCATCCAGCGATTCGTCCGATTCGAGGATCACCGCCACATCCCGACCATCCCCCCGCACCACAATCTGCGCGTTCAAGATCCCCCTCCTTGGGTTCACAAGACGTCCTGTCTCAACACTTTTGGCCCGCTCCACGTCCAGCCTCACCGAGCTTTTCGCGAAACGCCCCCAACCAAACAACGGACGCCCCTCGCGAATTGCAGACAGATCCCGTCGAGTTGACCCATCGACCGGTCCACACTACCATCATGATCTCTTCCTCGGGGGCAATTCCAAGCCCCACTGGGAGTGAACGGGCTGTAGCGCAGCTTGGCTAGCGCGCTTGCTTGGGGTGCAAGAGGTCGTGGGTTCAAATCCCGCCAGCCCGACTTTTCCCTAACTTCCTACCGAATCGAGATTTGCGATACCTGGCGACGGTCGCCAGTGCGGTGAAAACACCTGATTCAATCGTGGTAAACTTACCACGAAATGAGAAGGAGTGCCGCACCATGGGCCGAAAGCCGAATTTGTTGCCGTCGTACCTGATCCACAAACCGAGCGGACAGGCACGTGTCCGGATCGATGGCCGGGACCATTTTCTCGGGCCGTACGGCTCGGAATCATCTCGAATCCGCTACGGTGAATTGATCGCTCAGCTTGCCAGTGGTATGCCGATCGATCCAATTGCGGATTCCGCTCGTGGGAACCCCGCGGCGGCCGATCCAGGGCCGAGCGTCGGGGAACTCTGTTTGGTGTTCCTGAAGCACGCAGAGGGGCATTACGTCAAGAATGGAAAGCAAACGAGCGAAGTTCACATCCTCAAATCGGTCATTCGGCCCCTGAATGAACTCTACGGGATGATCCCAGCCAAGGACTTCGGGCCATTGGCGTTGAAAGCAGTCCGAACCAAGATGGTGGGGCTCGGATGGACACGAGGAACCGTCAATGCCGCCATGGGGCGCATTCGCAGGATCTTCAAGCATGCGATCGAGAACGAACTGATCGATCCCGGCATTCTGCAGCGGCTGCAGGCGGTTGCACCATTGCTGGCCGGGCGAACAGAAGCCCATGACAACGCACCGCGGACGGCGGTATCCGACCAAGACATTGAGGCGGTCCGTTCCTTTGTGTCACCCCTGATCAGCGATCTGATCGAAGTCCAGCGGCTGACCGGAGCCCGATCCGGCGAACTGCTGTCGCTGACGACCGGAGCCATCAATCGGCAGGGCGAAATCTGGGTCGCCGAACTCCTTGAGCACAAAACCCGCCATCACGGTCGTGCCCGCACACTTCACTTTGGCCCGAAAGCCCAGTTGATCCTGAGGAAGTACATCTCCGCAAGCCCCAACGAACCGCTGTTTTCGATCACTCGAACTGCATACTGCCGAGCGATCACGCGGGCCTGCGAGAAGGCGGGGATTGATCGTTGGGTGCCTCACCAGCTGCGACACACTGCGGCAAACACAGTCCGTGAGCTATTCGGCCTGGAACATACCCAGAGCGTTCTCGGGCATTCCAAAGCCGACATGAGCGAGCACTACGCCCGGATCAGCACGTCCAAAGCCCACGAAGTCGCGAAAAGGATTGGCTGAAGATACGATCTCATATGACGTGGCAATCCGTCTCCATCCCCTGAGTTCCGTGCATGACCTTTGAGGAAATCGCGACAGGCTTCCGTGAGTGCAAATTCGGTGAAGTCAGCAAGTTACGCTCGCTTGTTCGCAGAGCGTGGGACTTACTGAATTCCGTCTTGCCGCAGTGTGAATGGAGCGACCTCGGAATTTCTCCTTCTATTGTTCGCGAGCCTGGCTCTACATGGTCTTCTTTTGTGGCTAGAGCCGGTTTCAAAACCTGTTTGCAGGGCTTTCAAGCGGGTCGCCGCCGGATGGTCGTTTTCTACAACCGTCTGAGCACGATGACCATGCAGGCGGCATGAACGAGGCCTTGGAACAACG
>JBIIOI010000133.1:0-4513 GCA_044337025.1 Planctomycetaceae bacterium
TGTCCGCATCGGGCGTGACGTCAAACCTCGGAATCTGCCAGCGCGGGTCGGTCATCCGCTGGCTGATCGCTTCATAGGCATCGCGGTCCGCCTGCTGCCGCCAGAAGGCGCGCGAACACCCAGAGGATGAGGCCAGCAGCCCGACGAGCAGGAGCAGAGTACCGGCCTTCCGTGTCGGCGATTTCTCCGAGATCGCTGAATGCACGTGACCACCCGGTACAGCGCTCCGATCACGCGCCCCCTGGCCTGTGACTCGGTTCACTGGCCACGGAGTGTCCAGCGACGATTCGCAGGGGCTATGCGCATGGGCAGCTTTGCGATGCACGGGAGTTCTTTCGATGTTCATGCGGCCTGCCCCCATTCCGTGGGCTGAGTGAGAGCGGGGGACTCCTGCGGGTTCTGATTCAAAGCATCCAACAGCCGGTCCATGAGATGGCACAGCAGCGTCTGCTCTTCAGCCGTCAGCTGATCGATCCACCGGCCCAGATGGCGGTCGCGCCCCTCGGTCACGGTGCTGAGTCGCTGGGCCCCCAGCTCAGTCAGCAGCAGGACGCTGCAGCGGCGATCGACGCGCGACCGCATCCGCAGCAAGAGACCATCGCGGCGCATCCGCTCGATCAGCGTCGAGACGTTCGACTCGCTGGCCCCCAAAGAGGCCGCCAGTTCGGTCTGCGAACAGCCATCCGCACCCGCAGCTGCCACGGACTCCAGGACATCAGCCCGTGGTCCGTTCAGATCGCATTGCGCGTACCCCGCCGCCAGGAGTCGGCCCAGCCGTTCTCCCGCCGCGAGGACGCGCCGCACCAAAAGCGACGGCATCCCTGCCATACCGAAATCCCCCCTCCGCGCAGGGGCAGCTTCAGATGCGAATGATTCGCATCAAAAACAATCCCCCACTCAATAGTTCGGCTACGAACCGTTTCGAACTGAAGGGAATCGGCTTATCGCAGATGGCTTATGGCAGATGGCCAGAGCGCTCCGGCTTGGCCATTCGCCATCTGCCATCTGCCACTCGCCAAATCACCCAGTTGCCTCCGATCAACAGTTGCCGATACCATCAGTGGCCCGCCACATAGCCTGCCTGCCGGACCTCCTGCCATGCTCGATCTCCTTGGTTCCCGCCAGACGTTCTGCGATGGGCTGACCCGGCGTCAGGTTCTGCAAGTCGGTGCGCTGGGGGCGTTTGGGCTCGGTCTGTCTGACCTCCTCCGGGCAGAGAATCAGACCCGAAGTGCCAGCAAGCGCTCCGTCATCCTGGTCTGGCAGCACGGCGGGCCGTCACAGCTCGACACATTTGATATGAAGCCGGAGGCACCGCTGGAATATCGCGGGCCGTACCGCTCAATCGATTCTTCACTGCCGGGGCTGCCGGTCTGCGAGAAGCTTCCATTCCACGCCAAGATCATGCACCTCTCCAGCGTGATCCGCAGCTTCTCCCACGGAGATGGGGACCACTGGGCGGCGGCCCACTGGATGTTGACGGGGCGCAAAGGAGCCAACGGCTCCGACCGGATTCCTCGCCAGCCGTCGATGGCCGCCGTCGCCACCCGCATGCTGGGGCCACGCCAGACGGGGGCCCTTCCCTATGTGAACATGAACGACGGCGGGTTCGGGTTTCACGGCGGAGCCTGGTTGGGAGTCGCTCAGAACCCGTTCCAGACCGGTGACTACAGCTACGGCAACGAGGCGGGTCGCCTGCCAGCGGGAAATACGGAGAGCCTGAAGCTGGTCGATGGCCTGACTCGTGACCGGCTCGCGGACCGCAAACAGCTGCTGAGCGGGTTCGACCGGATTCTGCGGATGGCGGACCGGAATGGGGTGTTCGAGAGCCTGGACCGGATCGATCAGCAGGCGACCGAGATCGTGCTGTCGGGGAAGACTCGCGATGCGTTCGATCTCACACAGGAGAGCCAGGCGACTCGCGACCTGTACGGCAAGGGGTGGGGCGAGCAGGCTCTGCTCGCGCGTCGGCTGATCGAAGCAGGAGCCCGGTTCGTGACACTCAACACGGGCTACTGGGACGACCATGGTCAGATTGAACAGAACCTGAACCGCAAGTTGCCGCAACATGATCAGGCTGTGGGAGCACTGATTGCGGACCTGCACGACCGCGGCATGCTGGATGACACGCTGGTCATCACAGCGGGTGAGTTCGGTCGAACGCCGCGGATCAACGACAATGCCGGTCGCGACCACTGGCCGCAAGCTCAGAGCATCCTGCTGGCGGGCGGCGGATTCCGCCATGGTCAGGTGATCGGCTCGACCGATTCGAAGGCCGAGTATCCGACCTCCCGAGCTGTGGGTGTCGAGGACTTCTGCGCGATCATCTACCACGCGCTGGGCCTGAAGCCGGTGGACGTGATTATGGACCGAGCGAATCGCCCGGTGCATCTGCTTCCGAGCGGCGAGGTTCCGCGAGAACTGCTCGGCTGATAGTTAGGAACTGTATGACATTAAGTCGCTGCCTTTGTCGCCTTTCGCTCCGCGAAAGAGCGCTCTTTCGCGGAGCGAAAGGCGACACTGAAAGATTGACGGCGTCTTACCGCGTCTCGGGCCTTCCCAGGATACGGGCTGCGCTACTCAGACAGATTTCTCGCAGACAGATCAGGATCATTCCGTATTCCAACAGTGACGCAACGATCACCAGGCCCATCGCTTCGGGTTCTACTGCCGATTCCAGAAAAAAGATCGGCATGGCGGGCGACTGACACGCCAGCAGCATCGTAACCGGATTCTCATCACCGATTCGGACGCTCCCGAACTCATCCAGGATGATGATGCCCACAATCGGGGCCACGATCCAGGTCAGCATGACCGCGAGCGTGATGAAGATGGCTTTCGCCTGAGACTTCACTTTCAGTCCGATCAGCACGGACATCCAAGCAATCATGCGCGGATAGATCCCGATCAGTCCGCACATTCCCAAAGTGTACCAGACCCAGCTGCGGCTGTTCGTCCACTCGGCATTCGCGGTCTGAATAAAGCTGGCATGGGCGGCCACGACTGTCAGCAAGGGGACCGACAGCACCCAGATCAGGCGCTGCACTCCCGCAAATTTCTGGCGGACGATCTCGCGCATGGAGATCGGAGTCGACAGAAGCACATCAAACGTTTCTCGTAGCCGTTCATTCGGCAGGACCGTTGCGGCCTTGGAGATCAGGAACAGGACAGACAGAATCCACAGCAGGATCGACAGGATCGCCAGAACTTCACTGCGGTTGTTGTGTCGAAATCCACTCTCGGACAGGATGACCACCAGCAAGCACAGGACTGCCGTTGGAAACTCGATCAGGACCAGGAACCGGACCAGATATCGAACCGTACCGAACGCTCGCTTCTTGGTCTCGCGCCAGGCGATCGGATGGTCCTCGGGCAATGTTTGAGTATCCTGGATCAGTACCTTGCCTTGAGTGAACCGATTCTGATTGATCCGGTGAAAGAACTGGTCAACCCACCTCAGTGCAGCCATGACGAGGTTTCCGCCCGACGCGACAGCCCGACGTACGAGCCAGTAACGGGCCATCAGGAGTTGGACTCCAATGATGAGCAGGATCGGCAGCGATCTCAGTACGAGATGCCAATAGGCCGTGGCAGGCCCGAATCCGCCGGGGCTCACGGTTCCGACAAAGAGATTCAGCGCACAGGTCCACATCCAGGGATCGGATCGGTAACGAAGCTCAATCGGGACAAACGTGAACCAGGCCTGAACCTCCAGTGGATCGAATCCCAAGGCCCCCAAGACCTGCTGGGAGCCCCAGGCGACCACTCCATAGATCGGGAGGGCGGCCGCATTGATGGAATTCGAAATCTCCATGGAGAGATCGTTCGTCAGTTGATACCCCAGGCACCCATTCAGGATCGGCGGAAACAAGTAGAGCCCAGCTCCGATCAGATAGGTCCAGATAAACGCAGCTGTCGTCGAATGAAAGAAGGCCGAGCAGGCGATCGATATCGCACCGACCTGAGCCACCATCATGACCAGCATCAGCACAGCTGCCCAGATTTCCAGCTGAGTCACTCCCCCCAGACTGTAGGCCAGACCAAACAGCGGCAGCGAGATCAGCAGGTAGCTGAGCATGTTGACGACACGGGCCAAATACTTCTCGAACAGGATCGTCCAGGGCCCCAGCCGCGTCAGGAACAGCAGCGTCAGTGTGTTCCGCTCTTTCTCGACCGTGATGGCCCCGACGGACAGGGCCGGCATGAACAGGCAGATCCCCGCCACCTGCAAGAGAACAGCCGGAATCAACACATTCTTCCCCGTCCCCAGCAGATCGATCGCCGATTGCCTCCAAGCCCCGGTCTCCTCGAGGTAGGCCAGAAACGTGAAGCCATACAGCAGGACCGCGTACACGACACGCAGAATGTACGTACGCCGACGATTCGCAGTCTCGACCAGATCTTTGGCGAGCAGCGGCAAGCTGAATCGGCGGATGAGAGCTGCGAGCATGCGGGGGAGGGTTAGAGGGTTGAGGGTTGAGGGTTCAGGGTTCAGGGTTCAGGGTTCAGGGTT
>JBIIOI010000036.1:0-56467 GCA_044337025.1 Planctomycetaceae bacterium
AGTCGACGTCCAGGCCTTTTCCGATGCCGGCATGGACGGTTCCCTGGATCAGGTCATTGCCCTCTGGGACGAAGGAGAGACGATTGAGCGTCTGGCAGATCGAATCGGAAACTCCGGGACCGAGTTGACGTGGACCTCGCAGGACGGCGTGCTCACATTGACCACGGCCGAGGTGGCTGACTACCGGTACTCCACCGCCCGCTACTTCATCGGGGACTTGCTCAAGACCGATCGGTCCGCAGAGTCGATCATCGCACTCCTGGAGTCGGAAACATCCGGTCCTTGGGATGCTGACGAACCGGGAACCGGGTCGATCTCGTTGTTCGGGAATCACGTGTTCGTGCGTCAGACGTCAGGCGTTCATCGCGAAGTCGAAGGACTTCTGGCGGCCTTTCGCCGCACGGAGCCGATTCTGCTTCTCAATCGGACCCCGGCCGACCTGGCGATCATCAAGTTGCTGGACGAACGCCGGGTTTCCTACGAGTTGCCGGAAGCGACGCTGCGGCAGTTTCAGGCGAAGCTGAAGGAAATGGTGGAGTGTCCGGTCGAACTGGATATCCAGGCGTTGACCGATGCCGGTCTCGATGCGGACGCCTTGTTTTCGGCTCGAGCGCGGAACCTGCGCCTGGGCGTTGCACTGGTTCGTGATCTCGAAAACGTCAACGGGACTGAATTGACCTATCTGGTGAGACAAGGGACCCTCTGGCTGACGACGGCTGAGAAGGCGAATGAGACATACGAAACTGTGATCTACAACCTGGAATCGCTCGGGATCACCGGATCTCGCCTCGACGAGTGGATCAATCTGGCGAAGAGTGAAACCAGTGGCCCCTGGGACGAGGACGAGCCTGGGACCGGGACCATGATGAGATTGCCATCTGATAATCGAATTGTGGTCCGCCAGACGAGGCACGTTCATGCAGAAATCGTCGGCTTCATCTCCAGCCTGCGGGACCGGCCCAGTGCGGAGCCTCTGTTCCAGTCCGCCAAGGCCGCTCCAAAACCGCCGGTGACGCGGTTCTACAAAATGAACTCCAAGACCGCCGAAGCACTGCTGGTGGCAATCCCCGTGGCTTTGGCAAAGACCACCTGGCGCGTTGAGTCCAAGGCAGTCCCCGCGAGCGAAGCTGGGACACAGCTCAGCTCAGAGGCCGCCTCGACCGGCCATTTGACGATCATTCCCGTGCCCGCAAAGACCGAGACGGGGACCCAAGAGAGCATTCCAGCGGACCCTGACGCCTGCTTCCTGTCCGTGACACACACGCCGGAAGTTCACGAGCAGGTTGTGCAGATCCTGATCCAGCTGGGGGTCATGAATGTGGGGGAGGCCCTCGTTCCGAACGCGGTCGGCGGGGGTGGGTTCTTCTCGGCTGGGGCCTCGAAGTAGTGTTGTGATTAGGCCGGACAAGCTCCTGACACGGACATCTCTCATGACGAAACTGATCATCAGCGGACTTTGCTTGCTGTCGCTATGCCTGGCTGCGCACGCCGACGAACCCGAGGACCAGGGCTCGGACCTGCTGCGAATTATCCAGAAAGCCAGCGCTCCGATTCTCGCGGAGATGGCCGAGAAGCACGGGTACGGGCTGGAGGACGATCAGTTGGTGCGGGTTGCTCGCCCGCCGTTCGACGACATCCGGATGAAGTACTACCAGACCGGGAACCCAGGGCAGGCCGAGGCCATTCCGCGTGGTCCCGATGCGATGTCGTTTCGCTGGAAGGACGGCAAACTGTCGAATTGGGGAATGACCTTTGGGAACGGCGGCGGCTACACGGTCTCGAATGTACTCTGCACACTGCAAGGTTTCGCCCGTCGCGAGATTGAAGGGGACGGGGAACTGATCGGCACTGCGGTCTCTGGTGACTGGATCGTGCGGGAGGGGTGTGCGAACTCCGAGTTCCTGGAGCAGATCGAACAGCTGCTGCGGGTCGAGTACGAACTCCCGATTCGATTGAAGTACGAAGATGTCGAGCGCGAAGTCTGGGTCGCCAGCGACGAGTACAAATTCTCCCCACTCCCCGGCCAACCCGCTCGTGACGAGACCCAGCTGACGGACCGCAAGGTGGTCTCCGACCCGGTTCAGATCTTCCGCAAAGAGTGCAACACCGACGGCCGCGGAGGCGGTGGGATGGGAAGTCTGGCGGAGTTCCTGCAGCACTTGGGTGATGCGATTGGTGATCAGGTCGTCGACAGTGCGTTTGAACGGCCCGAGATCAGCATCAGCTGGAGGTATCACGATGACATGCGAGGCAACCCGGACGAGGTCTTGAAGAACATCACCGCCCAGACGGGGCTGACGTTTGGGCGCGAGGTCAAGCTCGTCAAGCGATTGCTTGTCACTCGCGAAAATTTGGTCGAGGCTCCGCAGTGACCTCAACGCGGGATCATGGCGAAGTCGCTCATAAATTGAAGAATCCTTCCGAATTCCGCGACGGCCGCTTCGATTGGACGCACCACCACGTCGTATCGGACCTGCCAAAACTGCCACCCTGTGCCTCGAACCGAAAACCTCATCTTGACCCAATTGGGATGATCTGGAACATTTCCGTCCGCTTCAGCGAGATTCGTTGAAGTTTCCACCTCATGGATGAGACCCAACGGCCCGTTCGGGCATACCCATCGTCGATCGGGCCGTTCCGCGTGGCAGGCGTCCAACGCCGGCCGAATCGGCACAAGCAAAGGAGTGCATACGCCGTGAAGAAACTCTTCGTCTGTCTTGCCGTCGCCGCCGCTTCCGCCGGACTCGCGCTGGCCCCCCTCACCGCTCAGGAAAAGGCTCCCCCAGCTGCATCCACGCACCAGGTCGGCCTGATCGACATGGCCCACGTGTTCAAGAACTATGACAAGTTCAAGAGCATGACCGAGGAAATGCAGGCTGACGCCAAGTCCGCTCAGGACAAGGCTCAGCAGATGGTCGACGAAATGAAGGCCACTCAGGCCGGGATGAAGGATCTGACCGAGAACTCTCCCGAGTACAAGGCCAGCGAAGACAAGATCATCGGCCTGCAGACCGACCTGGAAACGTTCCGCAAGGTCCAGCAGCGGGAGTTCCTCCGCAAAGAAGCTGAGATCTACAAGACCGTTTACATGGAAGTTCAGGAAGCCGTTCAGAAGTACGCCAAGTACTACAAGTACACGCTGATCATCCGCTTCAATCGCCAGGACGTCGGTGCCGCTGAGAATCCCCAGGAGATCATCAGCAGCATGAACCGCCAGGTGGTTTACTACCGCGAGCAGGATGACCTGACCAACCCGATCCTGAACTACCTGAACGACGAGTTCAAGAAGGCGGGAACCGCGGCTCCTGCACCGGCTCGGTCGGCCAAGGGCAACGCTCCGGCTGCCCGCTAGTTCTGGTGAAACCTGATTCTCCCGCACGAGTGAACGTGAATGCGTTCACTCGTGTTTGCATAGGGAGTCCCTGGTCCTTTGTCCTTAGTCCCTGGTCCTGAAAATCCAGGGACCAAGGACTAAGGACCAATGACTCCCCCGTCTTGGATCGATTCATGCCGAATTCGCGTCAGCGAACGCTCGCTCGCCCCGTCATCATCGAGGGCTTTGGCCTGTTTGGCGGGGCCGATGTGCGGATGACACTGCTCCCAGCTGCGGACGATTCCGGGCTGGTCTTCGAGCGGGTCGACTTGCCCGGTCGACCTCGGATTCCCGCCCGCATCGAGCACCTGGTCGCGGAGCCGCGCCGCACCGTACTGGCACGTGGGCCAGCTCGGGTCGAGATGGTCGAACATGTGCTGGCCGCACTGGCGGGGCTCTGGATCGACAATTGCCGCATTCAATTGGACGCTCTGGAGCCGCCCGTGGGGGACGGTTCATCGCTGGAAATCGTGGAGGCGATTCTATACGCGGGTTTCGCCGTGCAGTCGACTCCGCGCCGCAGAGTCACTGTGCGCGAGGGATACTCTGTGTCCGAACCCGGCGAACGGGGCCGGGTGCAGGCCACGCGAAGCGGGCAGTGGAGCATCCGCTACGATCTGGACTACGGAAACATGGTCATCCGTCCCCAGTCGTTTCAGGCCACGATCACTCCCGAAGAGTTCGTCCGTGAGATCGCCTTTGCCCGGACTTTTGTCCTGGAGTCCGAAGTCGCGATGCTGAAGGCCCGTGGATATGGGGTCCGGGCGACCACTCAGAACCTCCTGGTCTTCGGCAAAGAGGGGGTCATCGAGAACCGACTGCGAGCCCCCGATGAATGCGCCCGGCATAAACTGCTGGACTGTATCGGGGATCTGGCCCTGTGCGGCGGAATGCCCGTCGGCGAGTTTCACGCTGTTCAGTCCGGCCACCACCTGAACCATTTGACGGTTCAGCAAATGTTGAACACTGTGCCGCACAAGCAATCGGCGTGAAGCCAACACGGTCATTTCGCATCGCTGGCTCGTCACTGCCCATTCCCCGCTGGCCGACCGCGTCAGCCCGCTCTCAAAACTTGAATCAATCATTCCCGAATTCTCGCCGGAACCCTTGCCGCTGCTGAGGATTCCGAAAGTTCTGTGGGGAATATGTTGACGTTGACCGATGAGATAAGGTATTCCACTCCCGGATCGGCAGCTTTCGCACGGGCTGCCGAGACCACCTGGACAAGGACGTCCCCATGGCGACTTACATCTCTCCTCTGGCCTACATCGATCCGCGCGCGCAGCTGGGTGAAGACGTCTACATCGGCCCGTTTTGCAACATCGGTCCCCATGTTGAATTGGGATCAGGCTGTCGACTGGAAGGCCACGTCACGATCACGGGCTGTGCGACGATCGGCCAGCGAAATCGCTTCTGGCAGAACTGCGTGATTGGCGGCGAGCCGCAAGACAAAGGCTATATCGACGGCGCTCCGACTCAGGTCATTATCGGTGACGACAATCAGTTCCGCGAAGGGGTCACTGTCAACCGCGGAGCCCTCAAAGAAGACGGCACCACGCGGATCGGTGACCGGAACCTGCTCATGTCGAATGCCCATGTGGCGCACAACTGCTGCGTCGGCAGCGACACCACACTGGTCAATGGAGTCCTGCTCGGCGGGCATGTGCACGTCCACGATCGGGCCATCATCTCCGGCAATTCTGCCGTCCATCACTTTGCGTCAGTCGGTCGGCTGGCCTTTGTCGGGGGCTGCAGCAAGATCGTCACCGACGTTCCTCCGTTCATGATCTTTGATGGCAACGACGACGGGCAGCTGCGGTCGCTCAACATCGTCGGGATGCAGCGTGCCGGGATCAGTGCGGAAACAGTCTCCGTCATTAAGAAGGCCTACAAACTGCTGATTCGCGAGCACACTCCCATGGACACCGTGCAGCGGATCATGTCGGAAGAACTGGGCGGGGTCATTCCCTCGGAACTGGGCGAGCTGTTCGCGTTCCTGGAGTACCAACGCAAGGGGAAGATGGGACGAGGCCGCGAAGTCGTTCGCGGGCAGGTTCCTGTGATCGCCGTCCCGCAGCGCTGCGCCGCGTAGCGGCCCCTTCACGTTCGCCAGAACGTGCGACGAAGTCACCAATCTCCCGCGTTCTGGCGAACGCGGACGCGATGTGCAGAACTATGAGCCGATTGAAGCTGGGTGTGGTTGGCGTGGGAGCCCTGGGTCGGCATCACGCCCGGATTCTGGCTTCGTTTCCCGATGTGGAACTGGTCGCGGTCGCCGAGCCGAATGAGACTCAAGGCCGCTCCGTCGCCGAAGCCTGCCGCTGTGAATGGGTCGCCGACTATCAGTCACTGCTCCCGCGCGTCGAAGCTGTGTCGATCGTGGTACCGACGTTCCTGCATCGGAAGGTGGCTGTCGACTTCCTGCAGCGCGGCATTCCAGTCCTCGTCGAGAAGCCGATCGCCAGCACTCTCGACGATGGGCAGACCATCCTCGCCACAGCCACGACTCACTCCGCCCCGGTTCAAGTCGGACATATCGAGCGTTTCAACCCGGCGTTCCGGGCCCTGGCCTCGCAGGTCTCCGCTCCGAAATACATTCGCGCTGAACGATTCAGTAATTACGCCTTTCGCTCGATGGATATCGGCGTCGTGCATGATCTGATGATCCATGACATTGAGCTGACGCAGTATCTGGTGCAGTCCGATTTCGTCTCGGTGGAGGCGTTTGGCGTCTCGCTCGTCGGTGGGCACGAGGACGCGGTGCAGGCTCGCGTGCGGTTTGCCAACGGCTGTATCGCCGATCTGTCCGCCAACCGAGTCTGCCCGACGGCCACGCGCTCGATGCAGGTCTGGTCGGCCCGTGGTTGCGTCACCGCCGATCTGCACAACCGCACGGTGACCAGTTTCGGCGCCGCTCCGGCACTCCTTTCCGGACAGCTTCCCTACGACCTGGGACGCCAGAAGGGAGCGGATATCAACCAGCTGAAGTCCGAGATGTTCACGCGGTTCATTGCGACCGAGACGGTAACCATCGACCCCGCCGATGCCCTGACTCTGGAGCTGCGGAGCTTCCTCGATGCGGTCCGCGACGGCACCCAGCCCGAGGTCGATGGCATGGCCGGACTGCGGGCGATCGAGCTGGCCGATGCGATCTTGAAGTCGGTGGCTGCTCACCGCTGGGAGGGGGCGGGCACGGGCATGATGGGACCGAATGCTCTGCTGGCTCCCTGGATCGAAAAGAAAGACGCGGCCTGAGTTCGGTGTTTCCGTGAGAGGTCAGAACTCGTTCGAGATGTAGTCATGGCCAGCTGCCGTGGTCAACTTCTTGAGGACCTCGGGGCTGATCTCGGGACTGATTGACCGCACACTGCCGTCCGCCAGTAGAACCTGCCCGGTGTTCAGTGAGTGAAACGATGAGATGAGGCTTCGAGAGCCCCCATCCGGACTGAGTCGGTTGAGGTTGTAAGTCACTTGCGACACGTCCACATCGCGAGGTTCTGTCCACGGTATCGACATTCCGGAACATTCGACGGCGAGGATGGTATTGGACGTTCCGTCGGAGATTCGGGATCGATCGAACGTCGTTGTTTCGGTCGCGAAGACTGTCTGAGGACCCGTCAACAGGGCGTAATCGGTGAAAGCCCAATTCGCATCACGAGTCAGCTCGCGATGAGACGGACAGCGATACGGAACGGGTTCCCGCTGGCCCACATCGCGGTTGGCCGGTCCCTGATTCCATGGCTGAGCCGGGTCATAGCCTGCGGCGAGTTTGGAATCCGTGAGATCGGTCAGCAGCGACACTCGCCAGGAAACAGGGACCGAACCCGTCACGGGTGAGAAGATGCCGCGTTCGCTGGCCTCGTCGATTCGAAGTCCAATCGTCTTCAGGTTGTTCTTACAGACGATTCGCCAGACCGCGTCTCCGCAGTGACCGAAATTGGGCATGGCGAGATAGCAGACGACACAGCCAAACAGCACGAGCATTCCAATGTCGTTCTGGGATTGGCGGTACGCGTTTCGGAGAGCACCCGCGATCACGCTGAAAACGACACCCGCCAAGATCCATAAGCTGCGGGTGTCGACTGCTTGCTTTAGCAACTGCACATTCGCCAGGACTCCCGCTATCGCCAGGACCAGCCCGCAGCTCCAGAAGACGGTGACCCAGCCCTTCGGCGGACGACTCCATTGCCAGACCGTGATCGCGAACGTAACCGCTAGAGTACAGAGCGAGATCCAAAACCAAATCGCCTGGCTTTGGACCTCCGATGGCATCAGTGGCGGATACACTGTCAGCCTCTCAATCTCCAGCTGTCACCGACGCATCGCTCGACTTCTGATTCAACGAGCTGTGCCGCGCTCCGTATGCAAAATAGAACACCAGCCCGAGGGCCAGCCACACCGCCAGGCGAATCCAGGTATCGAGTGGCAGGAACAGCATCATCAGCACGTTGACGAGGGCTCCCAGCGGAGCCACGATCCAGACGAGCGGGCAGCGGAACGGGCGGGCCACCTCTGGGCGGGTGATCCGCAGCATCAGGACCGAAGCACAGACCAGAGCAAAGGCCATCAGCGTGCCGATGCTGACCATCTCGCCCAGCAGGTCCATCGGCATGAAGCCCCCGGCCAGCGCGATCAGGACGCCGGTCAGGATCGTGGAACGGTGCGGCGTCCGGTACTTCTCGTGAACGACCGAGAAGATGCTCTTGGGCAGCAGTCCATCGCGGGCCATCGCCAGAAAGATGCGGGCCTGACTCAGAAAGGTCACCAGCAGCACGCTGGTCATCCCGGCCAGGGCTCCCAGCGAGATCAGCACGGTGGCCGCCTTGAGCATCCCGCTGTTCTGCAGTTCCGCCTGCTTTCGGAAGGCTGATGCGACAGCGGCTTTGGTATCGATCTGATGGTACGGCTCCATTCCGGTAATCACAGCTGACACCAGGATGTACAAGATCGTACAGAGCCCCAGTGACCCCAGGATCGCAATCGGCACATCGCGCTGCGGGTTGATCGCCTCTTCCGAGTGGGTCGAGATCGAGTCGAACCCGATGTACGCAAAGAAGACCAGCGCCGCCCCCATCATGATTCCCGACAGCCCGTACGGCATGAACGGGCTGCGCAGGTTGTTGTCGATCGACGCCATCTTGTTCTTGATCCCCAGCAGACCAATCATCCCCAGCTTGTGGGTCTCGCTGGGAACTCCCTCCAGATCCTTCTTCTGGGCATCGTTCAGGTTCGCGAACAGCTCGGGATGGTTCTTCAGCAAGTCGGCTCCGGAGGTGCTGGCAGTCACCGCTCCCGCAGGCAGGGCCTTCGCCAATTCGGGATCGCGATCGACGTAGTCCTGCGTCACGCTGATCTGCCGATTCTCGACAGGAACTTTCGTGTAGTTGTCGGTGTTGACATACCCGAGTCCCAGGCCGATGACGAGCAGCACCACCCCCAGCTTCACGATCACCAACAGGGTGTTCGTGATCGCACTCTCCTTGATGCCAATCACCAGCACGTAGGTGACCAGACCGATGATCAGCATCGCGGGCAGATTCACCCAGGTCTGGATGACCTCTCCCGTCGCCAGCTTCACATCCGTAAACGGGTCCGCTGTGATTTGATGCGGTAAGTGCCATCCGATGGTGACTCTCAGGAATTCATCGAAGTAATGGGTCCAGGCCGAGGCCACCGTCGCGCACGACATGGCATACTCCAGGATCAGATCCCAGCCGATGATCCAGGCCGCCAGCTCTCCGAGCGTGGCATACGTATAGGTGTAGGCACTGCCCGCCACGGGAACCATGGCAGCGAACTCGGAGTAGCACAGCGCCGCGAGAGCACACGCCACGCCCGCAACCACGAACGACAACATGACAGCCGGTCCGGCGTCCTGGGCCGCGACGCGCCCCGTCATGGCAAAGATCCCCGCTCCGATGATCGCTCCGACTCCGAGTGACATCAAAGAGGCGGGACCGAGGACACGGTGCAACCGCTGCTCGGCCTGCATTTCACCGACGAGGGTTTCGATCGATTTGCGACGAAACAGGTTGATCAGGGACATAGTTCTGCCTGTCGAAGGGAGTCCGGGAGTCCAGCGTTCGGATAGTGACACCGAACCGTGGGCAACTCAACCCCAACGCGAGCCACAGCTGTCGGTCTTCGGCCCAACGGGGCGGCAGTTCGCTCGCGATACCGAACGCGGGAGGCGAATCGCCGGGCCTTCAGCCCTGGGATGTCCTCGCGTCGATGCTCCCAGGGGCGTTGCCCCTGGCTTGGCGAACCTCTGGCCCCTTGGGCCGACAGATCGATCCGATTTCCACATGCCGAGGGAATTCACTACCCCCCCAGCAGAGGATTCCCCATTGCTCCGCTTCGAATTGCATCCATCGTGCGTTATAAGTCGGCTGGCCCGTTCCGTCTGCAATTCAGGCTCGCCTCATGTCTGATGTGATCTCGTTCGACCCCTATGCCCTGCCTCCTGAAGAGATCGAGGAGCCACCCGTCTCGCTCTGGGCGGCGCTACGCAAGATCGGGCCGGGGATCGTGCTGGCCGGAACGATTGTCGGCTCGGGCGAGCTGCTGCTCACGACCAAGCTGGGGGCGGATGAGGGCTATGCGTTCCTGTGGCTGATCCTGTTCAGCTGCGTGGTCAAGGTCTTCGTGCAGACCGAGCTGGGGCGGTACGCGATCTCGTCAGGCAAGCCCACCCTGGGGGCGATTAATGAGCTGCCCGGGCCACGGCTGGGAGCCCACTGGCTGGCCTGGTGGTGGCTGATCATGATGCTCTCCACGATCTTCCAGCTGGGGGCCATGACCGGCACGATCGGGCAGGCACTGAATCTGACATTCCCGGCGTTCTCGCTCGAAATCGCGAATACCGTGAAGGGAATTTCTCCGGCCCTGGCAGAGGCGATTGTGGGGCGTCCGGAGTATCCGTGGGCGGTGCTGACGTGTCTGACGACCATTGCCTTGCTGTGGCGAGGCGACTATCGCCGGATTGAGATCGTGACCACTGCTCTTGTGGTCAGTGTGACGCTTCTGACCGTCACCGCAGCCTTGTCGCTCCCGTTCACCAACTTTCCGATTCACTGGCCCAAAGCGATCGAGGGGTTGATTCCGCGAATCCCCGAGAGTGCCACCGGCATCGCAGCTGCATTCGCGGTGTTCGGGATCACCGGAGTCGGAGCCACGGAGCTGTTCTACTACCCGTACTGGTGTCTGGAGAAAGGGTATGCCCGCAGCACCGGTCGGCGGGACGACAGCGAAGCCTGGGCCCGCCGGGCCAAAGGCTGGATTCGCGTGATGAACCTGGACGCGTGGGTCAGCATGATTGTCTTCACGGTGTCGACCATTTCGTTCTACTTCATGGGAGCCGCAGTTCTGAATCCCCAGAACCTGCATCCCGAGAAGAAGGACATGATCGAGACGCTGTCCCGAATGTTCATTGACTCGTTCGGGGGCTGGACGCGGCTGCTGTTCCTGATCGGAGCGGCCGCAGTGCTGTTCAAGACGCTGTACCTGTCGAGTGCCGGGAACGGTCGTCTGGCTGCGGACTTTCTGGGGCTGGCCAAGTTTGCCCGCTACGAGAAGCCCGAGCAGCGGGCACGCATGATCCACTGGCTGTCGATCTCGATCCCGGTGATCGCCGTGACGCTGTTCCTGGCCTTCAAGGAACCGGCTTCGATGGTCGTGATCGGCGGATTCGGACAGGCTCTGACGCTGCCCATGATCTCGGCGGCCACACTCTATTTCCGGTATAAGAAGCTCGATCGCCGCCTGACTCCGCCGCTTTTTCTGGACATCTGCCTGTGGTTGGCGCTGGTCCTGATCACACTGGTCGCGGGATATGCTCTGCGGGATCAGATCATGAAGCTGATCTCCCCGCCGGTCGCCAAGGCGGCGGTCGGGATGCTCTAGGTTCTGGTCCGCCAGGTTCTCATCACTTTTTCCCTCAACACAATGAGTCGAAAACCCGCGTTTGGCAGTCGGCTGATTCTCAGTCTTTTCATGGCGATCATCATCGCTGGCGGTGCGACCATGCTGGAGCGGTCCGTCCGCGAGCTGAATGAGTCGCGGGAAGCGATGGCCTGGCCGACCGCTCCGGGGCAGATTGTGCGCTCCGAGATGCAGGTCAATACTCAAAGTGTTCGCCGCCGTTCCGGGGATGGGATTCGTCGCTCGTCCACCGAGGAATGGTACACGGCCCAGATCGAATATGAGTTCGCAGTCGCTGATGTCACTCACAAGGGCAACCGCGTGAGTGCTGTCCAGGGAGGCAATCTGGCTGATCGACCACATGTTCAGAAAACGCTGGACAAGTATCCCGTCGGCCAGACCGTGCAGGTCTCGTACAACCCCAGCGATCCCAGCCACAGCGTCCTGGAACCCGGCAGCTGGGGGGGCTTCTTTATCTGGGCGGGGCTGTCTTTGTTCCTGATCGTTTTTCCCGGCGCGATGATCTGGGTCGCCTGGCACCCCAAGCACAGTCAGATCATTTCAGGACTGTAGTTGAGTACGCTGGGGTGCCGCCGAGACGCTACCATCGGCTCTGGGAGAAACCCCCTATCGGTGGAGATGATCCGTGAAGCGTGTTCTGACTTTGGTGTTCCTGGGGATGCTGTGGGCTCCGCTCCATCCATTGACGGCGGCGGAGATTCCTCAATCGGTCGAGCAGCTGTGGGCCGACTTTGACCCGCGCCGCGATCCGCTGGAGACCGAGGTCATCCGCGAGTTCAAAGAGGACGGCGCAGTCATTCGCCATGTGCGGTTTGTGGTTGGAACGTTCAAAGGCCAGACGGCTCGCATGACGGCGATCTACGGGTTTCCCGAGGGAGCCACCGGCACGAACGAGAAACTGCCCGCGGTGATGCACATTCACGGCGGCGGGCAGCGGGCGTTCCTCAGTGAAGTCAAGTTGCTGGTCTCACGCGGTTATGCGGCGCTCTCCGTCAATTGGGGCGGGTCGGCTGGGCAATCGCCGTTTAACTCGGTGGAAGGAGCGCAGCCCGGCGATCCGAATACCGACTGGGGCGCGGTCGATCCCAGCCAGCTCAACGCCACACGTTACGCTTCGATCCTGCCGGGGCCGAAGCAGTTGTTCGAGGAGATTGAGCATCCCAAGAACAACAACTGGTACCTGCTCACACTCGGTTGCCGGCGTGGGCTGACTTTTCTGGAGCAGCAGCCCGAAGTCGACCCGCAGCGGCTGGGCGTGCATGGCTATTCTATGGGCGGCAATCTCACGATGTACGTCGCGGGGACGGACCGCCGCGTTAAGGCTGCGGTCCCGGCTGTCGGCGGAGCGGGATGGCGCTGGCAGGCACACCTGGTGCTCGGAGGAATCATTCAGCAGGATTATGTCCAAGGGGATGTCGACCTCTTTTCTCGAACATTGAGCTTTGAAAGTTACGCGCCGCTCATCACATGCCCGGTCCTGCATCGCAGCGCGACAAACGATTTTCACGGCTGGATGGATGATGTCTATCGCACGAACGCCCTCATCCCGAATCAACCACTGCGCTATTCCTGGACGCCGCACTTCAATCATCGCCTCAGCCCCGAGGTGGCGATCACGATGCCGCTGTGGTTTGACCAGCACCTTAAGAACGGTCCGAAACTTCCCGAGACACCGGCCACTCAGCTGACGCTGCAAACTGACGATCATGTGCCCGAACTGCGCGTGACCGGGGATGCGAAAACGCTGCCCGTGGCGCGCTGCGAGGTTTACTACAGTGTGGACCCCGACCCGCGCACTCGCTTCTGGCGAAGTGCCGATGCGGTGCCCGATGGTGACAGCTTCCGTGCGAAGCTGCCGCTGCATGCGCTCGACCTGCCATTGTTTGCGTTTGCCAACGTCTATCACACGCTGCCAAAACCGGAGTCACTGGCAGCGATTCCCGGCCACGGCAAGCCAGTTGCCGAAGTTTGCATCAGCAGCGAGTTTCACAGTGTGCCGCCAGCTGGATTGAAGGATGCCGGTGTGATTCCGTCGCTCCAGATCAGCACGCTCATCGACGATTTCGCCGCATCACCCGCGATGCGTGACTGGTATTCGATCAATGCCGACCATCCGCCGCTCGCTCAGTTCTGGACCCGCAAACTGACCGACCCGGTGTGGCAAGGCGGTGACGGAGCGAAGCTGAAGCTCACTCTGAAGATGCCCCAGACCAACACGCTGAGTTTCGTCGTCATCGAGAACGAATGGCGTTCCGATCGCGGCCCACGCAAGACATACGTTTGCGAGAAAGAAATCGCGGGCTCTGACTCTGACCAATCCGTGATCCTGAACGCAAACGATTTCATATCCGGCAGCGACACGCTGAAGTCCTGGAGCAATGTCGATCAGCTGGGTATCTGCCGTCACTTCGCCGAGCGGGGGACAGTGGTGACTCGCAAGCCGTCGTGGACAGGTGCGGCACCGACCTTTGTGCGATTGGCATGGGAGTGACCGGAACGAGGCGGTGGGTAAGGGTTCTCGCCACTCGAATGCTCTTGAAAGCCGTGACCGGCCACTTGATTCACAGGACCTGGAGAGTCCAGCGACTTTGCAAAGTGCGTCTCGCACTCGAGTGTGCGGGTGTAGTAGTTCTTGATTGTGAAGTTCGGGGATCTGTCAGGCAACACAAAACTGCTGTTCATCCCGAAGGGATGAGAGATCATAGCCGGTGGCCGAGCGCAGCGAGTCCACCGGTCATGGGGCCTTCTCACCAGTCCATCCCGGAGGGATGGGAGAGGGGCATCTCGCCGGAGCGCTCTCGCATCCCGTCCGGGATGCCGGTCGCCATCGCCCCGTGTCCGGTGGTTTCGCGACCGCTCAACCACCGGCTAGTCTCTCTGACCCCATCCGGGGTCAATGAGCAGGCACTTCGAAATTCCGTAGAAACCGAAATCCCCTCCTACACCCGAGTGTGCCCTCCGCTTTCCTTCCTGTTGCACAGGCCAGACGTTCCATGTAGGGTCTAGTCATGCGTCGTTTTCTGGTTGTGTGACAGGAGGGCTTCGTGAAGCTCGTTCAAGCATTCTCATCAATTCTGTGCATGTTGGCCCTGCTGTTCGTTCTCGCGGGCTGCGGGCCAGGTCAGACCCAGGCGCCCTCTAGTAAGAAGAGTCCTGAAGAGGTGGCGACTCGTGCGCTCACCGCACTGAAGGAAAATCGCATCGCGGATTTTGCGAAGACAATGCACCCGGAGGCCCTGAAACAGCTGAAGGCCACGCTGCTGGAAGTCGTCGATGAGGCCGAAAAGCAGGAGCGCGTCGACGAAGTCTTGACCATCTTCAAGAATGTGAAATCAGCCGACGATCTCCGCAAACTCGACGATGTCGCATTCTTTACGGCTTTCTTTGAGGGGGTATTGCAGCTGCAGCCGCGCATCCGCGACGCGCTTCAGGGCACAACCTTGAACGTCATCGGTCACGTACCGGAGGGGCCGGACGTCATTCATGTTGTCTACCGGGGGACAGTGACTCAGGGTGATGTCAAGGTTTCGAAGATGTCCGTCATGAGCCTGAAAGCCCACGGCGACGATTGGGGCATGCTTCTGACCGGCGACATCGAGGGAATAGCCGCCATGTTGAAGCGGCAGTTTGCTGCCGAAGAGTGATTCAGCCAGGAGCAACGGGGGCGGGAGCCACAGACGGCATCGCGGGCGAACTCGTCTTGACCAGATTTCACATTCTGGCCTAAGTTCCTCCGCCTTCGGCGAAATCCGCCTCTGCGGACTCGCCTCCCCCCTCGAGCGTTTGCCCGTGATGTCGCTCAATTCCCGCCACAATCTGACTGCCGCGGCTGTCCTGATGGTCAGTTGGGGGATGCTGCTGTTGGGCTCAGGCTGCGCGTCGAACGCAATTCTGGTTCGCAACATGCCGCCGGATTGGCGAGCGCAGCCGGTCTCCAATGCCCAGACAGTGGCACTGAGCAAACTGGCCAGCGCCACGATTCCGCAAGATCTGATTGCGGAAGGAGATATCGTCACCGTCGAGATCACGGTGGGACTCCGCAAAGAAGACAATGCCTCTGTGGTTCTGCGCGTCAAAGACGGAGCCGTGGACCCGCCCAACATTGGGCCTGTGCAGGTGGTGGGGCTCACGACTCAAGAGGCGGAAGGGGTCATTCGGACGGCAGCCATCCAGCAGGATGTCTACAAGAATCCGTCCGTGACCGTCGACCTGACGCGGCCAAAGCTCAATCGAATTACAGTGACGGGAGCCGTGAATACTCCCAAGACCGTCGAACTGCGTCCCGGAAACAGCGACCTGCTGCAGGCCATCACAGCTGCGGGGGGCCTTGCCAAAGAAGCCGGAACGATCGTCGAAATCCAGCATCCGGGATATCAGCCTGGCAGCACGGCCGGCGGAAGGATGCCCGCGATTGCTGAGAACACCGCCGATGGAGTCATCTCGGCGTCGGGCGAATCTGTCGCTGCGACTCCCACGGCGGCCAAGTCGATCAAGGTCGACCTGGCCTCTCTGGGTGAGCAGAAAGTCTCAATCCCGACGCTGGCCGACGGTACGGTGATCTGGGTTGAGAAGCAGGATCCCCTGCCGGTCAAGGTCGATGGTCTGGTGCGGCACCCCGGTCACTATCCGATTCCGGTCGGAGAGAACCTGACCGTACTCGATGCGATCAGCCTGGCTCAGGGAATGAGCAGCCAGGTTGCCGACAAGATCTTCGTGATCCGTCGGCGTCCCGGAGTGGCCGAGCCACAACTGTTCCAGGTGAGTTACTCTCGTGCGAAGCGCGTGGGGAGCGAGAACATCCTGCTGCAACCAGGCGACATCGTAGCGGTCGAGCAAACCCCCGCGACAGTTGTGCTGGATGTCTTGAAGATGGCCACCTTCGGCATCCAGGGACGGCTGTTCTGAGCCGACACCTCACCGCACTCGAGGCAAGGACGCTTTGAGCATGAATTCACCTCTGGACAGACCACAAATCGGTGGCGACTCCATCGATCTGATGGCGGGGGTGGTGCGTTTCCTGCGGTCGGTGCGATCGCGCATCCATTTGGTCATTCTCTGCATCATCGCCAGCCTGGGACTGGGAGCGTTTTATTACACGACGGCAGAACGCAAGTTTGAGTCATCCGCCAAGCTGTTGATCATGCAGATCGGCGGCGATTCGATCGACAAAGATGGTCGCAAGACTCAGACCATCCAGGACAAGATGCCTGAGTTCGAGCAGCTGCTCATCGGCGACTCGACGCTGAAAGAGGCGCTGAGGAATCTGCCCGCCGATCATCGGATCGACTTCGCGGGCGTGAAGAAAGACAAGTGGCTGGACGCGTTTCGAAGCAAGATTGCTGTCGGCGCGGTTCGCAAGACCAACATCATGACGGTGTCGTTCCGGTCGAAAGACCCAACGACGGCTTATACGGTCGTGACTCAGCTGCTGGACTCGTTCACGAACGAAGTCAACCGGATCCATCAGGATGAGCGGGGGATCGACCTCAAGATCCTGACGCAGACGCGAGATACAACTGAGCGCGAACTGAAACAGTGTCAGCGGGAACTTCGCCAGCTGGAGGCTCAGACTCAGGAAGTGTTCGGGGTCGGCGACAAGGCGGTGAATACGCTGACTGAGAAAGTCACGAAGCTCAATCAGGACTGGATCGACGCCAATCGCGCACGTGTCGAGTTGCAGGCCCTCTATGACCAGATGATGTCGGCGCGCGAACACGGTGAAGACCTGTCGCAATTTGCGAAAAGCGTGGATCCGGTACTGGCCTCGCGGCTGGCAGAGCGTCGTTCGGGCGTCGACCCGAGTGAGAGCTACGCGATGGGCAAGATCCATCAGGAGCTGATCACTGCTCAATCATTACTGCAGGAGAAGTCGGCCGCGCTGGGCGAGAGACACCCAGAGATCATCCGCCTCAAGACCGAGATCGCCACCAAGCAAAACCTGCTGGAGCAACGCCGCCTGCTGGCCGGTGATAACCTCGACTCGGTCGCGATCAGCAATTACCTCCTCACAGCAGCGCAGCGCAATCTGCAGGTCGCGATCAGCCGCGCCGAACGTTCGCGAGAGGTCTTCGAGCAGTTCAGTGCCCAGGCTCACGAGAAGCGGGGCCAGTTCGCTGACATCGAGGACAAGCGGGCTGAGAAGGTCCAGCTGCAGGAGTACCTGGCCTCGATCACCGAGCAGATGAAGTCTGCCCGGCTCGGTCAGCAGAACACGATTCGGGCACGAGTGACTGTCTACCCCGAGATCAACTCGTCACCAGTTACTCCGCGGCTGACCATGACGGTCTTTGCGTGCCTGGTGCTGGGAGGGGCAGGAGCGTTCGCCCTCGTCTATGTACTCGATCTGGTCGACGACCGGTTCCGCTCGCCCGATGATCTGAAACGCGAACTCGGGGCACCGATCCTGGCGATGGTCCGCAAGCTCCCCGTGCTGGCCGATCATGGGCTGCAATCGCTCTACCCGTTTTCCAAGCCCAATTCGGTCGAGTCGGAAGCGTTTCGAACATTGCGAACCGCGATCGACTTCTCGGGCGAAGAAACCCGCCGACTCACCATCTCCAGCACCGAACCAGGCGACGGCAAGACGACCGTCTTCGCCAGCCTGGCTGTGGCGTTTGCTCAGTCTGGCAAGCGGACGCTGGCCATCGATGGAGATATGCGTCGCCCCGGCCTGACGAAGCTGTTCGAACTGGCGGGACATGAAGGGTTGTCGACGATCCTGCGAGGCAACGGCTCCGTCGAAGAGATCGCCGAGAAGGTGATCGTTCGCACTGAACTGGCCAATCTCGATCTGATCAGCAGCGGCCCCAAGCCGGTCAACCCCGTGGAACTGCTGTCCGGCGAGCGACTGGCCGATCTGATTGCCTGGGCCGATGGTCGATACGACCAGATTCTGATCGATGCGCCGCCTTCTCTGGCGGTGGCCGATGTGCAGGTGATCGGTCGCGTTGTCGATGGGGCGATCCTGATTGTTCGCCCCGACACCAATCGTCGACGCATGGTGATTCGCGCCGCTGAGTCGCTGACAGCGCTGGGCTGCGAACTGCTCGGCATCGTTGTGAATCAGCTGCAGCCGAAGACTGGCGAGGAATACCAGTACGGCTACGGCTACGGCTACGGCGGAAACGGTGGCTACGGCTATGGCCACGACGAAGAACCACAGAGCGAATCGAGTGACGACGCACAGACGATCCCCATGCGTAAAGCCGCGTAACGACCGGACTCTCCTCTCAAGTTGCCCTCCGCACAATGCCAACCCGTGATCATCGACGTTCCGCACGAGCTGTCGATGGCTGGGGACAGACGTCCTCCGAGCCACCACGAGAGTGGACACTGCGGCTGGTCGATATTGGCTTTGCGTGCTTGATTCTGCTGCTGCCATTTGTCTGGGGCGGGCGTCAGGCTCTGGGTCATTTTTCCGTTGTCTTGATGGCTGGCTGGACTGCGTTCTGGTGGGCCGTACATCAGCTGCGCAGTGACCGTCCCGGCTGGAGATTCTCCGGGGCCGAGCCGTTGTTTCTGCTGGCTGTCGCACTGGTCGCGTTGCAGACCATGGCATTGCCAGAGTCTCTGAAAGACCAACTGTCGCCCCATATCGACTCGCTGCTGGCCGGCTGGTCGGACAATCCCGAGAGCTCACTCGGCGTCGGGCACTGGAGCAGTCTGAGCCTGGCCCCCTGGCAGACCTGGAGTGATCTGGTCACGCTGGTCTCGGTCATGATTGTCTTCTTTGTGGCTGTGCAGCGGTTGCAGACCGCCAGCGAGGTCCATCGCATTCTGCGCTGGGTCGCGATCTCGGGCTGCCTGACAGGGAGCTTCGGGATCGCCCAATACCTGCTGGGAAACGGGCAGTTCTACTGGTTCTACTCGCACCCGGACACGACGACCGAGAGCGCGGCCAAGGCGGCCTTCACAAACGCTAACCACTTCGCCGACTTTCTGGCGATGAGTCTGCCTGCACAGCTCTGGTGGAGCGTGACGACGTTCACCCGCTTGGCCAAGCTGCGCGAGGCCCGCAACATGAACCGCCCGCCTCCCGAGGGGTGGCGCGGGCTGCTGATCGAGTGGACTCCGATTTCGATGCTGGGGATCACCCTGTGTGCTCTCGTGCTGTCGCAATCGCGCGGCGGGTTGCTGGCCGGAGCGGTTGGGCTGTCGGTGATCGGCGTGCTGTTCTGGCGCCAGAAGCTGCTCGATAGCCGGACGGGGTTGTGCCTGATCCTCATGGGAGCCGCAGCGACAGGTTGTCTGTTTCTGTTCGGCCGCGGGCTCGAGCAGGAACTCACCAGCAACATTGAGGCGCTCTCTCACGGATCGACCGAAGAGATCGATCGGTCCAACTCGCGAGCGAAGATCTGGTCCACCGATTGGAAGATCGTTCAGGACTTCCCCGCGACCGGGACCGGACTGGGCAGTCACCGCTACGTCTACAAGTCGTACTACGAGTACCCCTCGGATGGGACCGAGTTCACGCATGCCGAGAATGGCTATCTGCAAGTGGCCATGGAGACCGGCGTCACGGGGTTTGTGATCGCCGCTCTGGCGATCGGTCTGACGCTCTCCTGGTGTCTGAGAAGTCTGCTGCTTAATGCATCGACGGATGTTCGCGCTCCGGCCGCTGTGGCACTGTCCGTTCTGGCGGTCAACCTGACGCACTCAGTCACCGACTTCATCTGGTACGTCCCTGGCTGCATGGTCATCGTCGTGCTGTTCGCAGCTTCGGCCTTTGCGCTGTACCGCTTGTCAACACCGACGGCGGATCGCGCGGACTCCGCGGGAGTTCATTGGGGCCGTCTGAGTTGGGGGCTGTCGCTGGCCCTGCTGATCGCTGGCTGGGGCTGGGGCATCCGGATCAAGTGGCCGGAAGTGGCTGCAGAGCCGCATTACTTCGAATACAAACGGCTGGCCAACGCCGAGAACGAGGGGCAGGAATCGACCCGCTATGAGATCGCCGCGATCCTCCGAGCCGCAGCTGCGAATCCGCACGACCCGGAGATTCAAAGCCGGGCAGCACGGGCCTGGACGCGACTTTTCCTCCTCCACCATCAGCAGGATCACGACCTGTCTCTGGAGGAAATTCGGCAGGCGGCTGTTTCGTCCGAATATCCGAGCCGCAAAGAGCTGTATGCCTGGCTCGATCATCCGGACGTGATGGGCAAGAGTCGTCAATACCTGCACCGAAGTCAGGCGGCCGCCATGGAGGCGATGCGTTTGTGTCCGCTGGATCATCGCCCGTATGTCGAGCTGACGCGGCATGGCTGGCTGACGTTGATGTCGCCCAAGCGAGAGAATGTGTTGATGCGACAAGCCTTGCGAGGCCGACCTCACGAAGGCCGCGTCAATCTGGAAGTGGCTCGCTTCCTGCTCAATCGCGGCGATCAGCAGCGGGCCGAGGTTCATTACCGCAAAGCGTTTGCCCAGGATGAACGCTGCCGCCATGCCTTGATCGCAGACCTGTCACCGCACGTTCCGGCCCACTTCTTCCTGGAGCGTTTCGATCTGGATCGGAAGTTCCTCGCCGAGCTGCGGATCGCTTATCGCTCTCAAGAGGATGTCGAGGGTTATCGCCAGATTCTCGAACAGTTGGCCAGCGCAGAACTGCAGGCCGCTGACAAAACCATCGGAGAAACTGCGGTGTCACATATCGTCACCGCTCACGGCTGCTTTGCCGAACTGGGGGACGAAGAGCAGTCACTGAGTGTCCTGCAGAAGGCCATGAAGCGGTACAACACCTCCTACAACCTGCGATCGAATCTGGCCAACACGCTATTCGACCGTGGTCGCTACGGAGAAGCGTTGCCACACCTGGAATGGTGTCACCGGCGGGCCCCCGACAACGAGTCGATCGCGCAGCGGATCGAAACATCAATCGAGAGACAGGATCAGACCGAAATGGCCGCCGAACCGAACGAGCGAGAATTGCTTCGCTAGGACTGGAGTCGCAGAATGACGCAGTCCTACTCTCCATCCGTGTTCGTCACGTAGGTCCGTTCAAATGCTCCCGCAGCTGCGGTTGTCGCTCCGGCGGGGCGCGTTCCACTCAGTGTGGTATTGATCGTCTCGCCGCGTTCATGGCGTCCCCACCAGGCATCGGCTTCGTCAATCGCCCACGCATTGGCTGTGGGGCACTTCATCAGCAGCAGTGCCAGGTCACGAGCTGTCTGCGGACGTTTCGCACGAGACTTCTCGAGGCAGGCCAGGATCGCCGACTCCAGCTCCTGCGAGATCGTTCGCCCCAGTCGCTCGGATGGACTGATGGGTGTTTTACTCACGTGGGCCTGACACAGTTCCACGATGTTCTGAGCGTCAAAGACTGCTTTCCCCGTCAGCAGGAAGTAGCCGACCGCTCCCACCGCGTAGAGATCGCTCCGAGCGTCCACTCCCTGCGGCGTTTGGATTGCCTCGGGAGACATATACAGTGGAGTCCCGGTCAGGGAGCCAGCTGCGGTCATCGAGTTGTTCTTATCTTCGTCGACAGCTTTCACGAGGCCGAAGTCCAGGACCTTCGCGACATCGGGCTCACCGCCGCGACGGTTGAGCATGATGTTCGCGGGCTTGATGTCGCGGTGAACCAGCCCGAGCGAGTGGGCCTCATAGAGCGAGCCGCAGACCTGCTGCAGGATATGGATGACGCGGGATTCCGGCTGGGGTCCATACTTGTCGACGAGGGCTTGCAGGTCGATCCCGTCGAGGTACTCCATCGCGTAGTAGAAGACACCCTCTTCGGTGCGCCCGTAGTCGTAGATCGCGACCGTGTTCGGATTGTTGAGCTGACAGGTGATCTGGACTTCGCGTTCGAAACGCTCGATCGAGCCGTCGTTGACTTTGTCGACATGCAGCATCTTGATGGCGGTCGGGCGCCGCAGGATGGCATGGAATCCCTTGTAGACGACACCCATGCCGCCCGAGCCGAGCTTCTGCTCCAGTCGGTACTGGCCCAGCTTCTGCGAGGCGATCGCCTGTTTCTGGGCCTCGCGCTGCATGCGTGCGACCACAACGCTGAAGATGAAGATCGCCAGCGAACAGAGCCCCAGGAGCGCATACAGTCCCCAGAACGTCCACTGCAGAATCGACAGCGGGCGATAGGCTTCGTCGTAGTCGATCTCGGTGGCCACCCCCAGCGCGTACTTCTCGTTCCAGTGCCAGGCCCCGATGACCGGGACTCCGCGATAGTCCGCATAGCCCTCGACATCGACGCCGGAAGTTCCCTGAATCGCCTGCTCGACCATCTTGGTCAAGGGCAGCTGAGAGCGCCGCACCTTCGAGCGGTAACCAGCCATCAGGTTTCCCCCCGGATCGCGCAGCTGAACGTTGAGAATCGACTTCGAATGATCATGGTCGGGGAGCAGCCCCAGCAGGATCAGGTCCGAGTCGAACCGGCTGTTGGAGACCATCAGTCCGGTCTTGTCGAAGGCAAAGGTCTCCCCCGAATTCCCGAGCTGGCCGAGCTGCAGAATCCTTGTGAACTCCTTCTCGGGCCGAATCCGCAGTCCCAGCGCAGCCACGACTTGAAAGCTTTCGTCCCGCACCGGAGCACAGACGAACATCGTTGGGACACCGGTCCGCAGTTGTCCCTGATCGTCCTTCATGGTCACGACGCTGGGGAACGGCGTACTGACCGTGGTTTGCCCTTGCAGCGCATTCGACAGAAAGTCCTCGTATTCCTTGGGGGCGATTTCATCGACCAGCTCTTCACTGGTTGCCGAGAGGACCTTCATCGACTTATCGGCCAGGATATAACCGTGATAGTCGTGGGCACTCATCGAGGGGGCCAGAAACTTCGACAGATCGCGATGCAGCGGCGAGGTCTTGAGCGGCTGCGGCATCGTGTTGGTCGGGTCGATCAGCGTCAGCAGCTTCGAGGTCAGCTCGCGAGTCTGCGTGGCATTCGCCTGAGTCTCCGCGTTTGAGGCCTGAATTCGCATCCAGGTTTCCAGCATCGCTGTCTCCACATTGAGCAGCGTCTGCAGCTGGCTGGTCAGATTGTCCTTCATCGTCGTTTCGATCGCTCGTCGCATTCCCCAGCCAATGAGCGAGAGGATACCGACCGCAATGAGGGGGAAGATCCAGATCCGCTTCTTGAGAAACATCCCGGTTCGCGTGATCGTGCGACCTGCGCGGCTCTCGGAAAAGGTCATGTGAGCTCCCTTCGGTCGTGTCCCCGATGCGGAGCGGCGGAAGAAGTTCAACAGACCGGAGAGGTTCATCAGGGGGCTCGCGGAGTTTCGTTGTCGGACGAGCGTCCCCGCCAGATTGCGATTCCAATCGATGGGTGCACCGCCGCACCGCGTCACCTGGCCTGGGACATCCTCTAGCAGAGCATATATTTGAGTCGATTGGCGATCGGATGTCGGTTTGTTCGAAGTGCAGCTCAGGGATCGTCAGCGGGCGTAGCGACTCTGAGTTCGTGTTGCCTTTTGGCAACGTGTGTGGCGTTACGGAAACAACGATTCCAGGAGTCGTGTTGCCGAGCGCCTGACCTGAGAGTCGGTATGGTGGGTGAGTTGTTCAAGTTGCTCGCGAGCTGGGGCCGCTTTGGAGCCCAGCTGGGTCAAGAACCGCATCGCGCGGAGCCGCACGGACCGCTCCTCGGAAGCCAATTCTCGCGCAGCCGCCGGGGCTGTACGTCGACTGTCCTTCGTCAGACGCTGCAGAGCTTCAATCGCAGCAATTCGAACAGTCGACGATAGGTCGCGTCCGGCCTCGGTCAGCCATTCCTGCGCGGTGCTATCGGATGGTGACGAATACCCCAGCCCGATGCAGGCACGCTCGCGAGTCGCTGCATCGGGATGCCTGATCAGCCGCCCAAGCCACTCGGTCCCGCCGACCTGCCCGAGTGAAATCGCGGCCACATCGCGAACATCGAGTGATTGATCGGTGACAATGATCTCTGCCAAACGCTGAACTGCGTCGTTCCCGCGCGGTCCGAACGCTCCCAGCGTGACAGCCACCGCTCGGCGGACTCGCTCTTCGCGGTCTTCGCTGTACCGGAGCAGCACCGGCACGGCGTCCGCACCTCCCGAACCAAACAGCTCCAGGCACTGAATCGCGGCGACCACCCGGTCCAGTTCCACACCCGACCGCATGCGTTCCGGTGAGAGCAGTGGCTGGTCTCGCTGCAGGAGCGCAATCACCGTGGGCAGCGTCTGCGGATGAGCCAGCCCGATCCGGCAGAGTGCCTCGATCGACAACAGCTGGAGATGCGGCTCAGTGCCCGGAGACAGGGCCAGCTGGCTGATTGAGGGTGTCGCCGGGGCCGCGACCGGGCCGAACAGAGCCAACGCCTTCATCGCCCACAAAGCGGATGCGGTGTCATCCTGAACCGGTTCGTGGATGAGTTGCTGGAGTACGGGAACAGCGACCGCGGCCGATTGGCCGATTCGCCCCAAGGTCAGCGCGGCCTGCCTGCGGGTGAACCAGGGGGCGTCCGTGGCCTTCACGATCTGCAGGAGCCCGTTCACAGCCTCAGCAGATTCGGGGGCCCGAGGATCGAGCGCCTTGATCCGATCTCTCCACTCGTCGAGTGTCAGCCCTTCGTAGCGAGCTTCCTCCGCAAGTTGGCTCTCGGGGGCGGATTGCGCGGGCCGACACTGAACGCCCAGCAGGCACAGGGCCAAGCACCCCAGCCGACAGACCCAACAGACTCGTTGCAGCGAACGCATCAGTATTCTCCAACTTGATTCTACGTCCGATCGACGATTCCGTCAGTCCTCGCTCATTTGCGAGAACGGCCTGTGCGGCGAAAAACACTCGAAATGGGCCCGATTGAACCTGCGACAGGAATTGTCGCGACACGTGATTCGCGAGAATGGCGGATCGTGGCTTGACGCTCGGGGGCCACAATCCCTAGTCTCCCGCGCAGCGTTTTATGGTGAAATGCACAAGCCCAAGGGGAAGCCCCTTGGGTTGTCCACGTGACACGCCCTACTCTCTTGAACTGACGGTTGGATTCATGGCTGAACTGGTTGCTCCTCATGGTGGTTTGTCCGAGCCGGTGTGCTGCACGGTCGCAGCCGGGGACATTGCTGCGTTTAACGCCGAAGCTGCGAGCCTGGTCAAGGTGCCGGTCTCGCAGGCCGACCTGTCCAGCGTCTATCGCTTCGCGGACGGGACCCTCAGCCCGCTGAAGGGACCAATGACCTCGGCGGTCTACAACCGCGTCCTCGATGAGTCGGTCATCGAGAACAACGGCAAGTTGTACGCCTGGACGATTCCGATCGCGTTCCCGATCACTGCGGCCCAGGCCAAGGAACTGAAGGCTGGCCAGAAGGTCGCCCTGACGAATCCCGCCGGTGAAGTCGTCGCGACCCTGGATGTCGAAGACGTCTACGCCTGGCCCAAGCTCAAGTACCTCAAGAGCGTCTACCTGACCGACCGGATCGACCATGCCGGTGCCGCGATGGTCCTCGACGGCGAGAAGGCCAACACCCACCTCGTCGGCGGAACGATCAAGGCCCTGCCCCAGCCGAAGAACGCCAAGTTCGGCCAGTACGTCCTGACCCCGCGCGAAGTCCGCAAGGTGCTGGCTGAGACTGGTTGGAACGCCGCTGTCGCCTTCCAGACCCGCAACCCGCTGCACCGGGCTCACGAATACGCGCTGGTTTACGGCCTTGAGACTCTGATCCGTCAGGGCCTGAACGCCGGAGCTGTGCTGAACCCGCTGATCGGTGAAACGAAGGGTGACGACGTCAACGCCGAAATCCGCATGGAGACCTACGAGAAGCTGATCACCGAGCGCGCCCTGGGCGACGGCGACAGTGATCAGGCTCTGTGGGGCCCGCGCAAGGAATCGGTGCCCGACCGCGTCAAGCTGCTGGGTCTTGACATCAAGATGTTCTACGGCGGCCCGAAGGAAGCGGTGATGCACGGCATCTACCGCCAGAACATGGGCTACAGCCACATCATCATCGGGCGCAAGCACGCCGACGTGCCGTACTCCGATGGCAGCAACATCTGGGGCGACTTCGACGCTCAGGAGATCTTCAAGAACCTCAAGGGTGACCTGAAGATCAAGACCGTCAACGTCGGCTTCGCCGCTTACTACGAGTCGTGCGGTCGCGTCGACCTGTGCGAACTGCACAAGGACGAGAAGCCCGTGTCGATCTCCGGTAAGGACGTCCGCAACACCCTCCAGAAGGGCGAGCAAGTCGACCCCCGCGTCATGCGTCCGAGCACCAGCCGGATTCTGGGCGCGGCGATGAAGACGGCGTAACACACGCTGGATTTCAGAGAGTTTTAACGACAGGGACGAGCCGCAAGGTTCGTCCCTGTTTTTGTGAAGGAAGCTGACTTCAAGGACTTCGGATTTCCCACGCATCCCGAAACTCTTCATAGCTTGCATACATCACTGTGTAAGGCTAATTCGGGTCAGACTCGAGTTCCCATGTCAGGTGAACGAAAGCCAATGGCCCATCTCCTAAGTCCACCGCGAATAGATACTCGTTCGGGTGCGCGGAGTGACGACCCACAACTCGACAGGATCGATGGTAGAGTGGATGAGTCTTGCACAGTTCGCGCTGCAGCTCGTCTTCGACGCTACCTGTTCTCTCCCAGCCGTCAGGACAAGGGAACCACCCTTGGGGCCAGATGAAATCCGGTGGAGGTTCGGGGATTCGAGACATTTGAGCTCACGATTGAGGACTGGACGGGCCAAATGGGCCCGCCCCACGGTGCCTCACACGTCAAGACCCATACCGAGTCAGCTCCACAACCGGCAGTGCTGCGTTCAAGCTGCCGCTCCGGAAGCCCTCCAGGTCGAGGGTGATGTACTTGAAGCCGAGTGACTTCAGGTGGGCGGTGGCGGTGTCTCGCAGGTCGGGGGTAGCCAGGCGCGGGACCTCGGAGAGCGGCAGTTCGATCCGGGCGAGGTCGCCGGCCTCCAGTCGCACTCGCAGTTCGCGAATCCCGAGCTTTTCCCGCAGCCACAGTTCTGCGGCGTCGACGCGGGCGACGCGTTCAGGTGTCACTTCGACTCCGTAGGCGATGCGGCTCGACAGACAGGGGCTGGCGGGCTTGTCCCAGACGGGCAGGCCCCACTCCTGCGCGAGGGCCCGGACCTCGGCTTTCGTCAGCCCCACTTCCAGCAGCGGGCTGCGAACCTGGTGCTCCGTCGCAGCCACCATGCCGGGCCGGTGGTCGCCGACATCGTCCGCGTTGGCCCCGTTGACGATCAGGTCATAAGGCTCGCTGATCGCCAGAGACTCCAGCTGGGTGTAGAGCTCGGACTTGCAGAAGTAGCAGCGGTTCCCGGCGTTCTGGATGTAGCCGGTCTGGCCGAACTCGTGGGTTTCGATGACCAGATGCCGAATCCCGATTTGGCGGGCAATCTGCCGGGCGTTTTCCAGCTCGCCAGAGGCCAGACTCGGGCTGACCGCAGTGACGGCGAACGCCCGGTCTCCGCACGCCTCGTACGCAGCCCGGGCGACGACGGCACTGTCGACGCCTCCGGAAAAGGCCACAGCCACCCGCCCCGCCTGCCGCAAGCGGTCGATCAGCGCAGCACGTTTCTCGGACAAGAGGGGTGTTGGATGCATGAGTTTCTCGGAAGTTATCTTCCGGGTCGGGAGTTCCCAAGGCAAGAGTTGCGGAGGTCGGGCGGGTCAGGAATCGCACAAGAGTTCACGAATCGGGACCTCTGGGGGTTGTCCCTGATCGCCGGACTGCTTATTCCTTAAGTGTGGCTACAGTGGCCCATTCTCCCGCCCGGACCCGTTTCATGGACTTTGACCAACAGCTTCGCAACGCCATTGCCCGCGGATCGCGGTCGCGCGACGCCCGGCAGCAAGCGGCTCAGTCCGCAGCCATGACGGCCGAAGAGCGCAAGCAGCGGCACTCGTCGCTGCGATTGGAGTTGAGCGATCAGATCGAGGACCGCTTGCGTAAGCTGAGCGATCACTTTCCGGGATTCACCTATGCGACGCTGATCGGCGACGAAGGGTGGGGAGCCCGAATCACTCGCGACGATTTGAATCTGACACGCGGACGGACGGGCGACTCGCTCTATAGCCGCCTGGAGATGATCGTTTCGCCGCTCGGCACGGTCCCGATCATTGAGCTGGTCGCCAAGGGGACGATCCGCAACCGCGAGGTCTTCAATCGCCGCCACTTTCAATCGCTCGACGAGGTCGACCTGACCGGGTTCAACTCGATGATCAATCTGTGGTCGGTCGAGTACGCCGAACAGTTCGCCGGCGACGCGATTCCGTGAAGAACCACTGAGAACAGGCAGGCCAGGGTTTCCGACCAGTGGTCGATTCTGATGCACTGCGGCCACCCTCACCCCCAGCCCCTCTCCCGGGGGGAGAGGGGAGCCAAGCAAAACAACTCTGATCCGGTCCCTCAACTCAACTCTCAACCCTCAACTCTCAACCCTCCCCCACCTGATGGTCACCCAACGCCTTGTTTTTCATGGTCTCGAGTCCGCGTTGTGGGTGACCGCACTGGGGCTGGTGCTGATCGGCTCGATTGCCTGTGTGGTGATCCTGTTCCGGTACGAGCGTCAGCTGATTGCGAAGAAGCTCGGCAACACTCTGCTCGCGCTGCGACTGGCCGTCTTGGCTGTGCTGGCTGTGATTCTGCTTGAGCCGGTGCTGGCCTGGACACTCGACCTGGAGAAGTCGGGGCGGATCGTGGTGGCTGTCGATGTGTCGCAGAGTATGGAGACCAAGGACGAGCAAGCCTCGCGTTCGGAGAAGTTGCGGACGGCGCAGGCTTTGGGGCTCTTGTCGCGGGAGGCTCCGGTCGAGGAGTGGTGCAAAGCATACGATGTCGGCAAGGAGCCCGCGTGGGCCGTTGTGGCTGAGGAGTCCGATCCGAACAAGCTCAAGGCGTTGATCGATTCTCGCCGCGAGATGGCTCGGGGGGCGATTGACGAAGTCTCAAAACTCGACCGGGTCGAGATCGCGCGCCGCATCCTGCAGAGTGGGCCGAGTCCGCTGCTGAAGGACCTCGAAAAGCTCGGCAAGGTGGAACTGTGCCTGTTCGCGGGGCAGGCGACTCAGTTGGAGCCAGAACTGCTTGAGAAGCCGCTGGAGCCGCCCGGTGATGCAATCCAATGGACGAAGACCGACCTGATGCAGGTCATGACTGCTTCGCCAGCCGAGCGCGGCGGGCTGAAGCTGGCGGGGGTCGTGCTGCTGACCGATGGGCGGGACAACGCCCACAGTGGCGACGCCGAATACCTCCAACGGTTTGCGGGTGGGGCACCGATTCACCCCGTACAGATCGGTTCGGAGCGTCGTCCCAAGGAATTGGCGATCGCCAGCCTCGACTATCCGCCCACGGTCTTCCAGAACGACAAGCCGGTCCTCAAGACGAACATCCGCATGGTGGGACTCGATCCGGGGCAGGAGATCGGGGTGACTCTGGAGAAGATCGATGCCGACGGGAATCTTGTCGGTGACCCGGTCCGCAAGTCGGTCAAGGCGACGGAGGGCACGCAGGAGCTGCAGTTCGATCTGACGGCTGAAACGGAAGGCCGCCAGCGTTACCGGGTCAAGACGGATGACCTTCCCGAAGAGGTTCGGACCGACAACAACAGCCGCGAGTTTGCCTTGCAGGTCGTCGATGACCGCTCGGACGTACTGCTGGTCGAAGGGGAGGGACGCTGGGAGTTCCGCTATCTGCATGCGGCCCTGTCGCGCGATGAGCGGGTCCAGCTGAGCGCTGTGGTTTTCAACCAGCCCTACATGGGGGTGCTGCCGGACACGTTCTTCCCGCGCGAGCTGTCGCTGAAGGGGCTCAACGCGCAGTCCAAATCGACTCCGTTTGAGCAGTACGACATTGTGGTGATCGGTGATGTCGACCCGAAGGACATGACGCAGGAGACCTGGACCCAGCTCGATCGGTATGTCCGCGAAGAGGCCGGGACTGTGATCCTGATGGCTGGCAGAACCCACTTTCCGCTGGCCTACAACAGCCCGGTGATCGACGAGCTGTTGCCGATCACCAAGTTGCGGCAGATTGAGCCCAACGATGCAGCTCAAAAGCGCGGGCCACAGGAACGCGGGCTGCATCTGACACTGACTCCCGACGGGGAGCGGCAGACGATGCTGCAGTTCCATACTGACCCCAACGAGAACCGGAAGATCTGGGATCAGCTGCCGGGGCACCCTTGGGCCATCGTGGGCGAGGCCAAGCCAGGAGCCAGCGTGTGGAGTTCGCTGAAGAGCGAACTGCCGGACCCGGGGCTCGACTGGGAGCGGCAGAATGCGCTCATCGTGCAGCAGTTCCTCGGGACCGGACAGGTCGTGTGGATGGGGATCGACAGCACCTGGCGGCTGCGTTTCCGCGTGGGGGATACCTATCACCACCGGCTGTGGGGCCAGTTCAGCCACTGGGCGAGCGAGTTCAAGGCCAGCGCCGGGAACGAGTTTGTGCGGCTCGGTCTGGAGAAGCCGGTCATCAACGAAGGGGACGATGCGGTCGTGATCGCTCGCTGGGACCCGCGGTTCCTGGAGCGGGCTCCGCTCATGAAGGCCAAAGCGACGATCCGACCCGGCGGAGCCGACAGCGAGCATCCGGGAGTGACGGTCGAACTCAAGCCCGACCCTGAGCGTCCGCTGGTGCATACCGGGCGGGGCGTCGGACTGCGGGCGGGCGAATACACCGTCAAGCTCGAAGTCGAAGGAGCCGACCTGGGTGGCACAGCCATCACGACCGAGCTATCGGTCCTGGAAAAGCCATCGCCCGAACTGGCCGACCTGAGTGCCAATCGCCCGCTGCTTGAGAAGCTGGCCCAGACGACGGGCGGGACCTTCTACCCGATCAATCGGGCTCACCAGGTCACCGAGAAGTTCCAGCAGGTGAAAGAGACGCTGACTGAACGCAAGGAGATCGCCCTGTGGAATCACTGGCTGATCTTCCTGGTGTTTTGCGGACTGCTGATGACAGAGTGGGTGCTGCGGAAAGTCAACGGGCTGCCGTGATTCGCGGACCGGGCGACGTTGCGAGGCTATGTCCCGCTTCCCAGAATATGGCGGTTCCCTGCATCTCTCCCCTGATCGTCCGACCGCGACTCCCATGGCCAAGTCCCTCTCTGAATATCTCGATGGGCTCGATGAGCGTTCGAATCTGATTTTCCCGAAGGCTCCCCGCCCGCGCCCGATCACCGCCAAGCCGGCGATCAAGCCGCTTCCCGAGATCAAAGTCGTGCTGTGGAGCGTGTATGGGACACTGCTCTCAATCGACTCGGGGCGTCTCCTGCATCAGCATCCGCAAGAGCTGCGCATGCAGATTGCCCTGCAGAAGACGATTGAAGAGTTCAATATGTGGTACAGCATGTCCCGTAAACCCGGACAGCCCTGGGAGTACATGCTGCAGCAATACAAAGGGGTGATCGAAGATCTGCGAATGGCCGGCACGGGACGCAAAGGGGACATCCCGGAGATCGACTCGGCGGTTGTCTGGGCGAAGCTGATCGAGCGGCTGCAGCGGAACGAGTACACCTGGGACGAGAGTCTGCTGGGTGGCCTGGACAGTCTGGCCGCCAAGGTGGCGTACTTCTTTCACGCGATGCTGCAGGGGACGGAAGCCTTCGAAGGCTGTGCCCAGACACTGGCGCGGCTGCCGCAGGTCGGGATTCGGCAGGGAATCCTGGATGACTGCCAGCAGTTCACGCTGGCCCAACTGGTCCGGGCCATGCGAAGACAAGGGGGCGAAGGGAACCTGGCGGCGTTGTTCTCGCCGGAGGTCTCCGGGCTGTCGTATCAGCTGGAGGTCCGCAAACCGTCCCCGACTCTGTACGAGTCGGTCGCGTCACGGTGTGCAGCCGCTGGGTTTGAGCCGGAGCAGGTGCTGTACCTGACCAATCGGCTGACAGACGATCTGGGGGCGGCCAAGCAGGTCGGGTTCCGAACGGGGCTGATGGTCGTCGACGAGTCGTGTACGCAGATCGAGGCAGCCGACCTGAAGAATCCGGAGTTCCGACCCGATCGCCTGCTGACCGATTTGCGGCAGGTTCTGGATATCGTGGGGGCGTGACTGGTACGCTGTTGTCGCGGCAACCACAATGCGTGGCGCACGTTCCCTCCCCAAGTCGCAGAATTCGTAAGAATTCTGGCGGGTTACCAGCGACGTGACTCCTGGACATCAGAATTCTTACGAATTCTGCTACCTGGAGAGTTTCGACGGCCCATTCCCCACTCCCCCGGATTTCCATGCCTCGATTTCGGATTGCCGTTGCCACGGCCCCGTTCCGACTCAGTCTGAAGGACTCCATCACAGCGGCGGCTCAGATCGGAGCTGAGGGAGTGCAATTCGACCTGTCTCGCGAAATCCCGTCACGCGAGTTCGGCGACACTGCGATCCGGCAGCTGATTCTTTATGTCGAAGAGCGGAATCTGAAGGTCGCGACCCCGTCCGCATCGATCGATCGACCACTGTACGAGCTGGACGGTATGGACGCCCGTGTCGCATCGTTGCGGCGGATGATGGAACTGGCCGCGAAACTGAAGCTGCGACAGCTGGCAGTGCGGACCGGACGGGTGCCGGATGACGAGAAGTCGGCAGAGTACTCGCGGCTGGTGGAGATCCTGCGGGACCTGACTCAGACGGGAACTCATCTGGGGGTGACGCTGTGCCTGACCCCCAGCGAGGACGCGCCGCAGACGATTCAGAAGCTGTGTCAGTCCATTGATACCGGGCTGGTGGCTGTCGACTTTGACCCGGCCGGAGCGGCCATGTCACGGCGGAATCCCGTCTCGATGCTGCGCGATCTGCACGAGCACGTCCAGCATGTCCAGCTGCGGGATGGTCGCTGCGACGTGGACGGTGTCGGGATCGAAGTGCCGCTGGGGCGAGGGCAGGTCAAGTGGGACGAACTGCTGGCGCTTCTGGATGAGATGCGCTACACACAATGGTGTACCGTCCGCCGGACCCAGGGGGATGATCATCTGGGCGAGAGCCAGCAGGCGATCAAATCAATTCGCCGCCTAGCCATGGGCATGTAAAGCCCCCAAACCTGCTCACGAAGAACCAAGCACCAGTAACTCTGCGATTGAAACAAAAAACCGGGGCCTGATCTTCCTGATCGGGCTCCCCGGTAGATGACTCTGGGTTTACCAAAGTTCGCAGATACGGGATCTCCCATCCCGTTGAAGGGCTCGTTAGAAGTCGTCGTCGACCACCACATCGAGTTCTTCGAGTGCGTCGGCTTCATCATTGTCGAGGAATGCCGCATCGACCGGTCCATGGTCGTAGCAATCGGAATCATGCCACAGAGGGACGCCAGCGGCGTACCGGGCGGCAAGAACGCGAACCTTCTCTTCGGAGCCGGGCTTGGCACCGGTGGGCGACAGTGGGTCGATTCCGAGCGCGGCGAAGTCTTCGAGTTCAAACTCGCCTTCGGCCTCGTCCAGACTCAACTCAGTGCCGATCGCCAGATCCAGATCCGGGTCAACGTCGAAATGGAAATCCATCGGAATGTCCTCTCAATGCGAACTGTGCTGGCATGGTTTCCAGCGGTTCTGACACTATGACCGCAGATGGACATGGAACATGTCCGGTGCGGTATCCGCTCTCCAGCCCACCTTGGCAGGATCTGTTTCCCCAAGGGCAGTTTGCCGTAATGGCACACCCGCACTTACCGTCCACATCCCAGGACGTTATCTCTCCGTCTGTGGTTCACTCCCGAGGGGCGAAAAACACAGGCGGCGACAGGTGTGATCCCATGAAACACGATTGATGGTAGTGGCCATTGAGAATCGCGAGGCGGGAGATCAGGTGGGGACTCGATCCGAGCGGTTCTGATTTTTCGGGCAATCGACCTCGCTGTCAACAAGAAAGTTTCGCAGCCATGGTTTTTTCCCGGAAGTCATGAGACAAACCAGCTCAAGCGGACTGTTCTTCAGGAAATTGACTGAATCTTGCCGCACCAAATGACGCAAACACCGCGAACTGACCGGCGGAAACCGACAGGACGCGGTGTTGCTAAGGGGGCAGTGGGGAATGGGCAGTGGGCAGTGGGGGGAGCTGCCGCGTGCCCTTTAGCCTCAGCCTCGAATGGGCTCAGACGCTGTCGTCTTCGTCCTGGTCCTTGTTCTTTTTCTTGCCAGGCTTGGTCTTCTTGGGAGGCAGAGGATCCCCGTCCTTGTCTTTCTTCATCTCCTCGTGCTTCTCGTCCGCCTTGGCTTTTGCCTTGGCGGCATCGATTTCAGAGGCCAGTTCCTTGAGCGACTGCTCGACCGGAGTCTGGGTGAACTGCGATCCAGCCACCCATGCTCCGCAGCGCGAGCTGCCCTCGACCTTGTAGCTCTGATCCAAGCTACGGAACGCCATGGCGACGTCGGTCAGTTCGTCATTAACCGATTCCGCGACGGCTCCCAGGCCGACTGTGGCTCCGATGACACCGACCGTGCCCAGTAGCACAGCCTCCGCAGAGAGCACGAAACCGCGCTCGTCCTGGAGGAAACGAGTGAAAATGTTCATTCTCAGTCCTTGTTCGTCGCAAGCGGCTGCAATCGCTTGCCGGTCACATCAGTTGCGTGTGTGGCGACCCGGACAGGACGGTGTGGATTGTATAGAAGCGTTGCCTTTTGTCAACATGGGGTGTTTAGAAAACTTAACACCCCTGGATGGTTTGCGAGTGTCACTCCGCCCGGGGAATCACCCAGCACGAGGGGTGAGACTCCATTCCAATGTGCGGGTAGTAGGTCTGGGCCTTGGGGGCTGCGAGCAGGACCAGCATCGTCTTTCGCCCGGCGGCCTGGTGAGTCTCGTCGATCAGCCGCTTGCCGATTCCGCGGCGCTGGAACGCCTCATCCACGGCCAGGTCCGACAGATACGTGCAAAACTGAAAATCGGTCAGTGCCCGCGACACCCCCACCAGCAGGCCCTGGCAGCGAGCGGTCACAATCAGATCGGCCTGCTGGAGCATCCCCGCAATACGAGGACGATCATCGACGGGACGTCTCTCGCCGAGCGTGGAGCGGTTCAGGACGCTTATGAACTCGTCGGGGCCGAGTGCGGGCTCCAGCTGGTAGCTGATCTCCGGGGATAGGCCCGACATTGCGAGTCCTTCAGGGATGGAAATCTGCCTTACTCAGGCTGATGGGCCTGATGGCACCTCAGGCAGCTCTGCATGAACAGTGTGGTGCTGATCGTCGCCGGTCGACCATCCGCGATGTAGAGACAATCTGCCTGGCTCCAGCGAGACGTGACAGCTTGCCCCTCGCGATGAATCAGCAACGTGCCCCACACGAGCCCCGCCCCCAGCAACACCGCTGCTGCATACCCGAGCAGCATCCCCAGCCTTCGCGGGCGAACCGCAGCTTCGGTCAATCGACGTGCCGTTTGTGTGGCGAGATCCCCGGTCGACTCCGATTCAGTCCGCCAAGGTTCTTCACGATGGGCTCGCGCATCCGCCTCAAAGAGCTCGATTGCCGGTGCGAGCGTCTCCTGCATTTCACGGCAGCGACGACATTCGGCCAGATGCGACTGCAGCAACGGATCGGTTCCGCCGCCCGGCTGAGTCATCTGATCAAAGGCTTGATCACAGTTCATGATCGTTCTCCCGGTTGAGGATTCCCCGCCTCGTGGCGGGCCAGTTCCGACAACCTCTGCAATCCGTTTCGCACCCGCAGCTTCGCCCCGCTGACGCTGCTCTCCATCGACTGGGCAATCTCATCGAAGCTCAGCTCGCCGAAAAACCGCAGCCGCAGGGCATCCGCCTCGGCATCGGGGATCTGCGACAGCCACGCGTCGAGCTGTTCGCGCTCTTCGAGCTGCGGAGCCCACGCAGCGGGCTGTCGTTCGCCAGCTTTTGTTTCGAGCTGAGCACGCCGGGCGCGGCGTTCGCGTTCCCGCTTCACCAGATTCAGCAGGATCGTCCAGATCCAGGTACTGAACGCGAACTGCGGGTTGTACGTGTGCCGAGCCTGATAGACAGCCAGAAATGTCTCCTGGGCCAGATCCTCAGCAATCTGTCGATCATGCAGTGAGCTGGCTGCAAACCGGACCAGACGTGCCCGGAACCGGTCGACCAGCTCGGAAAACCGAGCCTGGTCGCCCGCCTGGACGAGCAGCATCAATTGGCGGTCGCTGTCAGACATGGAGTCTTTCGCGCAGGGTGACGATCCCTTGGGTACGATTCCTTTGTACCTGAAGTTCGGAGCGTGTCCAAGACACAATGGAATTGGGCAGTGGGGAATGGGCAGTGGAGAGACCCAATTCTCACCCCCGGTGAGTTGTTCGAGTTGAGGACAGAGATTCGTCCGGATTCTGAACACCCACTGCCCACTCTTGAGATTCACGCCTCGCGGACGGCTGATCGATCCGGAAGATTCTGCTAACCTCCTCTCTTCGTGTTCCGGCCTGCGGGGCACACCCCCTCACTGCCACAGAGCCTTTTCGATGGCCAAAGCCCCTGTCCGCTACCCCGCCGCGTTGATCTTCGGTGCCCCCGGCGCGGGAAAGGGGACTCAAGGAGAGATCCTCACCAAGATTCCGGGTTTCTTTCACCTCTCGACCGGGGTGATCTTTCGCAAGCTGGACCCGCAGACGGAAGAGGCCCATCGCATCAAGGAATACTGCGTCAAGGGGGAACTGGTTCCCGACGAGCTAACGATCTCGATCTTCCTGAACTGGCTGGAAGCCCGCCGGGCCGCCGACAAGTTCAAGCCCAAGCAACAGCTGCTGCTGCTCGACGGGATTCCGCGGACCGTCAACCAGTGCAAACTGATCGAGCGCTACATCGATGTGAAGCAGGTTCTGTACTTCGAGTGTCTCGACCTGGAGATCATGGTCGACCGCATCCGCCGCCGGGCTGTGCTGGAAGGTCGCCCCGACGACGCCAGCGAATCGGTCACCCGCAAGCGGCTGGAGATTTACGAGCGCGACACGACTCCGGTTCTGAACTACTACGATCCCAAGATCATTCAGCGGATCGATTCGAGTGGCCTGCCCGCAGAGGTGCTGGCCGGTTGCCTGCAGCACCTGATTCCGATCCTGAAAGAGAACTTCGTGTTCGAGTGACGGGCCGAAGTTGATGGTTGATGGTTGCTAATTGATCGACCAGCCACAGGAATCCCCGCGAAGATGCCGCCTATTCCGAAAGAGCCCGAATTTCCTTTTGATCACATCGTGATCGTGGGAGTCGGTCTGATTGGAGGTTCGATCGCACGGGCATTGAAGCAGCGGGGCTTAGCGACCAAGGTCACCGGCCTGGGACGCAATCGCGAGCGCCTCGCAGCTGCCAAGACAGCTGGTGTGATCGATCAGTTTGCGACCTCAGCTGCGGACTTGCGCGGAGTCTCACTGGCAGTGATTTGCACGCCGGTCGATCGCATTGCCGATGACGTGCGTGCTGTTCATCGACACGCACCCGAAGCTTTGATCACCGACGCGGGCAGTGTCAAAGGGGCTCTCTGCCAGGCTCTCGCCGATCTGCCGAACTTCGTCGGTTCACACCCGATGGCCGGTTCCGAGCGCGGCGGCTGGGAGCACTCGCGTGCCGATCTGTTTGTGGGAAAGGTCTGCGCGGTCACCCCTCTCGCACAGCCCGCTTCCTCCATCGAGCAGGTCGCAGCCTTCTGGCAATCGCTGGGGATGCGGACGCAGCAAGTTACTCCGGAACGTCATGATGAACTGGTGGCACTGACCAGTCATCTCCCACATGCGGTGGCGGCCGTCTTGGCTTCGCAATTGACGACCGATGCCATGCCGCTGGCCTCGACCGGTTTTCGCGATACGACTCGCGTTGCCAGCGGTGACCCGGAGCTGTGGACAGCCATTTTTCGCGAGAACCGGATTCCGGTTGCGGCCTCCTTGCGCGAGCTGATTCAACAACTGCAGCAGTTCGCAGAGGCTCTGGACGATGAGAACTGGCTGATCATTCACGACATGCTGCAGGCTGGTCGCAGCCAGCGCAGCGAGTGGCTGCGCAGTCGTCCTGATTTGGCCAATGATTCCGGGCCTTCTTCCTGAGCGGACCACGCATGGCACGGACGCTCACGATCATCAGCGGTGGCCAGACCGGAGTCGACCGCGCCGCATTGGATGCCGCACTCCAGGTCGGATTGCTGGTTGATGGCTGGTGCCCGCGCGGGCGACTGGCGGAGGATGGCCCGCTTCCTGCGCACTACCCGCTGCGAGAGACTCCGTCGGCGAACTACGCTCAGCGGACTGAATGGAACGTCCGGGACTCGGACGGGACGCTGATCCTGTCGTTTGGTCGGCTCCTCGGCGGTACTGCTTTGACTCTCCGGCTGGCCGATCAGCTCGGGCGACCATCGCTGAGAATTAATCTAGCAGAGCCCGCCCAGCGGCACGGAGCGGCCCAGCGGATCATGTCGTGGATTGAAGAGCACTCGCTCAGTCGGCTCAACATCGCCGGTCCGCGCGGCAGCACGGCCCCCGCGCTGTATGGCCTGGCAAAGAGGCTATTGCTGCGATTCATGAAACGGGCCGCGAGCGAGCAGCCACCAAAAAAAATCCGCCGAGGTGTCTCGGCGGATCGATTGAAGGTGGCCAGTGGAGACGAAGGGAGTCGAACCCTCGACCTCAGCATTGCGAACGCTGCGCTCTCCCAACTGAGCTACGTCCCCGGCGATTCAGTCATAATACGGACACCCTCCGAGACCGACAAGTTCGGAATTTCGACTCAGCGACGGTCTATTCAGCGGGAGGGCGAAGCTCCTGCTGAGCCGGATCGGAAGGGAAAAGCTCCTCCCGCGCGTGCGACTCGGCAGGAGCCTCGCCCTCCCGACAGCTTCAGCTCCTCGAATCCCTGGACCGAAGCCGACACACGAATTCTGCAGAAAGTTCTGCCCCGCTGGTTCGCCCGATTCGGCCGCGAACTGCCGTGGCGTGAAACCGTCGATCCGTACCGGATCTGGATCAGCGAGGTGATGCTGCAGCAGACGACCGTGACTGCCGTGAAGCCGTACTACGAGCGGTTCCTGGCCCGGTTCCCGGACGTCACAGCTCTCGCCTTCGCCGAGGAGCAGGAGGTCCTGCGGCTGTGGGAAGGGCTCGGTTACTACAGCCGCGGTCGCAACCTGCACAAAGCGGCCCGCATCGTCGTCGAACAGTTTCAGGGTGAGTTCCCGAAATTCGTGGACGGGCTGCGGCAGCTTCCGGGCATCGGGCAGTACGTGGCGGGGGCGGTGGCCTCGTTCGCATTCGATCTGCCCGCTCCGATTGTCGAGGCCAACACGCTCCGGCTGTACTGCCGGCTCTTGGGCTTCGCGGGCGATCCCCGGAACTCCGCCGGCCAACAGCTGCTGTGGAAGTTCGCCGAGTCGATTCTGCCGCGCAAGTCTCCGGGCGACTTCAATCAGGCCTTGATGGATCTTGGGGCGACCGTCTGCACGGTGGCCAACCCGGAGTGCCCGCGCTGTCCGCTGTTGTCGATCTGCCGAGCCGCAGCTGCAGGAACTCAGGCTCAGATCCCGCAGAAGGCGTCGCGTCCTGATGTGACTGACGTGACCGAGCTGACCGTGGCAGTGGTCTCAAAGGGGCAGGTCTTTCTCCGCCGCCGCAGCCCCGATGAGCGCTGGGCCGGGCTGTGGGACTTCCCCCGGTTCGCCTGCGAGGGCTCAGTCAGTGAGTCGCAACATCCGCAGCAGATCCTCAGCCATCTGCGAAGCGAGTACGGCATCGCAGCCTCGAATGTGCAGCCGCTGACTCGCATCCGGCACTCCGTGACTCGCTATCGAATCGAACTGCACGCTTATCTGGCCGAATGCCACAGCCCGACCTCGGCGAAGGCCCTGCGAGATCAGGAGTGGGTGGCGCTCTCCGCACTCACGGATCGACCGATGTCAGTTACCGGACGCAAGGTGTCCGCGCAGCTGCAGAGTCAGTTTCAGTGAAGGCCACCGAATTCCGCTACGTGTCGTCATCCAGGGTGGCCACGCTCCCTGCGGCCCAGGTGATTCTCTTCACGAGAATCGTCGCATAGGCACCGCGAGGGAGAACGAACGAAAGCCGCAGTGCCTGCTGACCGGGATAGAGTTCATCGGGGCCTGCCGAGAACGCCATGTCGGTCGGTCGCACGACTGCGGCGCGTTCGCCCTTCGAGAAGAAGCTGTCGCGAGGCTGTCTGATCTTGAGCTGGGCGCGGTCGAGGCCTTCGCGCTGCAGCACCTGGTCAGTCAGGGCCGTAATCGGAGCCTCGTCTTGATAAACGGTCCGAGCCGAGGGGAGCGGGATCTGTAGTGTCGCCAGATCGAGCTGAGGCTCCGCCGGCAACGACCGGAAGAACGGAGTCGGCCCCATCGCCAGCGGGACATCGACCCGGGACACTTCGGGGCATTCCGCACGTATTGCCGCACCGAGAATGCGGTTCCAGAGATGGCTCTGAAATGCAGCTAAGTACAAGCTGCGCATGTCCTGGCGGACGCGGGCCCAGGCCCCTGCGAAGTCCTCAGGGTGATCGACCAGATATGACACGATGCTGCGACGATGGGAGCGGCCGAGCTGTTGCTGACAGGCCGCCCACTCTTTCCAGTGGTCCCGCAGGATGGCCTTTTCTTTCTTCTCCGCAGATCGGTCGAACGGAGAGGGGGCAGCCAGTCCCAGCCAGACAGTGCGTTCAAAGTCCCCGGCCACCCAGGGGCGGGCGATGAACTCTCCGTCGGCGGTCACGGAACCGAACCGCTGATCGTCAAAGTAATTTGGCAGGCCCGCAGTCTGGACCTCTCGCAAGGCGGCTGTAGCCCGCTCGATCTCGCTGGCCGACATGTCCCGCATCACAATCTGGAACCCGTTCCCCGCGATGTCCGTCGGGCGAAACGGGTTGTCAGACTGACCCAGGTAACGCAGGTCCCAGAAGTCCCGCCGAGCATTTCGTGCAGGTCCGCGGTGGCAGGTGACAAACTGCCGCGTGATCGCATGTCTGTCTTTCAGGCCCCCATAAGAGACTTCATCCCGGCGGGCCTTCCACATCTGGAGCATCTGGGTGATCGCCTCGGGAGTCCCGATGCCGCGTTTGGTCATTTCGTAGACCGCGAACTCCCCCTTCGCGCGAATCGGAAACTCCGACTGCTCGGTAACGACGAAGTCTTCAGGGCGGCACTTGAGCTTCAAAGCGGGACTCACGAAGTCGAGCAGGCTGGTCAGCCGAGGAGTCTAATGTTTGACTCGCCAGGGCGGCAGTCGGCACTGCGACACGACCGGAGCCTTGCTCCGACGAGTTCCGCTGCCTCACTGATTTCCCCTATCATTCATCGAAGCTCACTGATCGATCCGTCCTTCACGCATTCCGCAGGTTCTGGGATGAAGTTCGTCTGGCAATTGTTGGCGGCCATGTTGCTGCTCGGTGCTCGTCCGACCTGCGGGGATGAGTTCCAGGACACCATCCAGCCGTATCTGAAGAAGTACTGCGTCGAGTGCCATCAAGGGGAAAAAGCCAAGGCGGAACTGGACCTGGCTTTGCCGATGCAATCCGCTGATCTGATCAGTCAGTTTCGACGCTGGCAGCACATCATCGAGTTCGTTCGCAGTGGAGAGATGCCGCCCGAGGAATCGCCTCAGCCGGGCATTCCTGAGACCAACCAGTTCGTCGCAGCGATCCGCTCGATCCTGCTCACCGAAGCCCGCCAGCAGGCAAGTGATCCCGGAGTCGTTCTGCCCCGGCGGCTGTCGAACTCCGAGTTCGACTTCGCCATCCGGGACTTGACCGGCGTAGATATCCGGCCGACTCGTGACTTCCCGGCCGATCCGGCCGGCGGCGAAGGGTTCGACAACACGGGCGAAGCACTCCGCATGTCGCCCAACCTGCTGAAGAAGTACCTGTCCGCAGCCCAGCACGTGTCAGAGCATCTGGTTCTGAAGCCCGGCGGGATCGTCTTCGCTCCGTTTCCGGTTACCAGCTACAACGAACGCAAGAAGCTGACCGAGCAGGCGGTGATCGACTTTTATCAATCCCACGCCGTCGACATTGGCGAGTACATCGAAGCTGCGTGGCGTTATCGATATCGTCCCGACACCGCCGTCACTCTTGAGCAGTGGGCGGCCAGCCGCAAACTGAGCAGTCGCTATCTGGCGACCGTCTGGAACTTCCTGAATTCCACGACAAAACAAACTCCGATCGAACGCGAGCTGTCGGATCGCTGGCACGCGCTCCCCTCGTCCCGGGATGAGGTCGATCACTCGCCGGAGCTGCGGGCCTTGATCGAACTGATCGTCGCCTATCGCCAGCTGCTTTCGCCTCCGGCCCCGGAGCTGATCAAGTCCAACGCGGGCAACTGGCCGATTCAGCACCTCGACTTCCGCGCCAAAGTCGCAGCCAGTCGAAACCAGTTTCAGAGCGAGACATTCCACTCCAGGGGGCTGGTGCTTTCTGAGCCGATTCCACAACTGGCGGAGAACGCGTTACCGACTCGCCTCTTGATTCATGTCGAGCAACTCTTCTCGGAGGACCGGCCGTATGTTTTGTTTCGCCAGCCGATCTTCAGTCGGGCAAATCACCTGCCGCGAAACGACAAAGAAAACGAGGAACACAAGGTCGAGTCGCTGCAGGCGTTTCTGACTCGAACCGAGTCTTCGTGTACGCTGCGAAGAAACTCACAATCACTGACGTTCGGCAAACACCCGCTCGGGCAGGAGATTGACGCCGAATCCCTGGTCGTTCAAATTCCCGACACGCTGGAAATCAGCCTGAGCGCCGCAGCCCAAAAAGAACTGGCGGGGCGACGGCTGTTGCTCCCGTGCGAGATCGATCTCGAACACAGCTCCGGAGGCGGTGTGACAATCAGCGCCGTGTTCGATGGGACTCCCCTTCCGCGTTTCCCCGCTCACAGTCAGTTCCTGATTCACCCCGCCAGCACGGGCTCGCTGACCCCCGGCGCGGAAGCTCTCTGCCAGACCTTTCCTCAGGAGTTTTTTTACGTCGACCGTGATCGTGGCCTGACTGCGGGGTTCCACCTGGTCGAGGGGTTCTTTCGCGATGACCAGCCGCTCGTGAATTTGGTCCTCAGCAACGACGAGCGCGCGGAGCTGGACCGCTTGTGGCAGGAGCTCGACTTTGTCACAGAGAGTGCCGAAACGCTGCTGCGCGGGTTTGTCTGGTTCGAGCGGTCGGAACGTGAAGTCCTGCACGATGAGCGGTTTGACTTCCTGCGACCGGAGGACCCCGAACTGGTCACCGAGAAGCTGCTGGGGAAGTTCGAGCGGCTGTACCTCGACAAGCTCGGTGTGAAACGTCTCGGAGACACGCTGGAGCCTGAGACTCCGAGCGACAAGTACACGATGGTCCACGGGTTCTTCGAGGAGATCCGGCGGGGACTGACTCGGCATCAGGAACTGCTGCACGACGCCGAACCGCGCGGGCTGGCGGACCTGGAACGACTCGCGGAGCGTGCCTGGCGGCGACCATTGACCGCGGACGAATTGCAGTCGCTACGCACGCTCTATCAATCGTTCCGCCAGGAGGGCCAGAGCGTCGAGGCCTCGCTCCGCAGCCTGTTGACCGCGATCGTGATGTCGCCGCACTTCTGCTACTTCGCCCCTGACGTCGCCGAGGGGCAGGGTGTATCGCCGATCCGCGACCTGGATATGGCCTCGAAGCTCAGCCTGTTTCTCTGGTCGTCGCTCCCGGATCAGGAACTCCTCGCAGCTGCCACTCAAGGCCAGCTGCATACCGAGGATCAGCTGGCCGCGCAGGCTCGGCGAATGCTGAAGGACCCGCGAGTGGCCCGGTTCTCGCGTGAGTTCCTGGGGCAGTGGCTGCGATACCGGGATTACATCGAGAAGGACCCGATCCACGGCGAGGCGTTTCCGGGCTACACCGAGGAATTGCGGGCGGCAATTTTCGAGGAGCCAACCCAGCTGGCGACCTGGCTGATTCAGGAGGATCGCCCGGTCACGGAACTGCTGACCAGCGATGTGACGTTCGTCAACGAGCCTCTGGCGAACCACTATGGAGGAGCGATTCAGCAGCGGTATCGGGAGCAGTTGGGCAAGACCCCGCTCCCCCAGCAGTTCGATCGAGGGGAGAAGAGAGCCGGGAGCGTTTGGCTGCAGGTCGATGGCTTAGCAGCGGCGGGGCGAGGCGGCTTGGTCGGGATGTCGATCATCCTCACGAAGAACTCTGCCGGTGAGCGGACGAGCCCGGTGAAGCGCGGCTTCTGGACGGTGCATCATCTACTGGGGCAGCACTTCCCTCCCCCGCCTGCCGACGTTCCGGAACTCCCCAAGTCGGAGAAGGAGGCCCCCAAGACGATCCGCGAACTGCTGGCGGCTCACGTGGCGGAATCGAAGTGTGCCATGTGCCATCGGCACTTCGATTCGCTCGGACTGGCGATGGAGGGATTCGATGCGCTGGGGCGATCACGGACTCATGACAGTGCGGGGAGGATGATCGACAACCGGGCTGAGCTGCCCGGTGGCCAATCAGCTCAGGGCGTTCCGGAGCTGATTCGATATCTCGACCAGCAGCGACGCGACGAATTCGTCGAGACGCTCTGCCACAAGTTCCTGGGTTACGCGCTGGGCCGGTCGATCCGCCTGTCCGATGAACCGTTGCTTTCGGAGATGAAGCTGGCCCTGGAGCAGAACGGCTACCGCTTCTCGATCCTGTTCGAAACCGTCATCCGCAGTCCCCAGTTCCGACTGCAGCGGAACCGGGACCATGCTCCCTAGGATCGTTCGAGAACTAACTGCTTCATTGTCGCCTTTCGCTGCGCGAAAGAGCGATGTTTCCTGGCACAGGACAGGTCGCGCAGCTGTGGCGTGTCTATGATATGATCGCTTACGAACTGCTCCATTGAGCTTCACCACCACCCCACAGGCAACACGGATTCGCACACATGGTCACCGTCGGCATGAACTATCACGTCATTGAGGGCAAGCAGCAGGACTTCGAAGAGAAGTTTGCCGGAGTGATCGGAGCCTTGAAAGCTGCTCCCGGGCACACGAACTCAACGCTGTGGAAAGATGTGGCCGACGGAGCCAGCTATTTGATCACCAGCGAATGGTCCGACGAAGGGGCCTTTCGCGAGTTCATCTCCAGCGAAGCGTTCCGCGCAGTGACCAACTGGGGCAAAGAGCAGATCCTCTCCGGCCGCCCACAGCACAAGGTCTACAAGCACTAGGCTTGAGTGCGAAGTCGTCGTGAGGGATCAACAGGGCGGGCCGATTATTGGAACAACGACCCAAACGTCTGTTTCACCGCCTTGATCCCCACGTTGATCAGCCGCACATCGTTGGTCATCGAGATCAACTGACAGCCGTGTTTGACCAGCACGTCGCAGTGGTCCGGAGTCATCGTCACGGCTCCCCAGCTTTTGCCGTGCTTGCGGCATGCTGCCGAAATCTTCTCAATGGCGTCGATGCACTTGGGGTGCAGGAACTGCCCCGTGACGCCCAGATCCTGACTCAAGTCGGATGGGCCCAGGAACAGGTGATCGACTCCATCGATCGCCGCGATCGCGTCGACGTTCTCCACCGCAGCTGCAGTTTCGATCTGAATGGCGACGAGTGTTTCGCGGTTGGATCGCTCGACGAACTCGGCCAGCGGCATGTTGCCAAAGCGACCGTCGTACGCCGCTGAGTTCAGGCCGCGGCGACCTCGCGGAGCATATTTGGCCCACTGGACGAACTGCTCGGCCTGCTCCGCATTGTTGATCTGAGCGGCCATCACTCCGCAGGCCCCGGACTCCAGGCACCGCGTCACGAGGGCATAATCGGTCGGAGCGATCCGCACAAAGCACTCGAACCCGGCGGCCCGACCGGCGGTGGCTGCCATTTCGATCTGGTCGATTGAGAATCCGACGTGTTCATGGTCGATCCAGAATCCATGAAAGCCACCATGAATCGCGAATATCTGAATCAGGTTCGGATGGAAGTTCCGTCCGATAGCGAAGGCGTTGACCATCTCGCCGCGGGCGAGTCGAGCCTTGATGGAGTGAGACATGCGAACCTGCTGGTTGGGAGTACGACGGGCTTTCCAGCCCGTCCTACTGGTCACGTGCCGAAGAATGTGCATCGCAAACGTCGGTGAATCTGATGCCTGCTCCCTCTCCCCACGAATGACGTCAGAATCGGGAAAATCGGGATTTGGGGAGAGGGCCGGGGTGAGGGGCGAAGTTGTACTCCCCCTCACCCCAACCCTCTCCCCCGCATTGGAGTTTTCCGGTCAATTCGCGTCCAGCGCGGGGGCGAGGGGGAAAGCGGTTCCCGTCACCGACGTTTCAGACACACACGAAGTCTGATTCTTTCAGAAATCGATTTGACGCGACACTCTGGCAGGGGTAACCTGTGGAAATGTGGGGAGCCGCGCTCGGCCTCCACATCTTCCTCCACAAGAGATTTCCGTGTCGCTTCGCCGGACCATTTCGATTGCCTCCAGCCGCTTGATTAGCGGTGGCATTCGAATTATTCCTGCGCCCCGGCGACACTGAGGAACCTCGCACAACACGAGTCTTCCAAACCTCAGGTCGCCAGCGATCTGAGGTTTTGTCGTTTCTGGGACGCACCACTTCGAGCGTTGACACGTCGAGCGAGCTCGACGGCTAATCGTTCACTCACTCATCACGCACCAATCCACCATGCGCGTTCAACTCTACGACACGACGCTCCGCGACGGCAGCCAGGGCGAGGGAGTCAACTTCTCGCTGCAGGACAAGCTGCTGATCACCAAACGCCTGGATGAGATGGGCTTCGACTTCATCGAAGGCGGGTTTGCCGGGTCCAACGACAAGGATACCGAATACTTCCAGCAGGTCGCTGACATGCCGCTCCAGCACGCCGTCGTGTGTGCCTTTGGCATGACCCGGCGCCGCGGTGTGACAGCGGCCGAAGATCCGGGCATCCAGGCGATGATGAACACCCGGGCCAAGGTCTGCACGGTCGTTGGCAAGACGTGGGACCTGCACGTGACGGAAGTTCTGCGGGTCTCGCTCGAAGAGAATCTGGCGATGATCCGGGACTCAATCAGCTACCTGCGTTCGCAGGGGCGGCGGGTCTTTTACGATGCCGAGCACTTCTTTGACGGCTGGAAGGCCAACCCGGAGTATGCCCTGCAGACGGTCACCGCAGCCACCGAGGCCGGGGCCGAGATCATCGTCTGCTGCGACACGAACGGGGGCAATCTGCCGGAACAGATCGCCGCGACCGTCAGCGAACTGAGGGCGAGGCTCCCGATCGCCAAGGTCGGAATCCACTGCCACAACGACTGCGAGCTGGCTGTCGCGAACTCGCTGGCGGCGATCGACAAGGGGGCGATCCAGGTCCAGGGGACGATCAACGGCGTCGGCGAGCGCTGCGGGAACGCCGATCTGATCAGCGTGGCGGGAAATCTGGCTCTCAAGAAGGGGCAGGAGATTCTGGCCCCCGGCGGAATCAAACGCCTGACGGAGCTGTCGCGGTACATCTACGAACTGGCCAACATGAACGTCCGTAATAACCAGGCGTTCGTGGGCCGCAGTGCCTTTGCTCATAAGGGGGGCATGCACGTTCACGCGATCAACCGCATCTCTCGCAGCTACGAACACATCGAGCCCGAGACAGTTGGCAACGAACGCCGCGTACTGGTCAGTGAGCTGTCCGGGCGGTCGAACATCATCGCCAAGGCCACCAAGTACTCCCTGGAGAAGGACGACGCCCTGATGAAGCAGGTCCTGGCTCAGGTCGTGGAGCTGGAGAACCAGGGGTACCAGTTCGAAGCCGCCGAAGCTTCGTTCGAAGTCCTGATGATGAAGTGTGCGGGGCAGTACCGGGCCAAGTTCGAGCGAATCCACTCGCGCGTCAGCACTCAAATGGACGCCGGTCTGGCAACTTCTGATCCCTCAGCCCTCAACCCTCAACCCTCAACTCTCTCCACAGAGGCGACGCTCAAGCTGCGCGTGGGCGAGAAGGTGGAGCATGTGGCTGGTGAAGGTGATGGTCCCGTCAACGCTCTCGACAACGCGCTGCGGAAGGCGCTGGTTCCGACCTACCCGAGTCTCTCACAGATGAAGCTGGTCGACTACAAGGTCCGAGTCATCAATTCGACCGAAGGGACCGCAGCCCGGGTCCGCGTCGTGATCGAGAGCAGCGACGATGCCGACTTCTGGAGCACCGTCGGAGTGAGCGAGAACATCATCGAAGCCAGCTGGCTCGCGCTCGTCGACGCGGTGGAGTACAAGCTGTTTAAGGATGCTGGCGCGATCGGGTCGAGCGAGTGAGAAAGTCGGTTTGGTTCGCGTGTTGCGATTCCCTCGATGATCACGCACACCAGAGGTGATCGAACCGCGTTGTGGCTTACGCACAGGCCAGAAGCCAGAATCATGGCGAACGCCACGTACCTGGGTCTAAACCCGTCCGACGACGAGGCAGGCGTTGTGGCCGCCGAATCCGAAGCTGTTCTTCAGGACCCGGTCGATCTTCAGGGATCGGGCCTGATTCGGCACGTAATCGAGATCGCAGTCGGGGTCAGGGTTATCGAGATTAATCGTAGGCGGAGCGACCTGATTCTGCAGGGCCAGAACCGAGATGGCGAACTCGACGCCGCCGGAGGCTCCCAGCAGGTGACCGAGTTGGCTCTTAGTGCTCGACACTGCCAGCGACTGGGCATGGCTGCCGAAGACACTCTTGATGGCCAGCGTCTCGGCCTTGTCGCCCAGCGGGGTGCTGGTCCCGTGTGCGTTGACGTAGTCGATCGTAGAGGGATCGATCTTGGCATCGCGGATCGCCTGGGCCATGGCGTAGCGGGCTCCCTTGCCTTCGGGGCAGGGGGCTGTCATGTGGGTGCCATCGGCTGACATGCCATAGCCGAGAATCTCGGCCAGGATGTTCGCGCCGCGGGCCTTGGCATGTTCGTACTCTTCGAGCACGATCACTCCCGCCCCTTCAGCCATGACGAAACCGTCACGGTCGCGATCGAATGGCCGGCTGGCCCCTTGCGGGTTCTCGTGCCGGGTCGACAGCGCCATCATCCGGGTGAAGCCGGACAGCCCCATCGGAGTCACAGCCGCTTCGCTGCCACCAGTCACCATCACATCGGCCATGTCGTGCTGGATCAGCTTGTAGGCATCACCAATCGCATTCGTGGCTGAGGCACAGGCCGTTGCGACGGCACTGTTGGGACCGCGGAGGTGCCAGTTGACCGAGATGTTCCCGCTGGCGGCATTGACCATCAGCTTGGGAATCATGAACGGAGACACCCGCACCGGGCCCTTGTCATACAAGGTCTGGTGCTGGACTTCGATCTCGTTCAGACCGCCGATCCCACTGCCGATCAGGACTCCGTGACGGTACGGATCGCCCGTCTCGAAGTCCATTCCGGAGTGCTTGATCGCCTTGTCGGCGGCCACCACCGCGAATTGAACGAAGCGGTCCATCCGCTTCAGTTCTTTTTCCAGGTGGGGCAGGTGCTCAACGGCGTTGAAGTACGTGACCTCTCCGCCGAAGTTCACCTTCCAGGCGGAGCAGTCAAAACGGCGAATCGACCCGATTCCGCTTTTGCCGGCGCAGATCGCGTCCCAGAACTCCAGGATTTCAGTCCCGAGAGCTGTGACAACACCCAATCCGGTTACGACAACGCGCCGGGCCATTTTCGCCAGTCTTCCGTTACTTGCGGGACTCGATGTACTTCACTGCGTCCGACACCGTGCGCAGCTTTTCATAGTCCTCATCGGGAATGCTGACGCCGAACTTGTCTTCGAACGCCATACCCAGTTCCACGATGTCCAGCGAATCCGCCTTGAGGTCATCGATAAAGTTGCTGTCTGACTTCACTTCATCGATTGAGACACTCAGCTTCTCGCTGACGATCTTCTTGACGTCATCTTCCAGCGACACACCCTGCTCCTTCCGGGAAACCCGGTTGTTTGCCGTCCTGCAGCTCTGTCCGATGGCTCCGCCCCCCAGGGAGTTTTGCCAAAACGACCTCGCATCTGACTCCCATGGGAGGAATCGACACAATCGTCAACTCCGGGAGAACCGGGAACATATAGCGGGTGAGGGAGATCGTGTAAACGGCAAGCGAAAGGGGATTTCCGTCAATACCCGATCCTGGCGGATCGCTCCGGCAGAGCCTGCCGGTCCGAAACATGTGGCAACTTGGCAACACAGGTTGCCAAAGTGCATCAATCGGCCCGCAAATCCTCCACAAACCATGACATATTCAGAGGTTCCAGCAGCGAGGGTTCCAGGCACCGGGTTTGCATCAGGTCTGGCAGACGCATGGATCCACGATGTCCACCAACGCGACCGGAAACGGCAGCTGAGCTGCTCGATTTGCTGCTGCGCTCGCGCTGGTTTGCCGATTCGCTGTTTGGCCAGCTTTTGGACCAGTCTGCGTTGTATCTGGATCGCCCGGCGCGGGAATTTGCAATCGCTCTGGTCGAGAAGCGGTGCCTGAGCTCCTGGCAGGCCGAGGAATTACTCGCCGGGCGAAATCAGTTCTATCTGCAGGGATACCGGCTGATCGACCGCATTTCGGAGGGTCAGGTCAGCCATTTCGTCGCGGAGCAGATTCGACCCGCCCGGCTGGTGATTCTGAAAGTCGAACGAACAGTCGGCGGATTCACCGAACAGGCGTTCGAATTCGACAGCGGCTGGTTGCTCTCGCAGCGATTGGCGAATCGTCAGTTCCACCGCGATCTGCTGAATCGCTGGCAACTGCAAATTGAGGAGCTGCATTCCGCTCTCGATTCGCCGCTGTGGGAGACCGCGAACCCGCATCGATTGATCGTCGGGGAAGACGAAACTGTACGTTTCCTGAAGCCGATCGGGCCCCAGGATCGAGATCGTTCGTACCGCAGGAGCTGCGAACTTCCCGTGACCGAGCCACTCGGACAGCGGCTCGAACTTGCTCGGGAGCAGTTGGATTCCGCGTTATGGTCCCCGGGAGCCGCCACCCCCCCGCTGCATCGGACTCGCTATTTGCCGCTGCTTCGCAAGGGGCCTCCCTGGAAGGCGAACGACGCACTGCCTGCGGAACTGCTGTGGACGGTTCCAGAGGCCGCAGCGACACCATTCCGGCCCTTGGAACATGCGCAGGCGCCCGAAGCCGTGCCGCCGGAAGTCATCACAATCGTTCCGAAAGCCGAGCTACCCGCGATCGTATCTTCGCAGGGGAATACTGCGCCGCGTCGTATCGCCCCCATCATGCTGGCAGCAACAGCCGCTACGATTCTCGCAGCGGCTGTCGGGTGGATCGGAGGCAGGACCTGGGCGAGCCGAGTCCGCGCGATGGAGGAGTCGCAACAGCCCCAGGAGCCCGCTGCTTCGGGCAAGGCGTCTTCCGCACCACCCCACTCAGCCAAGCCGCCGAGCTAGAGAATATCTCACCTCAGTGGGCGGCTCAATTCACGTGAAGACGAAGGACGTTGGGCAAGCCCGACGGCTAAAGGGCCGCACACGGTCGAGCAGAATGCTCTAACTGGCGTACGAGTCAAAGACGCGAACGTTCCGCCAGTTGGGCTTGTTTTCCTCGATAAACTTCAGATGGTCGGGAGCGGTCTGATAGATGTCGTGGGAGGCTTTGTCCTTGAAGACGACATGCAGGGCCACGTGGAACATCCGGTCATTCACGGGGCGTGCCAGTTCGTTCGCCACAGTGCCCGCCGCGAAGAATACGACACCGGGGTGATTCTTCAGGTACTTCTGGCAGGCTGCGACCATTCCCTCGATCTTCGCGGGGGAAGCATCTTCGAGGGTGAAGTAGACGATGTGGGCAAGTTGGCTCATGAGCGAGTCGAATCCGGGAGGAAAGAAGTGAGGCCTAGAACGAGGGGGCACCGGTCGGTCGACCGGCGGGAACGGGAGCCCCTTGAGTCGGTGCGGGAGCAGGCGCAACGCTCGGCGGCGGAGCGGCCACGGGAGCCGCTGCTCCGCCCAAGGTGTAGAGCGTCCGGCGCTGGGCATAACGAATCGGGAACGACGACCAGACCTGAATCGAGCTCGGGTCTTCCGCGATGCGAGGGAACACAGCTCCGTCAAAGATCGGCCCATTCGAGCCCGAACGCATGACGTGCTCGCTGACATACTGCGTGAACGCCAGCCACTGTCGGTCCGGAGCCAGCGCATCGAGCAGATTGCTGCGCTCCGGCTTAAAGCCGATGAACTCTCGCGACAGCGGAGCTGTGTGGAGCGAGGTCAGCACGATCGCAGCCACGACGTAGCCGGTTGCCACTCCGAGCAGCCAGCGGACCTCGTAAACCAGACCAGCGACATCCAGTGTGGTCGGCATGATGCGATCGGTGGCCTCGCGCAGGCCCCAGACTCCGAGCGAAAAGATCCCCAGCAGGCAGATGATGTCCCAGCGGTTCTGCCATTCATAGGTGCCGAGGATCGTCTCCATCCAACCGGCGACCGGCTCGAACAGGTTCATCGCCAGCAGCCCGGAGACGATGACGCTGAACAGGACCATGGCGGCTCCCCAGGGGCCTTCCCCGGCGACCGCCCAGGTGACTCCAGCGATGATCAGAATCAGTAGCAGATCGATCATTTCACCACCCGCAGGACTTCGTCGACTGAGGTCACCCCGCGAACCACGAGGCGGACCCCTTCTTCCATCATCGTCAGCATTCCGGCCTTACGGGCTTCGGCCCGGATCGCAGTCAGCGACTCGGTTTCGCGAATCATTTCCCGCATCCGGTCGTTGACCACCAGCAGCTCAAACACCCCGATGCGGCCCATGTAGCCCATCCCGCTGCAGTGCGTGCAGCGGTCCGCGCCCTTGTTTTCACGGGGTCGGAACAGCTCCTTGACCTTGTCGGCGGAGAGGCCGGCATTCTTCAGGAACTCGGGATTCGGCTTGTAGGCCTCTTTGCAGTGCGGGCAGAGCTTCCGTCCCAGCCGCTGAGCCAGAATCGCCGAGATCGACGAAGACAGCATGAACGGCTCGACCCCCAGATCGATCAGCCGGAACAGCGCAGTGATCGAGTCGTTGGCGTGGATCGTCGAGAACACCATGTGACCGGTGTTGGCCGCCTGGCACGCGACCTTGGCGGTCTCTTCGTCGCGGATTTCCCCGATCATCACCACGTCGGGGTCCTGACGCAGCACGCTACGCAGCGAACCGCCGAAAGATTGCCCTGCCTTCGTGTTGATCTCGATCTGATTGACGTTCTCCATCTTGTATTCGACGGGATCTTCAATCGTGATGATGTTCAGCTCATTGGAGTCAAGCGAGCTGAGGGCCGCATACAGCGTCGTCGACTTACCGGCTCCGGTTGGACCACAGCTCAGGAACAGCCCGTGCGGCTGAGCAATGATCTTCTCGATCGACTCCTGCAGCTGCTTCCGCATGCCGAGCTGTTCGAGGTTCTTGACGGAGTTCGACTGGTCGAGAATACGCAGCGACATCTTCTCGCCGAAGCGCGTCCCCTGAGTCGCAACGCGGAAATCGATCTCCCGGTTCTCGACAAGGGCTCCGAACGACCCGTCCTGAGGGCGGCGGCGTTCGGTGATGTCCATCGCGCTGAGCACCTTGAAGATGTTGACGATCGCTTCGCCGATCGCGCGGTCGAACGGCTCGGTGGGATACATGATCCCGTCGATACGCAGGCGGACCTGCAGCTCGTCTTCCTTGGGCTCCAGATGGATGTCGGTGCAGCGCCGCATGATGCTGTCATAGACCAGCTCGCGGGCAGCGATGTAGCCCTTGGACTGTTCGACCGCTCGCGAGGTCTTGTCGTCCCGCTTGCCGGTCTTTGTCTTGCCGAGGAACACGATCGGCGGGCCGGAGACCTTCTCGACCTCCTGCTTGGTGCCGAGGTGAATCCCGATCTTCGACAGCTGACGGCGAGTCCAGGTTTTGATGTGCTTGGGAGTCATCACCCGCGCGGACTCGGGGACCACGCCGTTCCGCTCCGTGATATACATTCCCAGAGGAGCCCCGATCGTCAGCAGGGCGATCCCCAGACCGGCAAAAGGCATCGGGACCGTGAAGGAGGCCAGCATCCCGCCCAGCCCCCCGAGCAACATCAGAGAGTTCCAGAACTCCGGCCGGACACGCAGGCCGTGGCTGTCTTCGTGAACCCAGTAGGAATAGTGCGTCCAGCCCAGCAAAAGCAGCAGCACAGGCAGGAACTTGAACCAGCTGAGATAGAACCCCACCTGGTACGGAGCACGATTGCCGCGGGCAAACCCCATCGGATCAGGGGCATAACTTCCCACGCTGGGAGCTGCGGCGGGAGCCGCCACAGGAGCCGCAGCCGGCGCAGGCGCCGGGACCGGACCAGGGGCAGGAGCGGGAACCTGAGCCCAAGCGGTGGCACTGGCCAGGGCGCCCCACAGGCACGCCAGACCGACAATCGATCGCAACATTCCCGCAGAGCGAACGTGCAGCACCCTGACCTCACCTTCGAAAGACGACACCAGACCCACAGCGCGGTCTAGTTCTGCATGATGTCCTTTTCCTTGCTTTCCGCCGTCGAGTTGACTTCCCCCTCGTACTTCTTGGTGAGGTTCTGAATCTCTTCTTTGCAGGCGGTCGCCTCGTCTTCGGTCATCACCTTGTCTTTTTCGGCCTGCTCTGCATGCTTGTTGGCATCGCGCCGGACGTTGCGAATGGCGACGCGGGCTTCTTCCGCCATCTTGCCGATCCGCTGGACCATCTCCTTGCGGCGTTCGGTCGAGAGCGGTGGAATGTTGACTCGCAGGATCTTTCCGTCATTGACCGGAGCCATCCCCGCATCGTTGGCCTGAATCGCTTTCGCGATTTCGCCCAGCTGGCTGGCATCGAACGGACGAATCACGATCTGCTGTGGCTCGGGACAGCTGATATTCGCCAGCTGCTTGAGCGGGGTCGGCGAGCCGTAGTACAGCACGCGGACTCCGTCGACCAGCCCGGGAGTCGCTCGTCCGGTGCGGAGTCCCTGCAGCTGGCCTTTGAAGACGCTGGCGGCTTTCTCCATCCGCTCTTCCGCGTCGAATAGGATCTCTTCCTGAGTCATGGGTGTCTCTCCGAGGCGTCGACAGTTCGATTCCGGCGGGGATTGTGCTCATCCCACTGCCAGTTCATCCCTCCGACGATACCGGAAGACCGTGCAGAATTGAAGAGTTGCCAGCACGGAGTTTTGGGCCGGACCCAAGCCCCATCGATCGGAGAATTGTGAATCGATCGATTCTGGGGCTCAAAACTCACCCGATCGTTGACCACGGCCACCGGCGCTGCGGCCATCACGTCGGCTTACTAAACCCTTCCGCAGCCTCGATTGCTCGCAGGAGTCCCTTGGCCTTGTTGAGCGTCTCCTGGTACTCACTTGTCGGGACGCTGTCGGCCACGATCCCGGCCCCGGCCTGGACGTAGGCCTTGTTCCCCTGCATCACGAGGGTTCGCAGGGCGATGCAGGTATCCATATTGCCAGTGAAGTCGATGTAACCGACCGCTCCGCCGTAGGGGCCGCGGCGGTGTTTTTCGATCTCGTCGATCACCTGCATCGCGCGGACCTTGGGGGCTCCCGAGACAGTTCCGGCCGGCAGACCGGCTCGCAGGGCATCGATCGATTTCAGCTCGGGCCGCATCTGGCCCATCACGTTCGAGGTAATGTGCATCACGTGGCTGTACCGCTCGACAACCATGACGTCGCTGATCCGCACTGAGCCATACTGAGCGACGCGGCCGACATCGTTGCGGGCTAGATCGACCAGCATCACATGCTCGGCCCGCTCCTTGGGGTCCGCCAGCAGTTCCGCAGCCAGGGCGGCGTCCTCGGCTTCGGTCGCTCCTCGCTTGCGAGTCCCCGCCAATGGGCGGATCGTCACTTCGCCGTTTTCGACGCGGACCATGATCTCGGGCGAGCTGCCGACGAGTGAGACCTCCTTCGAGGTCAGCAGAAACATGAACGGGCTGGGGTTCACGACCCGCAGAGCCCGGTAGATATCGAGCGGGGTGGCCTTCGTTTCCAGAGCCAGCCGCTGGCTGATCACGACCTGGAAGATATCGCCGGCGCGGATGTACTCCTGGCACTTGCGGACACTGTCCTCGAACTCCTGCTGCGTGAAGTCCGACTTCCAGGGCAGCGTCGGGTCGCCGCCCTGGGCGATCTCGCGCATCTTCAGGCCATCACGCCCGTTCTCCAGCCGCTCGCAGAGCTCGTCGACTTCGCGGCAGGCCCGGTCATATTCCTTCTTCAGATCCGGAGCATCGGTCCGAACGTGCGAAACGACCAGGATCGTCTTTCGGATCTGGTCGAACACAACCATCTGGTCGTAGAACCCGAACATCATGTCGTGCAGCTGGCGATCATCCTCGGGAGCATTCGGCAGCCGCTCGGTATAGCG
>JBIIOI010000004.1:0-107500 GCA_044337025.1 Planctomycetaceae bacterium
TGGAACGCTCGATGTCCGTCAACTCGATCTTCACTGCAACTCGCATGACACTGATCCTCCCGGCCCAGAAGATCAGACGCCAGCCATGACATTTAAGTTCCATTATTTGTGAGGCACTACACTAGCGCCCAGCGGCTGATGGATTTAAACTGTCAAACCGTCGTCGTCGTATCGGTAAAGAACTCCGCGATTACCTCTTCCAGGGGTCGGTCCTGGACGCTGATATCTTCCACCTGGCAGCGTTCTAAGAGGGCGCTCAGTGTGGCGGGGACGCGGGTGCGTTCGACTTTGAGTCGAATCCGCGGAGCCTTCGATTCGAGGACAGTCCCGTACTTCTCCAGATCCGTGGGGATCTCGCCGGCGATCTGCAGCTGGATCACCTTGTCTTTGCTGAAGCGTTCGACGATTTCGGCCAGCGGGCCATCGTGCTTGATGACGCCCTGATTGATGACAATCGCGCGGCTGCACAGGGCCTCGACGTCTTTCATGTAGTGGCTGGTCAGCAGCACGGTGATCTTGTGCTCGGACTGATAGAACTTCAGGAACTCCTGCACCTTACGCTGCGAAACCACATCCAGCCCGATCGTCGGTTCATCGAGCAGCAGCAGGTCGGGGCTGTGCAGCAACGAGGCGATCAGCTCCATCCGCATCCGCTCGCCCAGCGACAGCTCCCGCACGGGGCGCGAGATCAGCTGAGAGACTTCGAGCAGCGAGATCAGCTCATCCATCCGGCGGCGGAACTGCTGGTCGTCGATCCCGTAGATCTCCTGATGCAGCCGGAACGATTCCTGCGCAGGCAGGTCCCACCACAGCTGATTCTTCTGCCCCATCACGAGGGCGAAGCGCCGGCGGTAGTCGTAAGCGCGCTCCCAGGGAACGTAACCCAGGGCGGTCGCCGTGCCACTGGAGGGGAAGATCAGGCCCGACAGCAGCTTGAGCGTGGTGGTCTTGCCGGCACCGTTCGGGCCCAGGAAGGCAACCATCTCGCCCGCTTCGATGGTGAAGCTGACATCGCGAACGGCTTCGACCGTTTTATACTCGCGAGAGAACAGCCCCTTCAGCGAAGCCCACAGCCCCTCGCGTTTCTGATAGACGCGGTATTGCTTGGACAGGTTGCGGACTTCGATGGCGGACATGCGGGGATCGTAGACCACAACCGGTCCCGCGTCAGCCCTCGGGTTTCCCTGTCGGCGATTTCTCCGAAATCGCTGAACCGTTCGCAGTCACTTCTGGCCCGTCGCTCCTCCGGGATCGAAGCGATATCGGCTAATGTTCCCTTCCGTTCCGCTGCCCTCTGGCTCCTGCAGAACTGGCTGCATCTCGCCCAGAATCGCTGCTTTTCCGGCGGACACTTTGACCAGCTTCCGATTCAGACCTTATGATGAGTCAGTGACCCGTCCGGGTTCCCTTCGATCGTTTTGCTCCGGCCGACTGTTCCGATTCCGCGAATGCCGAACGACTCACCACCTCCGAAACCGTCGGTCAACCTCGACGAGATCTCTGCACTGGGTAAATACAGTATCCAGAAGAAGATCGGCGCCGGCGGAATGGGTGCGGTCTACCTGGCAGTCGATCAGCAGCTGAAGCGGACAGTCGCTCTCAAAGTCCTGCCCAAAGACAAGGCCAACAACAAGACTCTGGTCCGGCGTTTCAAGGCCGAGGGCCAGGCCGGAGCCCAGCTGGAACACCCCAACATCGTGGCGGTGTTCGAGTCGGGTGAAATTGATGGCTATTTGTATCTGGCCATGGAATACATCGAGGGGCTCGACGCCTACGAGCTGCTCAAGAAGCGGGGCGTCCTACCGGCCAAGCGATCGCTGGAGATCATCAAGCAGGTTGTGCAGGCCCTCGACCATGCCTTTGAGCGGTCCGTGGTGCATCGCGACATCAAGCCCTCCAATCTGATGATTCGAGATCGCGACGGCCTGGTGAAGCTGGCCGATATGGGGCTGGCTCGCGTGATCGAGGACGACAATGAGTCGGGGATCACGAAAGCCGGGACCACGGTCGGGACCGTCGACTATATGGCTCCGGAACAGGCCCGGGACAGCAAGCTGGCCGACACGCGCAGTGATATCTATTCGCTCGGCTGCACGTGGTACCACCTGCTGGCGGGGAAGGCGCCCTATCCCGATGGCGACCTGATGAACAAGCTGCGGGCGCACGCCATGCAGCCCGTCCCCGACCCTCGGGACTGGAACGACAACATCCCGGCGGGGATCGTGGCTGTCATTCAACGGATGATGGCCAAGAAGGCGGACGATCGTTACCAGACTCCGAAAGAGTTGCTCGCCGATCTGGAATCACCGGCGCTGCTGCGGAGCAATTTCTCGGCGGACCAGTTGTCCTTGCTCGCCTCTTCGCATGCGGGCAGCAATGCCGTTGACGATGATGAACCGGAAGTGGCCGGCAGTTCGCCGGTTTCGCCCAAGTCGAAGAAGTCGAAATCGCCGGCTCCCGTCTCAAAGGGCAGCTCGGGACCCAGACCGCAGGTCGAGCGCGAAGAGCCCGCAGAGGAAGACGATACCCCGTCGACTCCCTCCAAGTTCAAGAAGTCCAAGCCGACTCCCGAATCCGCATCAGGCAAGCGACCCGCAGCCCGTGAGTCCCTGCCACCGCGCGGCTCCGCCGAACCCGCAGCGGAGTCCGCCGGCAGCGGTAAGAAGGCCAAATCGGAGAGAGTCCTGCCGGGACGAATCGATCAGCCACTGCTGTCGGAAGCCCCTTCGACTTCGCTCGATCCCAATACCCTCAAGCTCGGTTTGCTGGTGTTGATCGTCGTGGTCAGTGTCGGCGGCCTGGTGTACGGGCTCATCAAGTACTCGCAAGGCGACAGCGGCGGCGCTGGGATCGTGAATCCCTATGCCAAGCCGGGAATGGAAGCGGCTCCGACAGTCGCTCCGAACATCGTCCAAGGCAATCCCGCAGCTCCGAACGCACCGAACGCTCCCCCCACGACTCCGGGAACTCCCAACGTCGTCGCTCCCTCGGTCAACGTGACCAACGCAGCTCCTCCGCCTGGGAACGCTCCTCAGACCGTCGGCACTCCGTTCGGCGGAGCTGTTGTCAGCGGCCAGGGCCAACTGCCCAATTGGATCGCACAGTCGCGCCTCGTGCCTCCCGATCTGCCGCCGCAAGTCGTGCGAACCGGTGACACTGCCGAGGGAGAGTTCTCAGGCATCTCCCAGGCCTTGGCCACCGCCAAGGGCGACGCGATCGTCCAACTGGCCGAAGTCGGACCACATGAGCTTCCCGCAATCGACAAGAAATCTGCCGGTCGCTGGATCATTCGCGGAGCCGAAGGCGTGATGCCGATCCTGGTCCTCCGCAGTGGAGTCCTGCAGGTTCAGCAAGGCAGCTTAACCCTCGACGGAGTGCATCTGGTTCTCCCCTCCGATCAGACCGGGACAGCTCTGCGCGTCGGTCCGGGAACGCTGACGATTCGCAATTCCACGGTGACCCATCTTTCGCCTAGCGCCGAGGGGTTGATCGTGGCGGAGGCCGGAGGGAAGGTTCTGATCGAAGACTCGCTGATCCGGACTCAAGGGACATGCACCCCGGTCGCGCTGCGTGGGCAGTCGACGGGGCTCGCCCTCGGGAACTCGCTCGTGATCTCGGGGAACTCGCGTGCGATTCTGGTCCAGTCAAAAGATGCCGTGGGAGACGCGCGGCAGGTCACACTGGTCCGCTCGGCAGTGTTCTCCGGTCTCGCAGGACTCACCTGCTCACATGAGGGACGGCAACCTCCGGCACTCGATCTGCAGTTCCGGCAGTCGCTGCTCGGATATCTGCCCGGCCAGAGTGCGGATGCCATCGGTGTTGAGTTCCAGGGCTGGCCAAAGGGAGCCGAGGCTCTGGACCGGCCCCGTGTCTCCAGCGTGACCTGGGTCTCGGAGAAGTCGGCCTTCGTCGGCTGGCCGCACTGGGCGCTGCTGGGATTCTCGGACAAGTCAGCGCCGCTCGACATCCGCGACGACGAAGCCTGGCGCGGGTTTTGGAGATCACCCACTTCACCGGGCGAACTGATTCCCGAAGGAGCCAATCTACAGAGCGCGGCCGCCGCGGCGGCACTGGCCACGGTCGATCAGGTCCAATCCGGACTGGTTGGAGTCGGCCCGCAGCTGAACGACATCGGCCCGCAGTGGATCGGGCTCCCCAAACCGCCGCAGTCGATCTTCGCGAACCTGATTGCCTTCGATCAGAAGACCCAGCTGCCTCCGAGTCTGGCGACTCCCGACCCGGGACAGACACTGCGGTTCGATCTCAAGAAGCCCACGCTGGGCCGTTACCTGACCAGCGATGAGGTTCCCGACGGCTCGACCGTCGTGGCGTTCGGGTCCGGGCTGCGCACGCTCGATCCGTTCGTCCTGAAGCAGAAGCGGGTTCAGCTGATCTTCGAGCAGACCGAAGGCGTGCCGCTGGTCATTCAGCCCGCTTATAAGACGGAACCCGGCGCCACCAAGCCCGCTGCCTGGATCGGCGTCGAGGACGGACAGCTGACCATCGAGAACGGCTTCTTCCGCATGCTGGCGGGCAATCGCAACTACCCCGAGCGGTTTCTGCAGATGTCGGGCGGGCTGGCTCTCGTGCGGACGACAAAAGTCGAAGGCGTCGATGCGGCCTTCCCGCTGATCGATCTTCTCCCGTCGGCGGGACACGCTCCTCCGCAACTGCTTGTGGATCGCAGCCTGCTGGCTGGCTTCCGCTCCATCATCCGCCACGGGACTGCCGAATCGGTGCTGGAACTCCGGCAGTCGATTTTGTCTTCGAGTACCGGTGTCACGGTGAGCTGGGATGCAGGGTCGGGTGGGTCGACGACTCTCGTGAATCATTCGACGCTGGCCGGGAACAAGTCGGTGTTCCAGGTGCTCCCCCTGGGAGCCAATACACCGGTCGAGCTGTTTTCCGAGGGGGCTGTCTACTCCGGAGCCAGCATGCTCGACCTGGGAACGGATGCCTCGGCCGTTCAATGGTGGGGGCGGCAGAACAGTTACTCGGGTGACATGAAGACGTTCCTGGTGTCGGGCGGAAATGCCGGTGCGCAGGACTTTCAGGCGACCTGGGCCCAGGGCTGGGGAGCGGGTCACGAACTCAATCCGATGTATGGAACCAACACCGTGCTGCTGCCCACGCAGCCCGCGACACCGGGCGACACAGTTCCGGAATCGTTCACGCTGCACGCGGACTGCGCCGCCTCGAAGGCCGGACTGGGAGCCCCCACGTCGCAGGTCGGCCCGCAGCGAACCGCTCCGAAGCCCGCTGTGCCCAAGCCCGGAACACCGGCCGCAAAGCCGAACGTGCCGCCCAAGTCACCCGGGTTTTAATGAGTCTGTGGAAGCCCCCCATGAAGAGTCTCTACGCAGCCTGCACTCTGCTGCTCCTGTGTGCCGCCGCAGGTTCGCAGGAAACCGAGAAGCCCAGAGGTCCGGCCCGCTTTGAGGCCGACATTCAGAAGTTCGAAGCTGCCGACCGGGCTAACACTCCCCAGCCCGGCGGAGTTCTGTTCTACGGCAGCAGCAGCGCCCGGCTGTGGGATCTGTCCACGTCGTTTCCCAAGCTTGCAACGGTGAACCGCGGCTTTGGCGGGTCCGACATGCAGGCCGCAGATCACTTCTACGAGCGCGTTGTGCCGGCTCACAAGCCACGCATCGTGGTCCTCTATGAGGGCGACAACGATCTGAATTCCGGTCGCACCGCCTGCCAGATTCTCGCGGACTTCGAAGCCCTCATCACGAAGCACAAGGCGGCGTTACCGGATTGCCGGTTGATCTGCTTGTCAGTCAAGCACAGCCCGTCACGGGCCAAACAGCGACTCGATCAAGAAGCAGCCAACGCGCTCCTCAAAGCCCGGTGTGCGAGAGATCCTCAGCTGCGGTATCTGGATGTCGCCACGGTGCTGCTCGATTCGAGCGGGCAGCCGGACCCGAAGTACTTCAAGGACGACATGCTGCACCTGAACCCCGAGGGGTATGCACTCTGGAATGCGGTCTTGTCTCCACTCCTGGAGCCCGGCCCGCGGACAGAAGAGCCTCAGCCATGAAAGGTCTGGCGCTCGAACTGCCGACGATCCAGAACTGGAGCTGCCACAATTGCGGTGGCTGCTGTCGGCAACATGCGATCTACGTGACAGCTGCAGAAGAGCAGCGCATCGTGGAGCAGAACTGGACCGACCTGCCGGACTGGCCGCGCGATCGGTCGCTGTTTGTGGCGGATGGCGCCGGAGGAAGAAAACGGCTGGCCACGCGCGAGGACGGGGCCTGTGTCTTCCTCGATGAGCGCGGACTCTGCCGCATCCATGGCAAGTTCGGCGAACCGGCCAAGCCGCTAGCGTGCCGCGTTTACCCGTACGCGTTTCACCCCCTGGGAGATAGACTGACGGTCAGCCTGCGGTTCAGCTGTCCATCGGTGGTGAAGAATCTGGGCCGTCCTGTGACTGCCCAATCATCGGACCTGCAGGAACTGGCCCGGCTGGTACTGCCAGCCAATTACAAGGCCGTCGATCCGCCCGAGCTGGTCCGCGGCCAGCGCGTCATCTGGGCCGATTTCATCGACTGCGTGGATGCTCTGGTTGCGATGCTGGATGTCGAGGGAGTTTCGCTCGTCATGCAGCTGCGAAGGATATTGGCCTGGGCCGCACTCCTGGAGAAGGCACCGCTGGCGCATCTCTCGGGCGAGAAGCTGACGGCGATGATTGAGCTGCTGTACGCTGAGTGCGAACACACAGTCAGCGATGACCCGCTGGCTCTGCCGACGAGCATGGGGCAACAGCTGTTTCGTCTGGCGGCGGGGCAATATGCCCGGCACGACACACTGGCGACGAAGCCGACCTGGAAGATGCGCTGGACGTTCTTCTGGTCCGGCATCCGCTTCGCGCGCGGCAAGGGGCTGACCCCGTCGCCGCATCGCAGCCTGGATGCGGTTCCGTTCGCCCAGCTGAGCGAATCGTTCGGCGGTCTGACTCCGGAAATGGAGCTCCTGCTGACTCGTTATCTGCGAGTCAAAGTCCAGGGGCTACACCTGTGCGGACGGGCTGCGTATGGCGAGTCACTAATCGACGGCATGCGCACGCTGGTGCTCGTCGTGTCGGTCATGCTGTGGATCGCCCGCTGGGTGGCATCGACCCAAGGCCGTTCCAAGTGGACGCTCGATGACCTGATCGAGGCGATCACGATCGTCGACCACAACCACGCCTATTCCCCCGCGTTCGGCACAGCCAGCTCGTTGCAGCGAGTCCGCATGCTGAGCCAGCTGGGAGACCTCGAACGACTGCTGGCGTGGACGGCGCGATAGTGAGGCGCTGCCGGACATACGCCTCGTTCAGGGACTGAACACGGCGAAGCTACTTGGCCACACCCATGGCCCGCGTCTCGCGCATCACGACGACCTTCACCTCGCCCGGGTAGGTCATCTGATCTTCGATTGACTGGGCGATGTCGTGGGCCATCTTGGCGGCTTCGCGGTCGTTGATCGCTTTCGGATCGACGATCACGCGGACTTCGCGACCGGCCTGCACGGCGTAGACCTGATCGACACCAGGGAAGCCGTAGGCGATCGATTCCAGATCTTCCAGGCGGCGGATGTACTTCTCCAGCGTCTCACGACGGGCACCGGGCCGAGCCGCTGAGCAGGCGTCCGCAGCTGCGGTCAGGACTGTGTAGATATAGTCCGGGCGGATGTCGTCGTGGTGGCCGAGGGCCGCGTGGACCACTTCAGGACCTTCGCCGTACCGCTTGAGCAGATCGGCTCCGATGGCGGGGTGGCCCCCTTCCATCTCGTGGTCAGCCGCCTTGCCGATATCGTGCAGAAAGCCGCAGCGCCGCGCCAGGTTCCCATCCAGCCCAAGCTGCTCGGCCATCATCCCGGTCAGATAGGCCACTTCAATCGAGTGTCGCAGGACGTTCTGGCTGTAGCTGACGCGGAAGTTCAGGCGACCCATCAGCTGGATCAGCTTGTCGTGCAGCCCTGGGCATCCGGCTTCTTCCGCTCCGGCCCGGCCGAGCTTCATGATATTCTGATCCATCTCGCGCTGGGTCTCGCGGACGGTCTCTTCAATCTTCTGCGGATGGATACGGCCATCCTGGATCAGCTTGATCAGTGACTGCCGGGCCACTTCGCGGCGAACCGCATCGAAGGCGGTCACGACGACGACTCCCGGCGTGTCATCGACGATCACGTCGACGCCGGTGGCAGCTTCAAAGGCGCGGATGTTGCGGCCTTCGCGACCGATGATGCGCCCCTTGACCTCGTCGCTGGGAATGTCGATCGTCGAGACGGTCGTCTCGGAGGTGTGCTTGCTGGCGTACCGCTGGATGGCCATCCCGATGATCTCGCGGGCCATCCGCTCTTCGTTCTCCTTCAGCTCCTTCTCGTGCTTCAGGATCAGGCTGCCGGCCTGGGCCTGCAGCTCACTGCCCAAGCGGGTCATCAGCTTCTCGCTGGCCTGCTCCTTGGTCATGCCGCTGATCTTGAACAGCTCGTCCTGCTCGCGGCGGAACGCCTTGTCGAGTTCCCGCTCCTGCAACTCAACCGCTTTGAGCTTCTCGGTCAACCGGCTCTGCTGAGTCTGGAGCATCCGCTCCTTCTGTTTGATCTGGTTGTCGAGTTCGTTGAGTCCCGACTCCCGCTTGTCGAGTTTGCGTTCCACGTCCCGCAGCTCTTCGCGGGTCTTGTTGAGCTCCTTGTTGAGGTCGTCTTTGCGGCGGAGCAGTTCTTCCTTCGAATCGAGTTCACTCTTCTTGCGGATGTTCTCAGCTTCGGCCTTGGCTTCCTGAAGCAGTTGATCTTTGTCTCGGTAAGCCGGTCCCAGTCGCATGCGGTCGAGGAAAAAACCAACGATCACACCAACCACCAGCGCCACCCCAGCGGCGATCCACACCATCCCACACCTCAATGTTCGTCACAGCTCCCCGTTCGCGCAGCAGTGAACCTGGGAACGCCGATCAATCGAAATGCGAACGCCGGGTTCAGCGGAGTTCGCGAGAGCGGCCACGTGGGCAGCTTCCCGTTGATCCCAAAACGAATCCCACCTGCCGTCGATTGGAGCGCTGATTGCTGGAAAGTTCAGATTCGCGCAGCCCGTGGCTCCGCGAGAAATCCCATATTACCGGGGGAGCGACGAACATCAACCCAATGCAGCAACGGAAGTTGCGCCAGTGAGTGCATTGCAGGACTCCGTGGCGGGGGCCGGGGGCTTAGATCATCAAACCAGCGATCGCACCGGTCATCGCCGATGCGAGGGCACCGCCGATCATCGCCTTCATCGCCAGCTGGGAGATCGTCGCCTTGCGTTCCGGGGCCATCGCCCCGATTCCGCCGACCTGAATTCCGACCGACGCGAAGTTCGCGAAACCGCACAGCGCGTACGCGGCAATCTTGGCCGAGCGCGGGGACAGCTGTTGGACGGTTTCGGGTCGGGCCAGGTCGGTGTAGGCGATCAGTTCCGTGAGTACGATCTTCTCGCCGAGGAGCCGGCCCACGACCTGTGCCTCGGCCCAGGTCGTTCCGAGGGTCCACGCGATCGGGCGGAAGGCCCAGCCGAACAGCTCCTGCATCGAGGTCTTCGGAATGGCGATCCCCAGCAGCGGGATCGTCGGCCCCCAGCCGAGCAGGGCGTTGAACATCTCCATGGCTGCGATGAACGCGATCAGCAGCCCGCAGACGCTGAGCGTCAGCTTCAAGCCCTCATTGGCTCCTTCGCTAAAGGCCTCGATCACATTTGAGCTGGTCTGCGGCAGCGGAACTCGGACGTCGCCGAGCGTGGTCGGAGTTTCGGTCTCAGGGACCATGATCTTGGCAAACAGGATCGACGCGGGTGCCCCCATCACCGAGGAGGCAATCAAGTGTCCCGCGATTTCCGGCCCCAGCAGCGGCTTGAGCATCGCGACATAGAGTGCCATCACGCCGCCCGCGATCGTGGCAAACCCGGCCAGCATGATCGTCATGATCTCGCTGCGCGTCATCTTGGCCAGAAACGGCTGAACCAGCAGCGGTGCTTCGGTCTGCCCCACGAAGATATTGGCTGCGACGCTCAGGGTCTCTGCCCCGCTGGTCTTCATCGTTTTGACCATCACCCAGGCAATGATCCGCACGATGAACTGCATGATCCCCAGGTGATACAAGACGGCCAGGATCGCCGAGAAGAAGATGATCGACGGCAACACCCGAAACGCCAGATTGACCAGCGGACCATCCAGGTGCTGGTCGCGGTCGCTCAGCTGCGACACATGTTTGAACAGGAAATCGGTGCCCCGGTCGCAGAACCCCAGCAGCGTATCGATCGCTTTTCCGCAGCCATCGAAGAACGGGGCTCCCCATGGTGTCTTGAGGATGAAAGCTGCGAACAGAATCTGCAGACCCAGCCCGACCAGGACCGGACGCCAGACGATGCGGCGGCGGTTCTCCGACATCAACCAGGCGATCCCCATCAGCGTGACGATCCCAATCAAGCCCTGATACTGCTGCATGGCATCGCACTTTGACGGAGGGATGACGAGTCGGAACTGGTCGAGGCCTGTGGATCATGGCGACTCGTGTTCGCCATCGCCAATGAGTGCGAGGTGGGGGATGAAGTTCTTAGTTCTTGGGGAATGAATCTCAACGTCCTGGGTGGTCGGCTTACTGATCTCGTTGGTCAGAATCTGCCAGCCGCTTCGCGGGCCAATTTGCGATCAGGGCCCCGATGAGGACCAGTGCGATATGCAGGGTATTCACCTGCATCGACCAGCGGTGCAGGGTCTGAAACTCTGCGGGGCGGGGTTTTCCCGGAGGATCGATCATCGCTGCTAACGGCGAGTAGACCACCAGATAGTCGAAGATCATCACGACGATCGCCGTGCCAAACAGCCCCAGCAAACAGGCTCGGCGGCGAAAGGAGAGCTGGTGCCCCGACAGCACCGCTCCGATAAAGGCGATCCCGGTCAGCAGGAACCCCATCAGGTAATATGCTGGAAACCGCAGCAGCACCAGCTGGTCGGTCGTGATCGACTCGAACTTCCCGGAGGTGACCTGCGAGACGCCGTTAATGACGAACAAAACCGCAGCTCCGATCCAGGCGGAGGCAGCCAGTCGAACGAGCATCAGGGCCAATCGGGACATGCAGGACTGGAGAATGAGGTGTCGAGAGTTGGTTCCAAAACCCGGCCGTAGCCAGGCACATACCAAGCTGCGCTGACTTGTCAGAGGGCTCGGAAACCCACTGCCACAGCGCAGCACAAAACCCGAGGGAATCTCGCGCTCGCCGCTCGATGCTCCATCGGGTCTTGAGTGAAATCGCCGGCTGCAAAGAGCCAGTTACTTGTCGATGGTGAACGGAGCCCGGACGATCGGCTTGACGATCAGACCGCTGCGGATGTGCTTGACTGGCACATTGCGGCGGACGATCTTGCCGTCTTCCAGCACGCGGACCGACTGCAGGTTCAGGCGGAACTTGCGGATCGTGATGCCGGTCGTCTTGCGTCCGTTACCGCCCAGGTACTTGGGCTTACCCTTCTGGCACAGGCTACGGCCAGCTGCAGGCTTGTTGTCGCCGTAGATGGCGTACTGCTTGGCCCGCTTGATCCGCTTGTTCTTCTTGAGAGTGCTCATGACGGTCACCAGAGAATCGCGAAGGTGGAGTGCATCAATGTCGACGCCGCCACACGCCCCGAGATGTGTTTTCGGGAAGCGAGGAAGTGTAATCGCAGAGGTTCCCGGATGCAAAGGTCGAGTCGCCAAACGGTTCTCGATGCACTCCGAGGAGATCACCGTGCCGCAAAACCAATCTAATCAAGTAGTTACAACCGAGTGGCGAACCTCGAATACCTACAACCGGTCGAGCGAATCGATCCACAGCACGAGCTGGCGGACCGTGTTCTCGTCCAGCCCGTCCCCCTCTGGAGCGGCCAGCTCCCAGGCGGGGACCTTCTGCTTCGCCAAGTTCGACAGCGTCGTCCGGGTCGCTCGGAAGCTCTTCGAGCCGCTGCGAGGCAGGATCACGTACATCTGCCGTTTCCCGACCGCGTTCTCCGGTGGCGGCACTTTCAGCCCGGCATCGATCCCGATCCCGGCGCGAATCTGATCCGGGAGCTTCGTCGCCGCAAACAAGGCGAACTCGCCCCCCTCCTGCTCGCCCATGATCACCACGCGCCGGGGATCGATCGGGTACTTCTTGAGCAGATGATCGAGCAGCCCCTTGAGCAGTGGTCCGTCTTGCCCGGACCACTCGCGATCCGCGAGCAGTCCCGCAAAGATCAGCCCCCGCTCTTCGCAGGCTGCCCGCCACAGCCCCAGCTGTTCCGCTTCGCCGGTGCGGCCATCCGGGTGCAGCCACAGGACCAACCCGTACTCCTGAGGCTGAACTGTCTCCGGCACATAGACCCAGTATTTCCGGCCATCGGTTCCCGGGATCGTCTCATCGAGTCGCCCGGTCTTTTTCGGAACATCGGCTTCCGCGGCTTTGGCTCCCAGGTCGGCGGCCAGATCCAGGGGAGGCTCAACGGCCAAGGCGGCCAGCTCAATCGTGACTTCTTCCGTCGCTCCCGAGACCCGCTGGATTGTCGCTTTGACCGAATTGCCGATCCGCTGTGTCTCGATCAGCGCCGTGAGCTGCTTCAGCGACTTCACCGGCTGCCCATGCAACGTCTGAATGCGGTCACCGGGCTGCAGACCCGCTTTCGCAGCGGGAGAGTTCGAGAACACGTGCCGGATCGTCACGCCGTCTTTATCGGGCGTCCGCGCCGGCAGAATCCCCAGCATCGGGTACTCCAGCGGAGGGATCTCAGCTGCGAGGACCATCGACAGCGGCAGTTCTTTCCCGCCGCGTTTGACGACCAGATCGAGCTTGGTCCCCGCCGCCAGCGGACCCAAGACGGTCTTCATCTGCGGAATCCGTTCGATCGGCTGTCCATTGGCTTGAATGATCTCATCCCCAGCTTCCATCCCCGACTTCTCGGCCGGGGAGTTGGGACGGATTTCCTTGGCGATCGCGGCCCCCGAGACGGGACCTTTGTCCTCATACATCACACCCATGCGCCCCGGGCGCAGGTTTTCGCCTTTGCGGAGCGTTTCCAGATGGGGCAGGATCTCTTCCAGAGGAACCGCGAATCCGATCCCGGCGTCGTACCACTCGACACCTGCCGCTTCGTCGTTCCCATCGGGCGAGATCGGGACCAGGATCCCGATGCACCGTCCCTGCAGATCGACCAGCGGGCCACCGTAATTCGCGGGGGAGATCTTCGCATCGGTCTGGACGGCTTTGCCCCAGATGCGGTTGAGGGCACTGAGAATGCCGACCGACAGGTTCGGGAATGCCGGGTCATAGGTCCGGCCCAGCGCGATCGTCCATTGACCGACCTGCAGCTCTTTCCGAGGGGCGACCGCAATCGGAGTCAGCCCTGTCTGCTTGACGCGGATCAGCGTTACCTGACGAATCTGGTCCGTGGCGACGATCTCAGCGGGCAGTTTGCGTCCATCGCCGAGCATCACGATTACGGAGCTGGGCTTGGAAGCGAAGTTAAACGAACTGGTCAGGATCTCGCCGTCGGCAGAGACCACGACTCCCGTGGTGGGGCCCGATCCGGCGATCAGCTCGCCGACGACGTCCAGACCGCCAATCGTCTGAATCTGTACGATCGACGGTTCAGCAATCGCCGCAGCTGTCTTGAACGCCTCTTCTTCGAGGAGGTCGACATCCGGAGTCTGCGACCACAGAGGTGATACCGTGATCACCAGACAGGCTACGGCGGCGAAGAGAATCGATTTCACCGGACATTCCACAGCAGGAGGCGCGGGGCCGAACGCAGGAGGCATGCTACCATCGTATCAGCCCGACAACCCCGCTGGCTATTTGGGAATGATCGTGACAGCTTCTTCCTGTCGAACCGGGTCGTCCTTGCGGTCATCGCTGTAGACGTCGACGGCCACGGACGTGCTGCCTTCCTCGGCGGCTGCCAGCACAATGTCGAACGTCTGCTTCTCGTTCGGGGCCAGTTCCTGCAGGGCGGCAAAGGTCACCAGCTTGCCTTCCTGCGTGTACTGCACGGGACCTTCCGCACTGATCAGAGTCATTTCCTGCGGCAGTTCGAACAGCGCCGTCACGGATGTGGCTGGGGCGGAGCCCTTGTTCGAGATCGTGACCCGCATCGAGACCTGCTCGTCGACGGCGACTGGTTTGTCTTCCCCGTGGATGTCGACCTTCAGTGCCGGGAAGCCAGCGACTTCGAGCATCGTGGGAAGCTCGGCGCGTTGCCCGTTGGCGGTGACGGCCTCGACTTTTCCTTCCAGTTCCCCAGCGCGTTCGGACACGACGTTCAGCTTCAGATCCGAGTACTGCCCGGGGCCCAACTGGGACACCGTCCACTGCACGGTGCGGTTGTCTGGGTTCCAGCGATACTTCGTCATTTCTCCGACAGGCACAACGCCGACTGGCAGGGTTTCCGTGATCCGAACGTCCTTCATGGCATCGATCGAGTGATTCATCACGCGCGTCGTGAACTCCGCCGGGCGGTTCACGAAGCGGCGAACATGACCATCACGAGACAAGGTCAGGCGGGACTGAATCACATTGAGGTCCAGCGTCCGGTTCTCCTGCTCGAACTCATTGTTGCCTTCGCCGGTGGTCACGATCACGACCGGAGCAAAGCGGCCCTCTTCTGCAGCCGTAACGCTCAGGTCGACCTTCTGGGACTGACCTGGAGCCAGGGTCCCCAGCTTCTTGTCGAGATCCAGTCCGGCTTTGTGCTGCAGGCCCTCCTGCAGCTTCGTGCGGAGTTTCACATTCTTTGCAGTACCCGTTCCGGTGTTGGTGACGACAAAACGAATCGGAACCTGCTCGCCCATCGCCACTTCCTGCGGATGTTCAACGCTCAGCGACAAGGTCGGAGCAGTCACGACGGTCTTCGTCGCGACTTCAGCACCAAATCGCACGGTCGCCACACTGCCGATGGGACCGGCCTCCAGCGGAGTGACTTCGACCTTGATCACCTTCTGGGCTCCCGGTTCCATCGTTCCCAGTTCCCAGTGCAGGACCTTGTCCCGTCCGAGCTTCGCCTGGGGCTGGGACCGTTCCATGCGGGTTCCCTTGGGAATCCGCTCTTCCACGACGACCGCCTTGGCGGCCACCTGACCGACGTTCTGAACGATGATCTCGTAGACCATCTTCTCGCCGATCTCGGCTTCCGCCTGAGCCCGCTTTTCGACACGGATCTGTGGCTGTTTGGTCGGCGTGATGGCGGGGTCGTCAATCGTGCCCTCGCCGATCAGCAGGTTCTCAGAGATGTTCCGGCTCGGAATCGAAGTCTTCTCTGGTTCGGTGCCTGGCTCCATAGCTTCGCCGACTGAGTGATTGATTGTCGGGGTCCGGGCCGGCTGGCGTCCCGGGGGAGGGCTGAACTGGGCTGGGGTACTGGGGGCCGATCGGCTGGGGGCCACTTCATCAGGCAGAGCCGTCGGCTCAGGTTCTGATCCTGGCTCGGTCGGGGTTGCGGGAATCGAGCTTGCCCGCGTGCGCGGAGCGAACGGGTTCACCACCTCTTCTTCTTCCGCCGCAGGTTCCTGCTGCCCCGAGGTGTCTGGGCCCGCTTCGTTGTTCAGCGCGGGGAAGGGGTTCTCCTCGACCGGTTCAGCTTGATCCTGGATCGGATCGCTCTCAGGAATCGAACTGCCCCGAGTCCGAGCCGGGCTGATCTGCATCCCCTCCTGGGCATTTCTCGGCTGCGGCACCGAGCTACGCGAGCGAATCTCGGGCAGGCTCGTGTCCACCGCTTCGATATCTTCGGGGATCAAGTTGTCAGGCAGCGCGGGTGGGTTGTCCTGACCGGTCGTGGTGTCGAGATCTTCGGCGTTGGCGGGCACGATCCGGGAGGGAGTTCGTGTCCGGGGAGCCGCAGCTGACGAACTGGACGTGGGCGGCGGCAGAAGGACGGGAGCACCCGCTCGAACTGGCAGCTGCTTCATTGCGGGTGAGGCCGGAGCGGCGCCGAGTTCGGCCGAGGCCGCCCGAATCGGTGACGGCTGACGGGCACTGCGGGCCTCTTCCTCCTCGAGCAGATCGAGCGCAGCTACTCCCGGCTCGGGATCGCTGACGGTGGGTTCGGGACCGATGTCCGGCTCACTCTGTTCGGTCGTCGGAAACGCCGGGGGCATCTCGCGAGTCGGAGCGGGTTCTCCCTCGCTCGTGTCCTGAGCGAAGTCAAACTGTGCCAGGGCGCGATCATCGGCCTGAGAATCGCCTTCGCTCTTGGGCTTGGAGATCGGCTCTCCTCCCAGACCGATCGTGTCGTCGGGTTCACCGGGGAGTGAGGTGAACTGGGACGCGGCCGCATTCGCTGGGGCCAATTCGTTGTTGGCTTTCCAGACAGCAAAACATCCAGCGGAAATCACGCCGGAGAGAGCCAAGACCTTCAGAATCGCCGCAGGCATGGGAGTCCTTTCCCGAACGGGCTTTCGCAAGCGAAAAACCTCGTCCCGATCGACAGTTGTGCGTGCCAAGTACCGCACCAGTCATCCCAACTGGCATCCGGTTTCGGCATTTTTTGCCGCACAGAGGCCGGTTCTTAGCAGAAGTTGCAAAACGTGCAAAGAGCAGTTTGGCAATTCCCGAACGGACGGGCATGCGAGACGCACTTTGCGCCGCAGGGACTTATGAAACGAAACCTGGTTGTGGTGGTCGAAGATTCAAGAACTGACAGGTGCAGGACGCGTCAACAACTGACGGTTGCAGTCGCCCACGGCTGGTCAGCCGTGGCAGTGGCCTGACTCGGACTCCCGACTACAGCGCCCGCCCCGTAACGGCGAGATTGTCGCGATGGACGACTGACTGGTCAGCGTCAGAGCCTAGTAATGCTGCGATCTCTTCGGTCCGCTTGCCCGCGATTCGAGCGACCTGCTCGGAGTGAAAATTGACGATCCCGCGAGCGACTTCCCGACCATCGGGGTCCACGAGAGAGACGATCTCGCCCTTGGAGAAATGCCCTTCGATTCCGGTGACTCCGATCGCCAGCAACGACCGTCCGTTGTCGCGCACAGCCTGAGTGGCACCGGCGTCGATTCGCAGTTTGCTCGACGGAGTCACCGTGTAGCCGATCCAGCGTTTCCAGGCGGGCACGGGTTCCCCGGCTCCCAGGAACAAGGTCCCGACCTCTTCGCCCTGTCGAATCTGATCCAGTACGGTGCGATTCGTTCCGTTGGCGATAATCACGTGACCGCCGCCCGACGAGGCCATCCGAACCGCCTCCAGCTTGGTCACCATGCCGCCCGTGCCACGCGAACTCTTCGAGTCCGCGGCCAGCCCGCGCAGCGTCTCGTCCCAGCTCTCGACCAGCGGAATCACCTTCGCAGCGGGGTCTTTCGGGTCGCGATCGTACAGCCCGTCGATGACCGACAGGATGATCAGCAGTGGCCGTTCCAGCAGGCTGGAGACCATCGCCGCCAGGCGGTCGTTGTCGCCGAACTTGATCTCGTCGATGCTGACCGTGTCGTTCTCGTTGACGACGGGAATCACGTCGTACTCGAAGAGTGTATTGATCGTGTTGCGGATGTTCAGATACCGCACGCGGCGACGAAAGTCATTGGCTGTCAGCAGGATCTGCGAGGCCCGCAGCCCATGCCGCTGAAAGGCGGCATCGTAAGCTCCAATCAGATGGGCCTGGCCGACGCTGGCTGTAGCCTGCAGGTGCGGCAGTTCTTTGGGCCGCTCCTTCAGCCCCAGCAGTCCGATCCCAGCTCCAATGGCACCGCTGGAGACGACGAGTACCTTCTTGCCGGTCTGCCGGAGTCGCACGAGCTGGTCGGCGATGCTGCTGATCCGGTCGAGGTCCAAGGTGTCATCAGGACGCGACAGAGCGTTGGTCCCGATCTTCACGACGACCGTGCGCGAGGCATCGAAGGCGGTGCGGCGGACAGAACTCTCCATGGACCGGATCTCAAGACAGCGGACGGACGGCGAAGTCTATGCCACGGATGCAAATGCCAGAAGTCTTATGCGTCTTGCGACATGCCCGCGCAAACGAAAACTCGCCGACGGAAGCCGGCGAGTTTGATAGATCGTTTAGGCCGCAGACGCGATTAGGCGTTCGCAGCAGTCTCAGCCTTCTTCAGACCGGGAACTGTGATGCCGGTGATCTTGACCTGGGTGTACTTCTGACGGTGACCCGTGTGGCGACGGGAGTTATGGCGACGCCGAATCTTCTGGATCTCAAGCTTTTCGCCCTTGACCAGCGGCTTCACGACTTCCGCCGTGACGGTCGCACCGGCGATGGTCGGCAGACCGATCACGCTGGCAGCTCCGGCGTTAGCCAGCAGCACCTGATCGAAGGTGATCGTGCCCTTCGCTTCACCGGATTCACGGAGGTCGATGTCCAAGACATCCCCTTCTTGAACACGAATCTGGCGGCCGTCTGTCTGAATGATCGCGAACATCGCAGTCGTTCCTGTCTGATTCCCGAACCGACTGCTCGTCGCAAGTCGTTTGAAAATCGGAGGTTATTGATCCGTTCCCGAATAGTGACGAACTCACCAGCAATCGGGGACGGAGAAGTGTAGCAGATACCTGAACTCTGTTCGAGTCTCGGAAGTTCAGAATTTCCGCGAACCGGAGCCGGTTGATCTGAGCCCCTTTTGGGGGTCACTAGGCCCGACCGGTCATCCGCAACATCTGACGTGCGGCATCATCCGCAGCAGCCTTGGCAGCGTATTGCTCATCGGTCGTGGCTGGCATCGCCTGCGCGGCCTCCAGAGCTCGCTGAGCCGCAGCTGCGTCGATCTTGTCGGCTTCGACGGCCTTGTTCGTCAGCAGGGTGACGATTGAGCCCTTGATCTGCAGGAACCCGCCGTCGATGTAGAACCGCTTCGAAGATCCGCCGGCTTCGAACTTCACCTCGCCCCGTCCCAGGCGACCGACCACCGGGGCACGACCGGGCAGAATCCCCATCGAGCCGTCGAACAGCGGCAGCTGAACCGAACGGACATTCTGATCGAGCAGAGTCGTTTCGGGGGTCACGAGGACCAGTCGGATTTCAGTGGCGGCGATCATCGTTGGTCTCGGGATCTGCGTTGACAGGAGGGCCTTCGTCGTTCTGCTCGACAAAACGTCAGTATAGAGGCCGATCGGAATCCGGAGCAACGATGATTGAAGCCGATCCACAGCCAGCTGGCGGCTTTTTCCAATTCGAGAATCCCGATCGACTTTCTCCCGAATCGCAGAACGGACCGCCGCCCGGGCCCTAACACCACTCCATCTCCTCAGAAAGCAGCTCGGGGCTCTTGATTCGGCTGCGGAACCGGCAGATCCAGAACACGGCTGTACATTTCCAGAATCTGATTCACGACCGCAGTTCGAGAAAAGACGGCTTCAACGCGTTGCCGCGCCAAGCGTCCCAGCTCCGTCCTGAGTTCCACAGACTGATATCGCTGCAACTCCCGGCTGAGAGCTCCCTCGACCTGCATGTCCACGAAGGAGCCCCCGTCTCCAACTGTCCAGGTACACGATCCCCAGTGATGGGTGATACAAGGCAGACCGCACGCCATTCCTTCCAGCAGGCTGATGGCCTGAACTTCCTGCAATGAACAGAGCGTCAGCAGATCCGCAGCTTGATAAAGGAGCGGCATCCGATCACGCGGCACGTTCTCCAGGACCATCAGCTGATCTTCGCTCAGGCGCGACCGCAACTCGGTCAGCAGCGAGTCGGTCTCCGGCTCTCGTGCCCCGGCGATCACCAGCAGCGCATTCGAGAGTTGGGCCTGTTGAAACTCCTGGGCCAGCCAATCGAGTCGCTTTTTACTTCGATTCAGTGCTGCCGGCGAGAAGACCACATAACGATCTTCCGGGATCCCAAGTTCGCGACGTGCGGCCTGGCGATCTCCGGGGGAGAAGCGGTTTGAGTCGACGAAATTCGGGATGGCGAACCACTTCTTGTTGCCCAGGTCTCCGTGCCGATTGAGATAGAACGGAGACAGTTCCTGAATGTGGCTGAACTGTCTGAGAAACGAGGGCAGCTCTTCGGTCCCGTGTCCCAGAATCACCTTGGCCCGGTGCAGAGATCGCGTTTTCTCCAGGAGATAGGCCAGTTGAGGGTCCTGCAGATGCACGACATCGAAGCCGCCTCTGATCAACTTGGGAAGAATCGACAACCCGAAGGTCGTCTGCTCGAACTCGTAGGGCGTATACATCCCAAGTCGCCAACAACAGATGGGGCGATAGCGAATCACCGTACGATTCAGCCACGAATCACGTTGAGAGCAACGCACGACCCGCTCGTACGGAAGCTCGGCCCGTCCGCCGCCCTTGAACAGAGTGATATCCAAGCCACGTTGATGCAGTTCTGCAGCCAACGTCGCAGCCCATGTTTCGATTCCCCGAGACACATGGCCCAGACCGGAACTGAGGATGGCCACACGTGGCTGTGTTTGCTTGGATGGATTTCTGGTGTCCATCGAGATCTCCCGAATTGAATGACGAGGATTTCCTCGACCCGACCGAGATCAGTATTCGCATGCGGCGCGGAGGGACAAGACTTATTCGAGGACTCGATCTGCTGAGATGGAGTTCCTCATGTCAAATGAGAAGCCTTTTAGACTTCTGTTGAGATGTTGATTTTTGGCAACAACATACATGCGGAGACGTAGACTGGATCTGGCGTCCAAACTCGCCCGCAGCCCGGTGCGAATTGGGTGCGAAGCAGCTGGCGAGGTGAGTCGCTAAACTCAAATGACCGCCCGGCATGAACCGGGCGGTCATTCTTGTTCTGACTCACCGACCGCTGATATCAGCCAGCTGCCATCTTCTTGGCCTGCTCTTCGGCCTCTTCGATCGCACCGACGTAGGTGAAGGCACCTTCGGGCAGGTGATCCCACTTACCATCGCAGAGTTCTTCGAAGCTGCGGATGGTATCGGCCAGCGGGGTGATCTTCCCCTTCTTGCCGGTGAACGGTTCGGCCACCAGGAACGGCTGAGAGAGGAAACGCTCGATACGGCGGGCACGGTGCACGACCAGCTTGTCGGCTTCCGCGAGTTCGTCGATACCGAGAATCGCGATGATGTCCTGCAGTTCGCGATACCGCTGCAGCGTCTGCTGCACGCGACGGGCACAGGCGTAGTGACGTTCGCCGACGACCTGCGGGTCGAGGATTCGGCTGGACGACGCCAGCGGATCGATCGCGGGGAACAGACCCTTTTCAGCGATCTTACGTTCGAGGTAGATGAACGCGTCCAAGTGGCTGAACGCCGTCGCAGGTGCTGGGTCGGTCGGGTCGTCGGCGGGCACGTACACAGCCTGCACGGAGGTGATCGCCCCACGCTTGGTCGAGGTGATTCGTTCCTGCAGCTGACCGAGTTCGTTGGCCAGCGTCGGCTGGTAACCCACGGCGGATGGCATACGTCCCAGAAGCGCGGACACTTCCGAACCGGCCTGAGAGAAGCGGAAGATGTTGTCGACGAACAGCAGGGTGTCAGCCCCGGTGGTGTCGCGGAACCATTCGGCCATCGTCAGGGCGGTCAGAGCGACGCGGAGACGGGCTCCGGGCGGCTCGTTCATCTGACCGAACACCATGCAGGTCTGTTCGATGACGTGACGACCGGTCGAGCCGATTTCGGCTTCTTGCATTTCCAGCCACAGGTCGTTCCCTTCGCGGGTTCGTTCACCGACCCCGGCGAACACCGAGTAACCCCCGTGGGCCGACGCGATACGAGCGATCAGCTCGGTCAGAATCACGGTCTTGCCCAGACCGGCTCCCCCGAACAGACCGGCCTTACCACCGCGGACGAACGGGGTCAGCAGGTCGACCACCTTGATCCCGGTCTCGAACACTTCGGTCTTGGAGGACAGGTCCTCGACCTTGGGCGGCAGACGGTGAATCGGCCATTTCTCTTCGGTCTTGACCTCACCCCGGCCGTCGATCGGAGCACCCAGGACGTTGAACACGCGTCCGAGGGTCTCCTTACCGACTGGCACCGACAGTGGAGCGCCGGTGTTCACGACTTCCATGCCGCGGACCATTCCGTCGGTCGTTCCCAGAGCGACGCAACGGACTCGACCGCCGCCGAGGTGCTGCTGCACTTCGCCGGTCACGTCGATGTCGGTCCCCTTGACCTTCGCCTTGACGGTCACGGCGTTGTAGATGTCGGGCAGGTGGTTCTCGGCGAACTCCACGTCGAACGTCGAGCCGATGATCTGAGTGATGCGACCGAGGTCGCTGGCAGTGGTGGCGGTAACCATCTCATCCCTCAAAGGTAGGGAGCTATCAGCGGTCAGCGATCAGCGGTCAGCCAGAGGTGTAAGTCTGGCGGATGGCTGTTCGAGGTGGCTGAAACTCCTGTGTGTTCGTGTCTGGTGACGTCTCTGAATCTCTGGCTGAAAGCGGGCAGCGAATCGCTGACTGCTATTCCAGAGCTGCGGCTCCGCCGATGATTTCGCTGAGCTCTGACGTGATCTGCGACTGCCGAGCTCGGTTGTACTCCATCGAGATCGACTTGATCATGTCCTGAGCGTTCTCGTGAGCGGCCTTCATGGCGACCCGGCGAGCGATCTGCTCGCTCACAGCAGCATCCAGGAAGCACTTAAAGAACCGGGCCTTGAATGCAGCTGGGACGATCTCTTCGAGAATCTGGCTGGCACTGGGCAGGAACTCGTACTCGATCCCGCTACCGCCGCCAGCTGCCTTCGAACCGGCCAGATCACCGATCGGCAGGATCGTTTCGACAACCGGAGACTGCCGCGCAGCTGACTCGAACTTCTGGTAGCAGATGTCGAGGCGATGCAGGCGACCTGCGATAAAGTCGGTCACGAACCGCGAAGCGATCTCGTTCACGTCTTCAAAGGACGGCTTGTCCTCGAACTGGGTGTAGGCGTTGTCGACGGGAATCTTCTCGTACTTCATCAGGGACAGCCCGCGCTTCCCAGAGACTTCGAGGCGAACGTTCTTCCCGGCGGCTTTGAACTCCCGCAGCCGTGCCATCCCCTGCCGCAGAATTCCGCCGTTGAAACCGCCGCACAGGCCACGGTTCGAGGTCAGGATCAGCAACGCGACATTCTGCTCTTCCGCAGGCTTCTGCAGCAGCGGATGCGAGAACGCCAGATTGGCTCCGGCCAGGTCGGCCACGATCTCGTTGATCTTCTTCGTGTAGGCCGCAGCCTCGGTGGCCCGGTCCATCGCTTTCTTAAACCGCGCGGTGGCGATGAGTTCCATCGTCCGCGTGATCTTCGCGATGTTTCGGACCGCCTTGCGGCGTTTCACGAGTTGTCGGGAGTTGGCCATGTTTGCTCGATTCTGCCCCGTAGCTGAGGTCGTCGGACTTCAGCTGTCCGGCCTGAACGCCAGAATTCTTACGAATCCTGCTACACCGCAACGGCTGCCTTGGCTCCGGCAGCTGCCTGCTGAGTCCGGGTGCGGAACGCTTCCAAAGCCGCCTTGAGTGCGTCTTCGGTCTGACTCGTCAGCTCCTTGGAGTTGAGGACCGCGTCGCGAACTTCGGACTTCTCTTCCCGCATGAACGTGAGCAGAGTCTTCTCAGCCTCAGCCACCTTGTTCACTGGGACATGGTCGAAGTAGCCACGTGTCCCCGCGTAGAGCGAGATCACCTGATCGACGAAGTGCAGCGGGGCATACTGCGGCTGCTTGAGCAGCTCGATCATCCGCTTGCCGCGGTCGAGCTGGCTCTGCGTGGCCTTGTCGAGTTCGGTACCCATCTGAGCGAACGCTTCCAGTTCGCGGAAGGCTGCGAGGTCGAGGCGGAGCGAACCGGCGACCTTCTTCATCGCCTTCGTCTGGGCGTTACCACCCACGCGGGAGACCGAGATACCGACGTTGATCGCGGGACGAACCCCAGCGAAGAACAGGCTCGGCTCCAGGTAGATCTGACCGTCGGTGATCGAGATCACGTTAGTCGGAATGTATGCGGACACTTCGCCTTCGAGGGTCTCGATGATCGGCAGAGCGGTCATCGATCCGCCGCCCAGTTCGTCGCTGAGCTTTGCAGCACGTTCCAGCAGGCGGCTGTGGCAGTAGAACACGTCACCAGGATAGGCTTCGCGGCCTGGAGGACGACGCATCAGCAGTGAGAGCTGGCGATAGGCCACAGCCTGCTTCGACAAGTCGTCGTATACAACCAGGGTATGCTTGCCCTGGTACATAAAGTGTTCGGCGATGGCAGCTCCCGCATACGGTGCGATGTACTGCAACGGAGCGGGGTCCGCGGACGACGCAGCGACGATGATCGTGTAATCCATCGCGCCGGCAGCTCGCAGAGCTTCGGCCACTGCAGCCACGTTGGCGGAACGCTGTCCACACGAGACGTAGATGCAGATGACGTCGCCGCCCTTCTGGTTGATGATCGTGTCGATCGCAACGGCCGTCTTGCCGGTCTTGCGGTCGCCGATGATCAGTTCCCGCTGGCCACGGCCCACCGGGGTCATGGCGTCGACAGCCTTGATTCCCGTCTGGAGCGGCTGCTTCACCGGCTGGCGACCGGCGATTCCGGGAGCTGTGTACTCGACCGGGCGGGTTTCGCTGGTGACGATCGGTCCCTTGCCGTCGAGCGGGTTACCCAGCGGACCGACGACGCGGCCAATCAGGGCTTCACCGACCGGCACGGAGAGCAGAGCTCCGGTGGTCTTGACCTCGTCCCCTTCCTGAATCTTCAGGTAGTCACCGAGGATGATCACCCCGACGGAGGTCTCTTCCAGGTTGAAGCACAGTCCGCGGGTTCCGCCCGAGAACTCGACCATTTCGCCCGCCATTGCGTTCGAAAGGCCGACCACGCGCGCGATCCCGTCACCGACTTCGATCACGCGACCGACTTCAGCTGTCTGGATCTGCCCGCGGAAGTCTTCAATTTCCTTCTGAAGAACTGAAGCGATCTCGTCCGCTTTGAATTTCGTGGACATATCTGTCTCTCAGCCGCTGGGTCAGGTTCTTTAGCCGGGTGGCTACCGAACCATCGTAGATCGTGTCCTGCACCTGGATAATCAGTCCCCCGAGCAGTGCAGGTTCAACCTGGGGAACGACAATGGGGTCAGTGGACATCGCGGACTTCAGCTGGCTCCGGATGGAGTCGAGCTGAGCCGGTGAGAGGGCCACCGCCGAACGCACCAACACACGCTGACTCCCGGAGCGGCGTTCCTGCTCCTGAATCGCTTCATGCAGAATCGTGCTCAGCAGATTGAGGCGATCATGCTTGGCCAGCACTGTCAGGAAGTTTCCAAGGAACTCCGAACAGCGGGGCTTCAGCGTCCGCTCCACCAAACCCTGCTTATCATCACGATTGAGCATCGCAGACGACAGCAACGATTCGAATTCGGGATTGGACTGAACCGCGTCAATCAGGTCTTTGAACTCATCCAGAGGCTGCTCGACGCCGACTGACTTGGCAGCATCGAGGAGCGCCACGGCGTAAACCATGGCGATCGAACGCGCACTGGGATCTTCCAGAACGTGTTTCGGTCGAGCTGTTTCGACGGCACTGGCCATGCTGGATGTTCCAAAATCATCCGTAGCAGAAGTCGTGAGACTTCTGACTTCCGGCGAACAATTCAAAGACACACGGCAGAATTCGAAAGAATCCTGCTACGCCTTCTGACGAGCAAACTGCTGCACGGCGTCCTGAATCAGCCGTTCCTGATCGGCACCTGTCAGGGCACGGCCGACGACCTGTTCAGTCGCCTGCGAGACCTGCTTGGCCAGAGTCGAGAACAGCTCATCAAGAGCCTGATCCTTCGCCCGGTTGATTTCAGCGATGGCTCGCTTGGTCATCGCAGCGGCTTCAGCTTCACCAGACTTGACGATGTCCGCCTTGGTGTGCTCCGCATCGCGGCGAGCTTCGGCCAGGATTTCCTTGACCTGATTCTCAACCGCTTCCAGGCGACCCTTGTGCTCCTTCATGAATGCCTCGGCTTGCACCTTGGCATTCTCAGCATCAGCGATCGCGTTGCGGATGCCTGCTTCGCGAGCTTCCAAGGCACCGAGGATCTTGGGCCAGGCTGTGAAGTACAGGCCGCCCGCGAGCATACCGAACACAATCGCCGAGAAGATCGCGAGGTCAGTTCGGAACTCTTGAGGTTCCTTATTGACATCCTTCTCGCCAATGTGTGCGTGCTCGTGTGCGTGAGCATCGCCGCCATGTGCCGCATCACCTCCGTGGGCTGCATCGGCACTCGCATGCGCGTCTGCTGCTGGAACAGCTGCAGGCGGATGGGCTTCACCCTCAGCAGCGTACAGCCCAGGCATGACTGCCAGGCTGAAGACGATGCCCAAGCTAAGCTGGGCGAGAGCTGACAGCGATTTCACAGGTCACCCTTAATCGCAAGGTGGGATGCAGGAACAGGTGAGAAAGCACCAGGAAGAGTTGCACTCAGTTCAACGTCTTCGACGTTCAACTACTTCGCCTGCATGCAGACGAACACGGCGAACAGGGTGAAACCTTCGATCAGAGCGGCGGCGATGATCAGCGACAGCTGGATCGTCGGAGCGACTTCAGGCTGGCGAGCCATGCTCTCGACAGCTGCCGCACCAATCTTGCCGATGCCGAGGGCGGCACCAACGACGACCAGGCCGGCACCGAAGGCACCGCTGAAGCTGATCAGGGCGTCAGCGGCCATGGCCGGAGCCGAGAAGACCAACATCACAGCGACGAGGGTCACGACAAAGCGGATCCAATTCTTCACGACAAACTCTCCCAGGACACGGGTGGTTCATGGACCGGGGCCTCTACTCGACTTCGAGCAGACTGACCGCAGACCGGATCAGACAAATCAGTGAGCGGCGGCATGACCAGCATCGTGCCCATGGCCATGATCGTCGTGATCATGACCGTGGTCACCGTGACTATGAATCACAGATGCCAGCCAAACTGCTGCCAGGAAGGTGAACACATAGGCCTGCAGGAAGCAGACCGCCAGTTCCAGAACACTCATCGCAGCTGCGGCCAGTGAGGCGATGATCGCCACCGTGCCCCAGAGTTTAAAGGACAGAGCAGCTGCACTGCCAATCATCCCAATCACAGCGGTGAGCACCAGGTGACCGGCCACGATATTGGCCAGGAGACGCACACCAAGCACCCCGTGCTTGATGAACAGGCCGATGACTTCGACAAAGAAGATGATCCCGCAGATCACAATCTTGAGCGGAAACATCCACAACGGCAGGTCGAGCTTCGGGATCATGTTTGTCCAGAAGCCAATGATCCCCAGGTTCTTGGAACCCGAATAGATCGCGTGAATCAGCATGTAGGTCGCAAGCGTCAGCGTCAGCGAGAAGGCTCCAGTCGCAGCTCCGATCCACGGCAGCATTCCGATCAGGTTCAGGATCAGAATGAAGAAGAACACGGTTCCCAGCATCGGAACATACTTGTCACCATCGGGACCGATCGCCGTTCGGGCGATTCCGTCACGAATGAAGACGACCAAGCCTTCGAATGCGTTCCAACCCTTCCCCTCTGGTGCCTTGTCCGCCCGCACAATGTCGGCGAACTTCTTGAACATCCAGAAGATGAAGATCGCAGCCACGACCTCGATGATCATGACTTTGGAGATGCAAAAGCCGCTGTCGGCTTCAAACAGGTTCTTGAGTGTTCCGAATGGCTGGGGAATAATGATCTTCCCAGCCAAGTCGTGGTTGTAGTCATCCAGAGTCGCCTCAGGATGAGCTGTCTTCAGGAAAGCGGGAACTTCTTGAAGTGAACGGTAGGTAGGCCGCCAAAGGAACTTGGGTACTTCGAAGAAGTACGCGTCCTTGATGTGCAGAATCGGGTCAGCCATGCATCTTCCGCGTAGCGCGGCCTTTCCCCAACGTTGTGCCGGACCGAGATGAGCTGCTCACGATATCGACCACCAGAACGGTTTCAACCGTGAGCGCCACCAAAAACAACGGGACATGCACCGTAATCAGGTTGTCCACCGGCCAGTCGGGTCGCGACAGCCGCCAAACAACCCCGGCGCCCAGTGGCCCGAGAGTGCGAAACAGAATCGAGACAAGAAGCCCGGCGAAGGTGTGCGACCCACCGGTCGTCATGCCGACCACCAGCAGGGCTGCCCCCGCCGAGATTCCACAGGTCACGGTGGAGAAGATCGCAAGTTCGGCACCCACCGGACCTCGCGACTTTTCATTCAGGACCCAGGCCACTAGTCCAGCCACTCCGACAATTCCCGCCAGCAGCGCGAGACGTGCCACGAGGGCCAGCCAGCTTGGGGGCTTCGAGGGCCGATCAAGGCTTTCGGGTTCGAACGCCATCGCGCTGCACCAGCAGAATGAGGGCTGTGATTCCCGAGAAAAACCCGAAGGCGAAACCCACCAGAGTCCAGTATCCGGTACCGTATCGACGGTCGAGCCAACCGCCACCCAGCCCCGGAAGAACCATCACCACGCAGATTGCCAGGACCCGAGAGACCCATTCCCACGCCAGTGACTGCTGTCGCAGTTCCTCGCGGCGGTTTGGCTCAAGTCCCATCGGCTGCCTCACTTGTGGAATGTGCGCCCCGGCCGAACCCGGCGCGGACGCTCTCCGCAGAGTGTGACAACTTGCACAGAGGCTATCCACTGGACACAGCCAGAGTCAAAACCGGGACAGCGGGGTGACTCCATTTCCCATGCATGGGCGGCTGGTTCTCAAGAGTGGGATATTTCAGCTGCGGCTCATGCATGTGGCGCAGCACGTCGCTGCCAAGGCACTTGATATCGACTTTCCAGAATCGCCGGGCACAAACCATCGTCTTTCTCAAAGAATCAAGCGATCACGCCGCCGCCAACCCGGTCGCGGACGTGATCGCTCGCAGTGGGCACGCCAGATGGCCGTCCGGCGTGCCTGGTCAATATGGACTAGCGAGGAGTCGCTGGGACAGCCGGGGTTGGAGCCGGCACGGGGACAGTTGGCAATGGTTGGTCGAACCCTTGAAGGACCTCTCCGCCATTGCGGGTGAACATGACTTTGAGCAGCTGAGGCTCAATCGTGCGGGCGATCATCTGCACGCTGCCATCGCAGAGCCCGACTGCAAACGCGGTCGGATCGAATCCGAAGCTCTTGGGGGCCCCCTGACTCAGATCAATCGACAGCTCTTCGGGCTTGGTCCAGGGGATATCGGCTTGGGCCTCGATGATCGCAATGGTCGCTGAGGTGCCGTCAGTGATGTCATGGAGTTTCAATCCGATCTTGTCGTCTTTCTGGAAGGCAAACCCATCCCCGCAGGCGGCGAAGATCGACGTGTTCGTCGCTTCTGCGGCCTGCGTCGGATGGCGGAAGACTCGGGGCATCTGGGCGAGTATCTTCTTGTTGCTTTCACTGTCCCAAGGTTCGTTCTTCTTGTACTCATTCCAAAGGGGAGCACCTTCGATGAACGGCAGGATTTCCACCCGCCAGCTGCGGGCGACTCCGCTCTGCGGATCAACGATTGCCGCTGGGGGAAAGTGCCCGAAGACTTCATGATAGTTGTGCAGGGCCATCAAGATTTGCTTCATGTTGTTCTGTTGCTGCACCCGCTGAGCTGCAGCGCGGGCCTGTGTGATCGGTGGGGCGAGAAGGCTGGCAACCAGATCCAGATTCGCAGAGCAGGTGAGAGTGGTGACAGTCCCTTGCGTGGTGATCTTGTGTCCCTCCAGAATCGGCAACAGTCCCTCAGCCAGCTTCTTTGTATTCGGATCCGGGCTGTTCTTGGCGTTGCCGAGCATATTGGCGAGCATCGCCACGCTCGCCTTTTGAGTCGCTTCAACTTTCTGCGCCCCGCCTGCGTCTTTGGCCTGTGAAGTCAACGTCAGGAGAGTCTGGTCACCAATGGCCAGTCCCAAAGTGTGACTGACCGCTGTATCCCACAGTGGCGAGAACATTCCGACAATCGGGTTGGGAGGCGGCAGGGTCGCCATGAGTTTCTGAACCGCAGTCGTATCGACAGCAATCGCCACGCTGCCGTTCGCGGCGGCCTTCCAACTTTCGGTTTGTGTCAGAGGCGAGAGCGACTTTGAGCCCGTCAGGATCATCGACTGGATCAGATCCTTATTGGCGAGGATCAAGGTTTTTTCATCCGGTAGATATCGAGCCTGACCGGTCGCAGGGATCACTTCGTACTCGGCCAGCAGGAGCTTCGTCTTCTGCCAGTTCGGGCCGTTCGACACCGGGAAAATGGCTCCCACAGCTGCATCTCGGTCGGCCTGATTGCCAAAGGTCAGGCAGACGCCCGTACTACGATCCGGACCCTGACGAACGTCGTTGGGGGCCAGCAAGACGATCGTCGCCTGTTCGCAGCCTTTGACCGATTGAAACGGACCTGGCATGTCACCGGGGATTTGCTGGGTCGTCTTCAGGTTCTCAAACTGCTGACTCAAAGTGTCGATTCGGGCAGCAATAACGACGAACGCGCTGGCAGGGACATATCTGGGATCGAGAGTCACACGGGCAGAGGGCTGGCTGATCGCAGCCTCAGTCGCGGCGACCACGGGTGTTACCGAGTCCGCAGCTTGAGATGTGGAGGCTGCCACATCTCCCACCGGCGGCCTGAGCCCAATGGCCACCAGCGTCACCGCTGCCACACTCGCCAGCGTGGCCCACTTCGCCAGTCGCGAAGTGCCACCCGACAGGAACTTCAGATCACGAAGCATCTCGATTCTCCTCAAGAACGTTCTGCGGGTTGGCAGAAAAGAGTGGGCCGGCCAGCCCACGGGTTCGCTCGATTGTTTCAGCGCCAGTTCGCCGATCGCATTCAGATAAGCTCGCGAGCCGCCCACGACCTTTGCAGCCAGGGCGTCCGCAGCCAGTTCCTGCTCCAGCCGCAGGCGATTCGCCAGCCAGTGAACCAGCGGGTGGTAGAAGTGCAGCACGACGCCGACCTGCGCAGCCACCGTCGCGAGGAAATCTCCCCGCGTGATATGCGCGATCTCGTGAGCCAGCACACTGCGGAGTTGCTCCGGGGTCCAGGACTGCCAGCTGTCGGAGAGCAGCACGACGGGCCTCCGCCAACCGACAGTGGCTGCGGTCGCCATTTGCGGGCATTCGCGGACTTCGACGGACTTCGTGCACCCCATCTCGGCGCGCAGCAGATCGACTTGCTCCAGGAGTGACTGGGACTTCAGCGGTCGACTGGTGCGGACAAAAAGGCGCACGGCCCACAGACCGCCAATGACTCGGACGAGGCCGATGAGGATGGCAACTCCCACGAGCAGCCAGATCCAATTGATCGAGGTCGCGTTCGACGACATGTCAGTGGCGGTCGGATCGGGCAGGGCCGTGGCGTCACGTGGGGGAGCCACAAGGAGAAATGGCTCGGCCCAAGTCGGTATGTCAAACGTGCCCAGCGGGGTCGATACCTGCATGAGATGTTCGACGTAGGGATTCAAGTAGGGATCCTGGGATCGCGATGCTGGATTATGGACTTCCGAATTCTCGGTTCGGGAATCCGAGCGACCGAGCCAGCTCGGCCAACTGCTGAACGCACAAGCTGTGAGCAGCACGACAGCTCCCAGCGTGGATCCCAGCGGCAGCGTTCCTGACGTGCTCATCCACTTGCGAGTCGCCAGGCTCACCACGATCCCGGCGAGCGCGACCAGCGTGACCTGCAAACCAAGGATCAGGAGTGTGTTCATCGCATCTCTCAGTAGCCACGTTCGCCAGAACGTGGGGGATGGGGATCGGTCGTTGGGTGGTGAAGTCTGCGGGTTCGATCAATCAGCCGGAGGGCGCCAGCCCCCGGTTCCCCGCAAGAAACCGGACGCTAGCGCGTTCCGGCTGATCGCGTGGCTATCAACGACCGCCTTCGTCCAGAATCTGCTTCAGTCGTTTCTTCTCGTCGGCGGAGAGCTTTTCTTCCTCGAACAGCCGCAGTAGCAACTGAGCCCGTGAGCCGCCAAAGACCTTCTGCACCAGGTCCCCGAGCAGGCTGCGGGAGACCTCTTCATAAGTCCGAGCTGGTTGGAACTTGAAGGGCCGCTCGTCGCTGGTTTGGGTCAGAAACTGTTTATCGAGCAGGATCTTCACCAGCGTGGCAACGGTCGTGTAAGCCAGCTCGCGCCCTTGAGTCTCCAAGACATCGCGGACTTCCGCAGCTGTCGATTCACCGCGATCCCAGAAGACATGCATGACCTCCAGCTCGCGCTCGGTTAACTCTTTGGCTTTGGGACGGGCCATGGGAACTCCTGGAAACGCTCGCTCTGAGATCCAATCGCACCTCTGGAGGTGATTTGGTTCTCTAGATTTGGTTTTATAGTAATCGACTGTCGGGCATTGTCAACAGGGGAAATTTGGTTTTTTCGTAGAAGTCTGTTGGAAGAAAGTCAGGGGTAGTGGCGAGTGTCCTGTCCCCCTTGGAAAACCTCGCGGCAGGAACTGCCCTAGCAGTGGAGCCCCCTGCATCCGGTATGCTGCCCGTTCCCGGTCGCCGACCGGTTCTCTTGGCCTACCGAGCTCTCCGGATGCGACAAGTTCTGATCTACATCCTTCTGAAGCGCCCCTTTGCCTGGGCGGAGAAGGAGTTGCAGTCGGGCGTGCCCGGGTTCGGAAGTACCTGGGTCATCGGAGCCGCCGCGCTGGTCTGGCTGGCGATCCAGTTCATCCGCCACCGTGGACTGGTCGGAGAGGCCAAACAGACCGCCCTGTATTGGGGCGGGCTGCTGCTGGCGTCTGTGTTCGTACTTCCGGCGCTGGGGCCGCAGCGGGTGCCGATCTTCGGCTACGGGATGATGGTACTGATTGGATTCATGTCGGGGATGGCTCTCTCCAAGATCCGAGCCCGAAGGCTCGGGCTTGACCCCGAGATCATCAATGACATGAGTCTGTGGCTGCTGCTGACCGGAGTCGCGGGCGGGCGGCTGGCGTACCTGGGACAGTATTGGAGGCAGATCTATGCCAAGTGCCAGTCGATCCCGGACTATCTGCTGGCAACGGTGAATCTGTCCGAGGGAGGACTGGTGCTGATTGGAGCCCTTGTTGGCGGAGCGGTCGGGTTCTTTGTGTTCTGCCGGTCTCGTCGAGTGAGGCCGATGCTGCTGGCCGACGTCATTATTCCGGGCGTCTTTGTGGGCGTAGGGTTCGGCCGGATCGGATGTTTGCTCAACGGCTGTTGCTTTGGAGACCCATGCAGTCTGCCCTGGGCGATTCAGTTCCCCAAGGGGAGCGTGCCGTGGCTCGATCTGGTCAATCGCGGCCTCTTGAACCCCGCAGCTCCCCTGACGATGCCGCTCCATCCGTCGCAGGTCTACAGCTCAATCGACGGGTTCCTGCTGGCCACGATTCTGTGGAACCTGTTCCCGCTCAGAACTCGGGACGGGCAACTGCTGGGTGCCGCCTGCATGGCGTATGCGTGTACGCGGTTCATGCTGGAGTTCCTGCGGAATGATGAACCGGGCCGACTGGGAACGTCGCTGACGATCTCTCAGTGGTACAGCATGGGGCTCTTCGTGATCGGAGCCGGACTGCTCGTGTGGCTGTCACGAAACGGGCAACCAGCCACTCACGGCAGAACTACGGAGCAACCTACTTAACCCGGTAGCCCTTCATCCGGTCAACGAATTCCCGGCGATGGAACCAGTAATGGGGCAAGGTCGAAAAGCAGACTGCGATCGACAGCAAGCCAAAGCCAATCAAGCAGCCGACCACGAGTGCATGCGAGGGGGCATCCTCTCGAACGGCGGATGGTACCTGCTGAATCAGCGCCCGCTGTGTGGCCGGAGCGGGGGGATTGAACTTCCAGGAGACCTGCTGAATTTCGATCGATTCGGCACCAGTCGAATCAGTGCCTGTCGAATCAACCCCGATTGACATGATACCGGTTGATTGGGGTCGGGCCTCGCCCGCCTCGGGAACCGGTGCTTTGTTGGTGGTAAGGGAATCGAACTCTGCGACTGCCATGACTCCGCCATCTCTGCCCGCGGCCCGCAACGCAGCATCAGTATGCCCGAATTCCGGTTCGAGTCAATCCCCTCTGGATGAGAACTGCGTTAACTCTCGGCCAACTTCAGTACTGACTGATCTGTTCGAGCGGACTCCCTTGGGGAGTCTCACCACTTCAGCTCAATCACGACTTCGCCCCGTCCCTCTTTCAGCGAGACCGGGACGACCAACTCCTTGCGGCCATTGGAGTCCCGCAGCACTCCGCCCGCGACTTTCACCGTCCACAGCTTGTCGACAACGTAGCTGCCATCGGGGCCGGGTTCGATCGAGCTGCCTGTCGCAGCCCGGACGTACAGCCCTTCTGCGGGGCCGGAGGCTGCGAACTTCAGGGTCCGGCGGAACGTTCCCTCCTTGTTCTCTCCGACTGGTTCAGGGAAGTCGGTGATGATCAGCGTCCCGGACTGGTAGCGGAACGCTGGGCGTCCCTGCTTGTCGAGTTGATACCCGAGGAACTTGTAGCCGCGATCACGTGCCGAGGTTGTGGGCCACGGGGCATCTCCCGAGGCCAGCACGGCGACAGGGCTGACATCTTCGATACGAGTCACATGGTCACCCAGCGGCTGCTGATTGCCCGGACCGCGACCGACCCAGTGCTTGCTGGCATCGATGAACTTGCCGTGCCAGACCAAGCCCAGGGCCATCCGATTCGCGTCCCAGGCCAGGTTGCACTGCTCGGGATAGCCGACCGCAATTCCGCGCGGGGTCAGCCCTTCGATGAAGTTGCGGTAGATCACCGGCTTGCCGTCTTCCGGCTTCAGCTCGATCGCTTCCGCCAGCATGCCGTCCGGGATCCCGGCCTTGTCGCCGTCCTTGAGGTAGGCCCAGATCGCGGCGATCTGCCGGGCCGGATCGCCTCCGAACGAATCTTTCTCCACGGCGACGCCGCCCGGAAATCCAGTGGGCATGCGCGTTCCCGGACGATAGACCTGCGGATCAAACAGATACCGCCGGAACCAGTCCTCGCGAAGCCGCGTCGACATCTTGCGCATGTCGATCGCCTGAATCCCGGTGGCCCTGATCTCTCCAAACGTGTGACACTTCACGCAGGCCAGCCCCTTGTCTCCGGCCAGATGCCGCCCAGTCGACTTGATGCGGGACTCGGGCTCTTCGAACGACACAGCCGGGGCTCCGGTCTTCTCGTCCTGGGAGATCAGCGTCTCGTGGAGCTTTGCCAGTCGACCATTTCCGAACTTTGGCATCGCGACCCGCATGTAAGGCCGGTCGTCAGCTCCGTTGGTCAGGACATGATTCAGGTAATCCCGGTTGAGCTTATCGCCGACCCCATCCAATGGCGGTGGCAGGCGACCTTCGTCGCCCATCTCCGGGATCGTGGATGTGAACAATGCACTGCGCGTCGTTTCCGGGCCGCCCAGGCCACCTCGTGAATGGCACGCCAGGCAGTTGAACGTCGTCATCGTCTGACGTGTCAGAGCGGCCGGAGTCACTTCGGGCAGCGGCGACTTGATCGCAGCGGTAATCGCAGCGTGCTGCTTCGGAGAGAATGCGAAGTCCGGAACCCGTGATTCCCGGCTCACCGGAGGAGTCGCAGCCAGACATCCCTTCGAGGGATCCAGCTCCGCGAACGGCCTGGCCGCCGGGCTGGCGAGCAGTTCTTTCCCGACCTTGAACTCGTGGCATGCCGCACAGCCGATGCTCATGAACAGCTCGCGGCCTTTGAGGGCCAGCTCCTCATTGATGAGGAAGCCATCTGGGCGCTTTTCGAGAACCGGCTTGATCTCTGCCGACTTGGTGATGAGCGGCTCGATGTTCTGACGAGGAAGACCCGGACCTTCGATCTCGCAATCGAGCGTCCACTCGCCTCCGCCCTGAAAATATTCGACTCGGACCGGGTGAGCACCCGCTGTCAGGCGGGCGCGGCCTTCCCCATACTGATGCGGGTGAATGCCGTCGGCATCGGCGACCTTCTGACCGTCGATATAGATCGCACTGCCATCGTCGGAGCCGATGCGGAACCGGTATCCGCCTTCCTTTTCGATATGCAGGACCCCTTCGTATCTGACCGCGAAGTTCCCGGTCTCACCGACGACGCCCAGATCCAGCCCGCGGGATTCCCCTTCCTTCGACAGGGTCAGCTTGCTGAAGTCCCCGAGCTTCTGCCATTCGACCTTGGAGTAGGCCTTGAAGGTCATGTTCGGCTCTTTGGGGCGTCCGGCCTTCTGGCCTCCGACTTCGTCCCCGACCAGATAGTTCGCGATATCCTTGAACTGCTGGTCATTGAGCGGCATCGACGGCATCCGGCCCGAAGGACGCGCGTGGTGCGGGTTCTTGAGGAACTCGATCAGGCTTGAGATCGTGTACTTCTTCTCGATTTTCCCCAAGGGAATCGTTGTCGCGAGCGGGACCTGAATGTCGCCTTCACGGGGAGCGTGGCAGACAGTGCAGCCGACCTGATGAAACAGGTCCTTTCCACGCTGGGCGGCGTTGCGATCACTGTTCTCCTGCCCCGGTGTCCCCGTCGTGGCGAGAAAGTGCGCCAGCGCGGTCACAGCTGCGTCCCGCTCTTCGGGAGCCCAGCCTGCGAGGACATGCGGCATCGTCGTGCCCGGTTTGGCGGCTTGAGGGTCGGTGAGGAATCTCGTGAACCACTCAGGACGTACGCGGCTGCCGATCTCTGTCAGGATCGGAGCCTGTTTCGGCTCGACACCCAGCACGTCCTTGACGTCGCTGGCGTGGCACTTCTTGCAGCTCAGTTCGCCGATCAGCAGCTGGCCGCCCTCGACCGGGTCACCACTGGCCAGAGCATGAAACCGCTCGAACCCGGGGACGATCGGACGCCGGGCTTCACGGGCGGCATCGCGGGGCAAGACCCAGATGTTCCGATATCGAATCGGGTTTCCGTGATCCTGCAGGTAGATCGGGCCCGGGTCAGGCGATTCGCCAAACGGAGCTGCGGTCGTGGTCTTGGGCAGCTCGACATCGGACTGCACAACGACTCCATTGAGCCGCACGGTCAGGCGGGCATTGGCGACCTTCTTGCCGTCCTCGTAGCGAGCAGCGGTGAACTCCCCATCGTAGGTCTGCCACACGAGAGGAGGCAGGCACATGTTGAGGTCCGGTGCCTTGATCGAATAGATCCCGCCCGTCTCGTTGTCTTTCCCGTCGAGGCCGAACGAATCGAGCATCTGTGTCTCGAACCGGCCCTGATAATAGAGACCGCTGTTTCCGCGTCCCTGGCCACGGGCCTTCGGCATGAACGGGGTGCGGAACTCGACATGCACCGTGCAGTCCTGGAACGTGTCGATGCTGGTGCAACCTTGCTGCAGCAGGCCATCCGCGAACTTGGCGCCCGGCTGCCAGTGCTTCTGCACCGACGCTTCAGTCCCGTCGAACAGGACGACCGCCCCTTCGGGAGCCTTGGCTCCGATGGTTGGGCTCTGGCGGTCGACCCGCTCCAGCTTCAGAGCTGCGATCAGCTCCTTCACCGTATCGGCGTCTTCGTTCTCGACGAGCTGTTTGCCGGTGCCTGTGTACCCTGCTCCCGGCAAGCCCCCCGGGTATTTGACCGCGGTGAACTTTCCATCACCCAGGGCGATGACCTGCAGCCCGAGTCCTGCAGCTGAGTACTCACCCTGGATCGCAAAGTCCGGGTCCGCTTTGGCCGACTCCGGAGTGTCGTAGACATCGGCCGCGCAGAGTTGGGCAGCGGCGAACAGGCAAAATGCCAGCGAGGTGAAGCGAGAGAGCATCAAGATCTCCGGGGCGGTCGCACGGGGCGCATCGACGGATTCGCATGTTCTGCGATCGATCCATCAATTGGCAACCCTGCCCGCACCCGGAATTACTTGAGCAGGTGATCAGCCGGCTTGATGCCCTTGACGAAGGCGTTGAATCCGAACGGTGTGGCTTTGAATTCGCCGACGAGGTCAACATTCGATTTGTCGGCGATCTTGTCGTCCATCCCCAGGGCCCAGTAGCTGGCGTTGACCATCAGGCGACGGAACCCCTCGTTCTGCAGATCCTGTGCGGCCCCCATGGTCGTGGTCACGACTCGAGCGGGCTTGCCAGCAGAGCCCGTAAAGGTCTTGGTCCAGACGACCGGCATCATTGGGTTGTTCTTATCGCCTTCCAGCGGAGCATCCTCCGGATTCATCCCGACCAGAATCTGGCCCATCACCAGGGGCTGACACCCTTCTGGCTGAGGCAACCGGACTCCGTAGACATCGGTCGGACCCCAAACATCACCCGACTTGATCCCCTTCAGGATCGGATGACCTTCCTGTCCGGCAGCGACGAGCCCCCGTGTGCTTTCCTTACCGTGGTGTCCGTGGTGGCTGATCCAGGTCTCACCCAGCACGCGGCGACCAAATCCACCATCGGTCTCGCCCATCGCCCAGTGGTAGTTCTTGTACGACGACCCTTTGCTCAGATTGAACGCGTGAGTGGCCGTGCGCATTCCGATGACAGGCTTTCCGGCCTCGACGAAGTCGACGATGTGCTTCATCTGATCATCCGGCAGATCGCGAAAGCGGGTCGCGATGATCATCAGATCGGCAGTGTCGAGCGCTTCCAGCCCGGGAATGTTGTTGTTCCGATTGGGATCGATTTCTCCCGTGTCCGGATTGATCGGGAACACCACCGTGCATTTGAAGCCGTGGCGCACAGCCAGGATCTTACCGAGCTGGGGCAGGCACTCTTCGGAGCGGTACTCTTCATCGCCGCTGACGAGCACAATCTGCTTGCCAACGCCGGGCCCTTCCTTCCCTTCGTAGACGACCCACAGCGGGGCATCTGCGGAGCAGACAACACGGGTCAGACACAGAAACAGACCGCAGAACAGTGCCGACATGCGGAGCATGGAGACCTCGGAGGCAATTCGAACAGCAGCGGAGCGTGCACACAATTGAGCAGTGCTGATCCATCAAAGTGCATTGTTCTCGGTCAAACGTCAAGTGATCGACAAAATTTCGAGGTTTTTTGGGGGAGTGAGGTACATGTTCCTGGTCCCTGGTTCTTGGTTCGATTCTGGGTGGCTGCGGCTGGCTGATTGCTGACAGCTGACCGCTGATAGCTGACCCAGCAGAAGTTGATCTAGGAGCAGAAGTTACGCTTCCTCTAGACTCCCCGGCCAGTCCCAGGCCCGGGAGAGATTCGGAATGGACTCCGTCGCCGCCGCCGGTGCAGTACCACCGGCCTTACCACGCCCCGACACCCACGAAAGCGGCAAGTTGTGGCTGCGCGTCGGTCAGGTTTGCGCGGCGTTGCTACTGCTGAGTCTCACCTCATTCCTGATTCTCGATCATCCGCTGTCCGGTTACCTCAAGGCTCATCGACTCAAGGGCGAGCTGACCAATCTGTTTCAGGCCGCTGAACATTTCGGCACTCCGTACGGAGCGACCCTGATCCTGGTCACCATGTGGATCATCCTTCCTGACACGCGCCGCCGAGTCTCTCGAACCGCCGTCGGAGCGATTACAGCCGGCCTGGTCGCCGATCTGATCAAGCTGCTGGTGACTCGACTCCGTCCCGGCGTATTCGACTTCGCCGAGCCGATTCAGGCCAGCATCACCGGCTTCTTCAAGTTCGGCGAGGGGGGCTCGCGTCATCAAAGCTTCCCCTCAGCCCACACAGCCTTTGCGATCGCCTTTGCCGTGCTGCTGGGTGACCTGTTCCCCAAGGCGCGAATCTGGTTCCTGGGGATCGGAACCCTGGTCGCGCTGCAGCGCGTGACGACCTCTGCTCACTACCCGAGCGATGTCTTCGCCGGTGCTGCCGTGGGCTGGGTCACAGCCTCGATCTTCCTCGGCCCTTCGGACCTCAGCCGGTTTTACGACCGGTTGGAGGATCGCTACTTCCCGCGCTCGCCTTCATCATCCCGCTGACCTGGCCACTCTCCTCTTATGTCTCAACCGAAACCATCTCGCGACTGGCTCTGGGTCCTGCTGGCAGCTGGAGTCACCTTCTTCACCGGACTGGGAGCGACACGCCTCTGGGACGAGGACGAGGGGTTCTTCGCAGCCACCGCCGCCGAGATGCATCGCCGCGACGAGTGGATTGTGCCGTACTACAACGGTGAAGTGTTCGCCCACAAGCCGCCGCTCATGTACTGGGTCATGCGGCTGGGGTTTTTGACGTTCGGAGAGAACGAACTGGGAGCCCGCTTCGGCTCAGCACTCTTCGGCACAGCTGCGTCTCTGTTGACGTACTGGGTCGCATCTCGGTTGCTGAATCGCCAGGTGGGACTGCTGGCCGGCTTGGCCATGGCCAGCTGCATTATGTTTGGAGTGGTCTCACGAGCGGCAACGGCGGATGCGTATCTGGTGTTCTTCATGACACTGGTGATTGCGGCCTATGTGAAATGGACGCCGTGGTTTGGAGGAGGGCTTAGGGCCAGAGAAGATGAATCTCCGCTCAGCCGATTGCTGCCAGACTCTTGGACTGGTTTCATCGCCATGTATGCAGCGATGGGCTTGGCGGTCCTCGTGAAGGGGCCGGTGGGGATTCTGCTGCCGGGGACCTCGATCGGTCTGTTCGTGCTGTGGCAATTGGCCAGCACTGAAGCGACCTGGGGCGGGTGGCTCAAGCGGTTCCTCGTCAACATCCCCCGAGTCTTCTGGGCGATGCGCCCGATCACTGCCATCGCCACCGTCGCGGCGGTCTCCGGCTGGTGGTTCGCAGCAGTCGAGTCCCGCACGGAAGGCGGGTTCCTCGGTGAGTTCATCGGCTTCCACAACGTGCAGCGATTTCTGACTCCGATGGAGAAGCACAGCGGGCCGTTCTTTATCTATGTCCCGATAGTTTGGGTCGGGTTCTTCCCCTGGTCACTGTTCACGATTCCGGCGATCACCACGTTGCGTTCCCGGCTGCGCACACCCGCCACGGAGCCAGAGGCGGTTCGCGAGCAGGCGGCCTGGCGGCTGGTGCTGTGCTGGTTCTCGGTGATCTTTGTGTTCTTCTCGATCGCCAAGACCAAGCTGCCGAACTACGTGCTGCCGTGCTACCCGCCGCTGGCGATTCTGATCGCCGGGTTCGTGTCGCGCTGGCTCAGTGAGCCCGCCGCCAACCTGCGGTACTGGGGCCGCTGGGCCTTTGGCTCACTCGCAGCAGTGGGGTTGGCTCTGCTCGTGGGAATCCCTGTGGCCAGCCAGCTGCAGGTCGATGGAACTCCGCTTCTCTCGCGAGCCGAACTGCATCCCGACATTGCTCGTCAGCTGTGGCCGGTCGGGCTGATTGGCTTACCGGCTCTGGTGGGAGGTGTTCTGTGCTGGAGATTCCTGTCGCGCGATCAGCCGCGCCAGCTGTTGACGACGTTTGGGATCTCGTCCGTTGCCTTTGTCCTGGGCGTTCTCGGAGGAGCTGCGACCTACCTGAATCAGTTTCAGACGAGTGACCGACTCGCGGACGCCATTCACCAGCAACAGCCCGGCGAGGTGCCGCTCGCGATCTATCGGCTCCACTCGCCCAGCCTGATCTATTACGCCCGACAGCCGCTGGAGAAGGTCTCCGCCCCGAGCGAAGTCGAAGCTCATCTGACCCAGGCGAACAGCCTGCTGGTCACGACCGACATCGGATGGAGCCAGCTGACTCCGGAGACTCAGCAGTCTCTGGAAAAGGTCTATGAACACGCCCGCTTCCCCAAGCCCGGATCGGTGATGGTTCTCAAAGCCCGCGAAGCACAGGTCGCGCATGAATCATCTGCAAGTCAGGGAACCACGCGATAAATCTCAAACACGCGCAGCTGGGGCTCTCCACTCGGCGAGACTCTGCGGAGCTCCGGAGCCCATCGGAGCGCCTCGCCCTGCTTCTCCGCAGCGACACTGGCCCACGGAACGGATGACTGCTCAGGAGGCAGCGCGATCGAAGCCAGCAGCCCCGCCTGAACAAGGTCGGCAAACCGCTGCGGGTGGACGAAGTCCGTGTACTGATACGTCGTACGGTACCGCAGAAGCTCACTCCAGTTCACGACGATGTGCGTGATCCCGCGAGCTTGCCATGCTTTGCGAATCTCACCGGCATCTCTCAGGGGCTGGTCTTTCGCGGGACGATCGGGCTGAGCTGCGCTGCAGTCGGCTTCGAAGATCGAATGATCGAAGACTGTGTTGTACTCGTAGGGAAATCGAGCATCGAACGTCTCCGCTTCGCCGACGAATAGCACCTTGTCGGTGGGGCCCAGCTTCAGGCTCTCCACGAGGGCAATCGTCGGAGTCTTCACGATCTGCTGCAAAGAATCGAGCTTCATCAGGTAGGAGTTGTTTCCTCCCAGCGGGCTCGTCGCCAGACCCAGATTGAACACCACCGCGCCGAAGATCGGAACCGCGACCAGCGCTCGCACAGCTGCTTGAACCTCCCACGAACGCTGCGACATGAAGAGGGTGACGCTGTCCCACAGCTCAGCAGCTCCGGCCCCGGCCAGCAGGCTCAGTACCGGCAACATCGGGACCCAGAACCGATCGATCCGGTGCGTCAGGTACTGCCACGAAAGGAACAGAAACGCCCCGTAAATCGCAGCCAAAATCAGCAATCGGGACCGTCGGAGCCACACTGCAATCGCTGCAGCCACTGCCAGCGCCAGATAGAGCCCCGACTGCCAGTCACTTCCCAGAAACACGTCCCACAACCGGTCCCGCGTGTCGCGAACGATCCAGCCTGGGCCATCGATTTGTTTCAGTGGCAGTGGATGTCCGGCCTGCCACTTCGCATGCGAAGCCGCGTCCCAGTCGGTGCCTCCGAAGACCGAATAGACCAGCGGGTAAACCGGGTTCCCGGTCTCGCACAGATTCTTGGCCAGCCACGGCCCGAAGGTGATGAGTACCCCCGCAGAGAACAGCAGCCCGGTTCGCAGAAACGAACCACTGGCCTTTCCGACAATCAACAACCCCAGCGGGATCACGACCGTCAAGACACCGGGATACTTGCAACCCGCTGCGGCTCCGGCGGTGAGGCCGGCCAGCATCGTCCAGCGCCGCGCGGTCTTCGTATCGTCAGCGTCGAGGACCCGGCAAGCTGCCAGAAATGTCGCCAGCAGAAAGCAGGCCAAGCCGCCCTCGGCATAGGCAATGATCGAGATCCGATAGGTCCACGGACAGCTCAAATGGATCAGCACCGCAAACCACGCTGCGCTGCTCCCGATCCAGCGGCGGGCCGCGATGAACAGCCCGAGCGCTGTAATCGGAGCAAATGCCGCCAGCACAGCCTGACCGGCCAGTGCCCCGCGGAACCAGTCTCCCCGCAGAACCATCCCCGACAGGCACAGCATCTCGGTCAGGAATGGGAAGCTGGTGTAGACATTGTGCTTCAGGAACCCGATCTGCCCCGCGAGGTAATGCTCCTTGACCCCTTCGAGGTGGTACTCCTTCACATCGAAGTCGTTCGGAGGCTGCAGCGAGCCCAACAGCATCGCCAGCAAGAAGGGTGTGACGAAGATCGCGCAGGCGAATCCCAGACCGGTCCAGATGCCGGACGATTTCTCGGCAGGAACCGCGGCCCGATTGCGCAGCGACAGAAGCGTCTCGACCAGCAGTGGCACAACCCCCACAGCCACAAACAGAGGGCGGCTCAGGAACCCGCCCTGCCCGAGCAGCAGTGTGAGCGTCCCCCACACGGCCAGCCCGGTCACCAGCGACCAATAGAGCGACTCCAGCCGCGTCAGCGACGCAAACACCTGCCCCTGCACCAGGCGAAGTACAAGTCGCCCCCAGCCCCAGGCAAACACCAGAATCGTGCCTGCCACAGCCAGCAGATCGAACCGCTCGGGCAAATGACTCCAGCCCGAAGTCCCATTGGGATCAGCTGCGAGATGGTCCGCCAGCAGTTCCGGAAGTGAGAACCAGACCTGGCTGCGTGAGAACTGCGAGTTGTTCTGCAGCGACTGATTCGAGAACCAGACAAGTCCGCCCACCAGCGCGATCAGACTGATCAGCCAGCCGAGAGACACTTTCGAATCAGGTCGTTCGGCTGGGAGCACGGATCACGACTTTCCGAATCGATGCTTCGCGATCAGCTCTGCGATCTGCACCGCGTTCGTGGCGGCCCCCTTCCGCAGGTTGTCGCTCACGCACCAGAAGGCCAGACCGTTCGGATGGGACAGATCCTTGCGGATGCGGCCCACGAAGACGAGGTCCGATCCATCGCAGGTCGACGGAATCGGGTACTGGCTATTGAGGAGATCGTCGACGACCTTGATCCCCGGAAAGGCGGCAAACAGCTCGCGGGCCTGTTCCGGAGAGATCGGCTTCTCGGTCTCGACCACGATCGATTCGCTGTGGCAGTTCGAGACCGGGATGCGGACCGCGGTGGGGCAGACCATGATCGACTGGTCGCCCAGGATCTTGCGGGTCTCGTACACCATCTTCATCTCTTCGCTGGTGTAGCCCTGCTCCTTATGGCCACCGATCTGCGGAATGCAGTTGAAGGCGATCGGGTGCTTGAACGCCTTGTAGTCGTAGTTCTCGCCCTTCAGTGCAGCTGCGGTTCCTTCCTTGAGCTCGCGCTGGCCTTCCACGCCGATCCCGCTGGTGGCCTGATAGGTCGCGACGATCACGCGCTTGACCTTGCCGAAGTCATGCAGCGGCTTGAGGGCCAGGGCCATCTGCGTGGTCGAGCAGTTCGGACTGGAGATGATCCCGGCCTTGATCTTCAAGGCTTCCTGCGGGTTGATCTCGGGAATGACCAGCGGCACATGATCGTGCATCCGCCAGTACCCCGACTCGTCGATGACCGTCGCGCCGGCTTCGACAGCTGCGGGGAGGAATTCACGAGCCACTTCGTCGGGAGTCGTCGCGATGACGAGGTCGGTGCCCGCGAAGGCGTCCTTCGTCAGTTCCTCAACGACGATCGGCTTCCCTTTGAACGTGATCGTGCTGCCCGCACTCCGGGCTGAGGCCAGAAAGCGATACCGCTCGACGGGCAGGTCACGAGCCTCGAGCAACTCCCGCATAATGCGGCCCACAGCCCCCGTGGCTCCCACGAGTGCGACAGACTTGAACACGACAGATTCTCCCAGGAACGGACGAACATTGGCCGAGAATCATACGGTCAGCGAATCACGTCGGGCAATCACCTGCCCGAAATCGAATGGGAAATTCCCACGAACGCCGCTGCCCAGCCTGCACCGCCTGCGCATGCCGAAACAAGCACGCTTCAAGACTGACTGATGCGTCAAGGGGACTATTCCTTCGTCATCGTCTCATCCAGATTCAGCAGCAGGTTGCCCACCAATGTGTAGCTGGCGTGCTCCGCCGGATCGATCGACTCGTCTCGCGGAGTCGCTCCGATGGCCAGCAGCTTCTTAGCGGCCTCAATGTTCGCTTTGAAATGCTCCATGTGAGTCGTCAGCTGGGCGCTCAGCACGGACAGCTCGCGTTCGCTGGGAGCACGTGCTGCGATCAGGCGGAATCCATAACGCAGCCGATCGAGCGGCTGGGAGCCCCCCTCGGCGATCATCCGCTTGGCGAGCTGGCGCGAGGCCTCGACGTACTGCTCGTCGTTCATCAGGACCAGAGCCTGCAGCGGCGTATTCGTGCGGGCCCGGCGGGCGATGCAGTTCTCTCGCGAGGGAGCGTCGAACGCCATCAGGCTGGGCGGCGGCGACGTCCGCTTCCAGAAGGTGTACATGCTGCGGCGGTAGAGGGCCTCTCCGTCGTCGCGCTTGTAGCTGTTGGTATTGCTCCCCTGGAAGGCGACCGCTTCCCAGATCCCTTCAGGCTGGTACGGCTTCACGCTCTTGCCCCCAACGCGCGGTGAGAGCAGCCCAGCCACAGCCAGAGCGTTATCCCGCACCAGTTCGGCGTCCATACGGAACCGCGGGCCGCGAGCGAGCAGGACATTCTCGGGATCGCGGGCAGCCAGTTCGGCGGAGACCTTCGAGGTCTGTCGGTAGGTCGCCGACAGCATGATCTGCTTGATCAGCCGTTTCACATCCCAGCCGCTTTCACGGAAGTCGACCGCCAGGTAGTCAAGCAGTTCGGGATGCGCGGGGAAGTCCCCCTGCGAGCCAAAGTCTTCCGAGGTCTTCACGATCCCGCGACCGAACAGCTGTTGCCAGAACCGGTTGACGGTCACGCGCGACATCAGCGGGTGAGACGGGTCGACCAGCCACTTGGCCAAGCCCAGGCGATTGTTCGGCACGCCCTCGGGCATCTTCGGCAGAATGCTCGGAGTCCCGCGCGTCACCTTGTCGCCGGGCTTGTTGTACTCGCCGCGAATCAGCACGAAGGTTTCCCGCTCGGTCGGCATATCGGCCATCACGAGGGAGACCGGAATCGCGTCATCGATCGCCTTCTTCTGGGCATTCAGGTCTTCGACAGCCTTCTTGAGAGGTCCCAGCGTCTCACGCGTCTTGTTGTAGATGTTGGCCAGGAAGTACTCCTTGATCAGCTTCTTCTGGTCGTCGTTCCGCTTGTCCGCTTCGACCTTGATGGCGTCGCGAACCGGCTGGGGGACGGACGATTTCTCCTGCGCCTTGTCGTAGGCTTCCCAAGCGAGCAGCGAGTCGAAGCCGCGGCCATCCTGCGGAGTCTGCGTCACGATTCCGGCATGGTCCCAGTAGCAGAGACCGCCGAACTGCGTGAAAGCCCAGCCGTTGATCAGATCGCCGGAGTTCACGCCGACATGCTTGGCGTCGACTTCCAGCCGGACCCATTCGCCGGTCTTGGGAAGGTCACCCATCTTGCGATGGCCGGGGACATCGCCCGAGCCGAAGGCAATCGTGTCCTCGCCCCAGAAGCCGCGATGCTCCCACGAGCCGTTGACATTGAACTGCAGCATCACCGTCTTGGGCGGGTTCTTTGGATCGAGGTAGACATAGGCAAACAGCTTGTCGCCTTCGCCCGCCTTCAGTTCCGGCTTGGCTTCCGTGAAGAAATGCTGGCTCATCTTAGCGCCGCCGGCATCACGACGAGTGGACTTCGTACCGGTGTGGACCGGATGATCCGGTGCCGACACAAACTCCCAAGGGGAGTCGCCCTGCAGGTTCGCTCCCGGCGGCGTGCCATCCTCGATCCAGATGTGTTCGTACGGTCCCGTCATCGGAGCCACTTCGGTCGGCTCGGTGTATTCGACCTTGGCGAGCGCCTCGGTCTGGGCCTTCTGGGCTTCGGCGATCTTGGCGTCCAGTTCTGCCAGCTTGGCGATATCTTCGGTCGAGGGAACCTTCACGGTCGGAGGGGTATCGTGCCGGTTCCCGTCCATCGCGGGGTCCGCTGCGGAGTTGAAGAACGAGTAGAGCGAGTAAAACTCCTTCTGCGAGACCGGGTCGAATTTGTGGTCATGGCAGACGGCACAGCCCAGGGTCAGCCCCAGGAAGACCGTCGAGAGCCGTTCGGTCCGGTCGACTCCATAGCGCACGCGGACTTCTTCATCGATCGAGCCCCCTTCACTGGTCGTCACGTTGCAGCGGACAAAGCCAGTGGCGATCTTCTGCTCCAGAGTCGGATTCGGCAGCAGGTCGCCCGCGAGCTGATCGATGGTGAACTGGTCGTACGGCTGGTTGGTGTTGAAGGCGTTGATCACCCATTCACGGTATTTCCAGATCGACCGCTCGTTGTCGAGGTGCAGGCCGTGCGTATCTCCATAGCTGGCGATATCCAGCCAGAACCGGGCCATGTGCTCGCCGTAGCGCTGCGAACTCATCAGGCGGTCGATCAGCTTCTCAAAGGCATCCGGGCTGGTATCGGCGACAAAGGCATCGACCTCCGCCAGCGTGGGTGGCAGACCGGTCAGGTCAAAAGTCGCCCGGCGAATCAGCGTGACTTTGTCGGCTTCGGGGCTGGGAGCGAGACTGGCCTTCTCGAGGTCCGCGAGCACATACTGGTCGATCGGTCCGTTCCCCCAGGCGATCTTGGCGGGGGCGGGGGCCGCCTTCACGGGAGCCAGGAAGGCCCAGTGGCCTTTGTACTCAGCTCCTTCGGCGATCCACTGCTTGAGGGTCTCTTTCTGCTGGGGAGTCAGGCTCTTCCCGGTGGCTGGGGGCGGCATGACCTCGTTCGGGTCGGTCGAGTTGATCCGGTGAAGTATTTCGCTGGCATCGGGATTTCCCGGCACAATGGCCAGCTTGCCGGATTCACCCTTCCACATCGTCTGATCACTGACATCCAGCCGCAGCCCAGCTTCCTGGGTCATGGCGTCCGGACCGTGACAGGCCAGACAGTTCTCGGACAGAATCGCCCGGATGTCTTTGTTGAAATCGAGACGGTCCGCTGCGGACGCGGACGACACGGAGATCAGCAGTGCCAGACAGGCAAGTGGTGTTCGCAGCACGTTGAGAACCATCCAGGCAGGAATCGACAGGCGGGCGAACGCATCAGGGTGCGCTCATCCAAACGATCATAACCGGACGACCGACCGGGAGCCAAGAGTCCCTTTTCGCCGTCGGGCTTGCCCGACGTGCCTCGGCCACGGCGCCATCCGCTGAGGGCTTCTTTATTCCGGCTTGCGCAGCCCGCCCGCGGACGATTCGAAGATCCGCTTGCGGCGGGCGTCCTGTGTGGCCGACTCGGCACTGGCGAGCGAACGCAGGTCCTCGAGGTTTGCCAGGCACACCGGGCACTGAATCACGCCGGTGTGGAACTCCAGGTAGTCGCGGTCGCCCGGCGGCAGCTGCCCGGAGAGGTATCGCGACAGGTCGGTCCGACTCACGCAGCTGAGCTGTCGCCGCCGCCAGATCTCGCCGAGAGTGTGGCCACCTTGATCGCGTTGCCGCAACAGAGCCGATAGCCGCTGGCGGATTTCACCCGACTCGCGGACGGCACGTTCGACCTCGATGGCTCGCCCTTCGGGGAGCGCCTCATCTAGGTAGGCCAGCAGGTCGACATCGGAGAGTGTCACGGTTTCTCCCGCCTCCCCACGGTCTCGAGAATCGCAATCACAGCCAGCACGCACAGGACCATCGCCACGACCAGCAAGGCCCCGGTCCAGCCTTGAACGCGGTACAGCAACAGCGCTCCCAGACCGGTTGTGATCGTACACAGATGCACGGTCAGCACGGCGTGCTTGCGAGACAATCCGACCTCGACCAGCCGGTGCGAGAAATGCGACTTGTCCGGCTGAAACGGGCTGCGCCCCTGTGAGAGCCGGATCAGCATCACCGATGTGAAGTCGTACAGCGGGACCGCCAGCACACAGAGCGGAGCCAGAATGACCGAGCGGCTGGACTGCCCGGCGTCGTAGAACGTGCCCATCAGCGTCAGCGAGGCCAGCATCAGCCCGATGAACATGCTGCCCGCATCGCCCATGAAGATCTTCGCGGGGGGCCAGTTGTGGACCAGAAACCCCGAGATTGATCCGACCAGCACCAGCAGGACGCCTCCTACGAACCAGCGCGGCTCGGCTCCGGAGGTCAGCATGACAGCTGCGAAGATGGTCGCCGCAATCAGCCCGATCCCGGATGACAGGGCATCCATATTGTCGAGGAAGTTGAACGAGTTAATCAAAACTCCGATCCACAGGACCGTCAGCACGAACCCGATCCAGGGCTGGGTCGCGAACACAGTGGCCCGGATGCCCATCGAGGCCAGGGCGACTCCCACGCCCAGCTGGAGAAACAGCCGCGGCTGCCACGGCAGCGGGCGATAGTCGTCCCAGAACCCCATCGCTGCGATCACAACTCCCGCACCGACCAGCTTCCACAGGTCGTTGGCCCGCGACAGGACACCGGGGAGATGCGGGGCCAGTTCCTCTGGAAACCAGGTTGGCAGCGTGGGCTGCCTCTGCAGCCACCAGACCGCGACATAGGCACTGATCGTCGTCACGAGGAACCCAGCCACGATCCCGAGTCCGCCGCCGAGCGGGGTGGGAGTGGTGTGGACCTTACGGGCGGCAGGCTGATCGATCAGGCCGATCCGAGGGGAAAACCACCTCATCAATGCAGTCAGGCTGCACGAGACGACAAACGACGGGATCAGGCAGGCCGCCAGGAACCAGAGCACTCGAAGTCACTCCCCAGCGGGACGACGGAGAATCTGAAACGCACGCCACGAGTACTCCACGCCGCTGTAGACCGTGATCGCCACGGTCGCCCAGATTGTCACATCACGCAGCAGAAGCAGCGTGGCCTCGGTCGAGAAGCTCTTCCAGGACTCCATGAAATCCCGGCTGAGCGACAGCAGGCACAGAGGCACGGCAGCACACTGCACCACCATCTTGATCTTGCCCGACCATTTTGCCGAAAAGTCGGTCCCCCGCTGCTCCAGAAAGGCCCGCAGCTGGGTGATGAACATCTCGCGGGCGACAATCACAAAGGTCACCCAGGCCGTGACCCCGCTCTTGGGCCAGGCCAGCAGGAAGATGAACGAGCCGCAGATGATGATCTTGTCGACAAACGGATCGAGAATCCGTCCGAGCACGGTGACCTGGCCATACTTGCGAGCCAGATAGCCATCCAGGAAGTCGGTGAGTGCGGCGATGATGAAGACGACCGCCGAGGCTTGCCAGTATCCATCGAGCCAGATCAGCACGAACAGCACCAGCGACAGCACGAAACGCGACAGCGTGATCGCGTTGGGCCAGTTCAGTGATCGCGCATCGATCACGGAAGAGGCTCGTGAGCTGGTTGAGGGGATCGACAAGGTGGAGGCATCCATGTTGGCACAACCGAGAACCGGAGCAGTCGCGAGGAATCCGTCTCCCGCTCCCGGACCTAGTTTATTCTAAGGGATTGTTCGCTGCCGGGCGATGTTGAGCCGACTTGAGGAACTTGTGAGAGGCGAATCTCAGCCCACGGCTCCTCTCAGGGAGAGGGTCGCCAGTGGGTCGGACTCGACGACGCCTCACCACGTGTCCGAGAAAAGATTTTGCCCAAATCCATCAACATCGGTATGGTTCGCAACACGGTGTACTCTGCAATATCCGACCGCACATGCTGCAAACACGCCACTCTGATCAGTCGACCTCCTTCGACCGTCCGATTCCGTATCGGCGGCGCGTCGATCTGGTCATTGCCTGGATCAAATACCGCGGCGTGAAACACGCGGTCATCAAGGACCCGTTGGCCCTCAAGTACCATCAGCTCTCGCCCGAGCAGTACGCGGTTCTTGACCGACTCGACGGCGAGCGCAGCCTCAAGCAGATCCGGACCGAAGTTCAGACCGAGTTCCCGACCGAGCACTTCTCCCTGATGGATATTCAGGGGCTCGTGATCGACCTCCAGGAAAAACAGCTGCTCACAGCTTTGCGGCTGGGGCAGGGGCCCGCCTTGCTCAAGGCCCACCGGGATAACGTTCGCAAGAAGATCGGTCAGACCCTTCGCAACCCGCTCACGATCCAGCTGCCCGGCTGGGATCCGGAGCGGGTGCTGCAGGCAATGATGCCGTTCGTCAAGTGGATGTTCTATCCCAAAGTGATCGTCACGGTGCTGAGCTGTGTGGCGTTTGCGCTGCTGTTTCTCTCGGCCCGGTTTGGAGAGATTCAGAAGTCGCTGCCGGAGTTCCAGCGGTTCTTTGGCTGGCCGAACCTGGTTTACCTGTGGGTCGCACTGGCTCTCATCAAGGTGATCCACGAGTTCGGGCACGGGCTCTCGTGCAAGTATTACGGCAGCGAGTGCCACTCGATCGGAGTGATGCTGCTGGTCTTCAGCCCGACGATGTACTGCGACGTGACCGACTCGTGGATGCTGCACAACAAGTGGCAGCGGATCATGATCGGGGCGGCGGGGATGTACTTTGAGATGATCCTCTCGACTGTTGCCCTGATCATCTGGTGGAACACGGAGCCGGGGATGTTCCACTATCTGTGCTTGAACACGTTCTTCGTGTCGACGGTCTCGACGGTGATCTTCAACGCCAATCCGCTGCTCAAGTACGACGGCTACTACATGCTGTCGGACTTGCTGGAAATCCCCAACCTGCGACAGAAGGCTGACCAGATCACGCAGCGGATTCTGGCGCGGCTGTGTCTGGGGATTGAGCTGCCGTCACCGGCGTTTCTGCCGGACCATGGGCGGTTCTGGTTCTTTACGTATGTGGTGGCCTCGGCGATTTACCGGTGGATGGTTTTCGCGGGAATCATTACGTTCTTCTACACGGTGCTGAAGCCGTACCGTCTGCAGAGTCTGGGAATTCTCATGGCCATCATCACGATTCTGCTGTCCTTCGGGGGGTTCGTCTGGAACACCTACAAGCTGATGTCCCAGCCGCGGCGGGACTCGATCAGCAAGCCGCGACTGGCGGTCACGGTGGCGTTTCTGGGCGTATGTGCCTACCTGGTGCTGTTCCTGCCGTTTCCGTGGTATGTCGAGGCTCCGTTCACCGTGGAGCCGGCGGGCGTGGTCCACATCTACAACTCGGTGCCGGGTTTTGTCGATGCACAATCGGTCCGGCCCGGTGAGTCGATCGACTATGGCAAGACGATTCTGACGCTCGTCAACCCCGAGATTGATGCCCGCGTGGCCGATGCCCAGGTCCAGCTCACGGCGGCTCAGGCCGAGTACGACGCCTATGCACTGAGCGGGCAGGCCGAACTGGCTGCGGTCTCTCAGGAGAAACTCGACTCCGCCACCAAGCAGCTGGCTCTGTTCAAAGAGCAGCAGTCGCGGCTGGTGATCACTGCTCCCGCCACCGGAACCGTCGTTGCTCCCCCACGTCAGGGCGGCATGACCGTCGAGCAGATGCGCGAGCGACTGCCCAATTGGTCCGGAACTCCGCTGACCAGTCGCAATATCGGCAGCTTCCTGGAGCCGCAGACGCACATCAGCTCAATTGCGCCCAGCGACAAGCTCCAAGCGGTGCTGGTGATGGATCAGACCGAGCGGGAGGTGCTGAGCCTTGATCGCTCCGTGCGCTTGAAGCTGGAGGGGCTGCCCACGCTGGTCTGGGATGGCAAGATCAAGGAAATCTCGTACCGACACTTGGAGTTCGCTCCGCCCGGACTGTCGAATCAGTTTCAGGGCCCGCTCGTCACGGTCCCCGATGAACAGGGCCGCCAGAAGCTGTCGAGCGTGACCTACCAGGCAATCGTCCCGCTGGAAGGGGACCCGCGACTGCTCCGCTCCGGCATGCGCGGCACAGCTCGCGTCCACCTGTTCGATCGCTCACTCGGCCAGTGGGTCTGGCGATATTTGCAGACGATGTTCCAGTTCCGGCTGTAGTCCGAGCCGATTTCTTCGGGGTAGGTGGGGGCTTTCCAGCCCGACCCGCCGGAGCGTCCCGCGTTCGAATGACCAGAAGAGTCGTGACCGCGCAGTGCCTGCGCTCGGGACGGCCTGGAAAGGCCGTCCTACGTCGTACTGTGAAAAACTTGCGTTCCCTGGTTAAATCAGCGTACACTGATCCGTTCGCGGCTGCCGAAAAACTCAGGTGGTGATCGTACGTTCGTGTGGAGTCGAGAGATGTTGACGATTCTTGGGAAGCGGCATTCTCCCCGGTCGGCGTTCTGTGACGGGATTTCCCGTCGCAACTTCTTGACCGTAGGCGGTTTTGCCCTGGGCGGGATCGCCCTGCCGTCCGTACTGCGAGCCAACCCCACCGAGCGGTCGCACAAGGCGATTATCAATATCTATCTGCCGGGCGGACCGTCACACATGGATATGTGGGACCTGAAGCCCGATGCGCCGCGCGAGGTCCGCGGCGAGTTCAATCCGATCCAGACGAACGTCCCGGGGATCGAGATCTGCGAGTTGTTCCCCAAAGTCGCAGCCATGATGGACAAGTTCGTGCTGGTGCGCGGGCTGTCCGATTCGGATGGGGCCCACGATGCTTATCAGTGCATGACTGGTCGCAAGATGAACGACCGCAAGCCGCCCGGGGGCTGGCCCTCAGCCGGGGCGTGGGTCTCGCACCAGCTCGGTCCCGTGACCCCGGCGATTCCGGCCAACATCGGGTTGATGTATCCGGTGGGCGGCTGGGGGAATCCTTACACCGGCGGGTTCCTGGGAGTCTCGCACGCTCCGTTCAACCTCCTGGGCCGGACCGCTCGCAGCTCCAACGAGAGTATGGTCCTCAAGGGGGTCTCGCTGGAGCATCTGCGCGATCGAGTCGCCCTGCGCGGCGCGATGGACTCGCTCAAGCGGGAACTCGATACGAAGGGAACGATGGACAGCGTTGATGTCTCGCTGCAGAAAGCCATGGGGATCCTGACCAGTACCGAGCTGGCCGATGCCCTGGATCTGACGAAGGAAGACCCGAAGATCCTGGCTCGGTACGGACAGAGCAACGAGGAGTTCCAGCGCGACGGGGCACCGCAGATGGTCGAGAACTTCTGCATCGCCCGGCGACTGGTCGAGGCGGGGGCTCGGTTCGTCTCGATGAACTACAGCCGCTTCGACTGGCACGGCGGCGACGGGATGAACTTCCCCAAGTCCCGCGAAGAGTTCCCCAAGCTCGATCAAGCCTTGGCTGCGCTCGTCACCGACCTGCATGAGCGGGGACTCGACCGCGATGTCTCCGTTGTGATGTGGGGCGAGTTCGGTCGCACTCCGCGAGTCAACAGCATGAACAGCCGCGACCACTGGCCGCAGGCGAACTGTGCCGTGATGGCGGGCGGCGGCATGCGGACCGGCCAGGTCGTGGGACGTACGAACAAGAACGGCGAAAGCCCGATTGATCGACCGGTGAAGTTCCAGGAAGTGTTCGCCACGCTGTATCACAACGCCGGAATCGATGCCGGGAACATCCGCGTCTTTGACCAGGCGGGCACGCCGCAGTATCTGGTCGATCAGGACTGCCTGCCGATGCGGGAACTGGTATAGCTCCGATGATCCCGCCCGCCTCGTCCCACCTCCGGTCGTCGACATCTCGCCGCGAGTGGCTGAGGGCGGGCGTGTACGGTCTGGGCGGATTGAGTCTGGCCCAGCTGTTACGACTGGAGGCTCAAGCCGGAGTCGGTCGCTCGACGAAGGCGATCATCAATCTGCATCTGGATGGTGGTCCCTCGCAGTACGAAACAATCGATCCCAAGATCGAAGCTCCGATCGAGATCCGCGGCCCCTTTGGTCCGATTGAGACCAGCGTTCCCGGAATCCAGATCAGCGAGTTGATGCCGCAGGTCGCCGCCTTGGCGGACCGGTTCGTGTTCATCCGGTCGCTGGTCGGGTCTGATGGTCAGCACAACGCCTTTCAATGTCAGTCCGGGTTCACAGAGAAAGACTTGTCGTCGTTTGGCGGTCGCCCTGCTCTGGGCTCCGCAGTGGCCAAGCTGCTCGGGCGGGCCGACGATCCCGCCCCAGCCTTCGTGGACTTGATGCAGGGACGAGGCCAGGTGCGCAACAGTGCCCGGCCGGGATTCCTCGGTCCCAGCTACCGTCCCTTTCGGCCCGACATCAGCTCGATGTTCGCGCGCGAACTCGAAGCGGGGATGAAGGGGGAACTCGCTCGCCGAGGCAGCGAACACACGCTCTCCCTGACACTCAATACTCAGCTCACACAGACGCGGCTATCGGACCGGCGTTCGCTGCGGACGGAGCTGGATCGCGTGCGGCGCGAACTCGACAACTCCGGCATGATGGAGGCGATGGACCAGTTTGATCGCCAGGCTGTGGGAATTTTGACTTCCGGACGACTGGCAGAAGCTCTCGATCTGACTCGGGAAGATCCAACTGTCTTGGCGCGCTACACCGCTGGCGGGTCGGCTCGCGGAAAGCAATCTTCGACTTCAGAAGGGACCACTGCTCCACAGAAGCTGTTGTTGGCCCGCCGTTTGATCGAAGCGGGCGTCCGCGTGGTCAGTGTCTCGATCAGCGACTTCGATACCCATTCGGACAACTTCCTGCGGATGCAGAATCTGGTCCCGATCGTGGATCATGCCCTTGCGACGCTGACGAGCGATCTGCGCGAGCGGGGCCTGGCTGACGATGTGCTGGTCATCGCCTGGGGCGAGTTCGGGCGGACGCCGAAAGTGAACTCCAGCGGAGGCCGCGACCACTGGCCGAAGCTGAGCCCCTGCATCCTGACTGGTGGTGGCCTGCGCGGTGGACAGGTCATTGGCCAGACCGATCGCCTCGGAGCTGAACCGCGCTCGCGACCTGTGACCTATAAAGACATCTTTCGCACGCTGTATCGGCATCTGGGGATCGATGCCCGGCAGATCACGATCAACGACCCGCAAGGGCGCCCGCAGTACCTGCTGGATGAGGGCGAGATTCCGCACGAACTGGGGCTCAGCTGATCATTCGCTGAGCCAACAGCGACGTCCACTACTTCCCCGTGCGATTCCAATAGATCTTCAGGTTGTGCGTCGCCCGGCCTCCGGCGATCACTTCGGGATACCCGTCTCCGTTCAGGTCGCCGGTCACCAGATCCTCGACAGCCATCCCGCCCAAGTCGAGCGCGTGCCGGTCCCACTTCGTACCGGCATCGTTGCTGGCTCGATAGAAGTAGACAGCCACCTGGCCATCGGCATTCGGCTCGCGATGCCCAGCGATGATCTCGTCGACCGTGTCATGATCGAGATCAGCACACCCCAGAGCATGCCCCTGCTTGAAGCTGTCATCGAGGACATTTCGATCAGCCAGTTGCCCTTCCGGAAGCGGCAGCGAGCCGGTGTAGGCGGCGACGCTGTGCCCATGCATCGGCTCAATCGTCGCCAGGAAGAACTTACCCGCACCCAGCCGCCCCAGCTTCACTTCGCCGGCTCCCATCTCTTCCGGCTTGGTCCCACTGGCTCCGGTTCCGATCAGCTGTTTGGAGAACAGGCCATTGCCCTGATGCTTCAGCAGGTTCAGCCCCTCCTGGCTGGCTGTCAGTGTGCCATCGACGTTGTCCCCGTTGGCGTCGAAGTGCCAGTGATTGTGAACCCGGTGCAGTGATCCATCCATCACGGTCAGCGGCCAGCGCTCGGTCTGCGGCTGGGCGGGGATCTCGAACGCCAGCATCCGGACTCCGGGCCGTTCCTCGGAGGGATTCAGCGGAGAGACCACGAGCTGGGGCCGATCCTTGCCGAGGACATTTCCGAACCGCATGCGATGGGTCGAGACCTCTTTGGCGATGGGGAAGACCTGCCACTTCTCATCGAGTGTCGCCCCGCGATTCAGCCAGTAGATCGTGCCGATCTTGGTCCAACCGGCTCCCAGAGCGAAGTCGATCTGGCCGTCTCCGTCGATATCAAACGGAGCGATGCAGACATGGTCGCGCTCGACTTGATCTTCGATAATGACACGCGGCTTCCAGGTCGGGTTCTCGTACCACAGGACCCGGTTTTCCGTCACAGCTACGATGTCGGGCTTGGCGTCTCCGTTTACATCGGCCAGCGAGACCGCATAGCAGGCGACCTTGGCAATGGCCGGGTCGAGTTCCTGGGCCTCGAAACGAATCTCACCTGCCGAGACCGTTGCAGACAGAAACAGCAGGGACAGCAGGAACGAGCGCATGGAGGTCTCCTCAAAATGCCGACGGAAGCGAACTGAGCCCACACAGCCTACAGACCCTGCTGAATAATCTCAGCCACGCGGCCCAGCGTGCGGCCTTCGCGGCTGGTCTGGTCAGCGGTCTCCAGAAAGGTTCCATTCACAAAGGCGGCAAAGACGATCTTGCGCCCCGACGCGGCATCGATGTAACCGGCCAGGGCTTTACTGGTCAGAATCCACTTCCCGTTGAGGCCGTTGTCGAGGAAATAGGTCCCGGTCTTGGCCCGCACCTGGCCCTTGGCGGGGCTGTCGGCATCAACCACCGTGCGGAGAGTTCCATCGACTCCCAGGATCGGCAGAGCCTCCTGGTAGTCCGAATTGAGTGGTGTGGTCGCCATATAACGCAGCAGCCGGACGGTCGCATCCGGAGTCACGAAATCGGATCGGGAGCCCCCCGCGCCACCGCCGAACGAGATCGTGTTGATGTCGATCCCGATCCGCTGGAGGAACGCCCCTTCGCGTTTCAGACCGGCCTCCAGAGTCCGCTCCCCATGCCGCGCCGCCAGCAGCAGCGGAAGCGTGCTGGCATGCAGGTTGTGGCTGACCTTCAGGATCAGCTTGGCGTTCTCCTTGAATGGCGGTGAGATCAGCATGGCCACGACCGGAGCGCTGGCGTACCACTCCGCTGCGGGCAGTTCGGTGACCGCCGGAACTTCGAAGGGAGAAGCATGAATCCGTATCCCGGCCCGCTGCAGCTCTTCGATCAAAAGTCCGCGTCCCACGAACTCGGGATCGCTCCAGTCCGCGATCCTCACGACGGGCGAATGACCCAGTGGGATCGTCCCGCGCACCACAATGCGTCCCGGTCCACCCCAGCGAATCGAGATATCGGTCGCTGTTCCCTCAGCCGCTGTCTCCACCTGGCAGTCGATTTGAAACAAGCTGCTCTGCGGCCGCGAATCGAACGTCGCCAGCCGCCCCACTTCGGCCGCGGGAGCAACGATTACATCGACCACGTTGTCGTTAATGCACAGCGGAGAGACCGTTTCCGGTCCGCTGCCGGTGGAGCTGGCACGCTCAAAGAGCCGGTCGTCGATCAGGACATTCCCGCGAACCGACTTGATCCCCCCAGCTGCGACTTGCTTGGCCAGTTCCTGAAGCCCGGCCAAAGGATTGGCCGCTGAGAGTTTGCCGGCCGTCCCGCCGTTGGCGTAGGTATGGTCGCTGCTGGTGAACTCGATCCGCCCGTCGGCATCGGTGCGACCGCCCAGCGTTAGATCGCCCGAGGCGACGAGGATCAGGTCGCCCTGCAAGTGACCTTCCGCGTCGACCTCGCCACGCCGGTAGATCGGTGTTTCAAAGCGATAATCCGCTCCGAGTTCGTCCATTGCAGCTGCGACGGAATAGAGCTTGGTCGTCGAGGCTGGGGCGAAGAACTTCTTGGGGTTGTGCTCAAAGAGTACCTGACCATCGGCGAGGTCCGCGACGAGAATTCCCCAATGGGCCTGTTCGTACGTCGGCTCATTCATCACCGCTCGCAGCTTGTCGTGCCACTCTTGGGCGCTCAATGAGCTGTGGGCCGCGATGAAAAACAGGGCCCAGAACGCGACGAGTAAATGCTGAGTGAAGGAGCGAGACATGGACATTGAGCCTCACAGCGCGTTGTCAGATTGCTGGCTTTCAGTCTGACGCATTGGGAAGGGACAGTCCACGCACAGGGGTCAGCCTGCGTGCCCCATCCGCAGGTTCACCCACCTGACCGGGGTCGAGACCCACTGCAGAAAATGGGCATCGACCAGTCCCTTGTCTGTCGCCTCTTCCAGCGACCGCGAGTTCTCGACCGACTTCAAAAGACACAGCTCTTGGGCATGTGAGAGTCCCGCGACCCAGGCGGCAATTGTGTCGGTGGTTGTGTCCCAGGTCTGCGGCGGTGACGGTGTCCCAGAGGCAGCGGCCAGTTCGAACCACTCGCGGGGCGAGATGATTGGATACTGGTGTCGCAGCCAGCACTCTTCGATCTGTCCCATCCGGGCGACCCAGCTGCTCGGCCAGAGAGTCGTCAGCAGCCGCGCCGTCAGGTCGAGCGAATCGAGAGCCAGCCAGTGCGACTGCTGCTCGCCGATCTGAAACCGCTGGTCCCAGGCTCGCACCAGATCCGCAGCTTCACCGCCCCCCACAACCAACAGCGGCCGTGGTCCCCAGCTATGACTCAGCGAGTTGAGGCGCGCCACCAGGTCCGGCAGATCGAGCAGGCTTCCGCCGAGCTTGACGACTGATGAGGGGCAGAGCGTCTGCAGCAGGATCGGCGGCATCCGTCACTGTCCGTCCACGACCTGGAACTGAGTCGAGGCCCCGTCCGGGCGCGTCAGCTCCAGCTTCAGGGACTGAGCAGGACGCGCCGGAGTGTCGACTCGCAGCGTGATCGTCTGACGCCCCGCAGCCAATTCAACCGTGGCCCCCTGCGGGCTGGCGAGAGTTTCCTTTCCGACCCAGACCGTCAGGCCCTCGGTGCTGTCGAACTGCAGAGTCACGGGGCCGGCTTCGACGACCTCCACTTCGCCTTGCAGATAGAACCGCTCGGAATTCTGGGACTGGGCGATCTCAGCCAGAGGCAGGTTGCCGTTCACCAGCCCGTAAGCCGAGATCCACTTCCCCTGATCGAGGATCTCGGTTTCGAAGATCACCAGGTTCGGGATCTCGGCCAGCAGTTCTGGCTTCGGCTGAGCCAGCACGCGCCACCGTTGGAATCGCTGCGTCGATCGGATCGAGTAATCGCCCGGTCGCCCCAGAACCGACAGGAACTTCAACAGGTCGAGCGTCTCGGCTTCGGTCATCAATGTGGGCAGCCCCTTGGGCATGAGCGACTTGCCTTCGACTTCTTCATCGATGTCCGCCACCGGGATCTCAATCACCTTGCCATCGGTGTTGCGGAGCGTCAGCTTCTCGTCGGTGCGGTCGACCGCGATCCCCTGAAAGACGCGGCCTTCAAGCGTGGTGACGACTTTGGTGACGAACGCCTCCTTGATCTGGGCATCCGGATCAAACAGCGCGGTCACGAGGTAATCCATTGGCGAGTTCGCTCCGACCGCTGACAAATCCGGACCGATCTGACCACCTGCCTTGCTGACGGCGTGACACTTCATGCAACTCAGGTCGCCTCGGCGGAAGACCAGTTCGCCGCGGGCCGCATCGCCGTTCTCCGCTTTGGAAGCGAGAGCTGCGATCTCCTCTTTGGAGAGCTTCACGGGTTTGGCACTGACTCCCGCCTGGGGAGCCAGAACATCAATCAGGGCTGCATCGCTGCGCCCGGCAGCATAGACCCGGCGCAAGCTGAGCTTCGCCACATCTTGAGGGAGCGGAGCCGACTTCAAGGCTTCGCCCAGGGCAGCAGCTCCGCCTTCTCGATTGAGCAGAGCATCGATGATCGCTGACGGGTCATCCTCGGGCTTGGCGCTCTTCAAGACGACCGCTGCCGCTGCGGCACTGGCGGGCAGGTCCAGACCGGACAGTGTCGCGACAGCCAGAGCCCGATTCGAAAACGACTGGGTGTCAGCGAGCAAGTCCTGGGCGATTGACTTGGCTGTGGCGGTATCGACGACGACCAGAGCCGACAGCGCCGCATCGCGGATCGCGGGCGGGCTGCTGGCGGCACGGGCCAGCTGTCCGAGCTCCTGGGCCGAGCTGGCATTCTTCCAGGCTTCGGTCAGCTCGATCGACCTTTTCAGGAGTTCAACGTCCGGATTGGTCGCCGGGTTCAGGAGCTTCGCCAGCGCGGACTGCTCGGCAGGAGCGGTCTTGCGTGTGAGGGCTGCATCCTTGAGCCAGCCCAAGGCCTGCCGACGGAGTTCGGGGGAATAGGCCTTCTCATCGGCCACCTGCTCGAACACGTAGGCCAGATCGTGCTCGTTCCCGCGCGTGCAGACCATCTCGACGACGCTGCCCATCCGCGCTGGCGGGACTTTGCCGCTCTTGAGCAGCTTCAAGACGGAAGAAACCGCCGACGGAGGATCCGCTGCCGCCAGCTGACTGGCTGCCAGACAGATTCCGCACAGGACACCCAACAGTCGCATCGTTCGCCTCAATTTCAATCGATCACCCACCGGGGACAGGAAGCCGGAACTCGCAATTATGGCGATGGGTGAGACCGAATGCAGCTAATCCGAATTGGATGAACCACGGAGGCACGGAGGACACGGAGAAAACCTGAGTGAAGGCTTTCTCGCCCAACGAGAACGAGTTGTCGTGCCTGAGCCAGCTTTTGACAGAAATTTCCCCTTGCTCTGTGTCCTCCGTGCCTCCGTGGTTCAATTCTTCCTTGAGCCGTGTGTGAATTGGAATCCCGGGGCCGTTCGGCAGGAATCGGCGGGAACTTGAACCGATTCATAACTCATCTTGAGTGATTTTCGCGATTCAGGTATCCCTCCCGCCCTGTGGGACGTTCTGTCCCTGATCCCGGCGTGCCTGCGCTTGGGGTTCCCACCTCTTCCGTCCCACCGAAAGCTCCCTTTCATGCCCGGAGTCGCCTTACACCAGTGCGATCGACCGCCGCGTGTCCGTTGGCTGACGGTCTGGGTTGGAATCGGGATGCTGGTATTCAGTTTTGTGAGCTCGATTGCTCAGGATTCTCCCTCGAAATCTCGCCGCGGTGTCGATTCGCGCCCCTCGCGAGATCTCCTCAAGAATCCCGAGGAAGAGACCGCCGCCACCCGCACGAAGCCCCGCAGCAAGCTCGCTTCCGAAACCCTGGAACTGCCCGACGAAGAAGACCTGTCTGGCGACGATTTCTTCAACGAACCAATTGTGGGCGTCCAGATCGAGGGTCGCGAGACGATTCTCGAACACGCCATCACCCGCCAGCTGAAGGTCAAAGCCGGTCGCGTCGTCACTCCCCAGGAGGTTCAAGACGATGTTGCCGCCCTGATGCGAACCCACTGGTTCTCCAGCGTGCGACCGATTTACCGTCGTTCTGACGCCGGACTGGTTCTCGTCTACGAAGTTCGCGAACGCCCGATCATTCGCAAGGTGCAGTTCCTCGGGAACGACAAGATCAAGACTCCGGAACTGGAAGCTCACACCGGACTGCGGGTCAACCAGCCGTTCGATGTCGCCATCAACAAGGAAGCTGTGGCGCGAATCCGCTCGCTCTATAAGGAGAAGGGGTTCCGTTACGCCGCCGTCGAACTCTCAAAGGGCGGCCACCCCGAAGATCGCGAAGTGGTCATCACGATCAGCGAAGGGAACAAGACCCGCGTCCGCTGGACCAGCTTCGAGGGGAACGAATTCGCCTCCGATGCTATCCTGCGAACCAAGCTGGCCTCGAAATATGGCATCGGCTGGGTGAGCAAAGGGATCGCGTTTGGCGGCGTCTACGACCCCGAGATCGTTGAGAACGACGTCATCACCTTGACGCAGTACTACAACAACCTCGGCTACTTCGACGCCCAGGTCACCCATCGTGAGGTCTTCACCGACGACCAGAAGGGTGTCGATGTGACGTTCTCGGTCAAGGAAGGTCCACGCTACCAGGTTCGTGACGTCAAGCTGATCGGGTATGACGTACTGAGCCGCGAACAGCTGCTCAATGCCCCCAAGCTCAAGGCGGGGGACTATTTCAACTACCGCTTCATGCAGCTCGACGTGAACGGCATGAAGGACCAGTACGATGGACTGGGCCGGTTGTTCGCCGAAGTGCGACCGACCCCGATCTTCCTGGATGAACCGGGGAAGATCGACCTCGAGTATCGGATCAACGAAGACAAGCCGTATCTGGTCGGGGACATCAAGGTCAACTTCCGGGGTGACATGCCGCACACGCGGGAGGATGTGATCCTCAACGGTGTCTCCCGACTGATCAAACCTGGGCAACTGGCCGACGGCAAGAAGATCGATCTGGCGCGGCGGCGTGTGCTGTCCAGCCAGCTCTGGGATCAGTCCGATCCGCCATCGTTCGAGATCACTCCGGTTGATGGCCGCGACTATATGCTGGCTGCGGATGATCCTCTGCGGAAGATCCTGAGGGCGCAAGACACCGAAATGATGTTTCGTCAGGCGCTGCAGGAACGCATCGGGTACGGTCACAGCGTGGTCCCCAGCCGTCGAACAGCCGCGCGTCCCACTCCCAAAAAGCCAGTCGTGGACACCACGCCGCTGAAGTCTTCCGCCAAGGCCGGCGAATCACCACGCCCGATGCCTCGGGGAGTGACTCTTTCCACCACTCGGAAGGCCAGTCCCCAGCACAGCCTGACCGAACGCGCCCTGGCCAAGTCCCGCGGCGGCGATCATCGGCGAAAATACAACATGGACCCGTCGACCCTGTTCGGCGAACCGCTGGCTGCAGATCTGGTGATCGACGTTCCGGAGGAGTCTCAAGGCCCGCAGCCCGCCGATGAAGAGTACGTGGTGCGGGCCCAGAACGAGTTCGTCCCGCGCGGGCAGAGCATCGACCGCAACGGAGTCCCGATTCCTCAGGATCTGCGGACCAACTCGGGCAGCTCAGGCAATCCTTATGGCGGGACACCCGGACGCAATCCCGTTCCGCCGCCGGGGTATATCGATCTGAACATCGATGTCACCGAAGGCCGCACGGGTCGCCTGATGGCGGGAGCCGGGGTGAACAGTAACAACGGACTCGTCGGCTCGATCGTCCTGCAGGAAGACAACTTCGATATCACACGTCCTCCGCGCAGCTGGGCCGATATCGTCAACGGCTACGCTTGGCGTGGAGCTGGCCAGAGCTTCCGCATCGAAGCCCAGCCGGGAAATCAGGTCAGTCGGTATGTCGTCAGCTGGAGTGACCCGTTCTTCATGCGTAGCGACTTCAACGTCGGGGTCAGCGGATTCTTCTTTAACCGCTTCTATGAGGAGTGGACGGAAGATCGTCTGGGTGGACGACTGAGCATCGGGCAGGCCATCAACGAGTATTGGTCGGCCAGCGTGGCTTTGCGTCTGGAAGATGTGAGGGTTCGCGGTCTGCCGAATGAACCCCCCGCCCCTCCCGATGTGATTCCCGAGGACTTGAGGCAAGTGGAAGGGCATAACTTCCTGTCGACGGCCTCATTCACTCTCTCGAACGATACGCGCGACAATGCGTTTATCCCGACTCAAGGCCACTTCCTGGAAGGGACCTTTGAGCAGGCCTTCGGCGAATTCAACTACTCGCGCGTTGAAGTCACGGGGTCGCAGTTCTTTACTCTCCGCGAACGTGCTGACGGATTTGGCAAGCATATCCTCCAGCTGTTCGGACAGATGAGCTGGACCGGCTCCGACACGCCGATTTTCGAGCGTTACTACGCGGGGGGCTACTCCTCGTTCCGTGGTTTTGCCTTCCGAGGAATGTCACCGCGCGAAGGGGACTTCAAGGTCGGGGGTAACTTCATGGCCCTCGGCACAGTCGAGTACATGTTCCCGCTCACGGCCAACGACCAGATCCGAGCAGTGGCATTTACCGACTTCGGAACCGTGGAAGAGGACATCGGCTTCGATGACTTCCGGGCGAGTGCCGGTTTCGGCTTTCGCCTCGTGATCCCGGCGATGGGTCCGGCTCCGATCGCGTTCGACTTTGCCTGGCCGCTGCTGCGTGAGGACAACGACGAGCGTCGCGTCTTCAGCTTCTACGTCGGCTTTACGCGGTAACTTCCGGTCGGCTGGAGTACGCCGCAGCAATGCGATACAAGCTGCCTGCGGGTGCGCGCTGTGCGGCTCTGCGTGACTCTCTTGGGATCGAGACAACAGTGCGGATTCTGCTGGTCAACGACGATGGCATTCATGCTCCCGGTTTGAGAGCTCTGCGCGAGGCCCTGAGCGAGCTGGGGCAGGTCACAACGGTCGCACCACTCACCGAGCAAAGCGGAGTCGGGCACCGGATCACTTACCTGCACCCGATCATGGTGAAAGAGGTCCACGAAAACGGCCAGCATTACGGCTGGGCCGTCGACGGCAGCCCGGCGGACAGCACCAAGCTGGGCGTGCTGGAGTTCTGCGGCGGGCGACCCGATCTGATCGTCAGCGGAATCAACTCTGGGGCGAACATCGGGATCAATGTCCTCTATTCCGGGACCGTGGCTGCGGCGATCGAAGGGGCGTTCTTCGGGATCACCTCGATCGCGGTCTCGATCCAGCAGAAGGCCCCGGTGCCGTCGAACTATCCGCAGGTCGCCCAGTGGACGATCCCACTGATCCGGCGGTTGCTGGCTGACTATCCCCAGCCTGGAAACCTCTGGAATATCAACTTCCCCCCCAGTGGCGAGGAACCACCCGTGGGAGTCCGGTTCACTTCGATGGGCTGGAAGCGGCACGATGACACGATTGAGAAACGCATCGACCCGCGCGGTCGCCCGTACTACTGGAGCGGCCTCGACCCGCTCCGCAACCACGCCCTGGAGCCCGGAACCGATGTCGCCGAACTGAGGCAGAAGTACGTCACCATCACTCCACTGCATTTCGATATGACGAATCACGAACTGCTCGGACGCACGGGCCAGTGCGACTGGCAGCTGAGCTGAGCCGCTGGCTACGCCTTGCGAATGAAGTGTTCCGCATAGCTCCGCACGTGTCGGCCGTTCAGCACGTGGAACATCCTCAGCTGCTGGATCGTTTCCTGGCTGAACTGACTCATGGGAACGTGGACCAGTTTCTTGTGGTACTTCTTGGCCATCCGTCGCCAGCCGGCTCCGGGGGGCATGGCCGACAGGAGTGCAATCTGCGGCTGTCGCGAGTGGAAGCAGGCTCCGGCGAGGAGGCGCTCCTCCAGTGTGTCAACGAAGTCGAAGCGTGGGTCGCGCCAGATGTCGGGGATGCTGCGTGGCGGGAACAGAAACATTGATCCGCCATACGTGGCCATCGCGATACCGGGTCCGACGACCTCTTGAGCGAACGGGGTCGCGAAGAACGACAGCGTTGACTCGTCATGTTTCTCCGCGTGCCATGTGATCCGCCACGGGTAATCGCGCGGGTCGGCGGGCGAGTCGAACAGCATGATCACGCAGTCGAGCGTTCCCTTCGCAGGCGGCAGGATCTTCACGAACAGATCGCCCGTGTGCCAGTTCCGCAGGGTCTCCCGGATGTCGAGGCCGTCCTTCAGGCTGGTCGAGAACTTCTCGGTCCGAGCCAGGTCGTTCCCCATCAGGGACAGGGCCTTGTCCTTGACGTGCGTGCGGAACCGCTCGATCGCGATATCCTCGGGAGGCCAGCTGCACTGGCCGAACGGGTTCCAGGCGTTCCGCCATTTGTCCTGATCGATCTTCGGCGGGCGGCGATTCAGCTGGCAGGTCCGCCACTCAACCGGGTTTCCTGGCAGCCGGTTCTGCAGCTGGACCATGTCGCCCCCGGGCAGCTGGCCGCGGTCGATCGACATCTGAAAGGTGTCGTAATGCAGCGGCTGGTCATAGGGGTAGCTGCGCGCAGTCTCAGCCAGGCTGATCGCGAACTGGTCCCCGGCCGTCTGCTGAGCGGCGATGATCAGCGTGTACAGGTCGGGTGTCATCCGCCGCTCGATCAGCGACAGGTTGCGGACGTACTTGAGATAGTTTGACAGCAGGTGCGGCGAGATCTTGCGGGCCCGGCCTTTGAGTTCCTCTTTGTACTTCTCCCGCGCGGTGAGCAGCAGCTCCTTCACACCGTCGACCGACAGGTTCTCATCGTCATCGAGTTCCGCTCGTGCCCTCTCATAGAGGCCTGTGATGTATGGCAGCTCGCCCAACAGGAACAGCAGATTCTCCGGAGCGACCTTGTAGATCGCGGGCTCGTGCTCGGCTTCGAACGGCTGATCGACAGGCGTCTTCTCTGCGTAGGCTTCGCGAATCCAGGGCCAATCGGCCAGCGAGCAGACAAACAGAATCCGCTGGTGCCGCCGTTCCAGCTGCCGCAGCCGATGGGCCATCCAGGCGATCCGTTCGCGATGCCGCTCGTTCGTCGGTCGCGGCAGTGAGGGCAACACAGCTGCGGAGAACTTTTCAACCGCGACCTTCTTGAGCGCATAGGGGTCAGGCAGCCCCACGATCGAGTTGTGGAACCCGTCGGTTTCGAGGTCGATAAACGCTCGCGGCATCTGTTCTTGAATGGCAAACCGCAGGGCGGCGATGACTGGCTGGCAGGGGTCGATCGGGACATAGCTGACTTGCGAAGGCGAATCATCGTCCCCTTCGGTGTCGGGGCGATAACCGGCCTCCTCCGAGCGGACCACGATGGTCGGAGTCGGCAAGGCCTCGATCGCCTCTTCGACGGAGTCCTGAAACGACTCAGGCAGCGGGACAGCCAGACAGTCGAACTTCTCAGCCAGCAGCACCCGCCGGACCTCGAGCGCAAAGTCGCCGCTCCCGTGAACGACAGGGAGGACGGTGATCCGCGAGCTGAATTGGAGGAACGCGTGGGACATGGGCTGATTGAGATCCCTCGGGAAAAACACACCTCGATGCTGCCGGGCGAGTTGCGAATTCCATGGTGCGACAATGCGTTTCGTATCGTACCAGTTTAGTGGCCATCCGTGAGAGCGGCTTAAAGTGCAAGGTGACTTCAAGCTCGCAGAGCGTCACTCCGATGCCCGGCGCAGCAACAGCCAGAATCCGCCGAGCATCAAACTGAAGACCGCAATTGCGATGTATCCCGACCGCTGAAACACATTCTGCAGCTGGCCGACCGGTTGCAGTGCGATCTCGCGATTCTCCTGGACGATCGCGATCCAATGCGTCCCCTTGACGGGTGACCACGCAGCCAGCCAGTTCCCCTTGTACAGGGGGTCGAAGTCGCCGACCGGGTCCTGATAGCGATCGGTCCGGTCCTTGTCCTGCAGCAGCTGAGTCGTCGCTGCGGGAAAGACGATTTCGCCGCTGTGGTTCGACATGTTGGCGACAGTCATCCAGTGATGGTCGAGCAGTTCGAGGCCATCCTGGTTCTGCTCCGCGAGCGCGAGGAAACGCTGATCGGGTCGGGCTTCCCCCTGCAGCTGTTTCTCCCACTGATCGAGCAGGTCGGTCAGATGCAGCGAACGCCCCAGCACTCCGATCACCTGCGACTGGTCCTCGCTCCAGACCGGAACTGCGATGGCGATGGCATACTGTCCGGTGTTCGTACTCAAGTATGCGGCACTGACACCGGACTTGCGTCGCGGAGTCCCGACCTCTGAATTGGGGAGATCGTGCCCCTGTCCATGAAAGTAGTCTCGATAGGCAAACAGTTTGCCAATCGACGACTTGCCATCACCTTCGACCGGGAATCGATAGACCTGCCGGCCACTTGCGTCGGTCAGGAACCAGCTGCGGTCGGTATGCAGCCGGCTCGCGCTCTCGCGAGCCGCATTCAGCTGGCGAATGCTGCGGGCGAGATCGCTGTCTCCCGAATCGTCGCGGCAGACAGCCTGCAGTTCCTCGGCGGACCGCGAACTCGATTGAGCGACAATCTGACGAACCGATTCGGTGGCAGCTGCGGTTTCGAGTTCCCGGATCCGGTGGTTGACCTCCTGCTGGATACTCTCGGACAGAATCCGGGCACTGATCACATCCCCCGCAAGAGCGCGAGAGGTCAGATTCTCCTTGGCAGTGGCGACGATGTCAGGAAACACCGACTCAGCCATCCAGTACATCGCCCCCAGGAACAGCAGCGGGCCGAGCAGCGCCAGGATCAGCAGCGGTCGCCGCGACCGGGCCCGGTCACGAGCCTCCAGCATGTCGACCACGATCTGGGCATTCGCCAGTCGCCGCACCGGATCTCGTTCCAGGCAGCGATCCACAATCTCGATCAGGCGTTTATCGACACCCGGCACACTGCGATGCTCCGACGGAGCCGGGCTCAGCGTGAGCAGCTGGCGATAGGCAGCCAGCCGCTCCTCGGTGGTCCCCGCCTGACGCAGGACCCGCTCGGTTCCGTCCTGGCGTCCCGGAGCGTGCCCGGTCAGCATCTGATACAGCAAGGCTCCCAGTGCGTACACGTCCCAGCGCGCATCAGGCACACCGTCCAGCACAGCCTGCTCAGGTGCCATATAAAACAGCGTCCCCAGCGCCGGAGTCCGCTCGCTGGAGAGCCGCGACTGGCCAAAGTCACATAGCCGCGCCTCGCCCCCCGCATCGAATAGCACGTTCGCCGGCTTCAGGTCGCAGTGCAGCACTCCGCTGCCATGCGCATGGACGAGGGCCTGCCCCATCGACTTGGCGATCCGTACCGATTCGTCAATCGGTAGCGGCCCCCGTTCCAGCAGCTGAGCCAAAGACCCCTTTTCCAGATACTCCATCACGAAGTAGGGCGGATCATGATCCCACGCCACATCCAGCAGGCGCACGATGTTGCGAGCGGTGTACAGCACAGCCAGCTTCTCGACTTCGCGGCTGAGCAACGACCAGTCGACACCTCGTCCCCGGGCATAGAACTTGATCGCGACCTTTTTGCCCGTCCGCGATTCGCGAGCCAGCCACACCGACCCGAATGAGCCTTCCCCCAAACACTGCTCGATCTGATAGCCCGGAATTGCCCCCGGAGTCTGCAGTGATCGCAGACTTAATGATTGCGAAAGCTCCTTCGCAGCCACATCCTGGACTTCGGTGTCATCACCGGTCTTCGTGGCATCGCTGTGGGGGGTCGAGTCGGTCACACGAGATCCTGACTTGCGGGGAGTTCGTGATTCTAGCCGACAGTTCGGATCACAAGTATCGGAATTCGGTGAGGCAGGAAGCGTGGAAGCGTAGGCCCGACCGCTCGTGTGTGCATCAGAACAGCGGGCACATTGTTCAGTCTGGGTGCGAGGAATGGTTTTGAGGGGAGCGGAAGGCCGATTGAATTGCCTGCGGACTGAGTGTCGGCTGTACCCGACTTCGCGCCCACGAACGGGACTTGCCCGGCGTACACCCGAGAGCCTGCCCATTTCCGGTCGGTGTCCTCTCACGGTACACTCCAGGTCGGTGTCAGCCCCGGCATTTCAGGACTCTTCATGAACTGGCTCCCCGGATTCACGGCTCCGCTCAACGCGCTGTTGCTGCTGCTGTTGATCCCCGTGGTCATCATGTACTTCCTGAAGCTGCGCCGCACGCAAAAGGAAATCCCCTCGCTGCTGCTCTGGCAGCAGGTCATCGCCGACCAGCGGGTCAACTCACCGTTTCAGCGTTTCAAACGCAATATCCTGTTGTGGCTCCAGTTGGCGCTGCTCGCTCTGCTGGCGATCGCGGCGGCCCAGCCGTTCATTCGCGGGCGGGATTCGCTCTCGAAGAATCTGCCAATCCTGATCGATTGCTCCGCCAGCATGGGGGCGATCGACTCGAAGACCAAGAAGACCCGGCTGGAGCTCGCCAAGGAGCAGATTCGCCCAATCATCGATGACATGCTGCCCGATCAGCGCCTGATGCTGATCGAGGTCCACAACTCGGCCCAGCGGCTGACCCAGCTCACAAACAACAAGACCGAGCTGCGGCAGGCTCTGGACCGGATCGAAGTGGTCGATGTCCCTTCGCGGCTGGAAGATGCCCTGGCCCTGGCGCGGGGGCAGTCGAAGCTGGTGGAGATCCCCGCGATCCGTCTCTACTCCGATGGCAACGTCCCAACTCGGCCCAACCCAGTCTCGGGAGAGCTGCAGGCGATTGTCGATTTCGATCTGCCGTTCCAGGTCGACTACTACCGGATCAAGACCGAAGGCGGGAACATCGGGATCACCTCGATGAATGCCACTCGGCCGAATGCGGAGTCGTGGGAAGTCTTCGTTCGCGTGGAGGCCTCCTCCGCAGCTGCGGGCAACGGACAACTGCGGCTCTCCAAGATGATCGACGGCAAACCGGTCATCATTGGCGAAGAGCGGGTCGTGTTGAATCCGGGCGAGTCACAGCGTCTGGTCTTCTCGCTCGACTCCGGAACCGAACTTCAGTTGAAGGCCGAGCTGCTGCCGAGCGACTTTGACTCGCTGGCGATCGACAACACCTCGTGGCTGGAGCTGCCGGTGGGGCGCGAGTTGCAGGTCTTCTGCCCGCCCACGCTGTCTGCGTTCCGCCATGCCTTGAAGGGGATGGACGGGCTCAAGCTCGACCCGCCGGATGGGAAGACGTCGGAACTGGCCACCTATGATCTGGTCATTACCGATTCGGAGGCCGATCTGGCCCGCGAGTCCACCACGTACCTGACGGTCGGGTTCGTCCCCAAAGAGCTGACCAGTCGGCTCAAGATCGGAGAGGGGAACGTCACCGTTGTCGACTGGAAGCGCGACACCCCGCTGATGCAGCACGTTCAGCTGCGCGAAGTGCTGATGGTGGACGACCCGATCCTGGAGCCCGGGGTCACGGACTCGACCCTGGAAGAGCTGGGGTTTGAGACACTGTGCCACGGAGAAAGAGGCCCGCTGATCCTGGAGCGGCAGTCCGGACCGCGGCTGTATCTGCACTGGATGTTCAAGCTGGACCGGACCACGCTGCCGTACCGGCTGGCGTTTCCGATCCTGACGACGAACCTTGTCAATCTATCGCTTCGCCAAGCGGCTCTGGCCGAGGTCAAAGCCGCCGCGACCGGCCTGCTGCCGGCTGTGAAGCTGGAACGGGAGACGAGCTACGTGGTGACGAATCCTCTCGGAGAGCATGTGACGACGAAGTCCGATGCCGATGGCTGGGTGAGCGGGTTGTCCGCGCGGTCGGTGGGCCCCTACGAGATCCGGTCCAATGGCAAGCTGGTCCGCGAACTGGGCGTGTCACTGCTGAACCCGACCGAGACTTCGATGAATGGGGTCGAGGCGTTCCAGACGAAAGAGGCGACCGTCACAGCTACCGAAGAGAAGCTGGATCAGGACAAACCGATCTGGTCGTCGATGGCGGCAATCGCCCTGTTTGTCCTGCTGCTGGAGTGGTGGTACTTTCAGAAGCGACCGGGGTAGGTGCGAGTCGTGTCGCTGTTCTCAGGCCCCGGTTTCTCTGACTGCTGATCTCTCGCAATGCCCGGACAATGGACTCGCCACACTGTCGCCAACCACCCAGTGGAGGTCTGGAACCCCGGCGGTCACACTGAAGTCGCAGCCATTCTGCTGCACGATCTCGATGGACAGGTTCCGCTGCGGTCCACCATTGAAGAGGCGACCTACCCCGTCATTTGCCCGATCGCGGGCCGCACCTGGTGGTTGTCGGTCGAGTCCGCCGGGTTCGCGGAAGGAGCGCTGAGCTGGGTCCGTGACGAGGTCGCCCCCTGGGCCGCAATGCAGTTCCTGCCCTCAACCCTCAACTCTCAACGCTCAACCTGTCTGCGGATCGGCCTGATTGGAATCGGGATGGGCGGGCACGGAGCCTTGAACCTCAGCTATCGCCATGCGCGAAAGTTCCCCGTGGTGTTTGCGATCTCCGCAGCTGTTGACTTTCACAACTACCAGCTGAGCGAACCGGTCCTGACGGAGACCTTCGAATCGGTGGAAGCAGCCCGTCAGCAGACAGCCACGCTGCACCTGCACCCACTCAACTGGCCGCTCTATCAGCGGATCGCCTGCGACCCATCGGACCCGTACTGGTTTGAGGGGTGCGAGCGCCTGGCCAGCAAGCTCAGCTCGTCGGGGATTCCGTTCGATGGGCAGTTCGACCACGTCAGCCGTGATCGCGCTGATTATGACCGCGGCGAGCTGAAGAAGGCGATCCGCGACCTGCCCGAGAAGGTGCGCGAGGCGAGCCGCCAGCTGGAAGTCGTTTGAACGGCTCGACCGGCTGACTACGTTGCGGTCGTGATCATCAGGACCGCAGTACAGAGGGCATCGACATCGGCTTCGGTCGTGAACGGGCCGACGCTGGCGCGGGCCGTGCCTCCCGTGTCCGCAGTCCCGAGGCTGCGGTGGACCAGCGGGGCACAGTGCAGCCCCGATCGGATCTCGATCCCGAAGTGGCTGTCCATGATCGAAGCTGTGATCCGCGGGTCCATCGTCTCGATCGTGAAGCTGATCACGCCGGCGTTGTCGACCTTCCGAGGGTCCGGGGACAAGACGCGGACGCGGGGATTCGCCGTCAGCCCTTCATACAGCAGAGCCAGCAGCGGCTGAGCGCGAGCCTGCAGGGCGGGGACTCCTTGAGCTTCGATCCACTCGACAGCTGCTGCCAGCCCGACAAGTCCCACGGCGTTGGGGTTGCCGGACTCGTACTTGTCCGGTGAACTGGCGGGCTGATCGAGAGACTCGCTCTGGCTGCCGGTCCCTCCCTGGCGCAACGGGCGGACCTCGGACGCTCGCGAGGAGCGAATGTAAGTGACTCCAGTCCCGAGCGGCCCGAGCAGCCCCTTGTGCCCCGAGCAGCACAGAAGATCGATGTGAGCCGCCTGAACGTCAATCGGCACGTGCCCCGCTGTCTGGGCGGCATCCACCAGATAAAGCACCCCTCGGGTTTCTTGTTCCCCTCTCCCCCCGGGAGAGGGGCTAGGGGTGAGGGTTCGCGACCGAGCGATCATCTCCCCAATCTCGCGAATCGGCTGGATGACTCCCGTCACATTCGACGCATGAGTCACAGCCACCAGCCGCGTATTCGGTCGCAGTGCGTCGCGAACCGCCGCTGGATCGATCCGTCCGTCAACGCCAGGAGCGAGGTGAGTCACCTGCACCCCGCGATGAGTTTCCCAATCCCGCAGCGGTCGCAGCACGGAGTTGTGCTCCAGCTCCGTCGTTACGACATGGTCGCCGGGTTGCAGTGAGCCATGGATCGCCAAGTTGAGGCTGTCGGTCCCATTGAAGGCGAAGCTGATTTCGTGTGGGGACTGGGCTCTCAGAAGCCGCGCCAGCCCCGCCCGGCAAGTTGCGATCCGCGCATCCAGCTCGGTCGCCTGCCGCGAAGTCCCTCGCCCCGCTGCGACGCCGCACTGCGTCATGTACTGCGTGACTGCGGCAATCACAGTGTCCGGCTTGGGAAAGCTGGTGGCTGCGTTGTCGAGGTAGATTCGTTGTGGTTCTGAGGAGCTCACGAGTTTCTCGCCTCATGCAGAAAGCCCAGAGGTTGTGACCCCTGGGCTTTGTACGGAAGAAGTCAGAATTCTTACGAATTCTGCTACGGGGCCGTCTCCATCTTTTTCCGTCGCGGGGGATCGAGGTAGCGGAACCCGGCGTTGGGGTTCTTTTCATCGAATGCGAAGGCATCCCGGTTTCGCAGGAAGTGCTTCACGTAGCTGATCGGAATCGCGAATCCCAGCCCCTCACCGCCCAGCAGCTTCATGTTGGTGACTCCGATCACCTCACCGCGAGAGTTAAACAGGGGGCCGCCGCTGTTGCCTGGATTAATCTCGGTGGTCGTCTGAATGTAGGTCAGCCCCTCGAAGTTGCGGGCGCGGGTGCTGATGATTCCCTGAGACACCGAGCGATCAAGTCCCAGCGGATTGCCGATGGCGAAGACGCCGTCGCCTTCCTTCTGATTGGTATCCGGAGCCAGCGCAACGGTCGTGAACTGGAATCCCTCGACGGCAGGGATCTGCAGCAACGCCAGATCGAAATAGGGGTTCAGGGCCAGGATCTTCACGTCCTGGATCCGGCGTTTGACGAAGTCGCCGCTCTCGGTCTTGTCGAAGATTACGCAGGCGATCCGCGTCTCGCGTTCAACGACGTGGTAATTGGTGACGCAGTAGCCGCGTTCATTCAGGATAAACCCGCTGCCCAGGCCACTGGATGTTTCGACCAGCACGACCCCTTCGCCGTACTCTTCAGCCAGTTCCTTGACGCTCTTGATCGGCAGATTGGCGGTGCGGAAGACATCATCGCTGCTCGCTTCGGCCGCGCTGGTTCCTGCTTTGGGGGCTTCGGTCCCATCCCCCTTTTCGCGGCCCAGAATCCGCTCCACCGGAATCTTGACGACATCGACACCGATATCGACATAGACCTCCGTCTCGGTCTCTTTGAGGATGTCTCCCTGGACCTTGTGGCCCGACTTGAGCTGAATCGTGTCAGCCACAGCGGGGACAGTGATCAGACTCAGCAGTGCGGCCACGATGCCCAGGCGGAGTCGGGAGCCCAAAAACAAATCAGCCATTGTCCTGACCTCGGAACTTGGGGTGACACTCATTGCAGGAGTTATTCATCTTGTTGAGAGCCCCCTGGAAGTCCTCGAACTTGTCCGCTTTCACGGCTTCGACTCCTGCCTTGGCTCCGTTGATGAAGTCATTCGTGTAGCCGGTGTACTCCGGGTTGTCTGCGTACTCGTATGTCGAGTCGAGCATCATCGTGCCCAGCGCAGCCATCACCGCGAACTGTCGATTCACGGAATCGGCCTGGTCCTTCATCCGCTTGGGGTCCCCAATGTTGGCCTTCAAGTCGTTCATCGCCTTGTCGATGATCTTCATCATGTCGGCGCGATCGGCGACTTCGACGTATGGCTTGGAGTCATCCGCGGGCTTCTCCGGAGGGGGTCCGCCGTCCAGCATTCCGGTGATCTGCTCGAAGATTTCCTGCGTCGCCTTGAACGGCCCGCTGCCCTTTTCCGTGGCCTTGCCGAGGATTTCGTAGTTCAGGTCGCGGACATATTTGGCTTTCTCTTTCCAGTTGGACGGTTCGGAATGCTCGGACACAATCACCGCCAGCATCCCCATCAAAGCGGCGTTGAGCCGAATCGAGTCCATCCCTGCGTTGTACTTCGGAATCCCGGTCAGGTTGGCATTCATTTCTGAACGAGCCACCTTGACGGCTTCCAAGGCCACATCGATCGGAATCACCTGGTTCCAGTCCGGTTTGCCACCCGCCGCTGCGGCAGTCGCCGGCGGAGTGGCGGGGGTTTCACTCGGCGTCACCTCAGGCTTCGGGGTGTTTTCAGCCATCGCCGGGTTGGCTGGAGAGCCTCCGACGGGAGTTGCGTCCCCGGCAACCGTCAGTGGCTGATCGAAGAACACATCGTACGGGATCGTCCCGATCCACTTGGTCTCGGGGCGATTGGGGTCGACCGTTTGCGGTGCCGCGGGAGCCACTGCAGCAGCGGGAGCCACAGTCAGCGCGGCGGCTGTCCCGGTCGCTGCGGGAGCGGGAGCCGGCGCCGCAGACTGTGCTGCAGCCGGTTCAGCGGGCTTGGAGCCAGAGCACCCGATCAAGACTCCGATCGAGGCGACCCAGAGCAAGGCGATCCAAAGGCGAAGTGACATGGGGCGTGAGTGTTGGAGGAAGTTGACTGACGGCAGCCTCAAAGGATTCTAGCAATTCCCTGCTGGGCGAGTCGCTCCCGAATCCATTCCACATCGTTGGCTTCGAATTTCGGCAACGGACCGCGGGCGTAGTCGATATCGCTGTAGCCCCCATCTTCCCAAGCTTGGTCGACCAGCAGTTGCAGGTCGAGCACGGCGTCCCGGTCACCGGGGCGAAGCGGGACTCGAATCCGCGGCAATCGTTGACGAATCCCCGCCGGGTAGCATTCGAATCTCTCTGATCGCAACGCTCGCACCACGACAACGCGATAAGGGTCCGCGTGCGAGCCCGGAATGGCCGCATCCGGAGGAAAGACCGCCCAGCCTCCACCGCGAATCAGATCAATCTCGACCAGATTGACGCCCCCCAACAGCAGTTCCCGTTGCTTCTTCCGGAAGTGAATCAGGGCCTCGCCGTATTTATTGCCGGGGCTCAAGAATTCGATGGCTGTGACCAATCGATCCCCGCGGCGATCCTGAATCAGAACTCGTCGCAGTGTCTCGGACTCTCGGGGAGTGGTGACCACCAGCGGTTCATCCGCCACCGCAGCTTCGGAAACCGCAATAGCGGTTTGCTCCGCAGAGGACCAGTTTTCTGTGACAAGCACATCAGGCTTTTGACGGCTGAGAACTTCCTCTTCCTCGTCTTGTTCAATCTCCAGGCCGACATACTCTTCGACTCGGACTCGCAGGTCAGCTGGCATCTGGGGGCGGAGTTGATTCCGCGCATAGGTCGTCAAGCTGGTGTGAACATCACCCCAGTGATCTTGCAGGAACGGGTCCATTCCAGGAAAGGGAGAGGGCATGGGAGTTCGCCGACAATCGAGAATTGGTCCGGCTTCCACTGTCCATCAAAACGCCCAGGGGTTGCAACCCCTGGGCTTTCACATTTCACTTAGTACACCCCGACCACGGTCGTCTTGGCAAACTCGTGGAACGGGCGGGTTCCGCTGATTCCATCCCACGGGAACTTGTCCCAGGGCTTCTCGCGTTCCCCTTCGTCCCGCTCCATGAAGCCGGGGATGAACAGCTCGTGCGTCAGCGTGTAGAGTTTCACGCGACCGGTGGCTCCGTAGTCCACGACGTTGTCGTAGTTCTTGAAGTCGACCACTTCGACCACAGCCCGAGGCTGGGGGGCGTAGTAGGCGATCTTCCAGTTGTCCGCCGCACTGACCGGCTTCCCGCAGGCCAGGCCCATCAGTGTGTTCCCGTACGTTGGAGCAATGAACACGTTCTCGCCGAGCAGTTCCTCGACCGCAAAACGAATCCACTGCGAGGTCATTTCGGTTCCGCCGCAGAACACGCCCTTGATCCCGGCTTCTTCGATGCTGGAGCCTTTGTCGATCAGCCGCAGAGCGAGAGCTTCGAGAAGCTTCGGCGTCGCAAAGGCACATTGAATGTTGTGATTGGCTGAGAGGATCGTCATCGCCTGATCGATCACGTGATCGGCGTAAGCCTTGGCCCCAGCCACATCGCCCTTCTTCAGGAGCTTGACCACATAACGCGGATCCAGGTCGACGCAGAAGCAGATCCCGCCTCGGAACTGGCACAGGTGCTCAATCGCCAGCCGCAACCGCCGAGGTCCGGACGGCCCCAGCATCAGCCAGTTCGCCCCCTTCGGGAAGGCCGAATCGGGAATCGTCCGCGAGAACTCTTCGTAGTCGATGTCGTGGTCCTTCACGACGCAGCGGGACTTGGGGATCCCGGTCGTTCCGCCGGTCTCGAACACGAACTTGGGCTCGTTCTTCCACTTCTGCGGCAGGAACCGCGTCACGGGACCGCCGCGCAGATCCTCGTCATCAAACAGCGGAAACTTCTTCAGATCATCAAAGCACTTGATCTCCTTCAAGGGATCAAACTTCAGCGTCTTGGCCTTCTCCAGCCAGTAGGGAGCCCCGAGTTCCGGGTGAAAGTGCAGCTGGACGACTTCCACGGTCTGGGCGTCGAGCTTCTGCTTGGACTGGGAGACAAGGGTGTCGAGTTCGGTGCTCACGATGTCGAGTTCCTGAAGCAAGGGATGACAGGCAAATCATAGGCAATCGTCCAAACGACCAACAGGGAAACCCCAGCCTGGAGTCCTGGTGCCAACGGGCTGAAACCAGAGGCATCCGTCAACTGCAGGTCATGGCGTATACGCTGCGCATGCACCGTAGCGTCCTCTTGAGCTGGTACGACCACGGGCTGTCCACCGGCCCGCTGGAAGGGATCAATCACAAAATCGGAGCCCTGCAAAGACCAGCCTGCGGTCTCCATAACTTCGAACACCTGACTGAACGTCTGCAGTCCCTGCACCCGGAAAAGGGGAATTGGAACACTCCTCTTCACAGATCCACTCGCATCGGAATCAGAGCGATTCCGGCTCTGGATGAGTGTGGATCCGTGAACAATCGTGTTCCAATCCCCTGACTGAACAGGAAATCTGATTCCGCTCTAATAGTTGAACTGCAGCTGGAACCGGAGGATGCCACCTTCGAACTGTTCGTAGGAACGCCGACCGGCGGTACTGATCGCCGTCGTGTTGGTGCGATCCGTGATCGTGTACATCGTCACGAGTTCGGCAGCCTTGTTGATCTGCCACTCGACGCCCATTTCCCACTCCTTGATCTCCGAGTACGGAGCGTTTCGCTCGGATTTGTATCCGCCCTTGTAGTAGTTCCAGCGAGCGAAGGGGATGATCTCCTCATTGTCCTCGAACTCCATGCGGTACATGATCATGGCATATCCACCGTACAACGACCGGTCGATGACTTCGGTCTGAGCATCATTCAGCGATGGCCCTCGACCGATCGTCCACTCGGACTGGAAGCCAAACGGTTGAGGATAGTACACGAATGTCCACGCAAGGCGCTTGTCATGGATTCCGTCGCGTCCATCGGTTTCTAGAGTTCCGGTGGGCCGTGACAGGCCTACCGGTCCTGGGGGGTCGATGAGGGAGGACAGTACGGTGTACTTCCCGATGTAGCCTTGGACTCCCACTTCGACAATCTGCTCGTCACCCATGTAGAACGGGAGGGCAAACCGGCTGATCACATGCAGGTTGTCGTTCTGCTCGCGAAACGATCCGCCCTGCCCGTTGTAGGCTCCGAGAGCAAACATCCCGTAGTTGCCAGAACCCTTCAGGTTCTTGTCGCTGATCTCCTTGAACAGATCCTGAACGTCTTTCGGGGTGTAGTAGAAAAAGACTCCCAGATCGCGTTCGTTACGGGCGGCACTGTTCAGGGCGTCGTTACGGTCGAGCGGCAGGCGGTTTTGGCTCGACTGCAGGTTTTCCCAGCCGTATGGGATCTTGGACTGACCCACGCGGAACCGGAACTCCTTGTCCTTGTCGACGTACAAGTCGGCGTACGCATCGCGCAGCTGAGTGAACTGATTCGCATCGGTGCTGCCTGGGACATTGGCGGCGAAGTCGGGCTGCAGGTAGACATAAACATGCTCGTTGATGTCCCCGAAAATGATGACGCGCATTCGACGCAGCAGAAAGCTCTGATTCTCCCCAATCGAGCTGTCGCCGACGTAATGCGGGTCAGCGGGGGAATCGTTGTCGTCAAAGACCTCGTTGATGCGGACCTGCGTGTAGCCGCGGATCGACAGCTTCTCGTACCACTTCTTGTCTTTCTTGGCGTCAGCGGCCTTGGCGGCTGCGGCCTTTTCCTTGTCGGCCTTGATCCCATCCTCGATCTTGGTGATCCGCTGGGTGTGCTCTTCGAGCGTCGGCTTCAGATCCTGGGCCTCGGCTTCGAGGGCTTGGAGCCGTGCATCCAACGTGTCCGTAACCGGGGTCGGCTGATTCGGAGCGGCGTCCTGGAAGAACGCCACCTCCTGCCCTTGGGCATTCGCGACAAGACCACAAGCGAACAGCGACAGGGTCGCGAGCGCGAACCGCTTCATGAGGGGCATCCTTGCCTGTAGATTGAGTACATGCCCATCCTTGGGCGTGTACTGTTAAGATCGTCACATGAACGTTGTGTTAATATTAAGATGTTCACACTACACGGGAGGTTCTGAACTGCAGATGCGAACAAGGATTAGGTGGACCTTGCGGGGCCAGCGGCCGGCAGGATCGGCAGAATTCGCGACTCGGAAGAGTACCTGGCCTGGCTCCCTAAAGCGTTTTCTCAAAATACTTTGAGGAAATGCGCCCGGGTGGATTCGAACCACCGACCGACGGATTAGAAATCCGTTGCTCTATCCGACTGAGCTACGAGCGCGTTGCGTTTTCACGAACGTCTGGCATTTCGGGTGAACCCGCGAAACACGCCGACGAAGGCACGCTGGCCGCTCCAGGAACCAAGAGAGAAGCCGAAAGATCGGAACTTGATTTGCCCCTTCGACCATTCCCGGGCGGGGAGGACGAACCTGGAATCAATGTCAAGTTCTGGCACTTCGGCTGCTGTTTGGACCCCGGTGCGGAGTGGCGAAAGTATCCGGTTGAATGCCGCGATCTGCAAGCCGGTCGAGTCTTGAAGCGGTGACTGCGGATTTCAGCGAGGCTTCCCGAGCGGACGGACGCGGCCTACTGCGAATCCGCCTCTTGGCGGATTCCGATCAGCAACGCGGCGACTAGGCTGACAATGAAGACCAGCAGGCTCAACACGCGCAGCTGATCGGGCAGCAGCAGGAAGCCGACCGCAGCCAGCCCAGCCAGGAAGCCGAGTACCGGGCGGAACGACTGGGAGCCAGAGGCGTGGCGGATGCGGCGGACGACCCAGACCGCAAAGGCGGCCCAGCAGAGCGACCAGAGCCAGGTCAGCGTGCGGGTCGAGGCTTGGCGCGGACGGAGTGCGAGGGTGACTTTCGGAGATCCGCCGACGCGGGAGAAGACCGTCTTGCCGCCCTCTTCGGGGATCTGAACGGGGAGGGACAGACCGCCGACTTGTGTCCACGCGGGGGTCCGACCGTTCCGGCCTCCGGTGTCGACATCAAACCACGCATTCGCTCCGCCATTCAAATCAATCACCCTGTCCACATAGAATTCATTCTGTCCTTGTTGGAAGCTCAGGCTTCCATTCACATTGAGATCGAATGACCCTTGGCGGAAGGGAACATCGTTCACACCGCTGATTGGACCTTGAATAGCGTTCCCATACGACTGAGCCTCCAGAGACTTGCGAAGCTCTCCGCGACCGCGTTGCATCATCTTGCCTTTGGCGCCAGCGGCTTCCGACTTCTTGTCGAACGCCTTTCCCGCGAACGACTCGGAGTTGAACTTCAGGTTCACTCCCGAGGTGTCCTGAACGGCGATTCCATCACCGCTGTTGTTGGTGAACACGCTGAAGTTGTTCGTGTTCACGAAGTCGCGGTTGTCGGATTGAACCTGAATCTGCGGCAGGGCCAGCTGCACCGCATCATCTTCTCCACTCTGTGGAGTGTTGTCGTTGATCTGCTTCTGCAGACTCTCGTTGTAGGTCCGGGCCTGTTCAAAGAGTTGGACCGCTTCCGGCTTCGAGGCAGGTTTGCCGAAGCTGGATTGCTGCTTCAGTGCCTCATTTAGATAGCGGAGATTGTTGGCCGCCTGATACTTTTGGCTCGCGGGGCCGCTCGACTTCACGATCTGGACCATCTCGTCGATATCGGCCCGCAGGCGGTCCATGCGCTGAATCTCCAGCGTCAGCAGCGATTCCTCTTCCGTCAGCTGCTCGACATTCGAGCCATCTCGCAACAGCGTCACGTCCAGCTTGTCCGGTGTGTGAATCTGCCACGAGGTGTGAGCGACGGTCAGCCCAAAATCGGTCGATTCATCCCGCGAGATCACATCCGGTGCGGGCAGGCTGACCTGCTGAGTGGCCAGTCCACCGGGCTTCAGCGGCGTGGCCAGCTTGCCAGCCAGCGTGATCTGCACATCAAACGACAGATCGACCACGCTCGTCTGCGGCAGCGGGACCAGGTGGATCGGCTGCTCCTTGAGCTTGGTCGTCACGGTCCGTGAAGGCTGTCCCTTCACGAAGACCGACAACAGCTGCGATCCTTCCGGCAGCCGGAGTCCGAGGAACTGCTGCCCGCGGTTACGGACGGTGTAGGTGGCCTTCGTGCGCCACGTTCCATCCCAGGTCAGCGAGGTCACCAGATCGCTGCCGGTGACGATCGCGCGGCCGGTGTCCTGCGTCGCATTGCGGCTGATCTTCCAGCGCGGCAGAGCCTGCTGGGACGACAGTTCAGTAATCGACAAGGCCTGATCGAGCAGCGTACTCTGCACCACCAGCGGAAGTTGTTCGCGCGGGATCTTGTTGATCAGTCGATCATCAATCGGCAGCAGCTGGCCTTGGGAACGGTTCACCACGATCGCGCAGCGCCGCTGACTTTCGAGCGGGACCAGGTCGCCGGTCTCGGTCTGGTCCATGAACCGCACATCGGGGATCTGGACCATGTCATCCGCAGGCGGCGGTAAGGTGACCACACCTGAGCAGAGGAACTGATTCCGCACGGCATCGATCAGCTGGACGGTCCACAGGATTTCGCCGTTGTCGAGGACCTTGGAGTCGACCTGCCGCAGTCCGGGAACCGTCAGCTCCAGCCGGTCCTTGAGCCAGCCGGGTGTCGTAAACCGGAACGTATCGGTCGCGGCCCGGCTGATCTTCCAGCGGAACGTCAGACCGTAGTCGATCGAGTCATCCGCCACAGCCGACAGAACCACCAGATCGGCACTCAGCTGAGCGACCTGCTTCGAGAGGTCGACAACCACCGGTTGGGAGGTCGCAGCTGTCGCGCGGAAGGCGAACTGCACGGGGATTGGACGCAGAGCTCGCAGGGCGTCGGAGAGCTGTTCCGGCGCGGCGTTCTTCCAGCCCTCCGAGGAGCGGACCGTGGCCGAGTAGATGTCGCTCAGCCAGACCGCCAGCGAGGAGGTCAGCTTGGCGACTCCTATGGCAGCGGGTGGCAGCAGGTCGGCATTGGTCACTTCCGGCTTGCGGGGGGTCTGCCCGGTCAGCAGCAGCGTGACCTGCCCCAGACGGGGCTGATCGAACTCGACGGTGAGGGTGCGATAGCCGCCTTCACCGGGGGTGTCGTACCAGTCGCTGATGAACTCCGACCCATCGACATCCATCAGCAGATAATCCGGCGGCAGCGTGACCGAGACACTCGGACGCGGAGCCCCGGTCAGATCGAACTGCAGATGGCTGGCCCATTCGAGCTTGCGCGGGCCGACCAGGACGCCATGTTCGGCGATGCACTTGGTCTCCGGCTGCCGACGTGACAGAGAAACGGTCAGGCTCGCAGGCCGCGTAGCGAAGCGGTAGGCCGCCAGCGGGGCCGCCTCGGGTCGGTGTGGCACAGCCACGGGCTGGTACTTGCCGACATCGATCTGCGTGGCGCCCTTCACGTCAATAACTCGCATGGCGAACTCACCACCGGCGAAGAGCCCGACCTGGCCGATCTCGCGCGTGGCATCCATCGGGACCAGCTCCGGCAGCGGCAGGTTCTGAGCCTCAGCTGCGACCGGGAGCGGGCTGAACAGGTCGATCGTGATGTTGGTCTGGTCCTCGACGGTGCGACGCAGGAAGACCTTCAGGCGGGTTGAGTCTTTCTCGCCATCGAGCTGCCAGCCGCCGACATCGGGACCGCTGATCTCGCGAATCGCCAGAGCGAGCGGGGCCTGGAAGACGACTTCGTTGATCGCTCCCTGGCGGACCTTGTAGGCGAACTGGTGATTGACCTGCAGGCCGGCGTCATCGACGACGATGGCGGCCCCGGTGTCGACATGGACGATCGTATTGCCGGCTCCGCGGACTGCTCGCGGTTGCCAGGAGACGGTAATGTCCCCGACGCGATCGACGATCGCTGTCTCCAGCATCGGACCGGTCTCGGTTTCACGAATGCGGTATAGCCCGGTCGCTCCGTTCACCTTCAGATCGCGGTCGCCCATGATCTTCGGAAGCTGGACCGAGAGCTTGGCGGCCGCAGTGGGATTCGTCTTGAGAGTGAACCTCCCTGCGGGGCCTTCGGTGATGGCCGGGACATCGAATTCGACGTCCAGGACATAGAGTCCAGCCTTGTCGACCAGAACTTCGTAGCCAGGTCCGACGGTCTGCACTGCTGCGGGCTTGCCATTCATGATCGCGCTGGTCAGCGCGACCTCGCGAAACGGTAGCGAGACTGCGACCTGGGTGTCGCGCAGGCTTCGCAAGACGATGCGGGACTTGATATGCACCAGCGACTCTTTGCCCGACTCTTTGAACTCGGCTGAGATGAGGGTTTCGATCGCCAGACCCCCGAATGGAGCATCGGGCTTCGTGGTCTCTTCCGGATGAGCCCGCTTGTAGAGCTCCAGGTACAGATGCTGCGGGATGTAGACTCGGTCGGCGGTCGACGGGTCATCGCCGGTGTACGGCAGGACCACATGATTCGGGAGTTTCGCGTCCGGCTCCGGAGCGGCGTTTTGCTCTTGAGCGCTAACCAGCCCCGGTGTCAGGAACATCGCCAATAGCAGAGCTGTGGTCGTGAGCGGAACCGTCGTGGTCTGCGGGACGTCCGGACAGCAGCGTGCCTTCAGGCATCGCAGACCGAAGTAGGCCAGTCCCAGGAACAGTGCGGCCCAGCCTCCAAAGAACAGCCCGTCGATGAGCGCCTGACAGCGGGTCGGCAGCAGCGGGGCGATGGCGATTGATCCGACGATCAGGAGCGCGATCAGTGCTCCCAGCTGGGTGAGCGGCAGCTTGCGGAGGAACCAGGCTGCGACGACTACCGCAGCCATCACAAAGCCGGTCCAGTCGCGCGACTTGTCGCGCTGGATGAACTTCAGATGCAGGTCCACAGCTGTGCTGCCTTCGCCGAGGTAGGTGAACTCGCGGGTCCGGGAGTCTTCGGGCCGGGCGAGAGCCAGGGCGAGCGACAAGAGCCCGCCGAGCTTGGCCTGCGGCTTGCCTGCAACTGCACCGTGCAATCCCGCACTCGTTTGGGCGGGCCAATCACGCCGTCCGTCAAAGTTCTTTGCCTCATCGGAGAGTTCGGAGCGAACTGTATTTGCCGGGAACAGGTCACCCACCGCCTGTGGGTCTGGCAACCCTGCACCAGCGTCCAACCGTCCGGTCCTGCCTTCTGTGTTGCGAAAGAAGGATTGTTCCTGCTCTTCTGTACTGAAACGACGACCCGCGATGCGATCCTTCGATTTCTCTTCCGCCTTCAAAGCGTCCATTGCGACTGACTCGTCGATTGACTTCGCCAGATCTTCTATGGGCGGGGCAAACTCTGCCGCAGCGGGAGCGGGTTCTGCAGCAGGAGCTGGCGCGGCCTCGCTCATGGGAGATTCAAGAGGCAGGGCCATGCCGGGCATCGCTCCGCCGAAGCCGCCGCCTCCACCGCCCATTCCGCCCGTGGTCATGCCATTGGCGGGATCGGAGTGCCCGTCAGAAAACAATACGACGCTCGGAGCGCTCATGGTTGCCGGAGAGTCCGCGTAGTTCATGGCTGGACTGCTTGGAGTCATATCCACAGCCACTCGCCCGCCCGGTCCCATGGGCATGATCTTCCACAGCACGAGCGCTGCAAACAGGCAGACTGCCGACCCCGAGAGGGCTCGACGCCAGCCAAAACGCTCCACGGTCTTGCGGACTCCCCACACAGCCAGGAACAGGAACGACACTAAGAACAGCGAATCGCGAATCTGCTTTGGGCTGGGGGCCCGCAGCAGAGAACTCCACTGTCCAAGTGACCCATCCTGGTCGAGGTCGGCCTTCGGCTGGAACGCTCCGGGGCTGTCGACGAGCAGCAGATGATCGGGATGATCGAGACGCCACGACTGCGTCAGGATCGCCAGCGGCTGCTGAGTCCCTTGACCATCGAGGACGGTGAACGTCGGAGGGACCTGACGGAAGTCGGATCCCAGGGGTTGCAACCCCGGGGCTTGGGCGCGGTAGAAGAGAGTGAGCGTGTGCCGGGCCTCTGTGTTGTTGTCCTGCGGAACAGCCACCAGCAGTCCCTCGCCCTGACGGCGGATCTCCTGCGGCTGACCATCGAGCTGGACGGCCCACAGGTCGACATTCTCCGGCAGCTGGACCTTCAGGTTTTGCACGCCGATGGCTGTGAAGACCAAGTCGGCCTGATGCTGCAGCTCGCCATTGCGACCGAGCACCGTTTGATACGCAGCTGAGTGGCCGACCGCCGTTGGGACCTGAGCCCGGTCGAAACGCTGCTCGCCCACAGCCAGAGCCCAGCCCGGACGGGTGTAGCGGTAGCCAGCCACGATCGGTTCCTGGGGACGGTACCGGGCGGGCGGGAAGTCGACCGGGTCGACCTTGATCAGCGGTTGTCCCGTGAGGTCCGTCGCCAGCGGCGAGAGGAATTGCTCCTGCGAGGCTTCGATCACCACGAACCCGGTTTCTCGCTCGGCTCCAATGACCGAGAGAACCGGGCAGTTGAAGGGGCCTTGTGCGGGCTTCGGATGGCGGATATCGACCGACAGCAACGAGGTCTCGGTTGCGTAACGATCAAGCCGCAGCGTCCAGCGGCGGACGCCGTTGCGTGGAGCTTCGGCGGTCTGTTCGACGATCAGCGGGGGGATCGGAACGCGCGGCATGATGGCGCCGCCCTGCTGCCCACCTTGATCCGGCTGCTGGACCGGCATCGGGATCAGGCCCGGACTGAGCTGGAATCGCAGGTCAGTCCCGGTCGCTTCGGGCAGGTCGACGATCAGGTTGCGGACGCCGCCGCCTTCGATCTTCAGCAGCGTCTCGATGTGCGAGCTGAGCATCTCCGGCTCGATCCGGAAGAAGGTGTTCGCCTGACTCGAGATGCGGGCGGGCTTGCGCGACACAGCCAGCTGGCCGCGATACTCGGAGTCCTGCAGGCTGAAGCCCAGTCGCAGCTCGCGGCCCGATGCCGCCAGCTTCTGCTTGAGCACAGCCAGCTCACCGGGGCTGGGGCCATCCAGGCCGCTCAACTCGGACGGAACCAGATCGAGGGCCGACTCGGCGGTTATGCCGTACAGTCCTTCGATGACCGCAGCTTGAGGCAGTTGAATCTTGGGGAACGCGACTCGGACTGGCTCGTCCTCGACCGGCCACTTCTCCGGTTCGAACCCGGCGTTCACGGTGAGGGCCACCGTCCCTTCGGCGGGGATCGGAGCCGGGAAGGTCACGCGAACCTGATTGACCCCGGCCTCCATCGGAATGATCTGCCACGTGATCGACTGGTCGCCCAGGAAGACGCTGCGGATCTGCCAGCTGGCGGGTAGATTGATCTGGGCATCGAACAGCGGAGCCAGCCGGGTCTGCAGGTTGATCACCGACGTGAAGTCGAGACCGCCGGAGTTCAGATCGAGCAGGTTGGTCACTGCGGCCCGGACTTCGCGGGTCTTGGGCTCGGTCACGAACGGCAGCCGGAAACCGGGCTTCCAGATCTGGAAGTGCAGCAGCGAGTCGCCGTTCTCCGCGACAGCAGCCTGACTCACCACGGTGCGGACCCCATCCAGCTCGCCGACCCGCAGTCGGACTCCCGGCGGGTAGCGGACTTCGGCGATGCCGACCTGCGAAGTGATGTCATTGAAGACCAGCGTGGGGACTTCCCAGGCCATATCACTGGTCGCTTTGAGTACGCCACGGAAGGTGATCTCGCGGTTCCCATCGAAGGCCTGCCGGTAGGCCAGCGTGATCGTCGTTCGTGATGGGTCGTTGGGCGCAGCAGCGAGCTGCCAGGAGTCGAGGCCGGTCGACTCGACGCCGGTGATTTCCAGAGTCATCGGAACCGTGCAGACGACCTTGTCGAGCGGGCGACCGACGACCTGCAGATTGGCCTTCGTCGACCAGGCGACTTCGCCGGGAGCGACAGCCACAGCCATCGCGGTGTTGATCAGCGTCAGCGAGTCGGTCCGGGTGCTGGCCTGCCGGTTGGTGATCTGCAGGGCGACATGATTCTTGCCGCCGATGGCGACGCGGTAATCCGCAGGGGCATCGGGAACGCCCGCCCGGGCCAGACTGATCCCATCTGCCACGAGGAACTTTCCAGCGGGCAGCGAGACGATCAGCTCACCACTGGCTGCGGGGATCACACCAAAGGCGGTCGACAGATCACTGCCAACGGCGGACAGCCGGGCCGACATATCCAAGACCAATGTGTTCGCACCGGGCTGATCGGTGAAGATCCGCAGAACGTTCGGGTTCTCGCCATGCCACCATGCCAGTCCAGGCTGGCCGTTGATCTGACACTTCTCGACTGATACTCCGTCGCAGGGGACATGGAACTCGGTCCAGGTCTTCTCGAAGTTGTTGAACTGAATCGTGGCTGTGACCAGCAGCTGATCGCCCTCGATCTTGGCTGCGTAGTTGGCGGACGAGATGAACAACCCGGTCGGACGGGTTTCGGTCGATTTGTTCTTGATCGCCTCAGCCACGAGGGCTTCGAATTCAGGCCGCTTGAGGAGCACGCCTTTGCGGTTCCGGGCCATTACTGAGTCGAACTCTTCGAGTGGGACGAAGAGGTGACGGAATGGCTTGTCGAGCAGATCGTCGTCCGCCTGAGACGATTGCGGACTGAGTAGTGTCAGACAGAGAGCGATCAAGGCGACGAGCCATCGGAGGGTTGAGTCGACACATTGGGGTTCCCTCCGCTGGTCACGCACCCTCACTCCCAACCCCTCTCCCGGGGGGCGAGGGGAGCCAGAAGTTGAACCCTCTGGCCCTAGGCCCTCAGCCCTTGGCCCTCGGCCCGACTTCTGACAACTGACGACTGAAAACTGAAAACTCTCCATGATCTCTCTCCCCTTTCTCAGTTAGGCCTGCTGATCCGATGACGGGGGAGCAGTGGGAGGGGGTGGAGAGTCATTGGGCGGCTCGGTCGCACTCGCGACGGTCGGCTCGGAAACAGGAGCAGCGGCCGCAGCCAGCGGAGCGGCTGCCATCACGGTAGCAGCCAGAGCCCGGCGGGCGAAGACAGTTTTGACCGTCCACAGGCCCACGAGGAACAGCAAGCCATACCGCACAGCAAACAGGACATGTGCCAGCGTCTGCGAGTCCTTCAGTCCGTACAGCACAGCCACGAACAGCGCGACCATCAGGACGCTGAGCTTGTTGTCGACGCTGGTCCGCATCAGCAAGAGCGCGACCACTCCGGCAGCCAGGCTGAACAGGAACGCCATCCCGACGCGGTTCCACCAGGTCACAGTGATCTGCGAGGCTCCGCCCAGATTGGAGTAGGCGTAAGCCACGCGGCCCTGGGTCGGCAACCGGGCCGAGTTGTCAGCTGTCCCGAACCACTGGCGTTCGCGATTGACGACGTACTCGCTGTCACTGGGACGGCGGGCTCGCGCCAGCAGTGCCCACCACGGGTTCGAGCGATCCACGCTGTAGAACCCGGCGGGTTCACCCACGAGCGAGAACTTCTCGGGGACATAAAGGATCGTCTTGAGCTGTTGAACCGGCACGGTCCCCTTCTGGCCCAGAACGGGCATCGGCACTTCGAGGGCACCGCGCCCGTAAGTGCTGTCACCCAGTGGCGGGGACACTTCGTACTGGAAGTGCAAGGAGACGACGAACTCCTGATCGCTGCTGGTCTCGCGAGCGACATTGATCCAATGAGACTCCCACAACGAACCGAGCTTCTGGTCATCCGGAATGTCGGCGTGCTCGAGCTGGACCTCACGGCCCGCCACGGTGACATTCAGCGGTTTCATCCCCTTGGGCAGATGAGCCAGCAGGCGTTGCCGCTCGCTGGTCTTGAGGAGCAGGTGCGTCAGATACGTGGCTTCGGAGGTCTCACCAGTGACCACTTCCACGAGCGCCTTCGACACGACAGTCGCGACGACTTCTTCGATCTCGTACTTGGTCTGCGTGATGGCTAGCTGGATGCCGGCATCTTCGGGCTGAGTGAAGTAGCGGAACGACTGCGTGCCGGTCTGCGGCAGCAGTGTCAGCTCGCGGACATCCATCGGCTCGACATCGCCGCCGGTCGCCTTGGCGCTCACAGCCAGTGAGTCGTCCTTGGTGATGACCAGTTCGCCGGTGACCTGCGAGAGCGGGGTCTTGGTCTCGCCCTTCTGGTACCCGAGCGGACGAACGATCTGCACGGCGATCTTGCGTTCCGTCGACCCCGCTGCCTGTTCCGGCTTGAGGTCATACGAGATGTTGAACCGCTGTGGGCCAAGGACTTCGCGCTGCATCACGACAGTCCATTCGACCCAGCCGCCTTGAGCCGCCCCGGGCGACTTCTGCTTGATGCCAGGCGAGCCCGCATTGGCAGCCACGCTTTCGATCTGCACACGGTCCGAGACAGTTTCGGGGACCAGGAACCGGAACGTATCGATCCCGGCATACTGCACGAGGAACGTCAGGTTCGTCTTGATCTCGCTCAGCTCGGGAGTGAGGTGAGCTGTGGTGGCGATCTCCGCGTTGAGGCGGGTCGGCTTGCGCGAGGTCTTGACCGGGATCGTGACCGGGCGACGGGTGAAGCTCCACGAGGAGGTCACCTTGGCGTCTCCGATTGCCATCCCCGGATCCACGGGCAGCGGCTGAGCGCTGGCCAGCCCCTTGTCGTTGGTGACGACTTCGATCGACTCCTTGGCGAAGACAAAAACTCGCCCGGTATCGCGTTCCGCTCCGAGCGGTTCCAGCATCGGCAAGGTGATCTCGCCCGCTTCCATCCCGGTGGAGTAGTCGCGATGGGCCTTCACGCTCAGATTGAGCTGCCCCATTGTTTTGTCGTTGAGATTGATGGTCAGGAGCTTCGTCGCTGCGTCCGCGTTGAACTCTTTGAGGCCGGGGCATTCGACGTTGTCGACGACCAGTCCCTCGGGCAGCTTGAGCTGCAGCTGGAACAGCCCAGCCCGTTCGATCGTGTAAACGAGGGTCGTCTGGACTCCGAGTTCATCGTCGTTGAAAACGAGCTGGGCGACCTGATCGACGAGAACGCGCGGCTCGACCGGCTTGACCGACGCCTTCAGCGTGAAGCGAGGTGAGTAGTACTTGAACGACGTGACACGCTCGCCGCGCAGGCGTTCGTGCAGCTCATTCGCGTCGATCCGGACGACTCCGGACTGGTCTTCGACCGTCAGCGTCAAATCAGCCGAGTGACCCAGTCCGATCTGCCCGGACTCGCGAACGACGTCGAGAGCATGAATCCCCTCGGTCCCGGCGTCGGTGCCGCCCGCGACATCAAATGGCTCATCGGGGATCTTGCGCTCGGTGTGGACCTCGACATTGAACTTGCCGGTCTGACCGCCCAGCAGATCGATCGTCACGATCTGGCGACCGTCCTCTTCCTTGGCCTGCCACCCCTTGAGGCGGGAGTCGGCGGAGACATCCAGAATGCGATGCTCCTTGGGAACCGCGATCCGCAGCTGGGCCAGTTCTCCGCGGAGGACTTCGTAGGTGAAGATCGCGTCGGTATGGATCAGGCCGTCTTCGACGCCGACCTTCGTGAAGTTGGTGACGCTGGCCAGCAGTTCCATTTCGGGCTTGCTGGTCGCCTTGGGGCGCCAGCGGGCCGAGATCCGCGGAGTTGAGCCGAGGTTGGCTTTGAACTTCGACTGCTTCTCGGCGGCCTCGACCGGAACGGTGATCAGTCGCGGAGTGACCTCGATCGTCTGATCCGCTTCGGGGATCGTGATCTCAAAGGTCGTAATCCCGGTTGTCGGAACATCGAACCCGAATTCGCGGCCTTCGGGCGAGGTGTGCACTTTGGCGGTCAGCTCGATCGTGAGCTTCTGCTCGCCGGTCTGACCGAACAGCAGCGAGTAGTTGCCGTCGCCGGTTCCCTTGAGCAGGACTTTTTCGCCCGCTTCGACCTTGCCGATGGCTGCGTCTCCGAAACGAATCGGAACCTCGACCCAGGGAGTCCCCAGGACATTGACAGTCAGTTCGGCCTTGATGCGGGCCAGATCCTGCTCAATCGTGGCTGTGTAGAGCCCGCTGGTGATGACGGCGCTGACCGCAGGAGCCAGGGGAACCGGCTTCTCGGCGGCAGCCTTGAGACGCTGGTACTCCTCGAGGGGAACTACCACACTGGCTCCCTGGCTGTCGAAGATCCCTTTCAGGAACTTGAACGGCAGGTAGACCTCGCGGGGAGGCTCGGGCTTCTTGGCCGCCTCAGCGGGCGCATCTGCCGCAGCCTGCGGGGCTTCCGTTGCGGCAGGTGTTTCCTGGGCGCGGAGAATCGGTGAGTTTCCGAACCACAGGATGGCGGAAAACAGACAGAGCATGACACGGCGCATGGTCGCATCCTTGAACAACCGACACGGGAGCCTTCCCGGTCCGGTCGTAGTGTAGGACATTTGGCGCGGAATGGGCAGTTTGTGACGCCTGTAGCGACTGGAGAAAATCCAGGTGCTAACGGGAAAACCTAAGCTATGACGCTCCGGAAGCGGTGCGCATTGCAACAAAACCGGGCCTCCGACTCGTTTTCCGGGGAGCGGTTGTAGCGGAGAGGGTGATTGAAGCAGGGCAGTGGGGTATGGGCAGTGGGCAGTGGGATGCCCTTTCCCGCAAAAGGCAAACGCCGCAGACCGGTGTGACCAGCCTGCGGCGCTCAAATTTGAAGTCTCGAAGTCACGCGGTTTTGACTAGTTCGGTCCGCTGACCGACTGCAGGAACTCACGAGCCACTTCGGCTCGGACTCCTTGCAGAGCGTCGTACCGCTGGGTCCAGTAGGCCAGCTCTTCGCGATTCGGAGCCCGGTCGAGCATCATTTCGTGCAGCTTGGTCACGTACTGTTGCTTGTCGCGGTCACACTGATTGAAGAACTGGTTGTGCGCCAGCAGGGTGGCCTGAGCATCCTGCAGCGACTGACCCGAACGGAGCGAGTTCAGCCAAGCGTTCATTTCGTTCTGAGTCGGGTTCCGCTCCAGAATCGACTGGAACAACGTCTCCAACTGCTCCTGAGTTACGTACTGACTCTGACCCGGGTTGTTCGTCGGGGTGTTGTTCACGAGCGGCTGGTCGAAACCAGCGGTGACTCGTTCCATCGCCACAGTCACCGGGCGAGTCTGACCTGCAGCCAGATTCGTCAGCTGATAGTTCGAATTCTGGCTGGCCTGATACAGCATTTGATTGTTCGACGTCAGCACATAAGCCGAGACGAAGTAGTTGCGGTTCGGATCGATCAGGCCAGGGTCATACTCCATCTCGAACGGAATCGCGTTCGGACGGAACTGGTTGACTTCGGTCCGGGCCACGACTGTCGTCGGAGCATTCACTCGGGTCCGCTCACGGATCTCGACGACCGCGACTGAGCGAGCTGGCAGATTGACCGGATCGCGCCAGGTCAACGTCCCGCCAATCTTCCGCAGCCGCGAATCGAGCTGCAGTGGCAGGTTCACGAGGCTGCGGGTACGGTTATCCAGCACCAGCAGATTGACCCAGCCGTTCTGGTCAGCCAGCCGTTCGAACTCGGTGCTGCAGTCGTACAGCGTGCCATTCACGTAGCCGACCTGGAAGCCGTTGACGGCAATGATCGTATCGTCCTTCTCGAGAGCCGCGCGGAAGGCGGCTCCGTTCTGGACGACCTGGATCACCTGCACGCCGACATTGGTATCCTTCGAGTAGACGCCCAGCTTCCAGCGTGGCTGTTGCGTCGCCGGAGGATTCGGATTGGTTGATCCGGGCGGGGCAATGCTCGGAGTGATGCGCGAGACATTCGGATCGGTCGGACGAGACGAGTTGTACTCGAACCGGTTCGGATCGGGCACCAGCACGTTGCCGAGCCGGTCACGGACCTGATTGTTCGTCAGCTGGGTCGGCGAGCCGGGGAAAGTCCCGGGCTGGACCAGCCGACTGGCAGGATCGTTTGAGCCGGGGATCGTGCCACGGTTGGTGGTGGTCGGGTTCAGCCGAGGATCGACGGCCCAGCTGAACTGAGTTACGAGAGTCACAGAGGCAGCGACGGCCAGCCCCTTCAGTATACTCCGCGTCATGGGAGACTCCTTCCTGGATTGTTCTGGGAACTGTGAGGTGAGGGCAGCTCGATCAACCCTGATGAACTGCCCGCTGTCCCGATGGGACAGGCGACACGGAGTGAATTAATTGAGGGTCTGCAGGCCCACAGCTCCGAGAGCGGTCTTGGCGGGTTCCGCCGAGATCGGATGGAAGCCGGCCTTCACGACGTCTTCCTGGCCCATGTCACTGAAGACATAGCGCAGGAATTCGACCTCGATCTTGCTCAGATCCTTTTCGGGAGCCTGGTTGATCACGAACTGCAGCGGGCGGACCAGCGGGTAGGTTCCGTGCTCGTCACCGACGGAGTCGACCGGGTAAGCCGTTTCGCCAGCCTTCCAGGCGAGTGACACGGGCTTGATCCCGTTGATCTGCCACATCTGGCCAGCGAATCCGATCGCGTTCTTGTCGTCGCGGATGGCCTTCACCAGCGCCAGGTTATCCTTCTCAGCGCTGATCCCGGCCCGGAACTCGCCGCCGTTCATGGCGATCGACTTGAAGAAGACCTGCGAGCCGGTGGTGTCTGAGCGCCCCTTCAGCGTAATCATCTGGTCGGCCAGAGACCCGCTGGCACCGAGCGCGCCCCAGGTGGTGATCTCTTTGGGCTCGCCTCGCTTGAGCGACTTGGAGAAGATGGCATCGAGCTGGGCCAGCGTCAGGCTCTCGATCGGATTGCTTTCGTTGACGTAGACCGCGATCCGCTCCAGCGAAGGGGTCAGTATCTTGGGCTCGTAACCTTTGGCCTTCTTGAACTCCTCGATTTCCTCGACGAGCGTCTCACGACTCAATAGACCGATGTTCGCCTCGCCGCTGATCACCGCTGGCACAGCGTTCGTAGCCCCCTTCACGACCACTTCGATATCCACATCTGGATAGAAGCTGGTGAAGCGGTCTTCCCACAACGCCGCGACTTGCGACATCGTCTCCGAGCCGACCAGCGTCAACTTGCCTTCAAGCTGGTTGATCGGGCGGTACTTGGGGAGCTGGGGGTCAATGTAATCTTCCGCCAGGGCGGGAACACCCGCCAATGCCACGGCGCACGCGGCCAGTGTACTCCACACGAATTTCAGCATGTTTCCCTCCCTGATTTGCGAAGGCCCCAGCTTCCTCAGCTGAACGCTTCCGCCTGAACTCCGTTCATTCCTGCGAATTGAACCTGGCTCTGGCCGCAGCCCGCCCGAATCAATCCGCACGCCAAAACTCAGGAAAACAGCCCACCTGGCTGCACGATCATCCCCGAGTTTTTGTCACGCGGCGCGAGTATACGGCAGTTTTTGCCGATGACTCAATAGGAGTTATTTTCGAGGTCAGAGGGCAGTGAGAGTCCGACGACTATCGAGATGGCGTAATACGTGGGCCGTTGCTGTCGCCGTAACTCGTCGGAACTCGAATCTGGCCTGCGTTTCCGCGGTTGTGATAGCTCTGCGGAATCTGGACTCCGGGTTCGTAGATGGCAGCCGGTTCGGAGTAGTAATTCGGGCTGGGCTGCATCTGGCTGGCGGGAGCAGGACGAAACTCGGGAACGATCGCGGCGGCTCCGTCGTTCTGATTTTGCCGGCTCGAATATGGAGGCGGCGTGAAGCCGGGGGTCATCGACTGCTGGCTCCACGGAGCCATCAAGTCGCTGCCGCGAGGTGCCTGGTAATCAACGGGGACTCCGGAAGAGGGAGTCGGCACCTGACTGTTCGCACTCGGGTTGTACTGCGACGGGTTGTATTGATGAGTGGTCCCTGAGCGGTACAGGTCGTTGTTGATGTTGGCTCGCGGGTCGTACGACGGAGTTGCCTGCCCCTGCACCCCGTAGCTTTGGGGCTGGTACTGAGCGGCGTGGGCCTGATCCTGGTACTGCGAGGTTTGACCCATGGGGCTTTCGATCGGGATCTGCGGCTGGAGCTGAGTTCCCAGGTTCGGGTTCTGGAACGTCTGTCCCGTCGGAGCGTTAAGCTGCCCCTGGCTGTTGGGCTGTACGGTGAACTGTCCCGAGGGAGCGTTCAACAGCTGGTTGAGATCATGCGGAGCTGCATCCATGGGCAGGTAGCGCTGCGGAGCGGGGTACTGTCCTCCGTTGAACGTGCTGCCGGTTCCCGGGGCCAACCGCTGAGTCTCTTCGACGACCGGGAACATCATTTCTGGCCCACCCATGCCGACGAGAGCCGCACGGCGCTTGGCCTCTTCGAACCGATCCACCGCAGCAGAGGGCGGGATCTCCTCAACTCTTGTCCCCGGCTGATCAGCCGGTGGGGAGAAGGTATTGGGTACGAGCATTCCACCGCTCTGCCCCTGCGTCTGCTGGATGTTGTCCTGCCGTGGCAGTCCGGTTCGCGGATCGATCTGCCGTTGCGTCTGGTGCAGGGCCTGTTCAATCGGGCGCTGGCCGTTGGGACCATATGGCTGTGACTGGCCAGCGGCCTGCTGGATGTTGTTCGGGTTCTGGTTCGGAACGCCATTCGGATAGAGCGAGTTCGTGGCCTTGCGCGGAGCATACTGCGGCGAATTGGTTGTCAGCTCGGAGGGGTTGGGGACGTTCCGGGGCTGTGGCTGGATCTGCATTCCCGGAGCAGGACCTTGGGGGCCGATCACGAGCGGCGTATTCGCCGCGGTCTGCATCTCCATGGCTCGCAGTGCAGCATCGCGCTCAGCTTCGAGCTGGGCGATGCGGTCCTTCAGGGCGTCCGGCGGAAGAGGCTGAACTGTGTGCTGCTGGAGCGTCAACTGGCGTTCATGGAGTTCGGTGATGCTGTTCTGCCGGGCGTCGTCCATCCGATCCCTCAGAGCATCCGTGGTGGTTCCCGTCGAGTCATTTCGGGTCCACGGCAACTTGCGGTCGTTACCAGCCACATCCGGACGACCCTGCGGAAACAGTCGGACCATCTCCTGCTGAACTTCTCCGTCATTCAGGACGCGGCGAAAGGTCGACTCGGCCAGGTTGTACTGCCCCTGCTTGCCGTACACGACAGCCAGGTTTTTGACTGCCTGGATGTTGCCCGGATCTTCCTGGGTCGCTCGACGCAGAAAGGTCTCGGCATCGGTCAGCCGGCCCTGCATCAGGAATGAGTAGCCCAGGTCTCCCAGAATGGCCGAGTTGTCCGGATCTTTTTCGAGAGCGGCGCGATAGTGCAGCTCTGCCGTGTCGAAGTCGCTGCGCAGATCGCTGACAATCGCCAACCCATGGTGGGCTTCCGGGTTGCCAGCTTCAGCTGCGAGAGCTTCCTGATAGTTGCGGCTGGCCTCGGTCAGATGGGCCTGCTGCGAGGTCGTCGAGGTTTCCTGATAGTACTTGCCGAGCGCCGCCTGTCCCGCATCGAGGGACTTGGCCAGGGTGGCGGAATCAGATTTGGACTTGGTGGCCTTCGGGAGCCCCGGTTTTTCCTCGCCCTGGACCAGTGATTGAATCGTCTTGTTGGGCTTGTTGGGCTTCGGAAACAGCTTGGCCAGGCTTCCCGATGACTGACATCCGGAGACGAGTACGAGCGCACCGAGGCCCAGGACAGCGCGAACTCCGAGCGAGTCACACCAGGCAGATACAGGTGCAATGGGGAAGTCTCTGCTCAGCGTATCGCGTGGCATGGAGATCTCCTGGGGCATGTTCGTTCTCGAGATGTCGTTCCCGACTCGATGATCGAGTGCTGCGGAAGCGGCGCGCGGTGGCCCATGCCGGTGCAGGGCTTTCCCACGCCAATCCCAGCTTGTAGGGCAAGAACTCGAACGGAGTCGAGGCCGACTTTGCAGGTTTGACAAGCTCCGAGGGCCGTTTTGTCAATTTGACCAAATCCGCCGCAGCCGGAGCCGACTCTCTCACCATTGAGTGGATGTCAGGATGGCAGACTTCGAGGCGACGGCCCCGTTGCCGCGTTGGCATTTCCCGCAATAAATCTCGTCAGATAAACAGTTTATGCCACTTGGTGCGACGCCGTCGCAAAAGGGGAACAACCTTTGCAGCTTCTTCACAGGCCTGATGTCGGGTGAACTGGCGGAGCGGGATACATCAGGTCGGGAGTCAATCATGGCCGTATTTCGGTGGGGGAACGCGTTCGACGCCTTTCGCGACCTGGAACGGGAGATGGATCATCTCCTGCACAGCGTGAATATGGCGTTTGAAGGGCTCCGGATCGGGCGCCCGTTTCCGGCTGTGAATATCTACGAACTGGAAGGCGAATACCTGCTGACGGCTGAGCTGCCGGGAACCCGCGTGGAGGATCTCGACCTGAGTGTCTCTGGCGGAGTCCTGAAGCTGCGTGGGCGTCGCGGTTCCTCTCCCGAAGTGGCTGAGCACCAGTTCCGCCGCAGCGAACGGGCCCAGGGGCAATGGGAACGCAGTTTCACGCTTCCCGAACGAGTCAACGAACACGAACTGCACGCCGAGCTCGTGAACGGGGTGCTGAAGCTGCATCTGCCGAAGGCCCCTTCGGCGCTTCCTCGGCAGATTCCCGTAAGTAACGGCCAGTCACCCGCCATGCCGTTGACCATCGAAGCGGAAGGAGGCCGGTCATGACCAGTGGAGAACTGCCTCGCGGCGGAGAGCTGCCAGCCCGCACTGCCGAAGGGGAGTCCCAGCCGCGTCAGCACTGGGTCTGTACCCCGCCGATCGACATCTTTGAAACCCCCGAAGGACTCGTGCTGCGAGCCGACCTGCCCGGGGTGACTGCTGAGACGCTGGACCTGCAGGTGCAGGACAACAAGCTCACGTTGCTCGGGCGAGTGCTGGAGCAGGCCCCCGCCGGAGCGTCGCTGATCCATCAGGAGTACCACGTCGGTGACTTCGTGCGTTCGTTCATCCTGAGCGATGATGTCGATCACGAACGGATCACCGCCCGCATTTCGAACGGAGTACTCGACCTGCTGCTGCCCCGGATTCCCAAGGGCGAACCGCGCAAGATCCAGGTACGAGCGGAGTAGCTATCGTCGCCTTTCGCTCCGCGAAAGAGCGCTCCGTTGCGGAGCGGATGGCGACCTTGAATTGGCAGCTACTGAAACAGCGAATACAGCACGATATTGGTCGCCAGCCTCACGGCGTCTTCGTTGAGATATCCCGCACAGGCCACCGTCTGCTGCAGGTCCAGGGCACAGCTGATGTCGTACTTGCTGTAGACCACGACGTAGCGTCCGTTGACCTCGATCCCCTCGAAGGCCGGCTCACGGATCGTCACTTCGGCACGCAGCGCATTCGCTTTGCCGGGATCGGGGATGCGGCACTGGACTTTGTCGAGATCGTACCCGGACATCATGTGGAACAGCTCATGCTCGACCGGGATCGGAGCCAGGTCCTTGCCGAAGATCTGCTTGATCGCCTTGCGGAAGCTGTCGTCGAACTTCTTCGACCCGCAACAGGCATCCGCCATCAGGAAGCCGCCGTTGTCAAAGTAGGCCTTGAGCTGGGTCGTCTCGTCGGGAGTCAATGAGAAGTTCTTGCCGCCGTGCATGTAGAGGAGCGGACAATCGAACAGAGCCGGATCGTTGGCCGCAATCACGGGCGATTCCGGGTTCGTCCCCACGCCGACTTTTCCCAGCTGGATTTGCAAGTGCTTGACCGCATTGGAGGCGGTGTCCCAGCCCCCGGAGTGCTTGAGTCGACCAATCGTCAGGCCGCTGGAGTCCTCGAGCTTGGCCAGCGACTCGGGCCGTTGCAGCTTGTCACGCAGCTCGCGCCCCGTGGCATAGGCAATCACGTTCTTCCCCAGCATCAGGGACTTCACGATCTGGAGCTTGACCTGGGCATTCTCGCGGCGGTCATGCGGGATCCACTTGGCCCAGCGGCAGGCGTGATCAAACGGGGCATAAACAATCGCAGTGCGGCAGCCGAAGTCGACGCCCCACAGCTCAGGAGGATCGGAGCTGAACACTTCCTCGCTGCGATAGATGTCGTGCGTGGGCTCCAGCTTGCGCAGCTGATAATCGCCCGTCGGGAACATCTTGGTGATCAATGCACGAAAGGCCTGATCGAACTCTGGGCTGTCGCAGTTCTGGACAGCGAACAGGAATCCCCCCTGGACGATGTACTCGCGCAGCAGGTTGACCTCTTCTTCGGTCATCGAGTCCAGATCCTGATCTCCCGAGAGATAGGCCACGGGAGCCTGCTGCAGGGCGGCAACTCCTTCTCGCTGCACAGCCACCTGCAGATCGAGAGTCTGCCAGCTGATGTAGTGCGGCCACTTGTCCTGCAGCGAGATGTAGTCGACGAGGTTCGAGACATCGCGGCGATGTCGGTTCCAGTGGTTGTCCACGATGCGGCCATTGCCGTTTCGCTGGCCATACTCCAGCTTGTTGACAAGGACAGGGCTGAGTCCCTTCGAGAGAAACAACAGTCCCATCGCGGTACCCATAACTGGCCCCGCATTGCCTCCGTCAATTGAGCCATCGATATTGGACTGGATGCCGGTCCCCGTGATGGCTTTAGCTCCTTCGCGGTACCAGTCGGTGTTGCCAAAGAACCTTCGACCACTGAACTTCCCGGCCCGTTCGAGCCCGTAAAGGTAGTACATCAGCCAGCCTGCTGCGCCGCCGGGGTTATTTGTGACCTGGATATTCCCGTCCATCCAGCGGATGGCGGCATCGAGCGCCAGATCTGCGGTGGGCCGCAGATCGTTGCCGCAGCAATCGAGCTTGCCGTCCGGTGTCAGCTTGTCGTTCACGATGAACGAGCTGGCAATCTCCAGCGAGGCCAGACCGGCCACTGTCATGCTGCCGGTCGCGGCACCTCCTCCACCCCGGCCATACGACCAGCCCGAAGCTCCTTGAACCGGACCAGCCAGAGTGTCCACCCAGTGCTTTTGAATCCGTCGCCAGACCTGGGGCTCGATTTCGACACCCGCATAGAACGCGGCATCGCGCAGTCCCAGGATTGCATACTGGGCGTTGCTGTTGTCCGAATCATTGTCGCCGAACTGATATCCCCAGCTGCCGTCCGCACGCTGACTGCGAACCAGTTCGTTGGCCCAGGCTGTAATCTTGCCCCGGTCGCGGGTCTTGGCTTCCCCAGCTGCGGAGAGAAACATGATTCCCAGCCCCAGGCTGTAGGTCCGCTCCGGGTCGGGTTGTTTTCGCACATAGCGGAGCAGATTCTGGATCGCGGGATCGTCAGTCTTCACACCCGAGTAAATCAGAGCCAGCCCGACGAGGCTGTTCGACCCGACCGGGTGTATGTCCTGGTGACCGGACGGAAACGACCCGTCGCGCTCCTGCTGGTTCAGCAGGAAACGCTGGGCCTGCTCGATGCCGTTCTTGACCCGCGCGCGAAGCTCCTCGTCGGTGACCTGCTGAGCCTGAGTGGGTGTCGAGGATGCCATCAGGCCGATGATCAGCGCCAGAACGAGCCCCCATCGAGCTGTATATCGAGACATCGTCGATCCCTTCATATCTTGAGATGCGTCCACCGACCTCGCGAGTAAAGCCAGGCCCCCAGCAGGCACCGCACCGTGACATCCGCCAGCATCCCCAGCCAGGCACCCGGCAGACCTCCATTCCACACGATGCCGCACAGGTGTGCAATAGGAGTTCGCAGCCCGGCTGTGGAAACGATCGCCAGGATCAACGGGAGTCGGGTCTCACCGGCCCCCCGCAATCCGTGGATATAGACGATGCCGATGACGAGCGGAATCTGGCACCAGGCCAGGATCGGCATTGCCTCGACCCCGGTGGTCAGAATCTCCGAAGAATTCGTCATCAGCTCGTAAATCGGAGTGGCACAGAAGGCAAACAGCAAAGTGCCCAGGATCCCCACCGGCAGACATTGCAGAGCTGCGGCGTGACCGCACTGCATCGCTCGCTCTTTCTGGCCCGCTCCCAGGGACTGGCCGATCGAAGTAGCCGCCGCCGCTCCCCAGGCCGTCGCTGGCAGGTAAGTTACTGCCTCGAATTGAATCCCGACGTAGTGCGCCGCAAACGCGGTATCTCCGATCGCTGAGATGACTCTGATGAACAGAATGTGCGACGACCAGGCGATGAGTCCATCGATGGCCGCGGGCAGTCCAATGCGAGCGAGGCGCCCCACATGCTCGCCGCCAAAGTGAATATCACGCCAGCGGACGCACAGCCCATTAATATTGGACCGCAGCATGACGAGCATCAGCACGCCGCCGAGGACACGGGCCACTACGGTGCCGCCCACGATTCCATCGACCCCCAGCCGGGGAATCGGCCCGAGCCCAAACACCATCGCCCGACTGGCGATGACATTGACGATGCTGACTGTACCCAGCACGAACAGGGGCACCCGCATCGTTCCGCAGCCTCGAAAAGCCGCCGCCCCGGCGAGCGTGATGGCTGTGAAGACCTCACCCATCGCGTCGACCTGGATATACCGGACTGCGACCGCTTTGGTCTCAGCGCTCAGCTTGGTGATCGCCACAAAATAAGGGGCACACGGGATCATGAACCCCGCAAAGATGAGTCCAATGACCGCCCCGACCGCGACGGCCCGCCCCGTGATCACGTTGGCTTCCGCCAAGTCTCCGCGACCGCGAGCCCGCGATACAAGCGCCAGCGTTCCCGTCGAGGCCAGCATGAACATCAGGTTCGCCAGCCAGCTCACGTACGCCCCGAACCCGACAGCTGCGGTGGCGATTTTGCTTTCGTTTCCCGGCAGATGACCCGCCAGATAGGTGTCGTAGAACCCGACCAGGAACGAGAACAGCTGTTCCGCGAGGACCGGGAGCGCCAGCAGAAAGACCTGCCGATGAACCGACCCCGCTGGACTCGAAGCGGCCTCGGCCGGCTGGGTCGAATCGGTCGGACCGTACAGAACCGGCAAACTTTCTTCAGGTTCCGGCATGGACGACTCGGGGACGGACGCGGAATGGGCGAGGCACCTGCCGAGCCGCGAAAACGAAGACTGCGATCAGAGCCCCCTACTCAGCGGGCAATCCTAACTTTTCTCGCAGCGACTTCCGGAGCTTCTCATCCTTCGATTTCTTCTTCGTCATCAGGTCGAGCCCCTCCTGCCACGCCTTCTTCGCATCTTCGGCCCGTCCTGCTTTGGCATAGCAGTCTCCCAGATGGTCCCGCAGCGTCGGGTCGTCCCCGCGCTTCATCTGCCCCGCCCGCTCCAGGTGCTTGACAGCCTCTTCGAACTGGCCGAGCTTGAACAGCACCCAGCCCAGACTGTCGAGATAGGCGGCATTGTCCGGCTCTTTCGCGAGGGCTTTCTGGATCATCTGCTGAGCCTGCTCCAGGTTCTTTCCCTGGTCGGCCCACAGATATCCCAGGTCGTTGTTGGCCTGCGAGTTCTCCGGATCTTTATTGAGAACTTCCTGCAGCAGGGCCTCCCCCTTCGTGTAGTCCTGCTTGAGGACATAGATCGCGGACAGACTGAACCGGACACTTTCCTGAATCCGTGCATCGGCGGGGTACTTCCTCAGCACCTCTTCGTAGACCTGGATCGCGTCATCCAGTTTCTGAGCGTGGTAGTAAACCCAGCCGATCTGGGCGTGCATTGACGGGACTGCCGCCTCAATGTCCAGCTGCTCGACAAGTGTTTTGGCGGCCGTCGCTGTCGAGATCGCCTCGTCCGTTCGACCATCAAACTCCAGTGCGAACGACAGCGCATACATCGCCCGCCAGCGGTTTTCCTGCAGGGCCGAGGAGGGATGGTCAATGACCTCCTGAAAGACTTTGACCGCCTCAGCGTAACGATCGGCATTCATGTAGACCTGCCCCAGTTCGGCATACAGCTGATACGGCGGGTCGTTCTGCAGATCGATCGCCAACCGATAGAACGTGTTGGCATCCTCAACACGTTCGGCGAAACCACACAGCTCGCCCAGGACCCAGGCCTGCGGGAACTGGAGTTTGGGTTCATCCCCCTTGGCCCATTCCTGGCCGAGTCCCACCAGCCCATCCATCGCAGCCTGGTCGTGTGCCAGGGCATCCCGTTCGCGGCCCCAGCGTTCGACCAGTGACTTGGACTCGGCATCCAGCGTCTCCAGTCGCTCCATCTCGTCAGGATCGGGTAATGTGGCCTTCCCCTTCAGGGCCAGATCCAGCAGCTTCTCCGGCTTCTGGAGTCCCCGGTAGACCGGAATCAATCCGACCAGTGCGACCGGGTCGCGGACTTCGTCCTGTCCATTCAGGATCGTCTTCTCGGCTTCGTCGAACCGCTTCTGCTCGACATATTGTTCGGCCAGGAAGTATCGCAGGGGTGCGTTCTGACGATCTTTCTCCCGCAGCTTTTCGAGTCGGTCCGTCAGTTCCGATTCTCGCTTGAGATCGGTCAGCAGATCCTTGAGTAGCTGATAAGCCCCGCGACCCCGGGACTGCAGCTGGGAGTCGAGGTACCTCTGCAGTTCATCCAGCCCCTTCTGCGGCTGACCGGTGTCGCGAAAGACCTGAGCCAGGTTGTAGCTATGAGCAGCTGAACTGCTGCCGCGAATCTCAGCGGCCTTCTCGAAGGCCGCCAGAGCCCAGTCGGGCTTCTTGCTGGCCAGGAAAACTTCTCCCATCTCTTCAAACAGGGCGGCGGGGTCACCCATCACCTGTTTGCGCTGCTCGTCATTGAACAGCGGTGGGTCAGTCTTGGTGACGGCGTCATAGACCTGCTTGTAGGCAGCCTGAGCCAGTGGCATCTTGCCCGACGACCGATACAGCAGTCCGAGGTCGCGCTGGATCTGAAAGAACGTGACCGAGTTCGGTTCCAATGTCTTGATCTGCTGCGCAGCTGTCAGGACATTGATCCCGTCCTCAACCTTGCGGCGGGTCAGCACTCCGGCCAGCTGGCGGACCAGTGTGAACCCCTCGGGGAACTGCTCTGCGGCCTGGAACGTGACCTTGCGGGCCTCTTCGATCTTCTCGTCGGTGACTGCTCCACTGATCAGCAGGCTGACCAGCATCTGATAGCTGCGCAGGAACTTGGGGTCGGACTCGATTGCCTTGCGAAAGCAATCTTCCGCTTTCGTCAGTTGCTTGGGATCGGCATCCGACCGCGACAAGTGCAGCTGACCCGTCAACTGCCACGTGATCGCTTTACGCCGCTCCAGGTGCAGCGAGTCGGCGGGGGTCTTGGGGTCCGCCGGGATCGGCTCCTCATCGCCAATCTGCAGCTTGAACCGGGCGTCCGGATTCGGTGCCGCTGGGACTTCAATCTGGGTGTCCTGGGCATCGACACCATCCGCTGCAGGAGCGATCACTCCCAGCGAGCACAAGGCTAGCCCCACACCCCAGCAAGCAAACCGACGAACCAGATCCATGGTCAGCGTCTCCCCATCAGTTTTGGCGATGCCGAGTTTCGCTCGATTGTCCAAGCGCAGCTCCGCCCATCGCTTCAGTCCGCTCGATTGTAGGCTGAGATGCGACCGGCGAGCGAGAGTAACGTGCCCCGTTCGACCGGGTTGCGAATTCCCGTTGAGTCATCCGCCCGATTCTGGGACGATCCCGCCGACGCAGAGTCCGCCGACGTCAGGGATCGACCGTGCCTCCACTTTCACTTCGCCCGATTCGCGCCGCGCTGGCTGCGGGGCTGGTGATTTGCGGGCTGATCGGCTGTCACGCCTCATCGGTTCCGATGACGCGTCAGCTGCCCAAGCACTGCGAGATTGATCTCGATCAGCTGACGATCCGCTCCGACATCGAGATCGACCGCGAAGATCCGTTCCTGAAGGAACTGGTGCATCTCCGCAAAGAGGTCCGCTCGACACTGCGGCTACCCGAGGCGACGCGGCCCGTCACGGTCTATTTGTTTCGTGACGAGTCACGCTACGCCCAGTTCATGGAAGAGAAGCATCCGACGCTGCCCGCGCGGCGGGCCTTCTTTATCGGGACACCGCGCCAGCTGATGGTCTATGCCTACTGGGGCGACAAGACTCTCGAGGATCTGCGGCACGAATACACGCATGGCGTGCTGCATGCCTCGCTGAAGACCGTTCCGCTGTGGATCGACGAAGGCCTGGCTGAGTACTTTGAGGTCCCGCCCGATCAGCCCGTCGGGTTCAACCGCGATCACGCCGAGAGTCTGGCTGTTGCCATCCAGAATGGCTGGAAACCGGACCTCAAGCGGCTCGAGCAGATCGAAGACATCAGCCAGATGCAGCGGGCTGACTACCAGGAAGCGTGGGCTTGGGTCCACTACCTGCTGCAGGGGAATCCGGATGGCCCGCAACTCTTGACGGAGTACCTGCAGTCTCTGAAAACAGCCACGCACGCTCCGTCACTGGCAGCCAAACTCAAATCGGAGCTTCCCGAGTTCACGGAACGACTGACGGTCCATGTGGCCAGTTTGAACCTGCCCGTTATGACCAGTGGCCACTCCCGGTTCAGGGATGAGGACGATGCAGTCGCCCGATGAAATCTTCGACGTCTGCGATGAGGCCGATCGGGTCATTGGCCAGGCCCGCCGCGCGGATGTGCATGCTCAAAAGCTGCTCCACCGGGCAGTGCATGTCTGGGTGTTTCTGTCGGATGGCCGACTGGTCACGCAGCGGCGCTCTGCGAGCAAAGACGAGTATCCACTGGCTCTGACTTCGTCCGCGTCCGGACATCTCGACTCGGGAGAGGACTACCACTCAGCTGCGGAGCGGGAACTCGGCGAAGAGCTCAGTCTGCGGGGAGTCGACCTGCAGTTCGCGGTGAAGTTGTCGGCCAGTCCAGCGACTGCGTTTGAGCACACGGTGCTATATACAACGACCAGCGATGCCGTATTGGCACCGCATGCCGGCGAGGTCGCGGGGCTGGAAATCTACTCGCGAAGAGAGCTTGAAGCCGAGTTGGCACGCACCGGAGACAACCTGTCTCCTCCATTTCGCGAGCTGCTCGTCTGGTGGATGGCCCAGAATTAGGGTTGATCCACGGATCGAAACTCAGTTCCAGAGAGCCAGCTTCCGCTCTGAATCGGAAATCTGCTTCGTCAGCACCTCCCGATCCTGCGCCGAGACCTCGGACAAGCAGTCTCTCAGAATCGAAACCGCCTGACCGTGCTTTCCGCAGTAGGCAGCCACCAATCCCAGATCGCGAGAGGCCTCCACAACCCCGGGGTTGAGGGCCGTCAATCGATACTGCACCGGCCACAGACGCAGCCAGTTGGCCTGTTTGACATACAGATTCTTGAGATTCAGCAGCATCCGCTCGATGATCACGCGGGGGCTGGCGGGGCGAAGCGTCGGTAGCAGGTCGCGCGGGTCGAGTTGGGTTCGCACGCTCAGCCAAGCCAGACATTCCGCTTCCGACAGCACTCGCCCCTCGAAGAACGGATCGACATAAACGGCCTCGTGGTCGGTCGCCAATCGGCAGACCACGTGCTGCGGGGCTGGAGCCAGCTGCAGCGGGACTCCGACTCGCTCCGCCACCGCACAGTACACAAGTGAAAGAGTGATCGGTAATCCCTGGCCCGTCTGTATCACCTGGTCCAGGAAGCTGCTCTCCGGGCGGTCATAACAGCCTTCGTCTCCATGCAGCCCGCAGTCGCCCGCTAGGCAATTCACCACGCATTGGAGCATGTCCCGTTCGTCGGAACACCCAGCCAACTCGCCGGTGAGTTGTTCCGCACGCTTCTGGATCCACGCCAACGTCGGATCGAAGGACAGCTCAGGATCGGCG